>NZ_CP028092.1:4599768-5256878 GCF_005491705.1 Pontibacter sp. SGAir0037 | reverse complement strand
CCAATTTTCCAAAACACACAAGATTCGTTTTGTGTAACAAACCTCTCCTTTAGCAGCAGGGGGTTACAAATTTGCTTAAATATTTTTAAACAAAAAATTATTTATTCACGAAGTTAATACAGGGTTATCCACAGGCAAAACTGCTGTACGCACAGTGCCTTTTTTCTTCGTTTTTTTATTGAAACTAAAGTCGATACGACCTAAAAATATACCTGACCAGCCTACCTGGTTTATCATGGTATCGTGGCCGCTGGCATGGCGGATCACCTCAGGTTCTTCCATAAAAGTATGGGTATGCCCGCCAAGTATAAGGTCGATGCCACTTACCTGCTGCGCCAGCTTTCTGTCATCAATTTTATCGTCGTCGTAACTATAGCCCAGGTGCGATAAACAGATTACGAAATGGCATTTTTCATCCTGCCGCAGCACCGCTACCATCTCCTCTGCCTTCTGCACCGGGTTCAGGTACTCCGTATTGCCGTAGTTGTTTTTAGCCACCAGTCCTGCTAATTCTATTCCCAAACCGAAAACGCCGATGCGTAACCCTTGTTTTTCAAATACCTGGTAAGGCTTAAACCGATCTTTCAGAATGGTGTTCCCGAAATCATAGTTTGCGATCAGAAACGGGAACCCGGCCAATGGCAGCTGCTTATGCAGGCCCTCCAGCCCGTTATCGAAATCGTGGTTACCGATCGTAGCTGCATCATACTTCATCTGGCTCATGAGCTTATACTCCAGCTCACCGTTAAAAAAATTGAAGTACGGTGTGCCCTGCCAGATATCGCCCGAATCGAGCAACAGCACATTTTGTTCTTCCTGCCGGATTTTATCAATCAGAGTAGCTCTGCGTGCCATCCCTCCCATACCTCCATACTTGCGGCCATCGTCCGGGAAAGGATCGATGCGGGAATGCTGATCATTGGTATGTAAGATAGTTAATTTTACAGTGTTTGCCGCAGCATCGGCAGAAAAAGGCAAAGCCAGTACGCTCAGGCCTGCCGCACCAGCTGCCGTGGTTTTTAGAAACTCTCTTCTTTTCATACAGGCTGGTTTTAAGGAATTACGGTTACACGTGTGGTTGTATCGGCAGTAATGAGCTTACCTTGCGCTGTAAGCTGCCGGATGTGCTGCAGTATCGCATCGCGCATCATCAATCCTACCTTCTCTGTTTTTAACGCTTTCTTCAGAAGAGACATATTGTCGCCGCCACCGGCCAGGTAATCAGAAGTAACAAGGGTATAGTTCCTCTGAAGATTCAGCGGCTGCCCGCCGATCAGGATGTCTGTTGCTTTGCCATTTTTTACCGTATAGGTAGCATTTGCGATAGGCGCAATTTTAGTGCTTGCTGCAAAATCAAATAGTTCCTTTACCATATTACCGTCCAGCGTGAGCACCACCAATTCATTCTCGAAAGGCATCAGCTCAAAAATAGTCCCCACATTTACCTTTCCCTGTGGAACCGGTACCCGTAAACCTCCATTGGTAGTCAGCGACAGGTCGATGGGTGCGCCATACAATGGCTGGCTTTGCTCCCGCTGCAGGTCTACTACAAAATTTCCTAACGGCGACTGGTAATCATCTTTCTGAAGTTCTGCAGGAGCAGTTCCAATTACTTCCGACATCTTGGCTGTAACCTGCTCCCGATAGGGAGCAATGGTTGTCTCTGCTACTGCATTTACAGTAATAGTTTTATTTACAGGCAGATCAGACTCGGAAAGCTGTACTTCAGGTTGCCATACGCGCTGCTGACACGCACTTAACCAAAGTACAGACAGCAATACACCTATGTTCAGGTATTTTCTCATGGAGTTGGGTGCAGATAATATTTATCCGCAAAAGTAAAGAGATAGCAGACGCAGCACAAATAGAGATTCTGCTATAGTTGCTAATAAAAAACTACTGCAACGCTCATTCAATATAATTAATCTTATAATGAATGGAAACTCTCCTGCTCCTATGGAAAAGCTTATCCTATTCCGCCTTTTTATAGTATTCTGCTGCAAAAGCTTACCGTAGAAGCACCTGATGGCACTATACAACTTAAACTTTTACGAATGCTACAGATAGCCGCTTTATACACAGCATTAGCTTAAAGCAAGAAAACTGCTAAATCTTACTTCCTCTTTTTTCCTTCCATGTAATTTATTGTCAGGCTGGTAAGGGTTTTTACGCCAAGCTTCAGTCCTCTTTCATCTATATAAAAGTCAGGCGTATGATGAGGTGCTACTTCATCTGGCTTTTTACCTTTCTGCATGCCACCAACAAACACGAACAAGCCCGGAATCTTTTCCTGGTAATAAGAAAAGTCTTCTGCTCCGGTTACGGCCTTTACCAGCTTTACATTATCTGGTCCGGCAACAGCTTGCAGCGTAGGCAGCATTTTATCTGTTAGGGCAGGATCGTTGTAGGTAACAGGCGTTTGTGGTATGATGGTTACTTCGGCAACGGCACCTGCGCTTTCGGCTATCTTGGTAGCCGTAAGCTTTATCTTTTCGTGCACCAGCTTTTGCATTTCCGTATTTAGCGCCCGAATGGTGCCTTCCATCAGTACCTCTTCCGGAATAATATTATTGCGCACACCCCCATGAATGCTGCCCACTGTAATAACAGCAGCATCTTCTGTCAGTTCTGTTTGCCGGCTTATAATAGTTTGAAGTCCTCCGATGATCTGGGAAGACACGACGATAGGATCTATACCATTCCAGGGGTAGGCACCGTGCACCTGTTTCCCTTTCACTTTTATCCTGAAAATATCGGCACTGGCCATAGTACCGCCAGGACGGTATTTCAGCGTGCCTACTTCTGTCTGCGAATTAATGTGCAACCCGAAGATCACTTCCGGTTGAGGCCCTTTTTCCAGTACCCCCTCCTTCACCATCAGGAAAGCGCCGCCTTCTTCGCCTTGAGGAGCACCTTCTTCAGCCGGCTGAAAAAGAAACTTTACTGTGCCCGGCAGTTCGCTTCTCATACCTGTCAGAATTTCTGCTGCGCCTAACAGCATAGCTATATGCGTATCGTGGCCACAGGCATGCATTACGCCCACTTCCTGGCCGTTATAGGTGGTACGCTCTTTCGAAGCGAATGGCAGATCAACCCTTTCCGCAACCGGTAAGCCATCAATATCAGCACGAAGGGCGACCACAGGTCCCGGCTTTCCTCCCTTAAGCACACCCACTACACCTGTATGAGCCACTCCGGTTTCTACTTCAATTCCAAGCTTCTTAAGGTGCGCAGCAATTTTCTCGGCTGTTTTAACTTCCCGGTTACCTAATTCAGGATATTGGTGAAAGTCGCGTCGCCATTCAATTACTTTCTTTTCCAGCTGGTCGGCCTGTGCATTGGCCCTGGCCACCAACTTGCTGTTTTGAGAAAAAGCTGGTCCTGCCCATATACCGAGGCCAAGGCAAAGCGGCAGCGTTCGTTTAAGTATAGTAGCGTTAAACTTCATATTTGTTAGATTAAGTTAGATTAGCAAACTATAAAGCTAACCAATTTCAGGTAAGAAAGCAGTTTGAGACATGCCAATTTTACAATTACAGGCTGCAGCCATACGATTACTATACCACAAACAAGCTGCTTCCCGTACAGGTAAATTTGTAAAGCATAAAATCCTATCTTTACAGCAAAATCAGAACAAAGCATAATGACCCACGAGCAGAAGCTATTCACTGAATTTACCCCTGCCACCGCAGCAGATTGGGAAGAGAGAGCGCGAAAAGATTTACGTGATACAGCACTTGAAAGCCTCTTTTTGCGCACTTATGATGGCATTACAATAAAACCTTTCTTCACCCAGGAAGATGTACAGCAACTTCCGCTCATGCAGCAGCAGCCAGGGCAGTTTCCGTTTATGCGCGGCACCAGGTCTGGCCAGAATAACTGGTTAAATATTCAACAGATAAAGGTAGAGGGTAATGGCAAACCGGCTATAGACAAGGCTGCCGATGCGCTGCAAAGAGGCGCAGACGGTATATGCTTTGTATTGGGCAATGATACGCTTTTTGATATAGCTTACCTGGCAGATACTCTTGATCTGAGTAAGCACGTGGTGCACTTCAGGCTGAAAGACACACCTGCCCCCTTTATCAAACGCCTGTATGCGCAACTGGAGCAGAAACATATAACTCCGGATACAGTAAGAGGAGGGGTTTACTACGACCCGTTAACCTCAAAGGGTTGTTTATCAGAAGAAGAAAAAGAAACAGCCGTGAGCATGGTGCAGCAAACACAGGATAGCCGAGATTTTTACAGCCTTGCCGTCTATGGCAGCAACTTCAGCAGTATAGGTGCTTCCTTTACACAGGAAATAGCCTTTACGCTAAATGCCGCTGTTACCTACATAGATAAATTAACAGAGGCTGGAGTTCCCTTAGAAGCAACCTTCCGGAACATGCAGTTTTATATGGCCTCCGGCACAAATTATTTCTTTGAAATTGTAAAGTTACGGGTGCTTCGACTACTATGGGCGGCTGTAGCAGAAGCTTACGGAGTAGAGAAAGCGTTAGCCGGAGCTATACGTATTCACAGCACAACTTCCTCCTGGTTCGAAACCACCCTCGATCCTTATGTAAATATGCTGCGCGTAACAACCGAAGCAATGGCTGCCATACTGGCAGGCTGCGATTCTCTTTCGGTTACTCCCTTCGACAACACCTTTCGTAGGTCAGATGAGTTTTCAGAACGCATCGCCCGAAACGTGTCTACTATTTTAAAAGAAGAAGCTTACCTGGATAAAGCCATCGACCCTGCCGCCGGTTCATACTACCTCGAGTCACTCACAAACCAACTGGCTGTTCATTCCTGGGATTTATTTAAAGAGGTGGAAGCGCAGGGTGGTTTCGAAGCTGCTTATCAGAATGGCTTTATACTTGGCGCTATCACAAATGTTAGTCGTAAAAAGTTTGCAAACATTGCCACAGGGCGAGAAATTCTGGTAGGAACCAATAAATACCCTAATCCAAAGGAGAAGGTGGATTTTGATCCGGAAGAACTGATCCAGCGGGCCGATTTTGATACCACACGGGCTGCTTACCCAACAGAGGTAATGCGGATGGCCACTGAACTGCATCTCCGCAAACGTAAGCGCAGACCAAGAGCAGTGGTAGCCATAATCGGGCACGCGGAAAAGAGGCAGCTAAACGCCACATTTGCAGAAGAGTTTTTCAGTTGTGCCGGCTTTGAAACAGAGTTACAACAGTATAACGCAGTAGCAGAAGCCTCTGACAGCTTAATACATGCAGCTGCAGAAGTGGTGGTTATATCAGCTTCAGAAACAACGTATACACACGAGCTTGCACCTAGATTAAAGCAACATCATGTAAAACCGATTATTATACTGGCTGCTGACCCGCAGCACATGAAAGCAGAAATGATGCAGCAGGGCTACGATGAATTTATATTTGAAGACTGCGATACAACCACGCTTTTAGAGCTGGTGCAAAAGCGACTGGCCCAGAATGAGCAGGACCAGCAGGAATAATATGGAGATGTGCGGATGTGAAGCTGTGGGGATCTGGAGATGTATTCATCTGCTCAGGTATTTTCCATTCATAATTTCTAATTCATAATTCATAATTGAAAAGAAGTGAAGCCGGATTTTTCTAAAATAGATATAAACACATTAGGTACAGCAGGAGCGGCTGCATTACCGGAAGCAGGTAGCTGGAAAACACCTGAGCAGATCGAGGTAAAAAGCTACTATACACCGGAAGACGTGCAGTCTTTCGAGCACCTTAAATTTGCTGCTGGTTTACCGCCCTATCTGCGCGGGCCTTACAGCACCATGTATGTGCAAAAGCCCTGGACGATCAGGCAGTACGCTGGTTTTTCTACGGCAGAGGAATCGAATGCTTTTTACCGCCGCAATCTGGCCGGTGGCCAGAAAGGCCTTTCTGTTGCCTTCGACTTAGCCACTCACCGTGGCTACGATTCAGACCATCCGCGTGTGGTAGGCGACGTAGGCAAAGCAGGCGTAGCGATAGACTCGGTGGAAGACATGAAGATACTCTTCCACCAGATTCCACTGGACCAGATGTCGGTTTCTATGACTATGAACGGAGCCGTATTGCCTGTGCTGGCTTTTTACATTGTAGCTGCCGAAGAACAGGGCGTAAAACCGGAGCAGTTGAGCGGCACGATTCAGAATGATATTCTGAAGGAGTTCATGGTACGGAATACCTATATCTACCCGCCGGAGCCCAGTATGAAGATAATAGCCGACATTTTTGCCTATACTTCGCAGCATATGCCGCGCTTTAACTCTATTTCTATCTCTGGCTACCATATGCAAGAGGCTGGTGCCACCGCTGATATAGAGTTGGCTTATACACTGGCAGACGGATTGGAATATGTGCGCACAGGCCTTAAAGCAGGTATGGATATAGATGATTTCGCGCCAAGGCTTTCCTTCTTCTGGGCCATTGGCATGAACCATTTTATGGAGATAGCCAAAATGCGGGCTGCCCGTATGCTGTGGGCAAAGCTGATCAAACAGTTCAACCCCAAAAACCCGAAGTCGCTGGCGCTGCGCACCCACTGCCAGACCTCGGGCTGGAGCTTAACCGAACAGGACCCGTTCAATAATGTAACGCGTACCTGTGTTGAGGCTTTGGCTGCTGCACTTGGCGGTACGCAAAGCCTGCATACCAATGCCTTAGACGAGGCCATTGCATTACCAACCGATTTCTCGGCACGTATTGCGCGTAATACACAACTATACCTGCAGCAGGAAACCTGCATTACCAAAGTGGTCGATCCGTGGGGAGGCTCTTATTATGTAGAAACGCTTACCCATGAGCTGGCGCACAAAGCCTGGGCACTGATACAGGAAGTGGAAGAGCTGGGCGGCATGGCTAAAGCTATTGAGACTGGTCTGCCTAAAATGCGTATAGAAGAAGCCGCAGCACGTAAACAAGCCCGTATAGATTCTGGAAAGGATATAATAGTTGGCGTAAATAAGTACAGGCCCGAACAGGCAGACGAACTGGAGATTTTAGATATCGATAATACAGCCGTGCGGGAGTCGCAGCTTAAAAGGCTGGCGCAGGTAAAAGATAACCGAAACGCAGCGGCTGTACAGCAGGCACTAGAGGCCTTAACTACTGCAGCAGCCTCTGGCGATGGTAATTTGTTGGCTCTGGCTGTAGAGGCAGCCCGCCATCGTGCTACTTTAGGCGAAATTTCCGATGCGTTAGAAAAAGTTTATGGAAGACATAAAGCCGTGATCAGATCTATTTCAGGCATATACTCAGCAGAGCTATCAGACGATGAAAACTTTGAGCGTGCCAAAGCACTGGCCGATCAGTTCGAAGAACTGGAAGGTCGCCGCCCAAGGATTATGGTTGCCAAAATGGGCCAGGATGGTCATGATCGTGGCTCCAAAGTAATTGCCACCTCCTTTGCCGACCTTGGCTTTGATGTAGACATTGGCCCCTTGTTCCAGACACCGGCCGAAGTAGCCATGCAGGCAGCCGAAAACGATGTGCATGTGGTAGGTGTGTCTTCGCTGGCAGCTGGCCATAAAACGCTGGTGCCGCAGCTGATAGAGGAGCTTCGTAAATTAGATCGGGGAGACATTATGGTAATAGTAGGCGGTGTTATTCCGGCACAGGATTATGATTTCCTGTT
Source organism: Pontibacter sp. SGAir0037 (assembly GCF_005491705.1). Taxonomy (NCBI): domain Bacteria; kingdom Pseudomonadati; phylum Bacteroidota; class Cytophagia; order Cytophagales; family Hymenobacteraceae; genus Pontibacter; species Pontibacter sp. SGAir0037. Next base: position 5,249,252 of record NZ_CP028092.1, on the reverse strand, counting down.
TAAAGCAGGAGCTGAAGGCGTTTTCGGGCCAGGTACAATCATCTCAGTAGCAGCACAGAACATCCTGGAGAAACTTATAAAGCGGTTGGAGGAATAGGCCTATGTCTGGGAAAAAACTAAAATCAGTACTCACAGTCATTGCTCTTATTTTCATTGCATGGTTTGTTTACGATAGCTTCTCTCAGCCTGGTCCGCAGGATCTGAAAGGAGAGTTTAAAGAGGAGGCCTTCTACCGAAATGAGAACAATACGGGCCCGATTGTGCGGGTATATGCTGTTAGCGTTGCCGACACACTTTGGGCTGAAATGCAGCAGTATGGGGAATATATGCCGCATACCAAATACGGAAACACGAAGGTATACTTCTTTTTGAAAGGCTCTCCGGTACCGAAGGAATTAATTCCAGGGCAGGAAAGCTTTGAAGCTACATATAAGCCTTATTGCGTAGCGCTGTATGAAAAGAATGCCATGAGCCAGGTAAACTTTACCAAGCGACCCTTTTAATCATCTGCAGTCTCCACGGCTTTCTTAACATGTTACAGAAGCTGCGGAGACTGCACTTTTAATTCCCCCCTTTTTGTACTGGGCCAACCTGTTAAGCTCCATTCGAAACTGCCTTCTCAAGGGCTTGCTCCGCTTGTTAGCACTTAGTTAAACAAAACCTATCTTCCCACGTTCTAAGCTGATAGGGCAATGAAGTATAGTTGCCTGTTTATTTTATAAATGCGACTTAGATAAGGTTTACCTAAACAATAAGGTTATGAAAAAAGGAAGATATGCTGCCACCTTAACAGTATTATTTACAGGCACCTGCCTTTTCTTTGCTTCATGCGGAGGAACTGGCGACGGCGATGCCACCAGTGAGCATGCACAGCCGGAAGCAACGCATGGCGATAATATTAACCTGGAGCCAACCCTGGATTCAACTGCTACGACAACAGACCCTGATAGTGCAGGCACAACCACCGGATCAACGTCTGGCGGAACAACAAATTAATACAGCTATCTGCTATTGCCTAAGCCTATTATTCAACCACTACAAGTATGCATTTTGTGGCAGAAGTGCACAAAAGCGGCAAATCTTAATTTTAAAAATAGAACAATGAAAAAAACACAAAATACGATCATAGCAACAACCTTCATGAGCCTATGCTTATTATTCGCCTCATCGTGCGATAGTAACCCTAATAATGCTGGCAACACAACAGGTGTTGCCCCCGAAGAAACCAGAAGAACAGGTGTTGATGGAAGCGGCGATTTACCAGGCACAGGCAGAGAAGACACCGCAGGCATCATTCAAACAGAAGCCGATACTGTCACAAAAGGCCATACGACCGGAAATCCAACAGGCAATTAAATTGCTCCCGTATGGTGTAATCCAATATATTAGTGGCTTACACCATGCGTAGTTGCTGCTGAAAAGCTGAATTTTTTACTGAGCAAATCTACAGGCACTACCGCCCCGCCGCCTGTTATAGCGCAACACTATCCGCACATCGTATTCTTTATAAGTTCCGGGTTATACGATGCGCTTAAGCTATACGTGCTTTTACGGTTCCGCTTGCCATTGTACTATAAATATCCGCAGAAGGCTTAACTAACACTTCTGAATCGCGTATCAAAAGCAAAACATGCGCAAAGAACTATATAATAAGCATCATACAAAGTAACTCACCCAGGACATGAAGAACATTCAGTCTATTGTTCCCTCCCGTATCAACAAAGGGATACTGCTACTTCTACGCTTCTGCCTGCTCTGGGTAATTAATCCTGTGGCAGCTCAGTTTAAGCCGGAAGAGCAGCTGGGTGAACTGTTTAAGCAAGTACAGCTAAAAGAAGTCTTTTCAGATTCAAAAACCTTTGTTGATTGTATACCTAAATCTTCGCCTGAAGCCATTCTGAGTTCTTACCAGGAACAAAAAGATAATGCCAGTTTCAATTTAAGAGATTTTGTTCTGCAACACTTTGAACTGCCACCAGAGCCTGCCACAAATTTTAAATCAGATACATCTTTAACTGTTTCTGAACATATCCGCCAGCTCTGGCCGATCCTTACCCGCGAACCCGGCACAGACAATAGCTCTCTGTTGCCACTACCCTATCCTTACGTAGTACCCGGTGGTCGCTTCAGGGAAATTTACTACTGGGACAGCTATTTTACTATGCTGGGGCTTCAGGCAAGTGGAGAGACGGAGCTGATCCAGTACATGGTGGATAATTTTTCCCACCTGATTGAAACGGTCGGGCACATTCCGAACGGCAACCGAAGCTATTATACAAGTCGCTCACAGCCACCTTTCTATTCGCTCATGCTGAAAATTCTGGCTGAGGAAAAAGGGGAGCAGATACTCCTAACCTATGCGCCTTATCTACGCCAGGAGTATACCTTCTGGATGGAGGGTTCTAACACACTTACTTCCAAATCAACACAACATAGAAGAGTTGTAAAGCTACCTGATGGCAGTATTTTAAACAGGTACTGGGACGATAATCCAAGCCCCCGGCCAGAGTCGTACAGAGAAGATGTTCAGCTTGCAGCTGCATCGGGGAGAAACCATGAAGAAATTTACCGGAATATTAAGGCCGCCGCAGAGTCTGGCTGGGACTTCAGCAGCCGCTGGTTTACAGATGGCAAAACATTGGCAACAATTCACACCACCGACATTATTCCTGTAGACCTGAATGCACTGCTGTATCACCTCGAAAAAACGCTGGCTGAAGTAGCCAGCCTACAAGGCAATAAGGCAGAAGAACAGTTTTTCACCAAAAAGGCTAAAAGCCGGCAGAAGGCTCTGTTAAAATACTGCTGGAGCAAAGCAGATGGCTTCTTCTATGATTATGACTTTGTAAAAACTGCACATACTGCCCAGCCCACATTAGCAGGCGTTTTTCCGCTCTACTTCCGGATAGCCAAGCCCAAACAGGCGGCCAGAATAGCCAAGCGGATAGAAGCCGATTTTCTTAAGCCGGGAGGTTTGGTTACAAGTTTAAACAGAACCGGAGAACAGTGGGACAGCCCTAATGGCTGGGCACCCTTACAGTGGATCAGCTATAAAGGCTTGACAAATTATGGCTATAACTCTCTGGCAGATACAATTGCCGCAAACTGGATACGTTTAAATAAGGTAGTTTATCACCATACCGGAAAAATGGTGGAAAAATATAATGTAGAGGATCTGACATTAGAAGCGGGCGGAGGAGAATACCCCAACCAGGACGGTTTTGGCTGGACAAATGGCGTTCTTCTAAAACTTCTCTTTTTAGAGGCTGAGGCTTCAGCCCCTGCAACTGAAAAAATACTTCATAAGCAGTAAGATCTACTGTTATGGGTACTGTTAATTTTTTGAGATAACTATGAACTACTATAAACCCTTCTTGCCTATTCTGACACTGGCAGCACTGCTGGTGCTTGGTGTAGCACTACCTGGCACTGCACAAAATAAAATGCAACGCAACAATATCGAAATATTCGGAAGTGGCTACCAATATTCAGGCGATATTTCTTCCCAATACTGGTCTACCAACATGACCTTCGGCGGCGGTGTAGCTTATAACAGGTATCTCAGCCGCATTTTTGACGGGAGCATTCATCTTGGCTATGGCAAAATTGACAGCCACATCCGTGGCTCAAATCCTTATGAATCGAATGAGTCCAAAATCAGAGCTGGCGGATATTATGAAGGTAGCATGGGGACAGCTCTTATAGGAGCAAAACTAAAGTTGCATGGCCTTAAAATGCTCATTCATGGTGGTGAGAAAGATAAGAATGGGCTTATCATGAAAAACGAAGAGCCCAAATTAGGTCCTTATATTCTCACTTCATTCGGGGCAAATTTCGTGAGAACTGAAGGAGAAACAAGGCTGCGGGAGCCTACCAGCACCAGAATGACCACACCCGTTCTTCTTGTTGCGCTTGGTTTTAAATACAATATAAATGAGAAATTAGGCGTTTTTTATCAGTTCGGGCAACATTATACGTTCTCAGACGCATACGATGGTATTGCAGGTGGAACAAAAAATGACACCTATTTTCATCATATGCTAGGTCTCAGCCTTAATCTGGGTAAAAAAGATGAACTCCCTTGCCCATAATAGATCTTAGGTAACTTACGTTTGGTATAGCAAGAGCCTCTAAAGCAGAATTCTGCTTTAGAGGCTCTTGCTATGCTATAATAAAGCAGCTAATAATAATCAGTATTTTTTATTTACCTGTTCACCCTTAACACAACAGCTTTTGCCTGCATCCGGAAGCGGCATTTTGTAACCTGGCACTCTGTTTGTAATCAGTCATGCAACGTAAAGGCTATTTCATATGATAAATTTAAAACACATCATAGTCGCTCTTTCATTGAGTTTATCCGGCTTTTCGGCGGCTGCCCAGGGAGAAACCACTAACTGGTATTTTGGAAAAAATGCTGGTATAGCTTTTAAACCCGATACAGCTATTGTTCAGACGAATGGGAGACTAATAACTGAGGAAGGCAGCGCCAGTATATCTGATAAAGATGGCAACCTCTTGTTTTATACAAACGGCATTACCGTCTGGAACCGGAACCACCGTGTAATGCCAAACGGGAATGGCCTGATGGGCATGAAATCGTCTACACAGTCGGCTCTGATCCTTCCAAAGCCCGGCAACGACAGCATCTATTATATTTTCACTACTGATATACAAGCACAGTCGAATGGCATGCGCTACAGTATTATTAATATGAAAAAAGATGGCGGAAACGGCGACCTGGTTTATAAAAACTCATTTATGATCGCTCCTGCTACTGAAAAACTAACTGCCGTAAAGCACAGCAATAACCGCGACTGGTGGGTAATCGGGCACAGGTGGAATAGCAACGCCTATATGGCTTACCTTGTTTCTGCTGAAGGTGTAAGCGTACAGCCTGTCGTGAGTAATGTAGGAACCGTACACGGCGGTAATAACCGCAAAGCTATCGGGTATTTAACGCCTTCTCCGGATGGCACCCGTTTAGCATCCGCACTCTGGGATGATGAAAGTAATTTTGAAGTGCTGAGCTTTAACAAAAGCACAGGCGTAATTTCTGGCCCTATTCTTTTAAAGGGATTTGAAGAAGCGTACGGTGTTGTTTTCTCGCCTGATGGTACTAAACTGTATGGCACAGCTAATGGCATTGGAGGGGGCAAGGCACAGGTAATTCAGTTTGACCTGAAAGCAGGTTCAGCCGCAGCTATTTCGAAATCGGCGGTTGTAGTTGGTACATCTGCAAGCCCCCGTATTGGAGCCATACAACTTGCTCCCGATGGTAAAATTTATATTGCCCGTAAAGACAGCAATTACTTAGGCGTCATCAGCAAACCTAATGCAGCAGGTACGGCCTGTACTTATACCGATAACGGGTTTCATTTGGCAGGTAAAAAAAGTGATATGGGCTTACCTAACTTTCCACAGGGGATAACCAAAACCAAGCAATCCGGACAAGCCTCTAAATAATCTGAATTAACTATAACGCTAGAGCCACATAACCGGCCTTACGAAATGTCGGTTATGTGGCTCTAGAACCTTAATCTTATGATATTAACGCCTGATCCTGAATTTTAAGAAACCGACAGCTAACGATCCTCTAAGTTGTTCGCCGGAGGAAAAGGGTACTGTCACATCACGTGTGCTTATACCAAATTCATAGGCAGAAGTAACAAACGCTATCCCTAAAGGAAGATTCAGCTTTTCGCCGGCTCCCGTACTCACACCTGAACTGATGCGTAGTTTTGAAAGCGGCATCAGATCAATACCAATACCAATGAAATCGTCAGGAATATTGCCGACTGCTTTATTCAGTGGTTTCACATAATCTACCCCAAGTTCTACCTTTTCGCTTAGCTTAATGCCAATACCTGTTCGCAGGCGCGTCGGCAGATCAGTAGTAAGTCTATCTACCGGTGAATAAGCAATAGAACTGTCGAGCACCTGCTCCGCTACATCCAGTGCAAAGGCTTTTATATCGCCGCTTTTAGCAAACTCTGCCTCTGTAGGTAAGGTAAAGCCGATATCTTTTCCTTCTTTAAAATTTTCAGTCCAGGTCATTTTCCCGATGTCGGTAAGCGCAAGACTAACTTTTACCACCTTATCTGAAAGCCCCAAATCAGCAGACAGGCCCAGATCAATTCCATGGCCTGCACCTACAGGTGACCGGTTCCCACCTTCCACAAACCTGATACTGGAAGTATTTAAGCTGGCTTCATAATCGATCCCCAGCAAGCTGGTGCTTCTGCCATAGGTTTGCAATTCGCCGTTTTGAGCGCTGAATGCATACATGTTCATACCTTGTATGTACTTATAGCCAACGCCACCATACAGCTGCAGGTTCGGCAAGGAGAGAAGCTTCTTGCTATAGGCCAGATTCCACTCATTCAGCCACAATGTCTGAATGTTGGTACCATTAAAAATTTCTGACAGAAATATTCTCTCTGCCGGTTGAAGGGCAGCTATAAAAGGAGCATTTTCACCCAGGAAAATCAGGTCAGAAAAGTTCTTATTTAAAAATGCCTGCCCCACCACTCGTTGCCGGTTACTAAAGGCAAAGCTTCCGAAACGGGGGAAGTTAACAGACAAGGCTAGGGTATTGATGTCTCCTGAGCCATTCAGCAGGTTGCTATTACTAAAGGTGTTGGAAAGCTCTGCCCGTTCTGCCATCGTTGCCTCAGCGCTTTTCAGATAGTTCCTGAAAACAGGCAAATTGGCACGGGTAAATGCGTTTGAATTAGCCCTTAAACCTCCTTCCAGAATAGAAAAAGAGATAAAGGACTCACTCTTTCCAATATTTGCGGGGTTTATACCTATTGCCTGATAGTCGCGCACAAATGTAGTCGCAACCCCTCCCCTTCCTGTAGCTGAAATATTATTCATTTCAGTTTGTGCTTCAGCAGCAACATTTACCGCTAACAAAGCGGCAAAAAGCATCCAAATTTGTTTCATTAAATTCAATAAGCGCTATTAAAGCCCTGAAGTTGAAAACATGCCTGTTCACCAGCTTCTATATAACTGGCCTTCAGACACTACTAACCATTTCGCCTCAGAATAAATTCAATGTTTAACCTTCCTTTGTGATTTGCTTTACCTTGTAAGCAATAAAGCATGTGGTGAAAAAGCAGAGAAATAGTAAATTTGCGGGAAGAGTAAGAAGCATTGGCAAAACGGTTTCATAAAGAGAAGTATATTGAAGGCATCATGGCCGGCGACCGTGTCATGTTAAGCCGTGCCATTACATTGGTAGAGAGCAGATTGGCCAGCGACCAGGAGTTGGCACAGCAAGTAATTGACCAGCTGCTACCTTACACAGGCAACTCGTTGCGCATTGGTATTACAGGTGTTCCGGGTGTGGGCAAAAGTACTTTTATTGAGACATTCGGTAATTACCTGATCAATCATCAAGGTAAGAAAATTGCTGTTTTAGCGATAGATCCAACGAGCCAGCGCTCCGGAGGCAGTATATTAGGCGATAAAACCCGCATGGATTCTCTGGCAACCAATCCGCAGGCCTTTATAAGACCTTCGCCAGCCGGTAAGTCTCTGGGTGGCGTTGCACGCAATACCCGCGAAACAATTCTGTTGTGCGAGGCTGCAGGCTTTGATGCCATTATTGTAGAAACAGTAGGTGTTGGCCAGTCAGAAACGGCAGTGCATGCCATGGTCGACTTTTTCCTGTTGCTGATGTTGGCTGGTGCCGGCGATGAGCTACAGGGCATCAAGCGCGGTATCATGGAAATGGCAGATGCGATTGCCATTACCAAGGCCGATGGTGCTAACGTACATAAAGCCAAAGCCGCACGAGCAGAGTACCAGAATGCACTGCACCTCTATCCTCCTACTGCTTCTGGCTGGATTCCCAAAGTATCAGTTTGTTCAGCTATACAAGATGCCGGCCTCGATACCATTTGGCAAACCATTGCTGCTTACCTGGACCAAACGCAGCACAATGGCTTTTTTGAGAAAAAAAGAAAACAGCAGAACTTACTCTGGTTACATGAGGCCATCCGGCAAGGGCTGGAAGAGAAGTTTTATACCCACCCGCAGGTAAAGAGCCTGTTGCCTGACTTTACAGAGCAGGTAAAAGAAGGGCAGAAGTCGGCATTTGCCGCCGCTTCGGAATTGCTGAGGCTAATTTAACACCTACCCATTTAGTAGGTCCTGGTCATGCCTGCTGGTACCACCAGTATAAAATCTGCTTTATTTTTATGCTCATCCGACAGCTTTTCCAGGTCCTCCTGTAGAATGGTGGTGATGGTCGTGATTTTAGCCTTCGGGTTCTTTTTTTGCAGATACCAGCCAATGCCTTCGAAGTTATCGGAATGATACGCTCCGTTCAGGTGTAACACCTTCTTCTGCCGGTTCAGCTGCTCCTGGATAAAATGTGCCATGGTTGCGTCTTTCAGCGCCTGGGCCTGCACCACATTTTCTGCCTTGGTAGTGCCATGTGTGTTGCTCCCAAACATTGAGAGCATATTCTTATAGCCCGGCAGGCTCATGTCTACTTCTATTGGCAGGGGTACTATATATCTCTTTGCATCGGCAGAAGTGCTTTCCAAAGCTTTGAGACCACCGGCAGAAACCATCGCAGCATAGCGGCGTGGTACATTGGTAGCCACAAATGGAACTTTGGCTTCTTTGGCAAAACGAACAATTGGTTTATAATCCGTTTTATAGTTATTCCACGGCCTGGATTCCTGCTCAAAATTTGTTTCTGCCACCTGTCCTGCCAAATACTCATCCAGAACCAGCTGCACATCGGCTTCGAACATTTCGGCACCTATTATAAACTGCTGCTGGTGTGCTTTGTGCAGGTCCCGGCTTACTTCCAGCTGCAGCCAGTGTGCAATCGGGTCGTTATGCTGCTCTCCAAACAGCACCACATCTGCCTTCTGAAGCTCCTGCAACATTTTGCCATAGCCAATGCTCTTTCCTGCCTTTGTAAAAAGCTTATAAGCAGGTTTGTCTTTTTCCTGAGCAACAACAAGGGTAGAGATCATTATCAAACAGAGCAGGCTTAAAAGATGCTTCATCATGCAAGTAAATTTTATGGGAAGGACCAGTTTCTTATCAGTACAATATAATAAAAAAAGTAGCCGTTCCTGCCAGACCAGCTACTCTCTCTACTTCTATAGTTTACTTTGTACTAACAGCCAAAACTAAACTCTGTAAAATAACCACTTCGAAAGTTCTTTGTAATTCACTTTCTTTCCATACATCAGAATGCCTACACGATAAATACGACCTGCAAGCCAAGTAGTTATGATAAAGCCAGCAATAAGTAGCCCCATGGATAGCAGCAGTTGCCAGCCAGGTACTCCAAAAGGCACACGCACCATCATAACAATGGGCGAGGTAAGCGGAATAATAGACATCCAGAAAGCCACAGGCCCATCAGGGTTTTTCAGGACTATGGTATAAGACATGATAAAGGAAATAATAAGCGGTATGGTAATCGGCATCATAAACTGCTGTGTGTCTGTTTCGTTATCTACAGCAGCTCCTATGGCCCCAAACAGGGAGCCGTACAGCAAATATCCTCCTAAAAAGTAAAACAGGAAACAGCCGACAATCAGGGGGATGTTCAGGTTTGATAAAGCACTTAAGCCTTCTGTGAGCATTTTATTACCCTTTACTTCCTGCGCCTGCTCCAACTCGTCCTGGTCATCGCCGGTGGCAGCGGCCTGCCCTGCAGCTAACTGCTCCATGGGAGTAGGTGCCGGTTTTATGCCGAAAGCGGCCTGCACACCGGTTACCACAATAAACGACAGTATTACCCATAGCAGAAACTGTGTTAAACCAACGGCTGCAATACCCACTATTTTCCCCATCATCAGCTGAAAAGGCTTAACAGAAGAAATTACCACCTCTACAATACGGTTTACTTTCTCCTCTATCACCCCCCTCATGATCTGAACGCCATACAGGAAAATGAAAAAATAAATAACTACGGCTCCGGCAACACCGGCAATGGAAGTTACAATGGCATTGTTGTCTTTTTCGCTGCCATCGCTCAGGTTAATGGCGGCAATAGAAATATTGGCTTTCATTTTATCCAGGGTAGCTCTGTCCATACCAGAAGCTACAAATCGCTGGTTTTCAATTTCTGCTTCCAGTACATTCTCCAGGCGAAGTTGAGTCTGCAGGCTGGTGTTTTTCTTGGAGTAAAGCCGGATACCTCCGGGATTATTAATATCCAGTTGCGGAATGTATAACAAGGCAGTATAGTCGGTTTCGCTGTAAATAACTTTAGCGCGCTCCAATTCCTCATTCACCTTAACAAACTGCAGGTCCTTTTTATTTTCCAGTTTATCTGCAAAAAGCCCGCTCTCATCCAGCACCATAACAGTTTCCGCACCGGTTTCCATGGTTGCCAGCCAGGCCGGAATTACCATAAAGGCTGCCAAAAGCAGCGGCGTGATAAAAGTCATGATAATAAAACTCTTCTTGCGCACTCGTGTCAGGTACTCTCGCTGGATGATCAGCCAAATTTTATTCATGATGATGTGTCTCCTTTACTTTTCGGATAAAAATATCGTTTATACTTGGCACCAGCTCTACAAAGGAATGCACCTCCACACGCTCCACCAGGTAGCGTAGCAGATCATTAGGAGAAGCACCGTTCAGCAACTTAATGGAAGCCCTGAAAACGCCATGGTTCTCATGCTGCTCCAGCACTTCATAATCCGGCGATAAAACCAGTAGGTTGCCTTTGCCTATTACCTGGTAGGTATCGGTTTTATAAGCATCTTTTACTTCTTTTACCGGCCCGTCCAGCACCTTGCGGGATCTGTTAATCAAGGCTATGTTATCACACAACTCTTCCACCGACTCCATACGGTGCGTAGAGAAGATAATGGTGGCACCCTTTTCACGAAGTCGCAGAATTTCATCTTTGATAAGATTGGCATTGATCGGGTCGAAACCAGAGAAAGGCTCATCCAATATGATGAGTGAAGGCTCGTGCAGCACCGTTACGATAAACTGCACCTTCTGCTGCATGCCTTTCGACAGGTCTTCTATGTTCTTATCGAGCCATTCTTTTATCTCAAAGCGGTCTATCCATGCTTTAATGCGGAGTTTTGCTTCTGCTTTACTCAGGCCTTTAAGCTGCGCCAGGTATAACAATTGCTCTCCTACTTTCATTTTTTTGTAAAGGCCGCGTTCTTCCGGTAAATAGCCTATGTCCATGATATGATCTGGCTTCAGACGTTCTCCTTTAAAAAAAACTTCTCCTGTATCGGCACCTGTAATCTGGGTGATAATACGAATAAGAGAGGTTTTTCCAGCACCGTTAGGACCTAAAAGCCCGAAAATGGAACCTGTCGGAATTTCGAAGCTTACATGATCCAGGGCAGTATGATTGGCATAGCGTTTCGAAACGCCATCAATTTTTAAGATGCTCAATTTGTTCTCCTTATTATTTAATCAAAAATAGTTCTATTGTGCGAAAGAGCAAATTTTATCGGTGAGGTTAGCCCTACAAATCGACTAATGAAAACAATATTCAGATGAAGCTTAGGCAGAACCGGATAAACAAAAAGCCAGTCGCACGCTAAGGCACAACTGGCTTTTCTATATCATCTACTTCTTTTTACTGGAAGTAATCTTTTACTTTCTCAAAGAAGCCTTTGTCGTTTTTACCGGGATGTGGCGCAAAGTTGGACGAATCGCGCAGGCGCTCTAACGTAGCACGTTCTTCGCTGCTCAAAGATTTAGGCGTCCAGACGTTGATATGGATCAGCTGATCGCCTTTGCCATACCCGTTGATATCTTTTATACCTTTACCGCGCAGCCTGAAGATCTCGCCACTTTGAGTTCCTGGCTTTATGGTAATCTTTACTCTTCCGCCTATGGTAGGTACTTCTACATCGGCACCAAGGGCAGCATCTACAAAGCTGATATACTGGTCGAAGATAACATTGTTCCCATCTCGTTTCAGTACGGGATGCAGTTCTTCTTCGATCTGGATGAGCAGGTCTCCCGGCACGCCACCTCTCTCCGGATAGTTACCTTTGCCGCTCATAGAGAGCTGCATGCCATCCATTACACCAGCCGGCACATTGATTGAAATAACTTCTTCCTGCAACTCACGTCCTGTTCCATGGCAGGTTTCGCAGCCTTTTGTTACAATACGTCCTTCACCGTTACAGGTAGGGCATGTTGCAGTGGAGACCATCTGGCCCAGCATAGTATTTACAACCTTGCGTACCTGACCGGAACCCTGGCAGGAATTACAGGTTTGCATATCGGCACTGCTTTTGGCTCCGTTGCCACCGCAGGTACCACAGGCTACATAGCGCTTCACCTTAATCTTCTTTTCAACGCCATTGGCTATTTCTTCCAGATCAAGTTTCAGCTTAATGCGCAGGTTACTGCCTTTTCGTGTACGACGGCCACCACCCGAACGGCCACCTCCGCCACCAAAGAAGCTTTCAAACGGACTGCCACCTCCGCCAAAGATGTCGCCGAACTGGGAGAAAATATCTTCCATGTTCATGCCACCTCCGCCGAAGCCGCCTCCGTTCATACCCTGATGGCCAAACTGATCATAACGCTGGCGCTTCTGCTGATCACTCAGCACCTCGTAGGCCTCTGCTGCCTCTTTAAATTTATCTTCGGCAGTCGGGTCGTCCGGGTTCTTATCAGGGTGGTATTTAATTGCGATTTTGCGGTAAGCCTTTTTAATCTCCTCCTGAGAGGCATCTTTGCTTACACCCAAAACTTCGTAATAATCTCTCTTGGCCATTACTTAAGCTCCTATAATAACTTTTGCGAAACGGATTACCTTATCATTTAAAGTATATCCTTTCTCAATAACATCAATAATCTTCCCTTTCAGTTCGTCAGAAGGAGCCGGTGCCTGCGTAATTGCCTCGTGTAAATCGCTGTTAAAGTCATCGCCCTGGCTAATCTCCATTACCTGAAGGCCCTTTTGCTGGGTAACGTTTTTCAGCTTATGGAACACCAGGTCAAGTCCTTCTAAAATGGCGCTTACTTCCTGAGCCGATTCCATTGACTGACGCGCTCTTTCCATATCATCTAAAACAGGCAATAAGTTCCCCATCAGGTCTTGCGTAGCTGTTTTAGAAAGTTCTATGCGTTCTTTAGCTGTTCTGCGACGAAAGTTTTCGAACTCTGCCATCAGACGCACATATTTATCTTTCATTTCTGCGAGCTCGGCCTCGGCTGCATTTTCGGTTGCACCCTCAGCTTCGGCAGTAACTTCTTCATTCTGAGTTTCCTCCTGCCCGTTTTCTTCTACACTGGCAGTATTTTCCTGCAGTTCTTCGTTCTCCTGCTCTTTCTTAATATCTTTATCTGACATAATGCCTTTAAAAGTTATATTGATAAGTCTTTTTTATCTTTTCAATTGTCTTGCCAAAACTCCAGAAGTGACAGAGTGGCACGTTATTTATAATTTGGAGATGCAAAATGTGGAAATTTAAAACCAACTATAACGCTATCAACTCACACTTTATTCTTAATTTTCCAAATCCTCAAATTCACGGATAGCTCAATTATTCAACGCCTCCCAGATCAGGTCTTTCAGCTGCGTGATGTTCTTCTGTGTAATGCTGGATATAAACACGGTTGGCAGATCCTGAGGTAATGTGGCACGCATTTCCGCCTCCAGTTCATCGTCGATCATATCTGTTTTAGTGATGGCCAGGATACGCTTTTTATCGAGCAGCTCAGGATTAAACGTCTCCAGCTCGTTGAGCAGTATCTTGTACTCTTCTGCTATATCGGGGCTTTCGCAGGAAATCATGAACAAAAGAATGGAGTTTCTTTCTATGTGGCGCAGGAAGCGGAGCCCTAAGCCTTTTCCTTCAGAAGCCCCCTCTATAATACCTGGTATATCGGCCATTACAAAGGACCTATAGTCGCGGTAAGCAACTACTCCCAGGTTTGGCTCTAGGGTAGTAAAGGCATAGTTTGCAATTTTAGGCTTGGCGGCAGAAACAACCGAAAGCAAGGTAGATTTTCCGGCATTCGGGAATCCTACCAAACCCACATCGGCCAAGAGTTTCAGTTCCAGTACCACCCATTCTTCAATTCCCTCTTCACCTGGCTGTGCATAGCGCGGCGTCTGGTTAGTAGGCGATTTAAAGTGAGCGTTTCCTAAGCCACCTCTTCCACCTGCAGTTAGTATAATTTCCTGTCCGTGCTCGGTAATCTCACATTTCACCTCACCTGTTTCGGCATCTCTTGCTACCGTACCCAATGGCACCTCCAGTATCTCATCTTTCCCTTGCGCTCCCGATGAGTGGGCTGGTCCTCCGTTATGCCCGTTTTCAGCCATAACGTGCTTGCGGAACTGCAAATGCAAAAGCGTCCAGAGCTGGGAGTTTCCCCTCAGGATAATATGGCCTCCACGCCCGCCATCGCCTCCGTCAGGCCCGCCCTTAGCTGTTTTCTTGTCGCGGTGCAAATGTGCAGACCCACCTCCTCCCCGGCCGGAGCGGGAGCAGATTTTAACGTAATCTATAAAGTTGGATGAAGCCAAACCCTGTCATTAAATAAGTAAATGATAATTAAACACTAATGAGATATAATACACTTTTAAATGAAAAAGTGTTTATATCTCATTAGCCGTACTAGGTATAAATTCAGTAATGCCAAAAAGGTGACAGGATGCTATTTTTCCTGCTTCTCTTTAAGAGCATCAATGTAGTGGCAAAGTTGCTTAAAAATAGCATCGATTTCACCGATCCCATCTACAGCAAAAAACTTACTCTGGCCTGCATAATAGTCAGCCACAGGTGCAGTTTTGGTATTGTACTCCTGCACACGCTTGCGGATAAGCTCCTCATTCTGGTCGTCAGGACGGCCGGATGTTTCACCGCGAAGCAACAGGCGCTTCGTTAATTCTTCATCATCTACCTCCAGTGCCAGCATGCCTGAAATTTCGGTATCATGCTCCAGCAGGAGTTTATCCAAGCCCTGTGCCTGCGGAACAGTACGCGGAAAACCATCAAAAATAAAGCCTTCGGCATCGTTGTGCTCTTTCAGCTTGTTTGCTATCATGCCAATCACCACTTCGTCTGGCACCAAGATTCCATTGTCCATCAAAGACTTTGCTTTCATACCTAACTCTGTACCAGCAGCAATCTCTGAACGGAGCAAATCACCTGTAGAAAGGTGAACCAGGTTATATTTGTCAATCAGTTTCTGACTTTGTGTTCCTTTACCAGCGCCTGGAGGGCCAAACAAAACAATGTTGAGCATATTTTTAATGTTGATAGAAGGCAAAAATAACTATAAATGTTGTATTACCTATTATTTATAAACGAAACAGATTTATGTTATTAGCGGTATTGCTACTTTTATAAGTATTTCAGCAGATTCAGTTTATCTTATTTGCAGACGTAATAAACCAAGTGGCCGGCCTGCCTGACGTTCGGGTATGGCCCTGCAGCAATAGGCTGGTTTCAGGATACGATTTTGTATATATCTCTGAGGTTACGACCTAAGCCATTGTAATCCAAACCATATCCCACCACAAAATCATTCGGAATGGATTTAGCCACATATCTGATCTTAAGGTCGTGCTGCAGGCAGTCCGGCTTAAGCAATAAGGTGGCTACTTCTAAAGAAGCGGGTTCTTTTGCCTCAAGCTGCTGCAACAGGCCATGTACAGTATGTCCGGTATCTACGATGTCTTCCAGCACAACAACATGCCGCCCTTTCACTTCTTCCGATAAACCAAGAATCTCTTTTACAGTGCCTGTACTCTGCATGTCTTTGTAAGAGGAAAGCCTTATAAAAGAAATTTCAGAAGCTATGCTAATACGCTTCATCAGATCGGCAGCAAACATAAAAGAGCCGTTCAGAACCGCCAGAAAAAGAGGATTTTTATCTGCGTAATCTTTATCCAGCTGTTCCCCCATCATTGTAATATGGGCAATTATTTCCTCTTCACAGATATAAGTATCAAAGTCACAGTCGTGCAGCGTTACAGTACGAGGCTCCATGTTTATTTGTATTGGTGTCTTTGGCAAAGATACTATAATTAAAAAATAAGCCCAACACAATGTGCCGGGCTTATCGAAACTATACTAACTAACCTAATCAATTACTTTATCTTTCAGCGGCAACTACCTCCAGAGCCACTGTATTTTCTGAGTTAACAGCTGCACTGGCCTGTTCAGGTGTTAAACTTTTGGTATCCATATTTATTTCGATCGGCGCTTCCGGCAGTGGAGGCTCCTGCTCCAAGGCAATATGAGGTGCTATAACCAACGATACGATAGACATCAGCTTTATCAGGATGTTCATAGATGGACCCGAGGTATCTTTGAAAGGATCTCCTACTGTGTCGCCTGTTACAGAGGCTTTATGGGCATCAGAGCCTTTATATTCTACTTTCCCGTTGATCTCAACCCCTTTTTCAAAAGATTTCTTTGCGTTATCCCAGGCCCCTCCTGCGTTTGACTGAAACATGGCCATCAATACACCAGATACCGTTACTCCGGCCAAGAGGCCACCCAGTATCTCGGCAGAGGAAGTATCGGGAAATACATTCCGGAAGCCAAAGCCAACCACTATAGGTACAATCAGCGCTATAGCCCCTGGCAGCATCATTTCCCGAATGGCAGCCTTTGTAGAGATAGCGACACACTTTTCATACTCCGGTTTACCTGTACCCTCCATAATACCCGGAATCTCGCGGAACTGGCGCCGCACTTCCTGCACCATCGACATGGCTGCTCTACCCACTGCCGATATAGCTAATGCCGAGAAGATAAAAGGAATCATGGCACCTATAAACAAGCCTGCCAGTACAGGCGCTTTGTAAAGATCAATACTTGGAATACCGGCTATACCCACAAACGCTGCAAAAAGCGCCAAAGATGTAAGCGCAGCAGAGGCTATAGCAAATCCTTTACCTGTAGCTGCAGTGGTATTGCCTACAGCATCCAGTATGTCGGTGCGCTCTCGTACTTCTTTTGGCAGTTCGCTCATTTCAGCTATACCGCCGGCATTATCTGCTATGGGTCCAAAAGCATCAATGGCAAGTTGCATGGCTGTTGTAGCCATCATACCTGCCGCCGCAATGGCTACTCCATACAAGCCTGCTGCTGCATAAGATAGCACTATGCCCGCTGCCAGCACTATAATGGGCAACACAGTGGAATGCATGCCTACAGCCAGACCTGCAATAATATTGGTGGCATGGCCTGTAGAAGACTGCTGCACAATTGAGCTGACAGGTTTTTTACCCATCGCCGTATAATACTCAGTGATGATGCTCATGAGGGCGCCTACCACTAAACCTACGATTACCGCCAGAAACACTCCGGAAGAAGTGAAATCGAAATTGCGCAGGGTCAGATTTTCCGGCAGCAGCCACTCAATAGCAAAATAAGCACCTACAGCGGTTAAGGCTACAGAAATCCAGTTGCCCAGGTTCAGCGCCCCCTGCACATTGCCTCCCTCTTTTACCCGAACAAAGAGCATCCCGATCAGCGAGAAAACTATACCTAAGCCGGCAATCAGCATCGGCAGTATGACCGGCGACAAGCCTCCGAAATTATCTTCCACCACCACCTCACGCCCCAGCACCATGGTAGCTAAAATAGTAGCCACATAAGAGCCAAATAAGTCTGCTCCCATGCCTGCCACATCGCCTACATTATCTCCTACGTTATCGGCAATAGTAGCAGGGTTACGCGGATCGTCCTCCGGAATACCGGCCTCTACCTTACCCACCAGGTCGGCACCCACATCGGCTGCTTTCGTATAAATGCCGCCACCTACACGCGCAAACAAGGCTATACTTTCCGCACCGAGCGAGAAACCGGTGAGCACCTCCAGGGCCCGCTCCATTTCCAGCCCGTTTACATCGGCTCCGGTTTGCTGCACAAAGTAGTAGTACAGTACTATGAAGAGAGAGCCTAAACCTAAAACGGCCAAACCTGCTACCCCCATTCCCATTACTGAGCCTCCCACAAAGGAAACATTTAGCGCTTTTGAAAGGCTGGTACGGGCTGCCTCAGCAGTACGCACATTGGCTTTGGTAGCAATGCGCATTCCGATAAAACCGGCTAAGGCAGAGAAAAATGCGCCTATAACGAAGGCTATTACAATTGTCCAGTGAGACCGCTCACCAGTATAGCCGAGGTAACCTAAAAAGATACAGGCAATTATAACAAAGTAGAATAACACCTTATACTCCGCCTTCAGAAATGCCATAGCGCCATCAGCAATATATTTCGCTATAGTACTCATGCGGGCATCACCGGTAGGTTGCTTTGTTACCCAAGCCGACCTTACAAAAGTGTACAGGAGAGCAGCTACTCCAAAAGCAGGAATCGCATAGAGAATTGTTTCCATTAAAGAAGGTTAAAGTTGAGTAATATTAGTATATTGCTATTAAAGAAAGAGCATTCAAATGAGAATTCCAAGTGTTTTAGCAAATAGTTAAGTGAGCCACCACTTATAAGTTAAAACACTGACTCTTTACCTGTTTCAAAGGTATCTATTGCAAACAGAGATTGTACAATAAAAAAGGCCAGCATACATTGCCAGCCTCTTTTTTATCAATAAAGTAATATATACTTCTTTAAAACATGTTGTGTTATCTGAGATATTCAAAAGAGAACACAGGCAGAAACAAAGGGTTAAAATATCAGATTTACCTTAACATATAACTAGAGCTTCTCCATCAGCACTTTATACAAGGCTACCATGCTCTCTATATCCTTCTTATGCACAATCTCATTGGGGCTATGCACATGATCTTCGGGGGCACCTACAAAGCACCAATCCCAGGGGTAGGCACTGTGTTGCAGTTCTTTGGCATCGCTGCCACCCGAACCTTCCACCTCCAGCTGATAAGCAATACCAGCTTCTTTTGCTAGTTGCACAATCTTCTGCACATACGACCGTCGTGGAATAAGGCTGTCGCGCAAAGAAATAACAACGCCCTGCCCGGCATGCACCCCCTCTGTTACCCAGGTGATATCAGAAATCAAAGCCTGCTTTACACCATACTGTTCATAAATATATTTAGCCAGATAAGCCACAGAGCCACCGCCATGCTCTTCCCAACAGCCAAAAGCGATAATACCATTTTCCAGCGTTTCAGCAACCTGCAAAGCACTCCAAACACCCAGCCGGTTATCGAGGTAGCACGACTGCACGGTTTCTTCCGTTTCCCTGAAATCGCATTTAAAAACCAGCTCTGTTCCGCGCTCTATTTCACGATCGAACTCATACGTCAGTTCGTGCTCTTCTTCATTGTAGTGCAACGTGCACTCTATTTCACCCTGCGCATCTGCACCTACTAATTTATAGCCTGTTTCCATTTCAGGGCCGCCTATCCTTACCAGTTGCTTTCCATAGCGCACCGTAAAGCCAATTGAATCTATATGGGCAAAAACAGCAGTGCGAGGTTTACCAAATATTAAAAGAATACAATCCTGGAATTCATCCCCGTAAACAACGGTGGGCATTGTCTTCCACTGAACTTTATGAGACTCGATATAGTTAAGCAGGTATTCGGAAAGTTTCTTTTCGTTACCGGATGGCGCATGAATTTTGCAGAGTTGCTCCAGAAGCTCCATAAGTTTATTTTCCATTGGTGGAATTCAAATTTAGTAAAATTGTTGTACTTTTATCGCCCCTGATGCAGCCACAGGCAGCGATTTAATCAGAACATCGAACTTGAAAATATCCATGAAAAAGTTTTTATTTATGGCAGTTTTAGCTGCTTTACCATTCTTATCAATGGCACAGCAGCAAAACGCACAAATAGATACAACTGCCATGCGCCACATCACACTGGATTCTATTGATGTGATGCCCAGCGCAGGCAATATCAAGGGGATGCTTCTGCTCGATGTGGACCTGCAGTATGAGTTGGAGGGGGCACTGGACAACCTCTACAATTTTAAGTATGCCACTGCCGAGAAGCAGTTTAAGTCCATCAAACGCCGGTACCCGGAGCATCCGCTACCATACTTCCTGCTTGGCTTGAGCAACTGGTGGAAAATTGTACCCACCAATATCCAGACCTTACAATACGATGATCTTTTCTTTGCTTACATGGACTCTACAATCCAGAAAGCAGAGAAACTTTATAAAAAAGATAGTAAGAATTTTGAAGCTGCCTTCTTTTTATCGGCTGCCTATGGTTTTACAGGCAGGCTGCACTCAGAAAGAAGCAACTGGCGCAAAGCAACTGTAGCCAGTAAGCGTGCCCTGGAATACCTCGAAAAAGCGAAAGCCGGGAATGGCTTAAGTCCTGAATTTTTATTCGGTGAAGCACTTTTCAATTACTACGCCGTCTGGATTCATGAAAACTACAAGTTTCTGCGCCCGGTGCTGATGTTCTTCCCCGACGGAGATAAAAGATTAGGTTTAAAACAATTGCGTTTTGTTGCCGACAATGGCTTTTATACCGGCCCGGAATCTAAATTTTTTCTGATGAAGATCTTGGCCAATGAAGAAAACAATTTAGGAGAGGCTCTTGTGCTATCGAGAGATTTAGCAACCAAATACCCCGATAATGCTTATTTTCAGCGCTTTTATGCCCGCCTGCTATTTGTGCAGGGGCATTTTACTGCGGCAGAACAGGTATCTATGGACATCCTGAACAAATTACAGAAGCAGATGCCCGGCTATGAGCCTATTAGCGGACGGTACGCTTCTTATATTTTAGCTTATATAAACCAGCACAAATACCGGGATTTAGCACAAGCAAAAGAATACTACCAAAGATCCATTATGTTTGCTGAGATGACCGGAGAACGTGATTCCGGTTATTTTCTCAATTCATACTTAAACCTGGCCCGCATCTCCAGCCAGGAAAAAGATACGGCCAAGGCGAAGCATTACTACACTATTGTGATGAACGCCATGGATAAAAAGTCTGCAGGCTATAAAGAAGCGAAGGAGTACCTGAAGAAAAACAAAAGAAGCTGATTAAACTTTTTCCTCCGCCTGTTCAACAAAAAAACAGGCGGAGGAAATGATTCAGGTAAACTTGTTTCGAATAGTTTTCCTGTACCCACTCCCGGCCCGCTTTTCCTAACCGGGCACGTAGAGTTTCCTGCAGCAGGAGCTTCTCTAATGCCCTATACCATTCTTCCAAGGTAGCACAGGTATAACCTGCTACTCCGTTTGGCACAGCAATTTGGTTCTCTCCCACCGCCGATACCACTGCCGGTATACCCAACGCCATGTATTGCAGTGCTTTGAAAGCACACTTCCCCTTAGCCCACTCTGTGTCAGGCAAAGGCATTACACCTATATCAAACCTCGAAAGATCCTGAATTTCGGTGTCTTTTTGCCATACCAGGTAAACCAGCGATTTTAAATCAAGTACAGGTGCTTTGTCAGCAATTACAACAAAGTCGAACTTATAATTTTGCTCTAAGCGCTGAAGCACCGGCTCCAGCATATTTAAATACGGAAGGGTAGAGTGTGAGCCTGTCCAGCCGATAACCGTTCTAGCATTCTTCTGCCGCTCTGGTTTACGGTGGTAATTCATATCGATGGTAGTTGGCAAGACCACCGATCGCCTGTTAACCTGAAGCGCATAAGCCTGCAAATAACTGTTCCCGCAACTGACTTTGTAGCTCCACTTGCATAGCTGATTAGTTTTGGAAGACCATTTTAACCTAGAGGCAACTTTATTTTCTGCTGAGGTATAAGGTAACCAGATAGCATCATCAAAATCGAAAATAACTTTTTTCCTGAATAGTTTAGCTGCTACCCACTCAAACCATGGCGGCCCAACAGGAGTGGCTTCACGATGAATAAGCACATAATAAAAACCAGGCAACTGAGTTAGCAGCCATAGCCTTTTCGTAAAACCTAGCAGCAAAAAAAACAATTTCTGCCCCAGATACCCTTTCCGGTAGAGCATAAGCCAGGCCTTCCTGCTCCAGAACGGCTGAAACTTATAAGCCAGTCCAGCAGCCTCCATATCAGGCAAATACTGCTCGAAACGAAAGCGTTGCGAGGGAGCACAACCAAGAGGATAGGGAGCTACAATCAGAACCTTCTTCATTGCTTTTTATGCTCTTGCGCCTCCAGAAAATACTGCAAAGCCTTTGTCACTTTGTCGAAAGAACGGTACTGCTTCGCCAACAAGGGTATTCGTTCACGATGGGTGGCATCCCCTACCATTTGCTGTATCTCCTGAAGCGCCCGATCCAGGCTATCTTCCTCAGCTAAATTATATACAGCTCCACCACCCTCCCGTTTTATGATATTACTATCGTCGCCGACACCTTCTGTTAGCAGCACAGGTAAACCATTTGCCCAGTATTCGCCAATTTTTACAGGCGACAGATATATTTTGGAAAGTCCCGGTTTAAAGGTTGCAAATGCAACATCAGAGGCTGAGAGATATGCAGGAATTTCTTTATGAGGCACATAGGCAGTGTATATCCTCTCTGCTGGCAGGCGATTCTTGTTAATTAACTGAGCAATAGCCGTCGGCTCCTGCGGCGATAGAATGATTAAATAAAAAGCCGGAAAAAACTGAAAACACTTTTGGTAGATGTGAAAAGCTTCCTGCTCGTAGTAGAGCCCCCCATACTTACCCACATAAATGCCAACTATTGCTTCAGGAGCTATACCTAAGCGTTCTCGTACAGCAATTCTCGCAGTTTTATCAAACTGAAAAAGCATCAGATCAACAGCACATGGTACTGTCATAATTTTTTCACGGGGAACCTCTTCCTGCCACAGCTTATATTTGTAGCTTTCAGCAACCGGCATTAGTCCGGAGGCCGAGAGCTTCTGCTTCTGCTCCCACCGCTTCTGGAACAGATACTTTAAGCCATACTTACTCCAAACACCTGATTCTACCATATAATCAGCATGCGGTTCGAAAGAGCCAACAAGGTAAGGAATATGGGTTTGCATGCACACTTTATGCGCCAAAGCGCCTGCCGGAGAGCTATAGGCAATTATAAGATCTATTGTATGGTCTTTTGCGATCTTTATTAACTGTGAAGGTAAATCTATAAAATCGCTTATTTTTGATAATAGAGGACTGCCAAGTAACTTTGGGTAAAGCGGCACATGCTTTGTTTTATCAGAGGTAAGTACATTGCACGAGCCCTCACGCTCCATGGTAGTTAATACAATCTGATGAATAGCCGGCAATTGCTCCAGTTTTCTTACCCACGGCAAAACAGTAGAAGCTGTTAATACATCTTCTATTCCCCAGTAGCAAATAAACAGCACCTGTCGCACCATATACATTTACGGCTTAGTAACTACCAAGGCTATAAGTTGCTGTATATGGTGTTCAAATGAAAGCCTGGTTTGAAATTCCTCGTCTATTTTCGCTTTATCGACCAATTCTTTTGTTCTGTTCTTATAGATATAATTCAATTTTTGCAGGCAATCGCTTTTGTTTCTCTTCCTAAAAAGAAAGCCTGTGACACCATTTGCTATTACTTCATTAATGCCGCCAATATCAGACGCCAACACAACAGATTTTACCCGCAGCGCCTCTAACACCACCATTGGCATCCCCTCCAACTCCGAAGGCACCACCACCACATCGGCTTTATGCATCAGGCAGCCAACGTCTTGATAAGGCAAAGCACCAGACAGCACTATGTATTTGTCTAGGTTAAGCTGCTTTATGCTATCGTATAGCTCTTGCTGTATCAGCCCCTCTCCCACAACCAATAACTCAACCTGATCCGCTTGTAAATTCTCTGCGCCCACAAACTCCTTAAAAACTTCCAGAAAAAAGAGCTGCCCCTTGTTGTAATCCAGTCGGCCTGGAAGTAAAACTTTAAAGCTATCAGCATTCTTCCACCACTCTCTTAGCTGCTCCCGGGCTACAATAGTTTCATTTTTATCTGGAGGAAGTGTATTATAGAGTACATGATGCTCCTTTAGCTTTATCAGATTTTCCTCAATATCAGACTTTACTTGCTTCGAAACCGAAATGTGCACATCATCCAGCTTTAGTGCCAGCCGCCCCATAAAAGCATGAAACAATTTCCTGCGCATCGTATTATTGGGAAATTGCAGAAATTGTGGAAAATGAAAGTATTGTACAAGTTTAAGTGTTAAGGGCGGTTTCACTGTAAGCTTTACTAGTCTTGCCAGGAAGTGCGCATAAGGTGTATGTGCAATAACCACACTGATGTGCTCTTTCTTTACGATAGTTCCAAGACTTTTTGCAAGAAGAGCAGCGGTTAGTACGGCTTTAGCTGAAAGGTAACTTTCTGAACTTTTAAGCTCATACACCTTAACTCTTGTCAGACTTGATGCATTATTTTCTAATTTTATACGCGAAAGAACAGCAAGTGTCACAGAAAAACCTCTTTTAGCCAGTTCGTTGATCTGTGGAATAACTAATGAAGTGACACCTTCACGGGCAATAACCGGAACAACAACAAGAATATTAGTCATTGGCTTTCTTTGTGTGAGCAGCTTATTACAAATATAGCATGTCTATTTCTAAGCCTAAGGCACCCACTGTATTATTTGTAGGAGATTACAACAGAGAAGACTATGTTGCTCTTTTAAAGTTGTGCAAAGGCGATATACATTTTAAATTCCTGCACTTTTCCTCCGGAACCGAAGAAAAGAGCAACTATTACAGAACATTTGGCAATAGTATCTACTGGAAAGACTACACGCATGCGCATGATCTGCTCTTGAAAGAAAGGCCGGCTAAAGTAGTTTTCCTTTATATCGACACTTATTTTCAGGTAGCCTTAAACCTCGCCTGCCAGGAACTTACAATACCCACCTTCCACCTGGAACATGGTATGTTGGCTGATTATGGTATAGCCTTTAATCCTGCAGTTTCTTACCATCCACCTGTCCCCGCTTTGCAGAGAATAGCCTCTATGGCAAAGAAAATTACACAGCTTTACTCCAGGATAAAAAGCAAGCTGTTTCTGCATAAAACGATCCGAGCGCTTTCTCCTGAAAACGCAGCCTATCTGAAAGATTTTATCACAACAAAAAGAAAGACACTTCCCCTTGCTGCTTTCAGAAGCTTAAACTCACGCAGGCGGTTAGCAGAATCGTACATTTCGTTCAGTGCAAACGTTTTTAAAGTACGCCAAAAATTCGACGCGCTTCCTCCTGACCAGAAGGTTACTTTTATAGGTGTACCCTATTTCGACCATTTAGCAGGAGTATTATCTGCTGAAACAGAGAAAGCTATTTTACTGGTAGATCAGCCTTTAGCAGAACAAGGCTTGTTTAGGTGGAACAAGGGCTATAAGCAACAGTTTATGCAGCATCTTATTACTATATGTGAGCAGCAACAGCTTAAACTTTACGTGAAGCCTCACCCGTTACAACAGGTTAAGCCCTGGTTAGCGGCCGAGAAAAAAGGACAATGTATTCTTCTGCGTGATGATGATGTAGCTGCGAAGGCTGCCTCCATACCCGTTGTGCTTGGGTTTTACTCTACTTACTTAATGCCGTTTGCCGCATTCGAACACACAACAATTCTAACTTTTGAAAATCATCCGGCAGGAGATTTCCTGGTTTCCAGACCTTTTGTAGATGCAGGAGTGGCTCATCCTGTTTATAAACCAGAAGATCTTGAAGCGGCTCTTGCAAATATTAAAGAGCTACACCAGGCACAGCTGCCGAACAAAAAGAAATTCGAAGAAGATTGGCTGTACAAGTTTGACGGTAGATCCGGAGAAAGGCTCCGAAACATTTTATTAGCTAAGCACATTTGATCAATGGCGCAGGAAAAAGCAAATATTTTAATTGTATACAACTACAACAGGCATGACTTCTTAACTTATTTCGAGGCCTGTAAAAATGACTTCAACTTCTTTTTTGCCGAATTTGTCTCTCCTCAGGAAGAAACCAATCAACATTACCTATCCTATGGAAAAGCCGTTTACTGGGGAGACTATAGAGATGTGTTTGATTTACTGGACAAGGTAAAACCTACAAAAGTTTTATTTCATTATATAGCCTCTAAATTTCATATACTTTTAAATACTGCTTGTAAAATAGCTGGTATCAGGAGTTATATTATCGATCATGGCATCCGTGATATTAACATTAATGTCAGGCTACAGCAGTACCTTACTCCTGCACACAAAGATTCTAGCTTAAGGAGAAATATGAAAAAGTTAATACAATTCCTTCCCAGAGCCAAAGCCCGACTATTTTTAATAAAAAGCATCAAAAAGTTACAAAAGCAGTGTAATTCTTCTATTTCTGCCAAAGCCTTGCAGGTAAGCTCATTTATGTACAAAAATCCTACTGCTTATATTGCTATTAGTAAAAAAACGTTCGAGTACCATCAATTTGCCAATAACATTTCAGAAGAAACAACTGTGGATTTCATCGGCATACCAACCTTTGACTACCTCCACGGATTAAAGTATAAGAGCACAGACCAGAAAAGGAATATGATCTTTATAGACCAGGGGTTGGCTACTGTGGGAATATATGGCTGGAATGAAGAGAACTATAAAGATTTTCAATATCGGTTTATAAGCATCTGCCAAAAGTATGGGTATAAGCTTTATATAAAGCCACACCCCAGGCAACCAACAGATACCTGGCAGTATTGGAACCACAAAGGTATAGCTCAAATTATTTCTGATTCTGAATTGCAGCACATCCTGCCCAATACACAACTGATTATAGGTTTTACCTCCACTTACCTGCTTCCTTTAGCCTCTCTCCCTTTTACCACAGTCCTTACATTAGAAAACCATCCGGCAGGCAGGTTACTTGTGTCTAAATCTTTTGTGGATTATGGTGTTGCTTATCCGGTTTACCACCTGGACGAACTGCATCATGTACTGCCAAAAATAGATCAACTTCACCAAGAGCAGCTGCCTAACAAGAAAAAGTTTGAAGAAGACTGGCTGTATAAGTTTGATGGGAAAGCCGGACAGCGGCTCCGATCCGTCTTACTTAACTGATGCAAATAAAAACGGCGGCTAAAGACTTTACCTCCAACCGCCGTTTCTGAATTATTTTGTATATACTGGCTTAAACCTCTTCTGGCATAGCCACTTTCTCTTTGAAATATTCCAATGTTTTTCGCAAGCCTTCAGCTCTGTCAACTTTGGGCTCCCAACCTAATATCTCTTTTGCTTTTGTAATGTTTGGTTGGCGTTTCTGCGGATCGTCCTTAGGCAGCGGCTGATATTCCACCTTCAGCTCCACACCTGTAAGCTTGCAAATTTCTTCAGCAAACTCTTTAATTGTTATTTCTGAAGGATTACCAATATTAACAGGCATGGCATAATCGCTTAACAAGAGGCGATAAATACCTTCTATCAGATCATCTACATAGCAGAATGAGCGGGTCTGGCTGCCATCGCCGAATATGCTTAGCGGTTCACCTCTAAGTGCCTGGCTCAGGAAAGCCGGCAACACGCGGCCATCATCCAGACGCATACGAGGACCATAGGTATTGAAAATACGCACAATTCTGGTTTCCAGGCCATGGTGCATATGGTAAGCCATTGTCATGGCCTCCTGAAAACGCTTGGCTTCATCGTAGCAGCCTCTTGGACCTACCGGGTTTACATTTCCCCAATAATCTTCCTGCTGCGGATGCACCTCTGGATCGCCGTAAACTTCCGAAGTAGAAGCGATCAGCATGCGGGCTCCTTTGGCTTTAGCTAATCCCAGCAAGTTATGCGTACCTAAAGAGCCTACTTTTAGTGTCTGGATAGGAATCTTCAGGTAATCGATAGGGCTTGCCGGAGAAGCAAAATGCAAAATATAGTCTAGTTCACCAGGCACATGCACAAATTTGGATACATCATGGTGATAGAACTCAAACTGAGGCAGCTTAAACAGATGCTCAATGTTTTCTATATTCCCGGTTATAAGGTTATCCATGGCAATAACATGGTAGCCTTCTTTTATGAATCTATCACACAGGTGAGAGCCTAAAAAGCCTGCACCGCCTGTAATCAATACACGTTTCTTCGCCATAATACTTTATACTGCTGCGTTTTCTTGTTGTACACCTTGCTTAATGCCTATGCCGTAGTAGCTAAAGCCCTTCTCGCGCAACTCCGCTGCGTCGTAGATGTTGCGGCCGTCGAAGATCACCTGGCCCTTCATCAGTTTGCCCACCACGTTGAAGTTGGGAGACCGGAACTCCGGCCACTCGGTCACCAGCAGCAGGGCATCGGCGTCTATGAGCGCCTCATACTCGTCCTTGCCGTAGTAGATGCTGTCTTTCAGGGTGTGCTCTGCCTCCTTCATGGCCACCGGGTCGTAGGCTCGCACCTTGGCTCCCTGCTCCAGCAGCTTCTGAATGATCACCAGCGAAGGAGCCTCCCGCATGTCGTCCGTCTTGGGTTTGAACGAAAGCCCCCACACGGCGAAGGTTTTGCCGGCCAGTTCGCCGTCGAAGTGCTTGTATATCTTGTTGTAGAGCACCGACTTCTGGTTCTCGTTCACGCTCTCCACCGCCTTGAGCACCTGCATCTCGTAGCCGTTCTCGGAGGCCGTCCTGATGAGCGCCTTCACGTCTTTGGGAAAGCACGAGCCGCCGTAGCCGATGCCCGGGTAGATGAACTTGTTGCCGATGCGGGCGTCGGAGCCGATGCCCTTGCGCACCATGTTCACGTCGGCG
Organism: Pontibacter sp. SGAir0037; assembly: GCF_005491705.1. Classification (NCBI taxonomy): domain Bacteria; kingdom Pseudomonadati; phylum Bacteroidota; class Cytophagia; order Cytophagales; family Hymenobacteraceae; genus Pontibacter; species Pontibacter sp. SGAir0037. Next base: position 5,220,679 of record NZ_CP028092.1, on the reverse strand, counting down.
CCCATCACCTCGCAGAGGTTGGCGATGTCGTTCATGAAGCTGATCTTGGTGGCCAGCATGGCGTTGGCTGCGTACTTGGTCATCTCAGCCGAAGGCACGTCCATGAAAATGAGCGGGTGGCCGTTCATCAGGAAGGGCTTGTAGAGCTTAGTCATCACCTCTTCGGCCCGCTCGGAGGATACCCCCACCACGATGCGGTCAGGCTTGAGGAAGTCGTCGATGGCTGCCCCCTCTTTGAGGAACTCCGGGTTGGAGGCCACGTCGAAGGGGATGTTCACCCCGCGCAGTTCCAGTTCCTCTTCGATCGCCTGCTGCACCTTCCTGGCCGTGCCCACGGGCACGGTGCTCTTGGTCACCACCACCGTGTAGTCGTTGATGTTCTGGCCGATGCTGCGGGCAACGGCCAGCACGTACTTCAGGTCGGCGCTGCCGTCTTCGCCGGGAGGGGTGCCCACGGCGATAAAGGCCACATCGCAGCCCTGCACGCTCGTGGCTATGTCGGTGGAGAAAGAGAGGCGCTCTTTCTGCGTGTTGCGCAGCACCATCTCTTCCAGGCCCGGCTCGTAGATCGGAAGGATGCCTTGCTTTAAATTCTCGATCTTGCGCTTATCAATGTCGATGCAGGTTACATCTATACCCACCTCGGCAAAACAGGTGCCTGTTACCAAGCCTACATAACCCGTGCCTACTACAGCTATTTTCATAAAATGACTGGTTGTTATTTAATTAAAATACTTATTTCTAGTGTGTTATACTACTTTACCAGATATCAAATATAGAGTTAATATTTGAATTATCAAGATATATATAAAAAAAGTTATTTAATAATATTTTTACTGCATCCACCTGCTCCACCACGACTGAAAAACCAACAAACTCCATAGCTTGGAAGGTGCGTCATGCGGGCTACGAATTGAAAGCGATTCTACCAGCTTTCTCACCTCTTTGGCATCGAATATGCCTTGCCAGCGGAGGTACTCATCTGAAAGCAAATAGCTGATCTCATTTCCGGCTTCCTGTTTCAGCAATGCAAGTAACGGCACTTCGAACCCTTTTTTAGAACGGTTCTGCAGCTCCGCAGGTATCAGGTCCTTAAAAGTATCTCTAAGAATTTTTTTCTGATATGTCGCGTCAATTTTAGCAGAAACTGGTAGTGAAAAGGCAAATTTAACTACCCGATGATCCAAGAATGGGCTCCTGATCTCTACTCCGTTTGCCATACCCATTAAATCGATTTTGGGTAGCATATCATTTCCTAAAACAAGCTGCCAGTCTGCACATAAAACATTGTTCAGATCAAATCTTTCGGCATGCAGGCAATTCAGCAATCTACTTTTTCTGGCGCTATACAACCTTCTGTTGATATTTTCTCTTGTCTGCGCACTGCATACATGCAAGGCTTCCGTTTCATTCTGCCAGCTTGCCCATAACCAGTAACGATCTTTTTCTGACAATTGAGCTCCAGCTGCAAATCGTTGGAACTGTCTTACTTTGTTTGCCCAAAAAGAGTTGCGCGATTGCGGCAACATCTTCCAAAGAGGCGCTAAACCTTTTACAGTTATTTCTGCTAAACCCCTGTGTAACAGCTTGTATTCTGCTCTGTGCTTATTATAGCCGGCAAAAAGTTCATCCGCTCCGTCTCCTGACAAAATAACTTTTACATCAGTTGCAGCATGCTTACTTAAAGCATACACAGCCAAAGCCGAGGAATCGGCAAAAGGTTCACTAAAGCGCTGCAATACCTCCTTAAAGCAGCCATACAAGTCCTGCAATGACAAATGCAATTCTGTGTGGTTTGTCCTGAATTTCTTGGCAACTAACCTGGCATACTTCGTTTCATCAAAAAATGAGTTATCCTTAAACCCCAGCGAGAAAGTTTTTATGCCTGGTGATATTCCGGATGCCAGGCCTACCATAACAGATGAATCTATTCCGCCACTTAAAAAAGCTCCGACTGGCACATCAGCAGTTAGTCTTTCTCTTACTGCCCTTTCTAATACATCTCTTAGTTTTGCCTGCCCCTGCTTATAAGTAAGTTTATTTTGGCTGATCTTTTCCTGATCGAACGGCAATCGATACCAGGCATGTTCAGTTACTTTGTTTCCTCTTACATAAAGAGAGTGCCCTGGCAGCAGCTTTTTTACTCCTTTTATTATACTGGCAGGTGCAGGTATATAAGTTAGCTGCAGATACTGGTACAAAGATGTATAGTCAAGTTCACGTGGAACATCAAACATAAGCAGTGCTCCTAGCTCCGAACCAAAAATAAACTTATCGGTATCTTTATAGTACAGCAGCGGCTTTTCCCCAAAACGATCACGGGCTATAAATAAACTTTCTTCTAAAGCATCGTAAATGGCAAAAGAAAAAAAGCCGCTGAGCTTTTTTAAGCACTCCTGCCCCTCATCCATATAAAGACGCAATACAACCTCTGTGTCGGAGTCTGATGTAAAAACTACTCCCTTCTCTCGAAGCTTCTCTCTGATTTGCTTATAATTGAAGACTTCTCCATTGTAAATGATCCAGTAGCGTCTTTTTTCATCCGTTAGGGGCTGATTTGCCTCTTTGCCTGGAGCTATAACAGATAACCTGTTAACTCCAAAGCTAATTTTGTCCATCACAAAAGCGTTACTGGCATCAGGCCCCCGGTGCCTTAATTGCACAGTAGACTTCTCCAGGTCAGCAAAGGCTTCTTTACCTTTTTCAGTAAATGCATAAACACCAGTTATTCCGCACATATCGCCGGGTTAGTTACCATAGCTACTCATATACTAAGCTGCTTGTTCCAATTTATTTTTGAATGTCCAGCCCATTACCTGTTCCAGAACAAGTTATAGGCTTAAATAAAAGCTTCTCAAAAGCAGTACAGTATGCACATATATAGATAGTTATATAAACCAACCCATTAACAATATTTTCTTAAAATTCAATTTTTTTAATATATATCTAATCTATACTTTAGTTCACTATATGTTCTACCATATTATTTAGCGACTACTGTGAAAACTTTTGCTTCTACTGCCAGCCTTTTCATTTTTCTGATTTTATTGATGGCCTCCTGCCAATCTTCTCAACCTATATTCAGCAAGAAAGGCGAGCCTTACAGGTCTGCCCGCGAAATTGCTGAACAAAAGCGCCAGGATAGAAAAGCGCGCAGGATAGGTGGCAAAGGAGGAAGCAAAGAAAGTAAAATTGCATCAAAAGACAGAAAAAGTCGCCGTCGGTCCACTACTCCACGCAACGTTGACAAAGATATTGCTACAGTGATTAAAACTGCACGATCTTATACAGGAACTCCCTACAAATGGGGCGGTACAACCAGGGTGGGCATGGACTGCTCCGGCTTGTTATGTACTTCATTTCAGAGTATAGACGTGCAATTACCACGTACCTCTGAAGAACAAAGTACGTTTGGCAAAAACATAAGAGTAAAAGATTTACAAGAAGGTGACCTTGTATTTTTTGGAGCATCGGCTAACAGCAGGCAAGTAACCCATGTGGGTATGATAACCGAGGTTATTAGTGACGAGGAAATTAAATTCATACATGCCTCTACTACATTAGGCGTTATTGAGAATAATTTCTTTTCAAATCACTATCAGAAGATTTTTATAAAGGCTGTGCGCCCTCATTATTTTAAAAATATACTTTCTAAATCAGAATAATCAGCAAAAGCCTTGAAAGCGGAGGAGCCTGATCGACATTTATCCGTTTCCTTCAGGCTTATTTCATGAAATAATACTATAGTTATAGCATTCCTTAAAACAATTAACACTTGCTATATGCTTCTATATTAGGTATGCTTTTGGTTTTGTAAGCCGAATGCATACCTATTATAGAAGCACCCAAAGCACCTGGTTAACCAACTAGTGTTGTTCAGTAAAAGAGCCTTTAATTTTCACAACACAATAAAAAATCCACCTTAAACAACCCAAAACCACTAAACAAGATATTATTATATATTGGTAATCTTATAAACATAACTATAAAGGTCATTTCACAATTCACAGTGACAACACCTAATATTTTGTTATTTTAATAATAAACAATATACACAATTATCACCCCTACACAATTATACGGGCATATTTTCGATTTTTGATTTATTCAACAAATACAGTATATTCAGGCAAAAGATTTTTTTTAATATTTTTTTAACATTGGAATTAGGAGAATGTGCTTAGGGTGAATTACTTTTGCACAAAAATCAATCATACCCATGATGAAAAACTTTACTAGTACTGTGCGTGTTACCCCAGCCGCAGTACTTCCAGTTCTTTACAGTTCGGGGCAAAAAATCACACCTAACCTATCTAAAAATTTTATGAAGAATTATTTACTGACAACACTTCTCATGTTGTTTTGCTTGGCAGGAGTAAATGCACAAGTAACAACGAGTAGTTTGAGCGGGTCTGTAAGAAGTACTAATGGAGAAGCTCTAATTGGGGCAACAGTTAGGGCTACTCATCAACCTTCTGGAACTACGTATGGCACTGCTACTAATTCAGAAGGCCGATTTAACATTCAAAATATGCGAGTGGGTGGTCCTTACTTAGTAGAAGTAAGCTATATAGGCTTCCAATCTCAAAGATATACTGATATTAATTTACAGTTAGGTAGGCCATATAACCTTGATGCTGTTATATCAGATGCAGGCAGTCAGCTACAGGAAGTAGTAGTTACAGCAGATCAGAGTGCAGTATTTAATGCTCAAAGAACAGGAGCTGCAACTAACGTATCAACAGAACAAATTAACACATTACCTACTATAACAAGAAGCCTTACAGACTTTACACGCCTTACACCACAAGCGAATGGCAATGGCTTTGCTGGTCGTGACGGTCGTTTTAACAACGTGCAAATTGATGGAGCAAACTTCAATAATGGGTTTGGCTTAAATACCAACCCACTTCCGGGTGGAAACTCTCAGCCAATTTCGCTTGATGCAATTGAACAAGTACAAGTAAATATTGCTCCATATGATGTTCGTCAGAGTGGATTTACTGGCGCTGGCATTAATGCTGTAACTCGTAGTGGTAGCAATTCATTTTCAGGCTCAGCTTACACTTTTTACAGAAACCAAAAGTACAATGGCTTAAAAATAAATGATCTTGAGCTTGAAAGAGGAGATGCAACATCAAGCAACACCTATGGATTCCGCCTAGGTGGCCCAATCATTAAAAATAAGTTATTTTTCTTTGTTAATGCTGAGCATGTTAACGAAAAGGGCACCAACCCAAATGCAGTTAACCTTTGGAGGGCTTCAGATAATGGTGTTGCTAATCCAGAACAAAATATTGCAAGAACATCAAGAGCGGATCTGGAGGCAGTTCGTAACCATTTAATAAATGTTTGGGGATATGATCCTGGAGCATATGAGAATTATGCAAATGACAACGGTAGAACGAGTACAAACTTATTAGCTAGAATTGACTGGAATATAAATGATAGACATAAGTTAGCAGTTCGTTATAATCAAGTTAAAGGTGAGTCAGGATCGTTAGTAAACGGTAGTTCCGGCCCAAGCCCTCGCTCTACTGTAAACCGTGTTAGCGATCAATCTATCGCATTTGAAAACACAATGTATTTTACTGAAAACATTGTTCGTTCAGCGTCTGCAGAATTAAATAGCACGTTTTCTTCTCGCCTATCAAATCAGTTCTTAGCAACATATAGCCGTATCCAAGACACAAGGACATCACCAAGTGAGATTTTTCCTATGGTGGATATTTGGGATGGCAGTGCAACAGGCACAAACTATATGACATTTGGTTATGAACTCTTTACTTATGGCAATGATGTTCTTAATAACAACTATAGCTTTATTAACAACCTTACTTACTTAGCTGGTAAGCATACACTTACTGCAGGAGCTAGTTACGAATCACAAAAGTTTGGCAACCAATATATTCGTTTAGGTACCTCTTATTACCGCTATGCTTCTGTTGCGGATTTCTTGACTACTGGAACAGCTAATGAAGTAGCTCCAATTATGTTTGGTCTTACTTACCCTTATGAAGGCCAAGACCCTTACGCTCCAATTGTCTTGGGAACAGCAGGATTATATGTTCAAGACAAATATGCTGTATCAAATAGATTAGACCTTACATTAGGTTTACGAGCTGATATGCCGGTTTATATCAACGATCTGACAGCTAACACCTCTATAGACAATCTAGTATTATCTGATGTTTATGGCAACCCTAAACAATATACTACAGGGTCATGGCCAAAAACAAGAGTAATGTTATCTCCAAGAATTGGTTTCAATTTTGATGCTCTTGGCGATGGATCTCTACAACTTCGTGGTGGTACTGGTTTATTTGCTGGCCGTGTGCCTTTTGTATGGTTGACTAACATGCCATCTAACTCTGGTGTAATTCAAAACAATGTTGAACCGAATAGCTATGCTTCAGTAGCGGGCTGGATAGGCGATATTCGGTTTAATCCAGATCCTTACTACTGGTTAAACAACACTCCAGCGAGTGCATCCAATGTGTTTATCAAAAACCCTAATGCCGGAGTGCCAACGAGCTTTGCTTTAGTAGACCGTGAGTTTAAAATGCCTAAAGTATGGAGAACAAGTTTGGGAGCAGACTATACTATTCCTGGCACACCTTTAGTTGCTACAACTGATCTATTATATACAGCAGACATTAATGCAGCATATCAGTTTGGCGCTAATAGGTTACAAACAAATACCCTTATGAATTATGGAGGTGATGAAGAAAATGATCATCGTCAATTCTATCCTGGAGGATCTAATACAACAAGATACAATACTGCAGTTGCAGCAAATACAGCTGTTGTGTTAACTAACACAAACGAGAAAGGATATTCTTTCAGCGGTACAGTAGGTTTGTCTCTCCCTGCACGTAGAGGTTTGTATGGATCATTGTACTATACATATACAGCGGCTAAAGAGGTTTCTGGTAATCCAGGTTCTAACGCTTCGTCTGCTTGGCTTGGTAGCCCTGCTGTGAATGGTCCTAATGAGCAAAACCTTTACCCTTCACAGTATGCCATTCCTCATAACATTGTGGCAAGCCTCTCTTACCGCAAAACATACTTTAATCACCTAGCCACAACTGTTTCAGTATTCTATAATGGCTCTCATCAAGGACGCTTCTCATATACTTATCAGAACGACTTTAACAATGATGGTATAAATGCTGACCTTCTGTATATCCCAAATAATTCTGCTAATCTTAATTTTGTTGATATTGTTAGCAACGGCAATGTAATTTTTACAGCTGAGCAACAACGCCAAGCTTTTGATAACTTTATAAACAATGACTCATATCTAAGCACTAGACGTGGCCAATATGCAGAACGTAATGGAGCTTTAATGCCTTGGTTAAATCGCTTTGATGTTAGAGTGCTTCAAGATTTATTTATGAATGTTGGAGGTAAGCGCAATACAATACAGTTAAGTGCAGACATTATGAACATTGGAAACTTAATTAATTCAGGATGGGGTATTCGTCAAACATTCAACAACGGACAAACCTTATTGAACAGTTCTTATAACGCTACTACAGGTGTAAGAAGCTTTACAATGCGAACTATTACAGAAAATGGAGAAACTGTATTACCTACCTCTCCATTCAGAGATGTAACTACTACTGCTACTACTTGGTATGCACAGTTAGGCCTTCGTTATATCTTCAACTAATAAGAAGTACAACTATCTTACAAAAAGGCGGGGCTTAAGTCCCGCCTTTTTTATTTACAGAATCTGTAGTTCAGATTTGGTTAAACAGAAAAATGTTTTAATTTTGTGCCACTCAAACGGGGGATTAGCTCAGCTGGCTAGAGCGCTTGCATGGCATGCAAGAGGTCATCGGTTCGACTCCGATATTCTCCACTGATAATGAAGCACTTATAGGGTAAAACTTGTAAGTGCTTTTTTTATTGCAAACAATTTACAAACAAGTAGCAGGTAACCTGTTGCTGGAATAGCTCCTTTAACTGGAGAAACTCCTTCATATCTGGTACCTCTGCCATAGACTAATTTCCTTTCCTGGGACGCTTAGATTCATTGTAGGCTAGTAGTGATGAGCGTAAATAACAGACTTTACGCCCTTCATATTTGCACTCGATTTTATTTTCTATCCTAGCATTATAAAGTGCGTTTCTACCTATTCCAGTAATTCGACAAGCTTCATTTGTACCAACATATTCTGTAAGACCGTTTTCAAGCAGCTGCAGCCTCTTCTCTAAATCGATCAGCTTCTGCTGGTACTGCTCCCACTCTACTTCTGGAATGATTACTACCTTCTGCATATAAATAAATGTTGCTTATGCTGCGTTTCCGGCAAACTCACCTTCTTTATTTTTAAACTCTTCGAAGTAAGGATCAAGGCTGAAGTAACCCATCCCTGTCATAAGGGCATCACGCAAATTTTTTAAGACCAATGCTGTATGAGATGCGCTGGCCGGTACACTTTCATCATTTAAATAATACATTGATAAATCTGAAAGAGCAATTTCGAGTTGCTTAATTATTACACCTGGCTCATGCATCTCCAGAACCTTCAGAATAGGATGAACATTGAAAATATGATCTCTTTCCTGAAGAGCTATATAATATTGCATTGAACCTGGTTCAACAGGCTTGAAAAGGTTAGCTCTTCGGGCCTCGTAACTTTGCTGCCACTCTTGATTTCCACCATATGGAGTTTGTGTTGAGTTTTTCATAAAGGTATAGTTATTTTAAGCTTTTACTTTTCTTGGTCGTTTCGTATCATTATACTCCTGCAGGCTGCTTCTCAGGTAAAGCACTGTCTTCCCCTCGAACTTGTAAGCCACCTTATCCGCTGCTCTTAGGTTGTAGAGTGTATCTCTGTGCAATCCTGTTAACTTGCAGGCCTCACCTGTCTTTACCCATTCGCTGAGGCCTTTCTCTAAGCGATTCACTCGTTTGACAAGTTCTTTAATCAGCTCTTCCTGATGCTGAATTTGTTGCTGCATTTGTTCAATTATACCTAGTTGCATACAATGAATTTAAGTTCTCAAAAGATTAACTTTTACTTATTATTGTTTAATTTCTAAAAAGCCTCCACCGGTGAGAAGGGCATTTCTTAAAATTCTTAGAGTATATAGCAGTGAACTGGCTTTAGTATAGCCTGGCTCAAGATCCATATACAAATGGGTCAGGTCCTGCATGATATCGTCTATCTCTATGGCCATGCCTTCAGCTCCAGCGTTATCAAGCGTTTTAAGAAACGGTTCTACATCAAATGTGCCGTTAGCTCCCTGGGAGGTAATAAATACAGTTGGCTTATCAACTGAAACAGGTAAAAACTTTTCCATGATTTAAACTATATATGATTTAACAATTTATCTCACCAAACATTTATTTTGATTGTGTTTTAATTGTATAACGCAAGCAATATGCAATTAGTTTTTAATTAGTACAATTATTTTGCAATATTTTTAATTGTGGTTTGATTGTTGCTTTTATATTTGTGCCGTATAACACATAAAAACACCACTAAAATGGCAGAGGAGCAAAAGAAAATTACTGTAAACTTTCAGATGGAACAGGATCTACACGAGAAGTTAAAAGCACTTGCAAAGAAGAAAGGTGTAAGCTTTGCCGGTTATATCAGAATGATATGTAATGATGCTGTTGAGGCAGAAGAAACGAAAAAATAGGTAATTCATTATCAACAGGTTGTTGATAATGAATTACAACCTCCATAACTGGCACTCTGTTGGGCCCTCTCCAGTGTACTCATTAATAGAGTTCAGGTAGAAGTAAGACTGATACTGATCTAACCAGATTGGAACAGAGCAATCGTAGTTCTGCACTTCATGGGCTGCCAGTAAGAAGTAGGGCGTTAGTCCTTTGCAACGATAAAGGATATCCTTCAGGATGCCATAATACGTCTTTAACAATGAGGTAAAGTCTAAGCCTTCAAAGGTACTCACTGCCATAGCGATGCTTCTGCCGGGTGTTTCATTTTTTTCTCTTAAGGTTACACCCTGGTACACGTTCGGCTGGTGCAGCGTGAGGCGGGGCTCTGTCTTTACGGGTTTATAGGTTATCTCTTGATCTATATAATACCAATTCCCCAGGGACTGTCGATATACTGCTCCTCCCTTCAAGATGTACTGCGATTCGTTGCGGGTATAGTTGTTTCCAGAAGCAGCATCCTGCACATAAGCTACGTCTCCTGTCTGGGATTGCAGGCCGCTTAACCCTTGCACGTTCGCTACGACATGCTTGTACCCACTTAACACCTTTCGTTCTTCTTCCAGAGTGGTAATATCCACGTACCCCTGCTGTTGCCCTGAGGCGGCAACGGGTAACTCTAGGACAGTTACTTCATAATCTAATGTGTTGTTATCTACTGGCAAAAAAGAATCCGCATCGCTGCCGCTTTTGTATCTAAACCAGTTCTTCTGAGCAAATTTCCCAAACCTATAACTAATTCCAGGCTGCTTGCCAGCAGGATACACTAGCTTCTTACTCCAATCCAATGCATTAGCTTTATTGGTCTCCAGTTGGGTCATGGGCACGAGCATCATCATATCACTAAATACATCATAGTTGGGCATCAATCCAAACAACGAGTTCACCATCTTAAAGAAGTCCTTTTGCTTAATATCCGGTAAGTTATCGGCAATACTCCAGTCGGACTTGTAGTAGGCTTCGTCTTTGTAGCTGGCCTTAATTTCAGCAGAGGAGAACCAAGCAGCATCTGAAAAGCCATTCTGTGCTACCAGGTTCTCGCGCTGCACCACAAAAGAGATGCTATTCAAATTATAGATAGAACTTACTTTAATAGTTCCTTTTGCTTCCTGCTGGCCTACTGCGGAGATATCTAAACGTACAGGCGGCTGTAAGTTAAAGTTATCACTGTCTCTCAACGCCACCAGAAGAAAAGCAGGCGCACTGACTTTGGATGATTTCAGCTTCGTTACATTTACGGTGAGAGTAATCTCCACTTCTCCGTAATGCTTCGGAATACTGGGCGTGAGGGTGCCTGTTAGAAAGTAGTTATACTGCCTTTCTTCTACCCACTGCTGGTTATGAACAGGGATGCCATTGGTGAAAGGAAGTAACAGCCGGTTAAAGGTATCGTTCTCAAAGCTCCACTTCACCCCCGCTTCTTCCATCATCTGAGCGTATATAGCACGGACAAACACCGAAGGGTACAGGTGCATCGGGTTTAAGTTCCCTCTATTGAAAGAGAACCCCCTATAATGCAGATCATAGATATAGCCGTGAGTATGGTTTCGGTATGGGTTCCCTCTAGTTGCTACATTATCCAGGTCGCGGACGTGGTTGAATCGTGCTAAGTTCAGATCTCGTATTGACTTATCCCCTAACTTTTCGAAGAAGTTTACCGCCCCTGAGAATACCTGCAGATTATAGTCCTCTTCGAAAGAGTCAAGAAGGCCTATAGCAGAGGGCAGTAGTTCTATTCCATCATGTAACACCTCAACTTTTAACAACCTATAGGGTGACTCTGCAATACTTGTTACCAAATTAGAATTCTCTAAAATTGAATTGTTCCTATTGGTACCTGGTAGTCGCAGCATATTAGTATAGCTACTCTGGACCATATCAGGCTTCGTTAAATCATTAGATTGAACAGTAACAGCAACTTTACTATCAGAGACTGTATCAACTTGTTTATTATTAACAAATACTTTTATCATTGCTTAAGCTTATAATTTTAGAAACTACCTTTCTTTAAAAACATTAGCCTTTCCTTGAAAATCTTCCATCCTTTTAAAATCTACCCATCTTGTTACTGGCGCAGGAAGTTTTGCTATAGCTTGAGCAAGCTTATCATAGTCGAATCCCCCCATACTGCTACTCGGCACATAAGCAGGTGGCATAAGGTACTTAGGGTTAGGTGTTACCAATCCCCCTGAAGCGTAGCCTTTTAAGCGCATCTTTTCCAGAGAAGCCACAAGCCCCGGGTTCGCTTTTACCATAGATTGGTTCATCACATATTCTCCCTTATGTACTATGCCTGCCGGCTCATGCACCGCACCATCACCAGTATATCCACCAGTGTAGAACTGTGGGGCTTCCGGAGCATTCGCTGTAAGCAGTTGTTTAGCTTTAGCTATGTTAGCCAGCACAGTAGCAACAGTAGTAGCCATCGCCACCATATTACCTGGGAAAGGTAAAGACTGAGAAGAAGCGATACCTTTACTGATCGCCTCAGCAGTAGACAGGCTTATCTGGAATAGGGTAATTGCCTTCTGGAATTCAGCAGCCTCGGCAGACTGGCCAGCCACAATGTTAGCCAGATCTCCCAATGCCTGGGTAACTGTAACAGCCGTTTGATATTCCGCTTCTACGATGGCGGCTTTCTCATCTGCCTCTCTTTTCCTGGTAGCAACTTTGTTATCTGCTATCTGCTGTTCGGTGGCTGTGGAATCAGTACCATAGTCAATCTGGTTTTGCAGCCTGTTCTGAAGCTCAAGAACTTGGAGCTGATTTAATCTGGCTTGATATTGCTGCTCAGTTACTTCGCCATTGGCATATTGTTCCGTAATAACTAACCTTTGCTCCGCATAATACTTGTCAGTAAGAGTTTGAGCTTCATTATATTCCTTTTCTTTGGCATTCTTTATTGCTTCAACCTCCTGTTTAGCAAGCTCTATAAGTTTGAGAGAATGATCCTTCCGGGCCTGTAGTTCCTGTTGGTCATACTGAGCCTGAATGAGCGCTATTTGATTCGCAGTTAAATCTTTTGCCGATAGGGCAATCTCCCGCTCTTTGTCGTAAAGATCAATAGTAGCCTTTAGTCGTTCCTCTGAGTTATCCTTTGTATTTAGTACGGCCAGCTCAAGTGCGGATTTCTCGTCAGCCAATCGCTTTTGTAACGCCTGATACTGCTTATCCTCCATCTCCTTTGACCTGTTAGCGGCTTCTTCGGCTTTTTTCTTGCGAAGATCAGCCTCCTCTTTTATGAGGGAGACACGGTTAGTTATAAACTCATTCTGCTTACCGTTTGAGTCTTCCTGTATATCGAACAGCTCGTTTTGTGCATTGATGATATTTTGCAACTCATCATCGGTTACTTTAAGAAGTGCAGCTTGCTCTTTGGTAAGTGTGTTATTGTGAGAGTAGGTTGCCAACTGTTCCGTTTGAACCTTGTTAAGGCCTGCCGTAGCAGCTGCCTTCTTGATAAGTATATCTAATTCCTGCTGCGCCAGATCAGACAGCACCTTATTACGCTCCATCTCTTTGGCATAGGCATCCGCATTAGCTTTTTGTCTTATCTGCAAGGATTTGGTTTCATCATCCCGAACGTTTTTCAAGGCTTCAATGTCGCGTAATAGACGTTTGGAGGTGGAGGAATTTAATATTTTCTCTCTGGTTAGCTGTTGCTCCAAATCAATCAACCGGTACATTTCAGCTCCTGCCTTCGCAGCCGCTTTGCCAATATCCCCTAGATTAACAGTTAAGTCTTTCACCACTCCATTGAAGTCTGTAAATATCCGCTTAGGATCCTGCATTAACTTTACAAGGCCCTGCCCAACAGAGGCAAATGAGTTTACGAACACGTCGAAGGCAGCAGTTAAGGAGCCAACGACCCGCTCTAAAAAGTTCATGCCGGCTTGTGTTTTGGTAAGTAGCGCCAGAAGACCTGTAAACATGATCAGTATCGGAGTCATAGCAAGCAGCATCAGGGCTTTACGGCCTAAGAAAGATGCTTTTTGTACGCCATCCATTCCATCTTTAAAGTTGCTTAAGCCTTCTTTAGCAGAGGAAACGGCCTGTTTTGCTTTGTCCATCCCATCTCCAACAAAGCTGATAGCTGCTGCCAGAAGGCCTGAGCTATCTGCCGCCTCAATAATGCTACGGCTGTAAGAGCCAACGGACCGGGTGTAAACCTGTATACCTTCCTCAGCACCTTTGAGCTCATCCGTAATCTCATTGATGTGGTTCTTCATCTCTTTGCCCTCGGCACTTTCTCTCTGTGCCTTTGACATAGCATAATATTCTCCTTTAAGGACAACTAGCTTTGTGCGAAGTTGCTCCACTGAACCTGCAGCAGCCTCATCCATTTTAGCTTGCGCTTCCAGCATCTTAAGCTGGTGGGCTTGCTGTTTTGAAAGATAAGCATACTCTGACTTCAAAGCCTGCTGACGTTCAATCATATCATCCGTCACCACATTGCCGGCTTTCATCTCTTTAGCCAGCTCAGCCTGTTGGCGCTTATTGTTCTCTATCTGCTTGCCAAGGTTTACCAGCTCCTTTTTGGTGGCAGCATCGTCTAATCTAAACCTAAGTAATATTTCTTTCTTTTGCTCTGACATGGTGTGTGATGGTTATGCAGGGGCCAGATGAGCCCCTGCTATTTGTTAGTACCTGTTCCTGCCCTCAATTTCATCCATGCGCCTTTTGAGTGGGCTTACTTCGATGACAGCTTTATAACCACCATCTGACCTTATCTGACGCAAAATGTTATGGGAAGTATCGTTATGGATGACACTCACCCCGTATTGATCATGCAGTTCCTGTATCAGATCTTTAGCACACTCCACTTTTAAGTATATTTCCTTCTCCCGATCCGTTACCGCATAAACCGATACTGAATCTATATAAGAGCTCAGGACATCCTCAGAAAGCACAGCTTCATCATCCACTATTGCTACATCACTAAGGTGAGCTGTTCTATAGTAGACGGTATGGTCTCTTTTAATCCTTCCCTTCAGCATATTTATGGCACTCTCTACATCAGACAAATCAGGCAACTTCACCATCTGCTTTACCTGTTCGATATCAAGAGATAGTCCTGCCACCTCTACAGGTTTACCGTCAACTATCCGATCACGCACAATGTTAGCTATTACTACCTTACCTGTAGTCAGCTTTGAAATATCTTGCATAGACAGCTCTCCAAGACCTAACCTCCTGAAAGAAGTTATTACTTTATTCACCTGATCCACTAAGCTTTCAACCCGGCGCTTAAACTCTTCAATCTTATCCTGATCGCGAGACATGACTATTTTTTCTTCTGGTATTTGCACTTCCTTTTTCATTGGTCTAAAAGTTGAATTATAAAATTGATTTTTGTTTTAGTCTTTACTATTGATTACATCTACTACATCTAATATCCATACTCCAGAGCCGCTCTGTTGCTTATTAAGCTCGATATTAATACCAAGCCTTTTAAGCAAGTTGTCGAGTATAACATCTTCCTCTTCAGTTGTCACGGTCAGATGCTCCCAACCTGCGTATCTTCTAGAGGTAATTGCCTTGATGAGCTCTAACCGCTCCTGAGGCGTCAGAACTAGCGGGTAATTCTTTCTTCCTGCCATAATCTATCTGGTTATATGGTTGATGATATATTTAATTCAGTTTGAATTTTCGCTTGATGTTTTTGGTGACCTTCGCCCAAGGATCCTGTTTGCCGTTAATTTTTGAGGCCACACCATCCAGAGGATGTCCGTTCCGCGATACCTTCACCCGGCCGCTAATTCGATCGGCTGCGTAATCCAGTGGGTGGCGTTTCGCCAGTGGCCTGTTTGGTTTTGGCTTTGGCCTGGCCACCGCCTGTGCAGAAGGGCCGCCTCCAGGTACATCATTTTCAGCTAGGATCATGTTGGAGACAATGCCACCCGCCACTTCTATTTCAATACCATTATCCAGCTCGTAAACTCCGTCACCTAAGGCTTCTGTTAATTCCGGATTTTCATATACTTTAGAGCCCTCATCTAACTCTCCTTCATAATAGATCTTGCCCTCGCCGTTTGCCAGTTCTGTGCTTTCTGCCAATGCTCTTGGCTTTGGCACAGGCTTACTCACCCTCTTCGCTTTTGGCTTCGGCTTGGCCTTCGTTGAGTTGTTCGGCTTCTGCCTGGAAATTGGTTTGCCAGTAATAAGATCCTTGCTATCCAACATGAAGCGGCCTGGGCCATGGGGAGTGGCTTTGGCAAGCAAGAGGGCATAAGTACTTACATCATCATCAGAGAATGTCTCTAATCCATTCTTGTGTGTATAGGTGTTATCATACTTCTGGAGCCTGGCCCTTTCGATCGATGAAAGAGGAGTATTGTCCCTGGCAATGGTTCGTAAAGTTTGAACAGCTGCAGCATCGGTAACGCTACCGTTCATGATGCCGGTGATTACATCAAGCTTCTTCTTTCCATCCAGCATAAACTGCGACGCTGGGAGATTTTGAACCCGCTCCATGTATTTCGCCTGGTATGGGTTAGGTGCGCTTATTCTCTGTGCACCAGGTAAAGGCCTGCCGTGTACCATCCGGCTAAAGCCTGTGAAGATTCCTCTGATTAAATTAGACTGTCTCATTTTTCACATTATTAAATATTGGTTCTACATCAAGCCATTTTTCAGCCTCCTTCTCATCTTGGAATATTGGTATGTTCCCTCTGATTATCTTTAGAAAAAATGGCTTCTTCGGATATATAGCTGCTTTCATCTGTGCTTCAGTTTTATAAACTACATCCTCAACCCTATATCCATCCTCCTCTATCCAAACTGCTGCACATCCGTTTACCCCGTTGTCAGCTAACAGGGATTTTAATTCTTCTTTTGAAACCTGCCCAAGCAGGATCTGCTTTAATATGTCTCTTTGCGTCATGGCTGTATCGGATATCTGTCAGGGAAAAAGCTTCTCATTATGTCGGGGTCTCCCTCGCAAAACTCAAACAGAGCGGCGTGTAGATCAAATGGCTTTTCTCTCTCCAGCCTTTCAGCCGCCTGTTCTTTCGTTATCCGGCCAGAAAGTATCTGCTTCAGGACCTTCCGGCTGTTTTCTTTTGATTTAGATTTCATCTGTTCAATTTTTGCATCAACTCATCTACCAGATTATTCAGCCGTTCCGGAGGTAGCTTGTCTATAATGTCGGAACTGGTTATGTAACCTCCTATGGCCTTCAAGATCAGGTCAGATGCATGGATCTTGTTATAAAGCTTAATCTCCAAACCGAAACGGCCTTGCTTGATGCTTTCCACAGCCGCCAGCTTTTCTCTGCTGAGTGTATTGAAATCTTTGAATTTCAAGCTAGTGCCGTCAAAGTCTACAAAGTCTGAGATAACCGCCCCGGCAATGTTAGCCAGGTTAGCTACAACAGCATCCGTATCCAGTTGGAGCCTGTCAGAACGTTCAGCCTGCAGGCGCTTAATCTCTTCAGAAACTAAAGTTTTCTTAAGTAGTTGGTGCCCTTGGACCATTGCCGTTTTCTCGCTATACCCAGCACGCATAGCTGCTTGAGTTGCGTTCATATCTTTAAGGTATTCTTCTATAAAGAGTGACTGTTTCTTATTAAGATTTCCTTTCATACTTTATAATGATATAGCGTTTAAGCTAAATACAGGGCACGAGTGATTAAAATATTTATATTTCCACCTACACTAAATTAACCTTTTTAAGTGGGTTATCATTGGCTTAAATCCCTTGCGTTTAAAACCTAAGTGCCTTGATAATACAGTAATCAAAATATATTCTGTACATTGATGCTCTTCTAGTAATGCATATAGGATTGTTTGATTACATCTACAGCAGTTGCCTCTGGTGTGGATATTTGGGGTTGTTGGCTTTATTGCCGGCAGCCCCTTTTGCTTTAGTATGAATCTATATTCAAAGCTCTACACGCGCGCGTTATGATTCCCGAAAAACCTTCAGCATGCTCAAATCGCTCTTTTACCTCCCCTTCTTCAATTCGGGGTTCCGCTGCACAAAAAGCCTGAAGCTGTCGTAACTGTGCCCTAACAGCTTAGCCATTTCTTTACCTGGTAACTTGCCATTGGTGTACAACTCCCGGGTAAGCTTTATATCTGCTGTGGTAAAGTCTTTTCGCTTCTGTTTATCCTTTGATGGCTCAGGGAATAATTCTAACTGCATGAGTGCCTACATTTGACAGTCATCTTTATATTCTAATACTGATCGGCGTAATCTGTAATGGAGCTATGAGCTAAGTCGCACCTGGTAATAATAGTGTCTAAAGGTCCATTCCTATGTTTAGCGAAGATGTGCTGCAATGTGCCTACCGTTGAATTACCAATCTCATCTTGTGTTATACCGTAGTACTCCGGGCGGTATAAGAAAACTACCATGTCTGCATCCTGCTCAATTGACCCTGATTCTCTAAGATCAGATAATTGTGGCTTTTTATCCGGCCTACTCTCCACAGCGCGACTCAATTGAGAAAATGCTATAATAGGTATGCTTAGCTCCTTAGCTGTGAGCTTCAACCCCCTGGAAATCGAGCTGATTTCTTGCTCCCTGTTACCATCTCTCTCACCTCTCATCAATTGTAGGTAATCAACTATGATTAAATCTATATCATAGTCAGTTTTAAGCTTAAGGCATTTTGTTTTAAAATCTGTTATAGTGAGACCTGCAGTATCATCCAGAAACATATTATTATTCCGAAGCTTTTGGCTCATAATAACAACCTCTTCCAGATCATCCGTCGTGAGTAGCCCTTTTATGAATTGGGAATTAGTAAACTCTGATTCAGAAGCAATAAGCCTACCTATAAGCTGCTCGTTACTCATTTCTAATGAGAAGAATACAACACGCTTCCCATACTGTAATACTGCATTCTTTGCACATTGTAACCCTAAAGCTGTTTTACCCATGCCAGGACGTGCTGCTATGATAATTAAATTTCCTTTGTGCCAGCCTCCGGTTAACCTATCTATACTGCTTATACCACTCGGCACGCCGACAAGCCCTAACTTTTCTATATTAGCTTGGGTTGTAGCTATAAAATCATCGTAAACTTGAGCTGCTGTTACAGCGCTGTTGGCGGTTATGCCACCTAAAAGGGCTGAAAGATTACTTACGTTTTTTGAGATTAACTCTAGAATATCATTACTCTGATCACCAGCGCCCTGGTAACCCTGCAAAAATAAATTCATCACCTCACGCCTGGCATAGTATTCTAATAATATGTGGATATGATGTAGAAGATTAGCATCTGAATATGCATTCTGCGTCAAGCTAACAACATAATTAGGGCCTCCTACAAAATCTATTTTACCTATTTCCCGTAATTCCTGCGTCACAGTAAGTATATCAACTGACTCACCTTTTCTGTACAGAGATAGGATCGCCCTGTAAATTTGTTGGTGAGCAGGTTTATAAAACACTTCAATTCTTTTTAGATAAGGCAGAGCTGTAACTAATCCAGGCCTACTCTGTATTAATGTACCCAAAACCATAACTTCAATTCTTAATTCATTTGGATGTGGTAAAGCCTTCATCATTTGTATACCTTTTTCTGTTGTTCTTTTACTGACTTCTGAATATTAAACCCTGGCACCGCATTCATGATGGGAACTTGAGAGCTATAAGAGCTTATAGGTATGATTTCATCACTCCAGCACTCACCATGTAGGTAGGTGCTTGGATTCTTGCGGTGCTTCTTATCTGGAGTGGAAGCAACGTATCTGGGCACATGAGCTACCGCAGCATCTCTTTTAATTTGAGAAAGGTTCTTCCAAGCAACAAGTGCTTTTTTTCGATCAACCTTCTTATCATATAAATTCCAGAATACCTCAAATGAAATTTCATAATCTGGCAAAGCATTGCTTTGCAGTTCTGTTTGAGGTTTTTGGTTTAAGGTTTTAGGTTTATTAGTTTCAGGGTTTATATATGACTGTAATGCTTCTGCAATAGCTTCTACAGTTGCTCTGGGGTGTGCTTCTACAATTGCTTCTACAATTGCTTTTACATCTGCTTCTACATTTTGTGCAGAAGCAAGTTTGTAAGAATCAGTTTCAGAAAGCCATTTCCCTGTTAATGAAACTTTATTACAGGTATATTGATTTCTACTTTTCTCCACCCATACTATCAACCCACAGTCGTGCAGAAATTGAAGAGCGTTCTTATAGGTCCTCCAGTCTGTAATTCCTAAAGTCTCCATAGACAACTCTGTTTGTATGTCTACCACTTTTTTCCATCCGCTTTTATTGGCACGATGAACAATCCAGTGATAGATTGCAACATGAGGCGCCTTAATCCTTGGTTCTTCGAAAGCGTAAGGCCAAAATGCTTTTTCCAACTCATATCCATTCATCTACTCCTCCTTTTATGATTTAATGCAAGATTCTTTGAAGCTGGCCAGGAGTAGGCAATTATGCACGATAAAGCTTTCACATGCCTCAAACTGCTTTGACAGCTGTTCATACATCTGCACCTTATCAAAAGCATATAGCTCTCCCTTCTCAAGACATAGCTCCTGATAGCTCCAATTATACCATTCTGATTCTTTAATATTGGATGTTGCCTCTGGTGTGGATATCGTTGACATGGATACCTCCTATGCTCTTTTGCGCCTGGCTGATCTGGCAAGGGTAAGTGTTGCCTCCTCTGCAGAGTTAGTTGGCTCTACCAGCTGTAATTTGGACCAAGCAAGCAGATCCCCACGTGAGAAAATAAGCTTTCTCCCGAACTTCTTGAAAGGAATCTGTTTGGTGCTGGTTAGTTTATAAAGCTGTGATTCACTAATAGGGTAACCTTGGTTATTAAGAAACTTTACTGCTTCCTCAAAAGGAAGAGTATCGGCTTGCCGGCCAACTTCTCCTTTGTTTGGAGAATGATGTTTAATATCTAGCAACAATGTTTCAATGTTGCTAAGTCGTGCTTCAATTACATCAAATGGATTAGTCATTGTCTCATTCATTTAGTTAATGAGACAAATATCATGACTTGCAAAAGTGGTAAGGGGTGGTAAGGGGTTACGTAAGGGGGTTACTTAATTCAGCTATCTTAAGTTCATCTTTAGCTAGGGCCAATGCAGCATTAACATCTGACAGTTCATGTGGGTTTTTAAATAATAACTCAATAGCAGCTTTAATGTGGTTTTTCATATTAGAAGCTGTTCTTATCCTTTTACCACCTGTCATCGATATAGAGTTATATTTTGTTTGAAGTGCCTTCCAAGACACATTCCATCTTTCCGCTTCTGTCTTTATTCCATTTATTTTACCACCTTCCATTTCATCAAATATTAAAGACTCCCCAGTCCTGTGAAGGTAATAATAGTATAAAGCTATAGCCATTTGTTTAGGCTTACCATCTGGTTGTTTTTTGTGCCGTGCGATTGCACAGTTTATAGAATCACTAACTGCAGGACCTGTTGGCGATATTACCTTATCAGCAGTTGGCGCTATCTGGATTGTAAGCAATGGCTTATTCATCATACTCTCATCAACTGTAATGATTTGCCTGTTTCCTAAATATTGAAATTGATTTGAAACTTGCTTTTCTACTTCAGAAGTAAAAGCATTCTCAAATAAGGATATGTTTTCCAACAATATTCCCCAAGCTTTATAACTTATCCCTACCTCAACACCATAACTATAAAACTCATTTAAAGAATATTTGTGTTCAAACCTACTCCCTGGCTGGGCAAGTCCATTAGGAATAAATCCATAATCTTTTTGGAGCACTATTTGAATTACTGCATCCCTTCTATTATCAGGCGTATCTATAAATGGAATAAGTGAAGAGCCGTAGCCCTTAAAGAAGCCTTCCTGATATCTGAGCATATATGCAATAGGAATTGTATCATTATCCTTTAGCAGTTTATCTATCGATGCACTAAAAGCAGGAAGAAAATAGAGATTGTATTTTTGAAGAGTGATATATTTAAAGATTGGACTTTCATCAATAAAGTACTTCCTTGCTAAACTTTGAGGCAGCAATCCTGCCTTATATAAGGCTAGAGGATGGGGCTTATAGTTTAATACTGCTTGAGATGCGCTATTAATATTACTTACATAAAAGTTCATATCCATAACTCTTAAAAATTAGTCAATAAAGCTGCATTCTTTTGTCTCTCCTCTTGCTCAAAAGATGCCAGGTAGTTCTCTGTAGTTTTAAGATCATTATGCCCTAAGCTCTCCGATATAAAGGCAATATTAGCCCCTGATCGTTTAAGTACACTGGCGTAGCTGTGCCTAGCCGTATAGGTACTTATATTACCGATCCCAAGCTCGTCACCTATGATCTTCATTTTATCATTCATCAGCTTTGTGATGTTCTTAATGATGCGCCTTTCATCGGTTGGAGACTCCCCGCCTTTTAAGAATGGAAAGATGTAGATATCCTGGCTTTCAGGAGGATTCCCCCACCGCTCCATAATTGCTTTCATCTCTGGTGTAATGATGGCATGAATGAGCTTTTTCTTTTTCGCCTTGGCTACTGTCTTCTGCCGGTAAAAACAGATCTCACCATTCCGGATATTGGAGTACTTGAACTTGCAAATGTCTGTGATGTTGGCCCCATTACATAAGTAAGAGTAAAACCAAAGATCCCGGCACATGGTAGTGGTATCAGTTTTACAGTCGTGCTTCACAATTTTGCCAATATCCGCTATGGTTAGGGCAATATTCCTCCCTTCATGCTGCGGTATTTCATACTTGCCTTTGCCAAAGGGGTGCTGTGAGGCTTTAATAACTCCAGCTTCTTTAGCATCATTCACAATAGACTGCAGCGCCCTCATATACATTGAAATCGTTGTATAGCTCTTACCTTCATCCAGTAGATATTTTTCATACTTTTGAAGCCAGGCAACAGTGATCTGGGAGATGTTAATTTTATTGGCTGGCAACAATGCCGCACTTATGAATTTACCACCTTTAAGTTCTTTGGGGTCCTGATCTCTGTTTGTAAACAGGATTATACTTCTTAGGGTGTACTTATACCAGTCAGATGTGTTCACCTTTTCATCTTCTATCGTTACTTCCATTTTGGAGATGAAAGCCACGTTCACGGATGAGCCTATACCTTTTCCAAGTCTACCATTGAGTGCCTCAAAAGAAAAGAGATCATTCCTCACAAGGTCCTTTACCTGCTCCTTTACTTTATCAGCCTCATATTGAATAGCTTTTTTAATATCCAGCATAGCCCTGCTTTTAGAGTCTGGCAAAAGTTCCCAATCATCCAATGAGATGTACTTTCCGGTACCGTAATACTTAGGAACTCTCTTATGGGTAACTCTAATTTTAATTGGGTATAAGCCTGCTTTTGTAGGAGTCCTTTTATCTAATACAGCCTCCAGAGTTACACCGCCTTCTGAATAGTCAAACATGTTTGCAAATATTTTACTTACAAACAATTTACAAACAAAAAGCGAAAAAACATGAAACCAACAGAAAATAAAAGCAAACTAAAAAGCCACTCACAATATCGTAAAGCAGCTTTTTAGAATGTTTGAATAAAGAAGAAAATACAGGAAAATAGCATTCTTTTGCATGGCATGCAAGAGGTCATCGGTTCGACTCCGATATTCTCCACACTTATAAAAAAGCACTTGCTCCATCTCAGAGCAAGTGCTTTTTTGTTTCAGCCAATTTGTAACTAACTAAACAACTCAAGCCAGAAAACCGGCGGAGAAAGTATCAGGCATACAAAAAGGAAGAGCTTCGCCGTTTGCTGCGAAGCCCTTCCTTTTATTTGAATTTGTAGCTGCTATACAAACAGACCTTCTACAGAAAGATAGCGTTCGCCTGTGTCGTAGCAGAAGGTAAGCACTCTGGAACCTTCCGGAATTTCTTCCAGCTTTTGCGAAACTGCAGCCAGGGAAGAACCAGACGATACACCTAAGAAGATCCCTTCTTCAAAAGCAGCTCTTCTGGCATACTCAAAAGCATCTTCATGCTTCACCTGTACTGTACCATCTAATAAACTTGTATCTAAAATGCTCGGTATGAAACCCGCTCCGATTCCCTGGATCGGGTGTGGGCCCGGTTGTCCACCACTGATCACCGGTGAAGCGGCTGGCTCAACAGCAAAAACCTGCAGGTTCGGGAATTTCTCCTTCAGCACTTTAGCAACACCTGTAATGTGCCCCCCTGTACCAACACCTGTAATCAGATAGTCAAAGCCATCCGGGAAGTCCTGCAAAATTTCCTGTGCTGTGGTATCAACATGCACCTGCGTATTAGCCTGGTTGTCAAACTGCATGGGCATCCAGGCCTTGTCGTGCTCACCCAGCATTTCTTTGGCACGCTCAATAGCACCCTTCATACCTTTCTCACGCGGTGTGAGCTCCAGCTTAGCACCATAGGCAGCCATCAGGCGCCTGCGTTCAATCGACATTGATTCCGGCATCACCAGCACTAACTGATATCCTTTTACGGCTGCCACCATAGCAAGACCTACACCTGTGTTACCAGAGGTAGGCTCAATAATAACAGAGTCTTTCTCCAGCATTCCTTTCTGCTCTGCATCTTCTATCATGGCCAGGGCAATACGGTCTTTAATACTGCCACCCGGATTGCTTCTTTCAAGCTTCATCCATACCTCAGCATTTTTGCCCGCGAACAAATTATTTATCCTGACTGTTGGGGTATTCCCGATAGTCTCTAAAATTGAGTTAACTTTCATAAGTTTATATTTTGATCTGGATTAATGATGAATAGATAATAATACCACAAAACCGGTTTATAAGAAGAGCTTTAGTAGCAACAAATACCTGCAGCCGAAACTGCTAATCTTAAATAGAAAAGTCAATGGCATCTGCCGGACCAGCCGACTGGTTTACTTTAATCTGCGGACGATGGTATACCCTCGAGTAGGCCGGTACACTTTCTGTCAGCCACACATTTCCTCCGATAACACTACGTGTTCCTACTACGGTATTGCCGCCTAATATAGTTGCACCTGCATAAATTACCACATGGTCTTCTATTGTAGGATGCCGCTTAATTTTTGCCATGGCCTTATCCACACTCAATGCTCCTAAGGTAACCCCCTGGTATACCTTTACATGATTACCTATAACCGTCGTCTCTCCTATTACCACGCCCGTACCATGGTCGATACAGAAATGAGTGCCGATTTTGGCTCCGGGATGAATATCAATACCAGTCTTGGCGTGGGCATATTCAGAAAGGACGCGCGGCAGTAATGGTACCTGCAAGTTATACAGGGTATGAGCGACTCTATGCACGGCCACAGCTTTAAACCCGGGGTAAGTCCGAATTACCTCTTCCAGGCTCTGAGCTGCCGGATCACCTTCGGCAATGGCATAAGCATCCTGCAGCAGTAACTGATGAATAAAAGGCATTTCCTGCATTACCTTGGTAGCCAGCTCCTGCGCAGGGGCTGGCAAAGCTTTTTCCATGCCCATCATGATCTGTGAAAGCTTGTTCTGCAAACCCTCCACATATAAATGAAGTGCCTCCTCCGACTCGAACCGCTGCTCAGCCAGAGTTGGAAATAAAAGCTGCATAACTCCCTCCATAAGCTGGCAGATTGCAGATGCCTGTACACGATGCTGCGCCTTCTCATGATTCTGGAAAAGTGTATGTATAAATTCTTTATTCATTTTAATAGTATTTGCTTATGCGGCACTACCCTTTATGGGGTTTACGATTATGCCGGCACTTCAGTACAACTAAGCACAAATGTAAAAAAACTGTACATACAATTGTTCATCGTTGGTTACAGCACCATTTCTTCATAATGGACTGTAAAGCAAAAAAGGGACTTAAAAAGCCCCTTTTGAAGTAAATACCCTACCCAGAAATTTGTAATCAGGTTCAGCTGTTTGCCATTCCTGGTTCTTTAGGAATTAATAGTATGCTCATGCATTTTAACACCATTAACAGCTATCTGATGGTCCAGAGCTGCCAACCGTAGAGAAGAAGTTACTTGTCGGGCAACATCATCACTTTGTATGGCACCAAGCTTAAGCTCTACCTGCTCCTGGTTATTAAGTTCAAACAAAACAAAATGTTTGGAAATACGCACCTGCTGTATCTGGCTCCAACGCAGCATATGTTCTTTGCTGAAGAAAGACAGGCGGAACTTAATGTAATCGGGTTGCATCGAGAAATAGGCATCTTTTAACCATATTCTGTCAGTGGCCATAAAAATGGATAAAATGCCAGCTATAAAAATAACCACGGCACCTATAACCCAGTTTACACGAATGGTATCCTGTAGCACAGTCTCACGAAAAAAAGCGTAAGCACCACCTGCAAAGAAGAAGAACCCCAGTAGAAGCAGATTTTTTTTGGTCTTGCTTTTTTCTTTATTTGGGTAGAGATTTATATACATATAAAATCAATAATTTAGAAAGTTTGTTTTTATGCTACTGAACAGAAATGTTATACTACTAAGCTGAATGTAAAGCAGGATTTAATTTGTTAAATTTTGAATTATTCTAACAAATGATTTTATCAAATATTAAACTCTTATTCTTACATTCAGCCTCAAAAGGGGCTCCTATGTGTTTTCAACCAACTCCTATACCATAGATGTACAAAAGCCGAATACTCCATTAAATGTAAATAAATTAATGTCAATAGCAAAATTAAAGTTAATTTTATAGCGAAAGTAAAAACATACCAATATATAATTATAGTTTTAACTATATTCATTGCTGAATACCACCATAATATGAAGAAAATCGTGCTGCCTTTTGTTTTATTCCTGCTATTTGCTGCCTGCCAAAGGCAGCCACAGCAATCTGGTACGGTTCAGATTCAGGCAGTAAACAAGTTCTCAGATATTACACTCCAACAAATATATACCCTGCAGGATGAACGGAATACCAAGGCACTTCTGCCCTACCTGCAGCATAATAATCCTGCTTACAGAAAAGAGGCTGCCTTAGCATTTGCTTCGGTACAAGATTCCCTGGCAATACCGCAGTTACTGGGTATGCTTTCAGACACAAGTGCATCGTTAAAGATTGCCGCAGCCTATGCACTAGGCCAAATCGGACACAGCAAAATACAGAACCCGATTATACTGCACCTGAACCGTGAGCAAAACCCGCAGGTACAGGCAGCACTGCTAGAATCGCTTGGTAAAGTAGCCACAGGAGCAGGGCTGAATTATTTATCTGCTTACAAGGCTCAGAATCCGGTTGCGCTTGGTGGCCAGGCGTGGGGTCTGTACCGCGCCGGGCTCAGGCAGCAATACAGTGCACAGGGCACACAACAAGCTATAAAGCTGATTGCTGACCAAAACCCTTATGAAGCACGCCTTGGTGCTGCCCAGTATCTGGCCCGCACAACCAAGCTGGACCTGACGCCATACAAGATGCAGCTCCTGAACGCTGCCACTTCAGATAAAGCCCTGGAAGTCAGGATGGCTGCTGCACAAGCCTTTGCTAAAGTTGGCGTTGAAGACAAAGCAGCCATATTATCAGGCATTGCACAAAGCGATCCGGACTACCGTGTCCGCCTTAGTGCCATACGCGCTATGTCCGGGCTGGAATTTGCCACCATTTCAGAGGCCATTGTTGCTGGCTTAACTGATAAAAACATGAATACGGCTGTAGCCACCTCTGAATTCCTGATGGCAAATTATCATACAGCCGATGCGGCCTTACTTTACAGGCTACTTAGCCAGGTACAGGATGGGCGGGTAAGAGCGAACCTCGTATGGGCGATTTTGCGCAAAAGCCCTAACAAAGACTATTTCAGTGCCCAGTTCAGAAGGTTATATCAAACAGCGAACGATCCGTATGACAAGGCACACTTTTTAAAAGCGCTATCGGGCCACTTTGGCAACTTTAGGTTTATAGAAGAGCAAATATTTCTCGCGAAACAGCCGATTATTGCAACAAGTGGTCTGGAAGGATTAATTTCAATGCGCCAGCAACCCGATTTTCCGAGGGCGATGGAGCAGCAGTTGGCAGCAGCATTTAAAAAGGCGGTTGAGTCTGGCGATGTGGCTTTGGTTGGCCTTGCAGCAGGTGTAATGCGCGAGCCCAAATTTGCCTACCGTTTAATCTACAAAGACCTGTCTTTCCTACGCGAAGCACAGCAGAAGCTGGAGCTGCCCCGCGATATGGAAACGAATATAGAGTTACAAAAAACAATAGACTTCTTAAGTGGTAAAAGAGAATCTGATACGCCTCAGAATCCTTTTACACATCCTATTAACTGGCATTTAGTTCAGGAAATTCCTGCCGACCAGCAGGTTCAGATCAGAACTGCAAAAGGTGATATTACTTTACAATTGTTTGTAGAAGATGCACCTGGCACAGTGGCCAACTTTGTGGAGCTGGTAAAACAGCACTTCTTCAACGACTTATACTTCCATAGAGTAGTTCCTAACTTTGTGGCACAGGGCGGCGATAAGCGCGGCGATGGCTGGGGCAGTTCAGATTATTCCATCCGGTCAGAGTTTGCTCCGCTTAACTACCGCGAAGGCTATGTAGGCATGGCATCAGCCGGCAAAGACACAGAAAGCAACCAGTGGTTTATTACCCACTCTCCTACTCCGCACCTGGACGGACGCTATACAATTTTTGCCAGGGTGATCGAAGGCATGGATATTGTGCATCAACTGGAGGTAGGCGATAAAATTCTTACCGTAGAACTAAAGTAGGCACCTGCTTGAACAGCTGTAGAAGCAGGTGCTTATATCCACTTTATTTCTTATTTTTGTACAATCAAATACAGCAATAACTAGTTTATTTATATATTTCATGCTTTCAAAAAAAGCAAAATACGCGCTTAAAGCCCTTATTGTGCTGGCGCAGAAAACAGATAATACAGCAGCCACAAACGAAGAGATAGCTCAGCTAGCCGGAATACCTAAAAAGTTTTGCGAAGCTATTCTGTTGGATCTTAAAAAGAACGGGATGCTACACAGCCGTAGAGGAAGAAGCGGAGGTTATGTGCTACGGGAGCATCCAAGCAAATTAACTGTTGCCGATGTTATTCGCATCATGGACGGCCCCCTTGCCCTTACCACCTGTACCCGCAGGGTAGGTTACGTGCCATGCGAAGAATGTCATAATCCTGAAACATGTGAGGTTAGAATGATCATGAAAAGGGTAAGAGATGCCACGGTAGAAATTCTGGAAGGTATTTCTATACAGGATGCCGTTGACCAGCCTAAAGTATGGTTCCCCCTGATCTGATCACCAGCTCTAAAACACTTTGACTATGTTTGCACCAAAAAAACTGAATTCAAAAGGTGTTAAATTTTGAAATTTATCATCTTTTAAATTCAATTCGCGTAGTTACCCTGCTGAACCTTCGTAAAATTTTCTGGCAATTATTTATACAAATTGCCGTATTAACTGTTATGGATATACCTAAGGCGCCAGCAACTCTTCTTACAGAGCATAAGAGTTCAGCAATGAAAACAGTCCAAGTAAATATTTTAAAAAACCTGTCTTACCTTTTAATCCTGTGCGGGCTGCTTTCAGCGTGTCAGCAACGGGAAAAGCCGGGTAACTCCCAGGTAATTCCAGAGATAGCACGCATGGAAGAATATACAACTTCCAAAGCTTATCCATCTAAGTTTGCAGATGAGAACATTAAGAATTGGGAAAAAGTAGTTCCGGAGATACAAGAAGTTAAGATCAAATCTACTGCCGACGGCAAAAAAGAGCCTGCTCTTTATTATGCTTCCAACAGTTCCCGTAAAAAGCCCCTGCTGGTTGTTTTACATAGCTGGAGCAGCGAATACCTGCAAGAGGTAAGCATTCCCTTTGCTTTGTGGTGCAAAAAATACGACTGGGCCTTTATTCAACCTAATTACCGGGGTGCATTCAAACAACCTGAAGCCATGGCATCTGAACTTGCCATACAGGATATTATAGATGCCGTTAACTTCGCCAAAGGATACGATGATATTGACCCGGATCGCATTTATATGGTGGGTTCGTCAGGTGGCGCCATGACTGCCCTTGTTACAGCAAGCCTGCATCCGGATATTTGGGCGGGTGTTGTGGCGTGGGTACCTGTATTTGATATAGCGGACTGGTATAGGTTTAATTTAAACTATCCTCACAGAGTATATAACGAGCAAATATCCTGTGCCTTGGGAGGAGAACCCATGCCCGGCACATACGCAGAGGGAGTTGCTAAAAAACGCAGTCCCAGCACCTATATCAGTAGAGCCAAAGATGTGCCTATTTTTCTGGCACATGGCACTAAAGATGAATTAGTCCCTCCCAGCCATTCGATCAGAGCCTTTAATATACTTGCTAACCAACAGGACACTATTTCGCAGGCACATGTAAATTACCTGCTGCGCGAAAAAGCAGTTCCACCTGACCTGCAAAGCTCCAACGAAGAATCTTACTTCGGAGGGGCAGACCCTGAAGTTGTTTTTGTAAGATCATCTAATAATGTAAAGTTGGTGCTCTATGTTGGGGTACACGATATGGGCTATAATCCCAGCCTGCTCTGGCTAAACCAGCAGCGCAGGAAAAGACCGGCAGAAGCACAGGCTTACAGGTAAACTACAATTTCATCACGTTTAGCTTTCGTATAAGCGCGGTATTTTAATTTAACATCACTCCTGCAATTCTTTAGCCTTGCCTTATGATAAAGCTAAAGCAGAATTGTTATGGAAGACTTCTCTAAAAAATCAACTGTAGAAGAAATCAGAACCCGTTTCGATCAAGATGTAGAACGCTTCTCGAATCTCGATACCGGCCAGCAATCTACAATTGATGCCCCGCTTACACTGGAACTGATTACTTCGGCTGCACAAAGTACAAACCCTGACGCTAAAACACTGCTCGACCTTGGCTGTGGCGCCGGCAACTATACCCTGAAAATGCTCAGCAAATTACCTGATTTAGACTGCACACTGGTTGACCTGAGCCTGCCTATGTTACTCAAGGCGCAGGAGCGTGTAGGAGCAGCAACTACAGGTAAAACCAATATTGTACAAGCCGACATACGTGACCTGGAGCTAAATAACGAGCAGTACGATATTATACTGGCCGGAGCAGTTTTGCACCACCTGCGCGATAACCAGGAGTGGGAGCAGGTATTTACGAAGCTCTGCCGTTGCTTAAAGAAGGGCGGCAGCTTTTGGATATCGGATCTGGTAAGCCATGAGCAAGAGCCTGTAAGCAGGATGTTCTGGCACAAGTATGGCGACTACCTGCAAGCAATAGGTGGAGCATCTTACAAAGAGCATGTGTTGGCGTACATCGACAAGGAAGATTCGCCTCGTTCTGTTAGCTACCAGCTGTCGCTCATGCAGCAGGTGGGATTTTCAAAAGTAGAAATCCTACACAAGAACCTTTGTTTTGCGGCATTCGGCGGAGTAAAGTAATCTGAACTATTCTTTAAAACGTAAGAAAGGCGCTACTATGATGAACAACAATCGCCATGCCTCAGAAACCTGCAAAGCAACTCAGCCTTTTTCCGGATAGTCCCAGGCTCCCTGTAGAGGAACAGGTTTCGGCGGGAGGAGTTGCTTTTCGTCATTCTGACAGTGGTCTAGCAATAGCGCTTATCTCTGTTGGAGAAAACAGGCGCTGGCAGCTACCTAAAGGCATTGTAGATTCTAGTGAAACTCCCGAAGTAACAGCAGTACGCGAAGTAAAAGAAGAGGCAGGCATCGAAACTGAGCTGCTGGAAAAGCTGGAGACCATAGAGTACTGGTATGTTGGCAGCAAGGGAAACAAAAAGGTGCGATTTCATAAGCTGGTTCATTTTTACCTGCTACGGTACAAAACAGGAGATACTCATAACCACGATTGGGAAGTAAACGAGGCGCGCTGGGTATCGATAAACGAAGCCAAGAAATTGCTATCTTTCAAAAGTGAACGACAAGTGGTAGCAGCGGCAGAAGCACTGCTGGCACATTATGAAAGAAAAATATGAAAGTAGGATTTATAGGATTAGGAATTATGGGTAGCCGCATGGCGGCAAATTTACAGCAGGCTGGTCATGAACTGGTTGTTTATAACCGCACGCAGCAAAAAGCAGATAAGCTGGTTGAGCAGGGAGCTACCAAAGCCGGAACACCGGAAGAAGTAGCAAAAGCCTGCCGCTTGGTAATTACCATGCTTTCTACGCCGGATGCTGTAGAGGAAGTAGCTTTCGGGAACGATGGCTTTATGAAAGCACTACCCGGCAATTCGCTTTGGGTAAACTGCAGCACAGTAAACCCTTCTTTTACAATAAAGATGGCGCACCAGGCCAAAAAGATGGGGCAACGCTATTTAGACGCACCTGTATCGGGCTCGCTGGTTCCGGCAGAGAAAGGCGAACTTATTTTTCTGATAGGTGGCGATGCGGCAGACCTGGAGCAGGTGCAGGAGCTGTTTAATGTAATGGGAAAGGAAACGGTTCATGTTGGAGCTCACGGGCAAGGTGCCAGTATGAAAATGGTTAATAACATGATGCTGGCACAAGCCATGGCTTCGTTTGCCGAAGCCCTTAAACTAGGCACGGCTTTAGGTATATCAGAAGAAAAGCTTTGCGAAACACTGCTGGGAGGGCCTGCAGCAGCTCCTTTCCTGAACTTGAAGAAAGACAAGATCCTAAAGCGCGAATTTTCTCCGCAGTTCCCATTGGAGTGGGCCCATAAAGACCTGCACCTGGCCAGCGTTACTGCTTATGAGCAGAATGTAGCGCTACCTTCTTTGCAGGCTACCAAAGAGCTGTATGCCCAGGCAAAAGAAAAAGGTTTTGGAGAAGAAGATCTGGCTGCTATTTACCGGCTATTTCTTTCTGAGGAAAAATAAAAGCCTGAACTTCAGATAACAGTTCAATACACGTTTTATAGTGCCAGGTAAGGCTTTAGCTTTTCGAATACTTCGGCTGTTACCAGCTTTACCTGGCGCACATCCTCTACCTTTTTATAAGCTCCGTGCTGTTCGCGGTAAGCAACTATAGCCCTGGCAACATTAGAAGTAATGTATGGGTGCGCCTTCAGCTCATCCGCAGTGGCTGAGTTTACAGAAAACTGCTTTGGAGCGTAAACATCAGGTACGAACGTGTATTTCTGCAGGCTGTCCACCACCTCCGGCTGGAGCCCGTACACTTCCTGCAACTGAGCCAGGGTGTGAAAGCCGCCGAGGCCATCGCGGTACTTAACTATACGTGCCGAAAGCTTGCTGCCAATCCCTCTGATTTGTTTCAGCTGAGTTGTATCGGCAGTGTTGATGTTGAAAGGAGCCAGTACAAATTTCTCCCGCTTCGCGTACCTGCTCTCCGGCCTGTCCGGAGAAGGTGTTGCAGCAGCCAGGCTTTGTCGCGGCTCAGAACGACCAGGCCTGGTTTCCGGCAACGTAATAAAAGGATAGAGCTGTTGAAATACAGAATCCGGCAAACCGTAAATTTTACCCAGTTCTGCCTTATAAGTAAAGTCGCTTACCTTGTTTCTATAGTTGATAATGCGCTGGGCCATGTATTTAGGCAGCCCCAGTTCCTGCCACTGCTCCACCGTAAGTTCATTAGGGTTAAAGGGCCGAAGTTCCCGCTTTTGCAGCACATACTGTCTCTGCCCTGTGGCAGGCTGTTTCGCCTCTAGCTGCGCAACCAAGCTGTCCAGCAGCTGCCTGTCTGCCTCATTTTGCTGAAACGAGTCAGGTTGCTGAAAGGCTTTAAATAGAAATGGTGCTGCCATAAGCAGCACCATAATAATGATCAGACCTAAAAACCCGTTTACCTCACGCTGTGAAAAACCAAAGTATCTGCGAATCCAAAGTCTTACTTTCTTCATTCAAAAAATTAAAGTTACTGAGGCTGCCTCAAGTCCTCATCATCATTATCGAGGTATGAGTCAGGCTCGGGTTTCGGAGGTGTAGTCAGCACCTTCGCGAAAAAATATATCATGAGTCCTGTTACCAGCAACAGCGTGGTAAGCATAACAACAAGTGCAGATGTATTCATAGTTTCCTAAATTCTTCCTTCTCTAACTCTTTTTTTATACGCTGTATATACAAGAGCTGCCAGGATTATCCAAACAGCCAACAATAAGATACGCGAGGCATTCACAAAAAACAAGGTATCCTGCAATAACTCAATATCCACAGCCGAAGTAGCTGCAGCCAGCTTTTCCTTTAAGTCTGCATTTGTGATTTTCTTAATGATAGAGCTGTTATCCAGTTCCCAGTTCCCGCTTAGCGCAGCACCCCAGTCACCGCCTTTTGGTGTAAACAGAGAGCCCAGGAACACCCACAGCAGCAACAGTGGTGTAACGAACTTGATGATATAACGGTAAATAAGCGGCACGTCAATATCAGAGCCGGAGGTAATTTCTCGCCAGCCTTTGTTCATGCCGAATACCCAGGCAAACAGTATAGATTCCAGCAAAGCAAACACGACCAGCGAAACTGTACCTGCCCAGTAATCATACTCGTCGAACACGCCATACTTAAAGAAAAGTACGGTTGGCATCCCCAATACTAATACAATAATACCAAAAGACCAGGCAGCTGATTTCCTTCTCCAGTTAAACTCATCCTGCAGGAAACCTATCCAGGGTGTACCCATGGCCAGGGAAGAAGTAATGCCCGCAAAGAACAGCAAACCAAACCACATAAAGCCAGACAAGGCCCCCAGAAAATCACCCCACTGGTAAAACAGGTATGGCAACGTTCTGAAACCTAAACCAAGGCCACCGCTCTGTACCATTTCTGTTACGCGGTCTATACCTAAATAACCGATAGAGATCGGAATAAGAATGGCGCCTCCTAACACAACCTCCACAAACTCGTTCATCCAACCAGCCGACATCGCATTTAGTGCTATATCATCTTTAGAGCGAACATAGGAGGCATAGCAATGCACCGTACCCATCCCTACCGATAGAGTAAAGAAAATCTGTCCGGCAGCAGCCAGCCATACGGTAGGCGACCATAATTTATCGAACTGAGGAGTCCACAAAAAGTTAAGGCCTACAGAACTGTCGTTGATAGCTCCATTTTCACCAGCTGAAATTGTAAAACCCTTAAAGGCCAGAAATGCACCAAAGATGATAAGCATCGGCATACCGATTTTAGCAACGCGCTCTACCCCTTTAGCCAAGCCCTGCGAAAGAATCCAGGTATTCAGCAGCAGGCAAATAACAAAGAAGACAATTGGCTCATACGGAATGCCAAAAGTAGATCTGCCAAGGCTTACATATTCCCCAAAAAAAGCAGCCACTCCATCCTGGTCGAGTCCGCTGAAAGTGCCGCCTATAGAATGGAACATGTATGAAAGTGTCCAGGATTCTAAATAGCAGTAATAAGCTGCCACAGCAATATTTGTCCAGATACCAAATACGCCAATATATTTCCAGAGGCGGTTTTTGCCCATGGTATCAACAATAAAAGGAGTAGAGTGGTGTCCGAACTTTCCACCGAAACGCCCCATCGACCATTCAATCCAAAGCAGGGGAATTCCCATTACTAAGAAGCAAACCAGGTAGGGAATAATGAAGGCGCCACCTCCGTTCTGCACAGCCTGCACCGGAAACCTAAGGAAGTTTCCAAGGCCTACTGCATTACCAGCCATGGCTAAGATGAGACCCACACGTGAACCCCAAGACTCTTTGTTAGCACTCATAAATCAGGTAGAAGTAGTTTAGTTTAGATTAGTTTGTATAGTTTATAAAATTTTAAGCTTCCAATTTAAAAAATGCATCTGACTAAGCCATATTAAATTCTATATTTTTAATGTTTCGGCTTATGTAGCTTCAATTTAGCTGGGTATAGCAGCAGAAATTTACAAAGCCTCTGCCTGCTCTGCTACTATTCGGATGCCCTCCATAAAGCTTCGCGGCGCATACCCCAGCTGAGTTTCGGCTTTCGTAATAATAAAACCTGTTTTAGGAGGTCTCCGGGCAGGCTGCGAAAACGTAGTTTCGTCGGCTTTATCGATCAGACCTTTGTCCAGGTTAAAATAATCGGCCACCTGCATCGCCATTTGGTATGGCGTAAGCATTTCTTTTCCGGATATATTAAATATTCCTTCTGCATCGTGCTTAGCCGCCAGCCAGCAGCCCATCGCCAGATCTTCAGCAAGGGTAGGTGTTCTGAACTGGTCTTCAACTACTTTAATCACTTTTCCGGCCCTTAAGCTATCACGTACCCAAAGCACGATATTGGTGCGGCCGTAGTCGTGGGCAACGCCATATACCAGCACCGTTCTCAGAATGGCCCATCTGCAGGATGCGCTTTTTACTACTTCTTCGGCTAAACGCTTTGTTTCCCCATAGTAGTTAACAGGACTGGCCGCTGCCTCTTCGGTATAAGGGCCGTCTTCCCCATCAAAGATAAAATCAGTAGACACATGAATAAGGTGCACATGGTACTTTTCACAGGCATCCACCAGGTACTGCACTGCGTCCCGGTTTAATTTCAGAGCCCCCTCCCGATCAGACTCACACTGATCTACATTGGTCATGGCAGCGGTATGGATAAGATGTGTCGGCTGAAACCGGCTTACCACCTGCTCTACCTGTGCCTGATCGGTTACATCCATAGAGGCGAAAGGCAAGGTTGGGAATAAGGCAGCCAGTTTGTTTTCGCCCCTGCTGGTAGCCAGCAGCTCGATCTCCGGGTTAGGCAAAAGCAGTTCTGCCAGCTTTTGGCCCAGCAGGCCATTAGATCCTGTAATTAGAATTTTTTTCATGTATGTTTAGGTGGTGCTCTGGTAAAATATAAAGCTGATTTTCCCCTTTCAGGTAGACGTTTTTCTTAAAAAATCAGCTGTTGTAGGTATAGTCAAACTTCCTGGCTATTTTCTTTTTCCTGATTCGCTCCACCTTTACCGTCATTTTGATATCCTCCAGCGGCCTGTTTCTTCCGTCTTTTGGCTGTTCTGCAATTTTATCAATTACATCTAGCCCGTCTACTACCTGCCCAAATACGGTATAAGCTTGATCCAGGTGCGGTGTGCCGCTATGATTTTCTACAATATAAAACTGGCTGCCACTCGAAGCCTTCTGCGGGTTTACATTATCTCCCATACGGGCTGCTGCCACGGCCCCTCGCTGGTGTTTGTATTTCGGCAGGATTTCGGCAGGTACAGTATAGCCCGGAGAACCGCTGCCATCATTCGCCGGATCACCGTCTTTCGAGTTAGGGTCTCCTCCCTGTATCATAAATCCATCAATAACACGATGAAACGTGGTGCCATTGTAAAAGCCTTCTTTGGCAAGTTTCAGGAAATTCGCTTTATGAAGTGGTGTGTCATCAAATAAGATAAGCCTTATTTCGCCTTGTGAAGTAGTGATAGTTACTAATTGGTCTCTGCCTTTAAGCTTTTGCGCATAGCCTGCCAGCGTTGATAGTAGCAGGAGAAGAAAAGTAATGCTAAAGGGTTTAAAAGTATGTTTTCTCAACATATTGTCTGGTGAATCTGAAATGAAACTTTAAGTTTTGCCTTTTTTTGCTGTATTCCAAATTTAGAGCATGTTTAAACAGCAAGTTAAAAGAATAATCCCTATGCCTTAGCTGTTTAAACCAGGACATAGGGATTATTTGTGAAATACGGATGCTCTTTCAGCAGGCTTAGCTGCGTTGCTCCCTGATCTCCTTCAAAATTTTATCGCCACCACGCTCTAAAATCGTATTGGCTAATCGCACGCCCATGGCTTCTGCATCCTGTAAAGGGGCCTCAAATGCTTCTGACAAAAACTGCTGCCCGTCCAGGCTCACAATGCCGCCTTGTATACTTACTGTATTTTCGTTTTTAAGCGTAGCAAGCGCAAAAGAAGGAATGCTGCAACCACCTTCCATTGTTCTTAGAAAGGCCCTTTCTGCCACCAGGCATACGTGCGTTTGCGGATGATCAAGCGCCTCTTTAATGCCCTGCTTCAGGATCACATCCAGGTTTTTTGCACATTCCACGGCCACACTACCCTGCCCTGTTGCCGGTATAAATTCATCAGCCGGGAACGTATGCACAATCAGATTATCATATCCCATCCGGATAACACCTGCATAAGCCAGCATAAGCGCATCGAACTGCTTATTCTCCAGCTTTTGCAACCGTGTTTGCAGGTTCCCTCTAGATTCTGCAGTTGTAACGTTCGGATAGTATTTCTTTAACAACGCCTTTCTGCGGGTAGAGGAAGTGCCAATTACTACTTTGCTGTCCCGCTCCAGTTTAAAGTTTTTATCAAAAGAAAGGATAACATCGTTTACCTCCTCCCGCTCCATAAAAGCAATCAGTTCCAGATCGTCCGGTATGCTAGACTGCACATCTTTGGCGCTGTGCACCGCTATATCAATGCTGCCATCGCGCAGGCTGACTTCCAGCTCTTCTGTGAAAACACCTTTTGAACCGATCTTATCCAGCGATTTATCCAGCACCAGGTCGCCTTTGGTACTGATAATCACGATTTCGGTGGCAAATCCTGCTGTCTGCAACTTATCTGCTACAGCATTTGCCTGCCACAGGGCCAGTTTACTACCCCTTGTTCCTATATGTATTGTTTTCGCCGATGTCATGTAGTTAATGTACTAATTTAATAATGTGCTGATGTGCTACTAATTCATCTATAATAAGCTATCTCAGGCTGTCAGATGTAAGGTACCAATGCCTTCTTAATTTGAGAGGAGTACCTAGTCACTTTTATTTAAAAATGCCAAACTATGTTAAAGTGGAGGTAAAATGATCCATAGAAATAATTTCTACTTCATAATTTTTAATTTATAATTCAACTAATTCCTAGCGACTGTTTCTCAAATAGCCGGCTATCTGTATAGAGCTGTCGACAAAAACCATCTTTGGATTTGCATTCCGTTCAATATGATAATGCGCCTCGTTCAGTTCCTCCGCCAGTTGTCCGGCATTGGCATGGGTAATTACTTTGGAAAACTTTTGTACGAAATCGAGTTCGTTCGGCGGCAGATAGGTAATCATAGAGGCATCTATACCAAAGAGCATCACTTTACGGAAGAGATTAAGTGCATATAGCAGGAAGTTCTTTTGGTTCTCCCGTCCTAGCGTCTGAAACTTCTCACTCATATCTACCACATCTGCAAATTTATACGAATAGCAATGCCGCATCCAGTCGGTGAAGAAGGTAAAATAATCGCTGCTGACTTCTGACGTAAGTTTAACTGCTGCATTCAGGCTGCCTTCTGCCAGTTGCGCCACCTGATAGGCTGCCGCCTCGTCCAGTTTATAGCTTTCCTGCAGGTACGCTATCACCTCCTGCTCTGTAAAGGCACGCACCTGCACAATTTGGGTGCGGGAAGTAATTGTGGCCAGCAGCTTCTCTGCCGACTGCGAAACCAGTAAAAACAATGTTTTGGCTGGCGGCTCTTCCAGTAGTTTCAGGAGAGCATTGGCTGCCGCAGAATGCATCAGCTCCGGTAGCCAGATAACTACAATTTTATAGTCTCCCTCAAAGGCCTTTAGCGAAACCAGCTTTACCAGTTGCCTGCTTTCTTCCTTCGAAATCATTCCCTGCTTGTTCTCAGCTCCTATGTGTTGCATCCACTCGTTCAGCCCCTGGTACGGATTTGCCAGCACAAACTCCCGCCACTCATTTAAAAATTTCTGGCTGAGCACATCTTTTGTAACGGACTTGGTGCTGGTAACAGGCATTACAAAGTTAAAGTCGGGGTGTACCAGCTTGTTCATCTTCACACAGCTGTTACATGCACCACACGAATCGTCAGGTTGTTTATTCTCGCAGTTGATATACGTTGCATAAGCCAGCGCCAAAGCCAGGTTAGCGCTTCCCTCCTGCCCCAGAAACAGTTGCGCATGCGCCACATGGTTGTGTTGCACCGATTTTAACAAAAGCTGCTTCGTTTCCTGATGACCTGTTATTTGTGAGAAAAACAATGCTGAAATAATTAGAAATTAGAAATGTATGAATTAAAAACGGGTCATGTATAACTTTCCCTCAGAGCTTAACTTCACTACCTATTATACCAAACCTTTCTCCCATACCCGGTACTGCTGCGTCTGGTTAAATACCTCGGTTAAGATAGCTCTTTCCACTTCGTCTAGATCTTTGCTGCGGCGACCAAACACTTTTTCGGCTACTTCAAAAGCCTTGCGTATCTGGAAGGTTTCAAAGCCTGCTGCTCCGCCCCACGAAAAAGAAGGCACAAAGTTGCGCGGGAATCCTGCCCCGAAAATGTTGGCACTTACACCTACCACTGTTCCCGTGTTAAACATGGTATTGATGCCACATTTGCTGTGGTCGCCCATCATCAGGCCGCAGAATTGCTGTCCTGTATTTCTGAAACTGCCTTTGGCGTGGCTCCATATCTTTACCTCTGCATAGTTGTTCTTCAGGTTAGAGGTATTGGTATCTGCTCCCAGGTTACACCACTCTCCCAGCACTGAATTACCTAAATACCCCTCGTGCCCCTTGTTGGTGTATCCGAAAATAACAGAAGCACTTACCTCGCCGCCTACTTTCGAAAATGGCCCTACCGTAACATCTCCCCTGATTTTAGCTCCCATACTTACCTGGCTGCTTTCGCCCAGGGCAAAAGGACCGCGAATAACGGCTCCTTCCATTACCTGGGCATCTTTGCCAATGTAGATGGGGCCATTTTCGGCATTTAGAACTGCAGCCCGTATGGTTACACCTTCTTCAATAAAAATATCAGCTTCGTTATAAACAATGGTATGCTTATCTGCAATTGGCTCGCTTTTCCGGCCAGCGGTAACAAGTTTAAAGTCGTGGCGGATCTGCTGTCCGTTAAACAGGAAAATTTCCCACAACTCCCGCACTATAGTTACTCCACTAATTTCATGCCTCCGCTTTACCGGAAGCTGTGGCAACTCTTCCAGCGAAATTGGCTCCGGTTGCGCTGCATGATAGGCAAGCAGTGTATCGTTCTGGTAGATAGCCTCTCCTGCACTCAGTTCTCTTATACTTCTTACCAGGTTTACATCAGGGCAAACAGCTCCGTTAATGTAAATAGTATGTGCCCCGGTATGGGCCTGGTATTTCTTCTGAAGATAGGCTTGTGTTAAGAAAGAAACAGGCGCACCCATGTAAGCCTGCCATTTCTCTGTGATGGTTTTTATACCTACCCGTATCTCAGCTACCGGCCTTGTAAAGGTAAAAGGGAGCAGCAACGGGCGGATTTCAGGATCATCAAATAAAATAATGTTCATGAAGGCAAAAATAAAAAAGTCTTCCCGAAAATTACGAGAAGACTTTGATGTTGGGGTACTTTAACCAAAAAGCTTTGGTTATTTTTTCTGATAACGCTTGTTGAATTTCTCCACACGACCAGCAGTATCAACGAAGATGTTTTTACCAGTATAGAATGGGTGAGAAGCAGAAGAAACCTCCACTTTGATTACAGGATACTCTTTACCGTCTTCCATAGTGATAGTTTCGTTAGAAGTCATGGTAGAACGTGTGATAAATTTGTAATCACTCGTCATATCCTGGAAAACCACCTCTCTGTATTCTGGGTGAATGCCTTTTTTCATTATTATAAACGTTAATTAACCTTAATTCTCAATCGGACTGCAAATTTAAGGATTTATTTTAAATTAAAAGCCTATCAACCAAATAATTTTACATCAAAGCCAAAATCTGCATCTCCTATAAATAATCTGCTAAATTTGCTTCGGCCTTCGAGCTGCAGTTTACACCATTATACGTTCGCCTTAAAAGCATGACACATCCACATCAAACGCTGATCCTCGACAAAACACAGATTCAGCAGAAAGTTACTCGTATGGCTTATGAAATATATGAGCAAAACTTTGAAGAACAGGCTCTGGTATTAGCAGGTATTCAGGAAAATGGGTATATACTGGCCGAAATGCTGCTGCAACAGCTGCAAACCATCTCAGATAAAGAAGTAAGCCTGCTAAGCGTAACGCTCGATAAAAGCTCTCCACTCGAAAAGCCGGTTGAAGTGCTGCCCTCGTCAGACAACCTGGAAAACAAAACCATCATTATAGTGGACGACGTACTTAATACGGGCAAAACCCTGGCCTATACATTAAATACATTTCTGCCTTACAACCCTAAAAAAGTAGAAATTGCCACTTTAGTAAACCGCCACCACACCTTATTTCCTGTATCAGCTACCTATACAGGCTATTCGCTGGCCACTACCTTAGGCGAGCATGTGGCGGTTGTGCTGAAAGAAAACGAGGTGGCAGCATATTTACATTAAATCAACACGCCAGCTTATGCACATTCACGATCAGAAATTTTTAAAGGCCTGGGCTAAGACACAACAAAAAGGAAGAACGGTTTACATTCTGAAAGGAATAGCATGCGGCTTTATTTTCGCATTTATATCCGAGGCATTTAATTTATTTGAATCAGGCTTTACCAGTACCTACTTCACTTATAAGTTTCTACTCAGGGCTTGCGTATACATTACAGGCAGTGCCTTTTGGTGGCACTATACCTGGAACCAAAACTGCAAAAGGTATAATACCCTTACAAACAATCCTTCATCGGCATAAAAATTCTACTTTTTTAATCATAGCACATTAACCCATTAGCAAATTACCACATTAGCACATCAGCACATTAACATTCTCCTATGACAGAACTCTGCTTTGCTACCAATAACCGAAAAAAACTGAACGAAGTAAGCCAGATGCTGGAAGGCAAGTACAAACTCCTGACGCTGGAAGATATTGGCTGCCACGAAGAATTAGCCGAAGAACAGGATACACTGGAAGGAAATTCCCGGCAAAAGGCACAGTATGTGTGGGAGAAATATGGGGTTAACTGCTTCGCCGACGATACAGGCTTAGAAGTTGCCGCTTTGCATCATGAGCCTGGCGTATACTCTGCCCGGTATGCCGGCCCGCAACGCAGCGACACCGATAATATGGAACTGTTACTAAAGAACCTGGAAGAGAAGAAAGACCGCAGCGCCCGCTTCCGCACGTTTATCACGCTTTTCCTGAACGGGGAAGAACATCAGTTTGAAGGTATTGTAAACGGGCAGATTACTAAATTCTGGAACGGCAACCAGAGTTTTGGCTATGATCCTATTTTTATACCCGAAGGTTTCGACCGGACATTTTCCGAAATGAGCACCGAAGAAAAGAATATCATCAGCCACAGAGGGAAAGCCATCAGAAAACTGGTTGCCTTTCTGAAAAGAAACAGCTGAGGCTAAAATTATTCTTGCACTGCTGGATAGTTTACTTGAAAAAGTATAATTTTGTAGCCTGAAACCATAGCTTCCAATGCAAAAGCCAT
This sequence comes from Pontibacter sp. SGAir0037, assembly GCF_005491705.1. NCBI lineage: Bacteria > Pseudomonadati > Bacteroidota > Cytophagia > Cytophagales > Hymenobacteraceae > Pontibacter > Pontibacter sp. SGAir0037. Next base: position 5,177,844 of record NZ_CP028092.1, on the reverse strand, counting down.
ATATCGTCGGAATAACAGGAGGTAGTGCTTCAGGAAAAACCACTTTTTTGAATAAGCTACTCGCATCGTTTGCCCCTGAGAACATTTGCCTGATCTCGCAGGATAACTACTATAAATCACGCGAATTACAAACACGCGACGCGAACGGAGTCGTAAATTTTGACCTTCCTTCCTGCATTGATGATGATGCTTATGCCGAAGATCTGAGAAGATTAGGCGAAGGAGAAACCATTTACCGCACCGAATATACGTTTAACAACCCTAATGTAGTACCAAAGCAACTGGAGTTTAAGCCGGCACCAATTGTAGTGGTAGAGGGTATCTTTGTATTTTATTTCGAAGAGATTGCCAAACAATTGGACCTGAAAGTATACATTGATGCCAAAGAGTATATTAAATTGCAGCGCCGGATCGTGCGCGATAAAATAGAACGCGGTTACGACCTCGACGATGTGCTTTACCGCTACACACACCATGTAGCCCCTACATACGAAAAATACATTAAGCCATATAAAAACGATGCAGACATCATCATCCCGAACAACAATCATTTTGAGCGCGGGCTGGAGGTGCTTACGACGTTCTTGAATTCTAAGATTAAAGCATCATGAGGCATAAATTTGCTGTAATTGGTCTGGGTATATTCGGCAACTCTATTGCACGTACACTTGCGGAACGAGGTGCGGAGGTACTGGCTATCGACAATAGCGAAGACCATGTAGAAGCTATCAAAGATGAGGTTGCTTATGCCGTAGCACTGGACGCTACCGACATCAGGGCACTGGAAGCACAGAACATCCAGGACATGGATGCTGTAATTGTGGCTATAGGCGAAGATTTTGAGGCACTGCTGATCACAACCGCCAACTTACAGGAACTTAATATAAAGCGTGTGATTACCAGGGCTTCTAACAAGCAGCAGCGCCGCATCCTGGAAAAAATGGGCGTACACGAAATCCTTTCTCCTGAGGGCGAGGTAGGCAGAACCGTGGCAGAACGCCTGCTGCAGCCTAGCATACGTACGTTCCTGCCCCTGCCAGACAATTATGAAATTGTAGAGATTAATACCCCGCGCGGTATTGCCAACAAAAACCTGGCAAAGATTTCGCTTAGAGAAAAGTATAACCTGAACATGATCACAATCAAGCGTTTCTTTGAGGAGATACAGGACGGGAAACCAACACAGGTAGAGCATATCATTGGCGTACCCAAAGCGGATACTGTTATCTATCCTTCTGACATCCTGATCCTGATCGGTAAGAAGCACGACATCAAACGCTTTATTGATATAAATCGCTAAAGATTTTATTTTTAGGAGAAAGACTTTACATTTGCAGTTAAACATGCCAAAAACGAAGAACATATTCAACCATTTCAGGCATTTGATGATGTCTGTTACCCTGCTTTGGGCGCTGATGCTCAATGGCCAGGAGGTGGTTGCCTATAGTTCTCCGGCTAAAGGATCTCCGCAAAAAGAGGCTTCCAAACTGGCTACTGCGCCAGCAGAGAAGAAAGCTGTAGTTAAACAAAAGGTATCTTTAGAAGCTACTACTTCTTTTGTAGCTTTAAACCTGCACCAGGCGGTACTGCCAACGCCATTACCGCCCTTTGCGCCTGTTAAAGACGAAGCGCTGCCTGCCTATAGTGCCAGGGCTCCCGGCGCAGGTTTTATTGCACAGCTTTTCCCGATTACCATACAGCCCAACGCCCCCTAGGCTGTATCTCCTTCCATAGGTTAACTATTTCTTCTATCCGGCTTTATAACCGGATCAACCTTTTCTGGCTTGCCGGCAGGCAGGCCAGAAGTTAACCAGCCCCAAAATTTATCTAAGAAATTTTACCCGTCACGGAACAACAACACCGTGATTAACAGTTGCACAGTATGCAGCTGGTTTACTGTTGAAAATCAACCTTTTTAATTAATACATTTTAAAATCAACAATGCGTAACAAAACAGCCATTATTGTTCTGACAGCGCTGGTAGGGGCACTTTGCCTCTTCTTCCTGTCATTTTCCTTTGTTGCCAGTCGTGTAGAAAAGGATGCTGAAGCCTATGCAACAGATGCACAAGGCAATGTAGACCGCGCTAAACGACAAGCGTACCTCGACTCTGTTCGCCAGGAACCTGTGTTCGTAGGTTTTACTTACCAGGAAATCAAAGAAAAAGAATTAGGCCTTGGCCTTGACCTGAAAGGCGGAATGCACGTGGTGCTGGAAGTTTCTCCTGTAGAGATTATCCGTTCTATGTCAGGCAACAGCAAAGACCCTAACTTTGTAAAGGCCCTTGCCCGTGCGCAGGAGCTACAGAAAAACAGCCAGGAAAAATTTACCACCCTGTTTGCTGAGGCCTACCGCGAGGTGGAGCCAAACGGTCGCTTAAGCCGTATTTTCTCAAACTCTGCCAACAGAGGCAGAATCAGCTACGAGTCAAGCAACGCTGAAGTAATCGATGTGATCGATCAGGAAGTTAACGATGCTGTAGACCGCTCTTTCAACATCCTGCGCACCCGTATCGATAAATTCGGTGTTACGAACCCGAACATCCAGCGCCTATCGGGTAACGGTGGCGATGGCCGTATCCAGATCGAGCTGCCGGGCGTAGACGACCCGGAGCGTGTGCGCCGCCTGCTGCAGGGCATGGCCAACCTGGAGTTCTGGGAAGTATGGACGCCGGACGAGTTCACCCCTTACTTTTTACAACTAAACGAGTACCTGGCACAGCAGGAGAAAGCCGGCAAGCTGAACCTGGGCACTGCAGACCAGAAAGATCCCTTAACGCAGGGTGCTACTCCTAACGCAACAGTTAAAACAGACGGCGCCGATGATGTGCTGGCGCAGGCTGCCGCTACCGATTCCACGGGTCTTGCGCAGGCGGGCCAAACGGCAGCTTCTACTGATTCCGCTGCCAATGGCCTGGACTCTCTTGCCAACGCACAAAGCAGCGCTCTGGCCCGCCTGTTCGTTCCGCTGCCAGGTGGCTTCGGCACAAACGTGCGCGACACGGCCAAGGTAAACGAGATTTTAGGAAGAGCAGAGGTTCGTGCCATCTTCCCTCCCAACATGAAGTTTTTGTGGAGCGTGAAGCCCGTGCAGGGCGGCAACCGCCAAGAGTTCGCAGAGCTGTACGCCATCAAAAAAGGGCGTGACGGGAAGGCCCCACTGTCCGGTGACGCTATCAACGATGCCCGCCAGGACTTCGACCAGAACGGACGCCCTGAAATCAGCATGGCCATGAACCCGAACGGCTCCAAGAAGTGGGCCCGTTTGACAGGCGACAACATCAACCGCCAGATCGCCATCGTGCTGGACAACTACGTGTACTCTGCTCCGGTGGTGCAGGGCGAGATCACAGGCGGCAACTCCTCCATCTCCGGCAACTTCACCGTGGAAGAGGCGAAAGACCTTGCCAACATCCTGAAGGCGGGTAAGATGCCGGCCCCTACCCGTATCATCGAAGAGGCCATCGTAGGTCCTTCGCTGGGCCAGGAGGCCATTAACCAGGGCTTGCTTTCTACCATTGCCGGTCTGGTAATTGTAGTTATCTTCATGATTGCTTACTACTCTCGTGGTGGTTTCATTGCCGACTTAGCGTTGGTGTTCAACGTGTTCTTTATCCTGGGTATCTTAGCACAGTTTGGCGCAGCGCTTACCCTGCCTGGCATTGCGGGTATCGTGCTTACGTTAGGTATGGCCGTGGATGCGAACGTACTGATCTTCGAACGTATGCGTGAGGAATCATTGAAAGGCTTCAGCATGCGCGAGGTCATCAACAAAGGCTACGAAAAGGCTTTCTCTACTATCTTGGATGCGAACGTAACTACTTTCATTGTTGGCTTTATCCTGTACTACTTCGGCTCAGGCCCGGTAAAAGGCTTCGCCATTACCCTGATGATTGGTATTGTTACCTCCTTCTTTACGTCTGTTTATATTTCAAGGCTTTTTGTAGAGAATGCTTTCAGAAAGAGCGGCAAACTTTCATTTGGTACAGCTTTATCAGGCAAGATGTTCCGTAACATTAAATTTGATGTTATGAAGTACAGAAAACCTGCTTATGCTTTCTCGTTAGCTATACTGGTATTCGGTTTTGTAGCGATGTATATTAACGGTGGCCCGAACCTGGGTGTAGACTTTGCGGGTGGTCGCTCTTATGTAATTGACTTCGATCAGGCTGTTCCGGCTTCAGACCTTCGCTCTGCCCTGGTAGATGATTTCCAGTCTGCGGGTACTGAAGTAAAAACTTTTGGCGGCACAAACCGATTAAAGGTAATTACCAGCTACCTGGCAGATGATGAAAGCATTCAGGCGGATGAGAAGGTAAGAACTGCCCTGGAGCAAGGCCTGGCGCAATACAGCAACCTGAACCCGAATGTAGTAAGTTCTTCTAAAGTAGGTGCAACAATGGCCGATGACATTCAGAACACTTCCCTGGTGGCTATGGCATTAGCACTGATCGGAATCTTCCTGTATGTGATGATCCGTTTCAGAAAGTGGCAGTTTAGCTTAGGCGGCGTGGTAGCCTTGCTGCACGATGCGCTTATGATCATCGCTGTGTTCTCTATCCTGGATCTGGTTGGTGTTTCTTACGAGATCGATCAGGTGTTTGTAGCTGCGGTGCTTACTATCATTGGTTTCTCTATTAACGATACCGTGGTAATTTTCGACCGTGTACGCGAGTACATGAGCGATAATCCAAAATCTGCTATTAAAGATGTAGTGAACCCAGCTCTTATTAGCACATTCAGCCGTACCATCATCACATCCTTAACCTTATTCCTAGTGGTAGTGGTGCTGTTTATATTTGGCGGTGAAGTGTTAAGAGGTTTCTCTCTGGCTATGATTATTGGTGTAGTATTTGGTACTTACTCTTCCCTGTTTATCGCTACTCCGATTGTAGTTGATACTGTTAAAGAAGACAAAGCGCCAGTAGCTTCAGCCAAAGTAGTGCAGCAGGCACGATAAGCTATACCACTCAGGTGGATCCAACACAAAGAGGCTATCTGATGCAGGCAGCCTCTTTGTGTTGGATCAGATTTTTCTAAACCTCAGGCACCACACCCTGCTAACAGGTACAAAAAAGGGGCTGCTCCGGATCCGGAGCAGCCCCTTTTTTATGAAAAACGATTCAATTAGATCGTAACGCCATCTGCAACTACTTCTGTTACTTCTGGCACCATGCGCTTCAGCAGGTTTTCGATACCGGATTTCAGAGTTACAGTAGCAGAAGGGCAACCACTGCAAGAACCTTGTAAAAATACAGTTACCACACCTTCTTTATAAGACTTGAATGTAATGTTGCCCCCATCCTGCTCAACAGCCGGACGAACATAGTTCTCCAGGAGATCAATTACTTTCTTTGTGATAACGGCATCTTCTTCAGAAACTTCACCAGAAGCCTCTGCTGCATTGCCTGCACTTAATTTGCTGGCATCAAAGCCTTCGTTAAATGCCGGACCACCAGCCTCAATGTAAGACTTCAGGAAGGTACGGAGTTCCGGGATTAGTTTTACCCACTCAATGTCGGCACTCTTCGTAACTGTTACAAAGTTGCTGGCAATAAAAACTCTGGAAACATAATCAAAGTTGAAAAGCTCCTGCGCCAGTGGCGACTCTAAAGCACTTTCAAGGTTCGGATAATCTACACTTTGCCCTTCCGGTAAAAGGGAAACGTTCATCACAAACTTCATTGATTCAGGATTCGGGTTTGCTTCTGCGTATACCGAAACTGTCTTTTCTTTATTTTCTATCATGACGATATCTCGTTTAAAATTAAAACTTATGACTATGTCTTAAAGTCTACAAAATTAGGCAATTATTCTGACATGTTGTAACGCATGCACCTACAGTACTCTAACAAATAAGTACCGGAATCAATTCAAGTTGTTTTAAATCAAAGGGTAAAATGTTTTTCTACAGCTGTCCCACCATATGGTAAATACGTAGCCATTTGCAATTCACCTGTACTAAGCTGTATATACAGAACTTATAGTAGCTTTTTAGGCCAGAAAATGTAACTTTGCGCTGCAGTTAAATTTTTGTACTGACTAACACCGCACGTTTAACATGCTTTACAACTACATTATGTTGGCGCAAGCCCAGCATCCAGCTGTACCTGGCTTTCTGATTATACCATTTCTTATCCTGATCGGGATGATTGCCAGTGGCCCGGTTTTATTCGGTCATTTCTGGGAGCACAACTACAAAAAAGTAGCTATCACACTTGGGCTAACCGTATTGGCGTACTACCTGTTTATCCTGCACGATGTGCATATGCCAATTCACACCTTCTTTGAGTATGCTTCCTTTGCTGTTTTGCTGAGTTCGCTTTACATAGCAGCAGGTGGTATTTACTTAAACGTAAATGCCAGAGCCACGCCGCTGATGAATGTGGCTTTAGTGGCTGTAGGTGCCGTGCTGGCCAACCTGATTGGTACTACAGGTGCCTCTCTTTTGCTGATCCGGCCATTTATACGACTAAACAACCATCGTATTAAGCCCTACCAGATCATCTTCTTCATTTTTATTGTAAGTAATGCCGGTGGGCTTTTAACTCCTCTGGGTGACCCGCCACTGTTCATAGGCTTCTTAAAAGGGGTGCCCTTCTTCTGGACTTTACAACACCTTTTCATTCCCTGGATACTATCCATCGGCCTGCTTTGCCTGTTATTCTTCCTGGTAGACAGCCGAAACAAAGAAACTGCTTTTACTCCACGCCCTGAAGTAGTGGAAAAGAACGATGCTAAAACAGAATTCCACTTTACAGGCAAGCGTAACTTGTTCTGGCTGGCAGTTATTATTGCCGCTATTTTCCTGGACCCGAATGTAATTGATGGCCTGCCGCATATCTTCTACGATGGCAATAAGTTTTCTTATCTGCGTGAAGTAATACAACTCACAGCTGCTTTCTTCTGTTTCCGCTTTTCGAGCAAAACAGCTTTGGCAGGTAATCACTTTAATTTTCACCCGATTCTGGAAGTGGTTTTCCTCTTCTTTGGGATATTCTTTACCATGATGCCTGCTTTACAGTTATCAGCTGAAATCGCTTCTTCTCCGGCTTATGCCCAATACATAACACCAAACTTCCTGTACTGGGCTACTGGTTCTTTATCAGGCTTCCTGGATAATGCCCCTACTTATGCCAACTTCCTGTCGTTGGGTATGGCCAAGTTTGAATTATCTCAGAACAGTGTGGTAGATGTAAGGCATTTTGCAGAAGGCACCTCCGTGGCAGGGTTAGACACCCTGGTTCAGCTGGAAGCCATTTCTCTGGCTGCCGTACTGTTTGGCGCCTTTACTTATATTGGTAACGGACCTAACTTTATGGTGAAGGCCATTGCTGAAAGTGCAGGTATTAAAATGCCATCTTTCTTCGCTTATATTCTGCGTTACTCTATACCATTCCTGCTGCCAATCCTGGTAATGGTATGGTTCCTGGTGGTGCATCTGAGATTATTTTAACTCAAATGTCGTACGTGTATGCTGGTAGTACTAGGATACACGTACGACATTCAGATACGATATCAGTAAAAAGCTTATACAATACAAAAAGAAGCCCCTGCAAATTTAATTGCAGGGGCTTCTTTTTGTATAAGGGAGACAGGCTCCGGTGGAAATCCTTTATGCTTTTACTGTACTTTATTGGCCTGCTGCCTTAACAGGAAATCCGCCAGTACCAATGCCGCCATAGCATCTACGATAGGTACAGCGCGTGGCAATACACAGGGATCGTGACGGCCTTTGCCTTGTAAAGTAATATCTTCGCCGGAAGCATTTATCGTCTGCTGTGGCTGCAGAATAGTGGCTACAGGTTTAAAGGCTACATTAAAGTAAATATCCTGACCATTGGAAATGCCACCTTGTATGCCTCCCGAATGGTTCGTACGCGTACGAACAGTGCCTGCTTCATCCGTATAAAACTGATCGTTATGAGCCGATCCGCGCATTCGCACACCCTCAAAGCCACTGCCATACTCAAAACCTTTCACCGCATTAATACTTAACATAGCTTTACCGAGCTCGGCATGCATCTTGTCAAAAACAGGTTCGCCTAAGCCTACGGGAACACCCTGTATCACACAGCTTACAACCCCTCCGATAGTATCCAAACTATCGCGCACTTCCTCCACCAGCCCGATCATACGGGAAGCAGTCTGGCCATCGGGGCAACGAATGATATTCGAGTCTATCTGGCTCAGGTCTAGTTCTGTATAAGGCTTCTGCAGTTTAATGTTTCCTACCTGTGATACATAAGCCCTGATGCTGATCCCCTGCTGCTCCAGAAGTTTAGCAGCCAGGGCTCCCGCAGCCACACGGGCTACCGTTTCACGGGCAGAACTACGTCCTCCGCCTCTGTGGTCACGATGCCCGTATTTGGCAGTATAGGTAAAATCTGCATGAGAAGGCCTGAAAGCCTGCTCTATATGGTTATAATCTTTACTTGCCTGGTCTTTGTTGTTCACCACCATGGCAATAGGAGTCCCTAATGTTTTCCCTTCAAAAATGCCTGAAAGTATCGTTACTTTATCTTCTTCTTTTCGGGGTGTGGTAATCTTAGATTGTCCTGGCCTGCGGCGGTCCAGGGCATGCTGAATCTCTTCAGTAGTAATTTCCAGACCTGCCGGACAACCATCTATGATCACGCCTACAGCTGCCCCATGGGATTCGCCAAAAGAAGTAATGCGGAATATTTTTCCGTATGAATTGCTCATGCTTTTTTATTTCTGATAAACACAACAGTAGAAACAGCCAGCAATATAGCCAAGATAATATTGGTATATCGCCTAATTTCATCGAAAGTATGCAAACTTACCAAAGAAGCATCTTCGTTTTCGATAATATTATAAAAAGAGCCTAAGTCTCTTGATAAAATCAATGCATCTGTATCGCTTTCGCCGGTTACTGTAATTATTCCGGTGGCCCGCAATGTGTCGTAGGTGGCCCGCTCGGGGTCGAAGTAAACCCACTCCAACACCTCATTCAGGTTATACTCACCTGGTTCTCTGGCCAGGGCCGTATAAACAAAGCTTTTTGCGCCTCTTACATGCCCGGAACGCCTTGTGACATCCTGCCGCAAATCGGGTGGGTAGAGCTCCAGCATAGGCGGTGGTGTTGGGTTAGGATACATAATAGCCGAAAGATTCCCCTCTCCTTCGATCTGGAAAAGATAAGTAAAGCTTCTATTTACCTTCACCCTCTTCTTCGGAAGACTTTCCTTTAGCGTGTAACTCCCAACTGGTACTATATCCCGAAGCGGATGAGGCGGCAGTTCTTTTACCTTTATCACCCGCTCTCGCGCATAGAATGTTTTAAACCCCTCCTGCCTGTCCTCGGTCAGGAGGTTCGGATTCTTTGCTACCTTATACTTGATCATGCGAAGCGATAGCTGCGGAAACCTGATATCCTCGGTGTTAATCGGATACAGCACCGACTCATACAGCTTAAATCGCAGGTAAGGCTTCTGCTCGATGGTAACATTTTCAGGTATTATTTCGGGCATTTCGAACGCTTCTTCCCATACATTCTGCTGTTTCAGCTGCCTGATGATACCTGCTATCTGATTCTGAAAATCATAAAAATCCAGCAGACGCTGATCCTCGTTTGCCAGGTAAAAGTAAAGTGCGATACCCACACCTTCTCCCACAAACACCTCATTTTTAGAAGTTGATAAAGTCAGAAAAGCATTGTCGTCTTCATCCACAAACTCCATAGGCCCTTTTGCCAGTTCACTTTCCTCCTGCTGCGCTATCAGATCTGGTGTATCGGCACCTGGAGTACCACCGTTTGTCATCGGTAGTATTTTAATATCAGCTCCCTGCGATTGTACTGTTTGCCCGTTTACTTTCATACTGAAAGGCTTCAACTCAAAAGTCCCTTCATCTAATGCGGCATAGTTCTGCGTAACAGTAAGAATGGTTGTGGTTTTTCCGCCTGTAATAATAGTTTGCGTTTCAGAGTATTTATTGCTTTTCTTAAACCCCTCAATCTCAGGGAAAGGACTATACTCCTTAAGCTGCTGATCCTGGAGGCGCACCGATATTTTATAGTATTGATTGATCGGCAACGAACTTTTTCCTAACACAATGCTGATCTGCTGGGCCCAGGCAGGCACACTCATAGCAAAGAGCAAAAATAAGGTTAAGGCAAAGTGACGCATAAAATTTAATCGCAAAGGCGAAAATTGTTATAATAACACAAATTTAACAATTTCTGGTGGACTGGCTTCCTTTGATGCTTAGAATAGGATTCATTCATTAAAAGCGCTATAACAAAAAACCGCTGCCAAACCTTTGCAGGTGTGTGGCAGCGGCTAATAAATGAAGCAGGTAAAAGGCTAAAATAAGCCAAAAAGCTCGCCCTGTATCTTTTCGATTATAGAGCCTAAATCTTCCGGATTGGCTACAAAATCCATGTTGTTTACATCAATTACCAGCTTCTTGCCCTGGTCGTAACTTCCCATCCAACTGTTGTAATGCTCGTTCAGGTTGCGCAGGTAGTTTATACTGATGCTGCTCTCATAATCACGGTTGCGCTTTTCAATCTGCCCGATCAGCTTAGGGAGATCCGCCTTCAGGTAAATCATCAGGTCAGGAGCCTTTACCATACTGATCATCGACTGAAACAGATCGAAGTAATTCTCATAATCGCGGGTGCTCATCAGACCTGACTGATGCAGGTTTTTCGCAAATATATGAGCATCTTCATAAATGGTGCGGTCCTGTATTACACTGCGGTTATTGCTTTGTATCTGCCTTACCTGCGAAAATCGGCTGTTCAGAAAGAAAACCTGCAGGTGAAAAGCCCAGCGCTCCATATCCTCATAAAAATCCTTCAGGTAAGGGTTATTATCAACAGCCTCCAGGTATAAATCCCATTTAAAGTGTTGCGCCAGCTTAGACGCAAGTGTGGTTTTGCCAGCCCCAATGTTGCCAACGATTGCAATATGCATTGTAAAGAGTATTTGGTAATTCGCTACAAAAGTAAGTCTTTTTTAATTGATGAAAACTGACACTCGTCATCCATTTACCCACCACTTATCCACACCCGCTTATTAACGCCCCTTCTTGTTTACCGTAAACCTAAAACATGTACTAATTAAAATAAGAAAGCTATGACGAAGGGACACAACCAGGACAGGAACGAGCAAAGAAATCCTCAGCCGGAAAACAGGCATGACAGCGGGCAGAACCGTAGCTTAAGTGATCAACAAAAAGACAAAAGCCCAAACCAGGGGCGTAACAGCAACCCGGAGCAATCTGGAGGCACAAAAGGCCAGAATGCTATTTAAGGTATAAAAAACTTAGCCCCAGCTAATAGTTTAGCTGGGGCTAAGTTTTTTATACCTTACTAAACAATTATTACCTGTTCTCGCGCATTTGCTGAAACTTATCCTTGGCATCGCGGCTTTTGCGGAGTGTGTTAAACTCAACTTGCAGGGCAGCCACTTTTATCTTATCACCACTAGACATGTTATCCAGCACTTCCTGCTTTCGATCGCTTAATTCTCTGTAAACATGTTCGGCATAGTCCCAGTCGCGCAGGCTCCAGTTTGTACGTTTAGCCCTTACTTCATCCATAAATTTTACCCACACATCCCGCATCTGGTTCGCTTTTAACTGCTTCAGATCTGTTCTTCCTGCCAGCTCAAGCTCCCACTTTGTTGCCTCCTCCCGGTTCAGCGGTTGCCCATAGCTGCCCTCCCGCTCTTCTTCCCAAGCCCGGTACTGCGCCTTCAGCTCCTTGTATTCTTCTTTCGATTTTTCAGAAAACTGATTTACACGTCGGTCCAGGTTTTCTGTCCTGACGTTGTACTCGCGCTTAATGGCAGGCCATTCGGCACGCGTTAAACTGTCACCCTGGTTAGCTTTGCGATTTAACCAGGATCGCAGATCGGCTAAATCCTGTTCCAGTTGCGATTGTGCCTGTACTCCAAACGAAACTGTTGCCAGGCACAGCACCATGATCCATTTTGTTAGTTTGTTCATCCTTATACTGATTTCAAATTCAACAATCTCTACGTTACAACATCATAAATATTATGCCAAAGGTATATTTAACAGACATATATTTTATGTACCGCCCGCATACTGTATACCTGTCAGATTAGGTTTCATAAAACTTAAAGATAAATTAATCTGTCTTAAAATCCCTTTAGCAGCAAAATTTAAAGCGTTTCTGACAATTCCTTTTTAAAGGACAATAAGGTTTCTGTTAAGTACAGTACTTATCTCTATAAACTACGTAAACGCTCCTAAGAATACATAACAGCACCCCTATTATAACCAACTGGTTTTATCTCCAACTTAACTTCTATACTTATGAGCAAAGGCAGCTTTCATGAAGCTATTGTTTCTCTCACTACACAGGATAATGTGAAGCTGAGTGTGGGTAAACTGCCTTTTAAAACCACCCTTAGCCTGTCGCCGCTTATCTCTTACTGGGAACATAAAGCAGATACCGATCCTAACTGCAACGTAGCACGGGTAAAAGAACTGACTAGTCTGCTACGCCAGACACCTGAATTAACAGGACCTATAGAAGACTTTACAGTTATTGAAAAGCATATTAACACAGTAGATATTCTGATGGAAGACATCTTTCCGAATGCGCTGTGGGAAAATGATTTAATGGCGGCCGTACTGCCTTTTCACTTTGAAAGCTTTTACGCCACCCCTAAACTGGAGGAACTCAGGCTTCTTGGCGGCAGCAACTACTCAGAAAAGCTTAATCTTGATGCTAAAACCCTGCTGTTCAGACAAACCCTATCGGCTTATACCCTGATACTGGAAAAATTTTACAATGCCAACTTTACCGTAGATGAGCCTTTTATTTTTACTTTAAAAGACAAATTTACAGGGCTGCACCGCCATTACAAGCTAAAAGTAGACCTGAAATTTATGGAGGTTAAAGCAAAAGGAGAATTAAAGCCGCTTACACCTCAGGAAATAAACTTCCTGATAAACAGGTATAACGACCTTGATCTTTGGATGGAGAAGCTTCCGCCAGAAGATTTTGAATTTACAGGCTTTGCCATTTATGACTTTACCGATGTTACCAACGAAGAAACTATTTCTTCGCTGCGTTTCGACCTGCTCGATAAGCACTCTGTAAGCTCTGATGAAGGCTATCAAAACCTGCAACAGAAACTGAGGGTGCTGTTTCAACTGCCTGACCTAAGACTCGGACTGGCCTCCTGCCCTGCCCTGCATGAGTTCGACACTAACTTCGCACGCAAAATCTGGCACGGGCTCGTGCTTACCAATACCTGTGCTATAAAACTGGAAGATCTTCGCGGTTCTATTTATGAACCTGTGTTCAGAAACAACCATACCATTGTGGTAGAAGACCTGGCTACTTTTCAGAACCCGACCGTTATAGAAAAGCAGTTGCTCGAGACGGGTGTAAGAAATCTGATTGTGGCTCCCCTGGAATACGAAGGTTCTTTTATGGGTATACTGGAACTGGCAACACCCATACCAGGTGAACTGAATGCACTGGCAACAATACGGCTAAAAGAAATCCTGCCGCTGTTTGCCCTGGCCATGAAGCGAAGCCTGGAAGAATTGCGCAGCCGCATCCAGAGCATCATCAAAGAAAAGTATACGGCCATTCACCCGATTGTGGAGTGGCGCTTTACACAGGCAGCTATTAACCTGCTGGAGAAACTGGAGCGAAATGTAAAATCTGAAATAGAGCCCATTGTCTTCAACGATGTATATCCTTTGTATGGAGTTTCTGACATCAGGAGTTCTGCCACAGAGCGCAATAAGGCCATTCAAGGCGATTTGCTGGAGCAATTGGTTTTAGCAAAAGAAGTAGTTCTGGCAGCCAAAGACAACCTGCCACTTTCTATCCTCGACGAACTCATTTTTAAGCTGGACAAGTTCTCTCAGAGCATCATGCACGAACTGACATCAGGAGACGAGGGGGCTATCATTGACTTTCTTAGAACCGAAGTCGAGCCCCTGTTCAGGCATTTTATATCGAAGAACCCGGCAGCAGAGGCACCCATACGGGCTTACCAGCAAGAAATAAACAACTCCCACAAGTGTGTTTATACTAGAAGGCGTGCATACGAAGAAAGCATCTACCGTATAAACGAAACTATATCCAGCTTTCTGGAGCAGGAAGAAGACAAGGTACAAAAGATATTTCCGCATTATTTCGAAAAATACAGAACCGACGGTCTCGAATACAATATCTATATAGGATCCTCGCTTCTGAATAACAAAGAGTTTGAACCGATCTACCTGAAGAACATGCGCCTGTGGCAGCTTATGCTTACCTGCGAAATTGCCCTGCGCATACAGAAGCTTCGCGTTAACCTGAAGCTGCCACTGGAAATTACCCAGCTGATTTTAGTGCACAGCAACCTGATTGCCATCCGCTTTAGGTTAGACGAAAAAAAATTCGATGTGGATGGCGCAGACAACATCCGGTACGAAATCATTAAAAAGCGCCTCGACAAGGCTACTATTCTAGGTTCAGAAGAACGCCTGACACAGCCAGGAAAGGTGGCAATTGTATATACCCAGGAAAAAGAAGCACAGGAGTATATGCGCTACATTGAGTTTTTACAGGCCGAAGGATATATAAAACCAGAAGTAGAAAGGCTACAACTGGAAGAGATGCAGGGGGTACAGGGGCTACAGGCACTACGTATAGCTGTAAATTTCGAGGAAAAGCTGCGCCATAACATAGATGCAGGCGATGAGCTTTTAGCTATAGCCCAGAATGCAACCCTAAATTAATACCCATTATCACTCCCATAATTAATTTTACATAATTTGCATTTTTCTAATTTTACGAAATTAATTAATAAAAATTACTATGTCTATATATCATTAAATATCAATGCCTTACATTTAAAAGTATGATATTAAGAATTTAAGACATCCTTACCAATAATTTAATTTTATTTACAACTAGTGCAATTTTTCAAAAATCATTCCCGTTATTTGTAAAATCAATCAGGAACAACAGGTGCCTGTTTAAGATGAATTATTAATTTTTTCAACTTTTTGCCAAATGAAATTGAAAAACAAACTTTCTGCCATGCTAATATTCGGTGTGGTAGCACTTTCTTCTTGTGAGAAGGTAGAAAGAGATGCTGTAAACCCAGTGGTAGAGCAAAGTACAATCTCCCATATTATGGCAGACTCCACAGAAATTACCGCCTACAGGTTTGCTGGTGAGCAACTTATTCAGGTTAGCCACTACAACAAAAAAAGCGGTGAGGTAGAACGCTTTCAGAAGTATGAGTATGACTCTAAAAACAAGGTAACTAAGGTAAATACACACTCCAGCAACAACCATAGCGTACTTTCCGAAGCACTTTTTTCTTATAACACCAGTGGTGGTTTAACAAAAGCGGCTACGGCGTATTTCTCTAACAATGCGGTGGCCTATAACACTTACTCTACTTTTGAGTACGACAGCAACAAAAATCTTCAGAAAATAAATGTTTTTGAAGGTGAAGAGAAAGCAGACGGTAGCGCAGGCAAACTGAAATCCTATACTGTTTTTGAAGTACTTCCTAATGGAAATTATACACAAGAAAAGCAGTACATCATAGATGACAAGGGTAATGCCCAGCTATATGCAACTACTACCTATTCCTACGACTCAAACAACAACCCGTTCTACAAAACAGCAGAACCAGGTACAGCTGTTAGTCCGAATAACATCATCAGTGCTACAACTTTGATCAACAGCAGCAAAAAAGAGTATACTTACTCTTATGCCTATACCTACGATGAGCGTGGTTATCCGCAAACCCAAACGGTTACAAACCCGGACGGTAAGCGTGAAACATTCACCTACTTATACAGCAACTAATACTTCGTTTGCTAAAGAAGCAGAAGCGGCCCCCGGACAAGATCCGGGGGCCGCTTCTGCTTTTATACTTTACAAGCTGTTTTTCGTAAGATAAAGACCCATGAAAACTGTATATTTGTTTGAACTCAACATTTAACAATGGCTACAACAAAAATAACAGTTAACAGCAACGGCTCTTTGCGGGTAGAAGGCGACTTTGAAGTGGTAGATAAAAATGGCAACGTATACAACCTCGGCGGCAGAGAACTTGTTTCCATCTGCAGATGCGGATTATCAAAGAATAAGCCTTTCTGCGATGGCTCCCATAAAGGGCATTTCGAACACGAGGCAGTTGCTTTCGACCTGCCTCCCAAAAAACAATAATACTTACTAACCAGACTTAACTATGGCACGACGCTTGGTAACAATAGCAAACTTAAACGAGCCTACCGAGGCCCATATTCTGAAAGGAAGACTGGAGGCGGAGGGTATTCAGTGCTTTATAGGAGATGAGCATATTGTTGCAGCACAGCCATTTTATTCGGTGGCTGTGGGTGGCGTTAAGTTAAAAGTGGCAGAAGAAGATGTAGAGGAGGCCCGTGCTATACTGGCCGACATACAGGAAGGCACCAATGAATATGATCTGGAAGATGTAGAGCTTGCTCCGCCTATGCAGGAACACCTGGCAGAGGCAGTTACATGCCCCAGCTGTGGTTCAGACCATGTAAAAGAAGAACGGTATTCTAAAACTGTATTCTCGCTATCTTACCTCCTGTTTGGTTTTCCTTTGCCGTTTGTCAACAAAAAGTATAAATGCTACAACTGTAGCTTCGTCTGGAAATCTGAGAAATAAAGCCAACTGTTTTTCAGTCAAAAAGGGCAAAAGAAGTACAATACTTCTTTTGCCCTTTTTGTTTTAAAGCAAACAAGCTATTCCTGCTTTTAAGGCTGGTGCTACTGCCCCGCTAACTCATTTACCAGTTGCACATATTCTGCACGGGCATCTCCCTGGGTTTTTCCCTGCAAGGCTTTCCAGGCATCCCACTTTGCGATGTTCTTAAAATCGAAACCACCCGGTCTCTCTGTATTTACATCTCCTTCGGTAGCTTGTTTGTACAAGCCGTAAAGTTGCAGCAGCACATTGTTGGAGGGACGCTCTGTTAAGGTTTTAGATCTTTCTACTGCGCTTTCAAATTCCTGTTGAGTAGCCATAGTTTTACTTTCTGTTTAATTGACTTTGGTTATCGCACTAAATTTAGTAATTATATTCGGCATGCATAACGTTTGCCTTGTTTTGTTTGATACAGATTTTAATTACTTTTATTTTTTGGGTTAAGCGCGATAAGCGACATCAGCAACAATTTAAAATCAAACAAAATGAAACTCAGGAATAAAGCGGCAAGCACCGCTACCTTGTTATCAGCTTGCCTGGTACTGGGTACAGGCTGCTCCAGCAGCAATCCGTCACAGAGCACCTCTGCCACCGCTACGGCAGAACAAACTACCACACAACCTATGGCACAACAGCAACCACAGGCGCCAGGAGCTAAAAAGCAACCAAAAGAGCTTACAGCTCATGGCCATACCCGCATAGATAATTATTATTGGCTTAATGAGCGCGAAAACCCCGAGGTGATTGCCTATCTGAATGCCGAAAATGAGTACACCAAGCAGATGATGGCACACACCGAAGATCTGCAGAAAAAGTTGTTTGATGAAATTGTAGGAAGAATCAAACAGACAGATGAATCGGTGCCGTATAAAAAGAACGGCTACTTTTACATTACCCGTTACGAAGCGGGCAAAGAATACCCGATTTATGCCCGCAAGAAAGGCAGCCTGAATGCAGCAGAAGAAATCATGCTCAACGCTAATGAGCGAGCCAAAGGCAACAGCTATTATGCTGCCGCAGGTTTGAATGTGAGCCCGAACAACCAACTGATGGCTTTTGGAGAAGACACAGTGAGCCGCCGCAAATATACTATCCGCTTTAAAAACCTGGCTACGGGTGAAATCCTGCCAGACAAGATACCTAACACCACAGGCGGAGCAGTGTGGGCAAACGACAATAAAACTATCTTTTATACCATGAAAGATGCAGCGTTGCGTTCTTTTAAAATTTTCCGCCACACCTTAGGTACGCCAACTTCACAGGATAAAGAAGTATACCATGAGGCTGATGAAACATTCAGCACTTTTGTATTCAAAACCAAGTCCGACAAATATGTTATTATCGGCAGCAGCAGTACTGTTTCTCAGGAATACCGCTTTCTGGATGCCAGCAATCCTAACGCCAGCTTTAAAGTTGTTCAGCCTCGTGAGCGCGGCCTGGAGTATAGCGTAGACCACTTCGGCGATAATTTTTACATTATTACCAACAAGGATGGAGCTACTAATTTTAAGCTGATGCAAACGCCTGTAAACAAAACAGGAAAAGCAAACTGGAAAGAAGTAATTCCGCACAGGCCGGATGTGCTGCTAGAAGGCATCGAGATCTTTAAGGATTACCTGGTACTGGACGAACGCAAAAATGGGCTGACACAACTTCGTGTAAAAAAATGGAAAGACCCTAAAACCGACTATTACATCGATTTTGGCGAAGAAACCTATACGGCCGGTGTAAGTATAAACCCTGATTTTGACAGCCAGGTGCTGCGCTACGGTTACAGCTCCCTAACAACCCCTAGCTCTACCTACGACTTTAACATGCAAACCAAAGCAAAAACGCTTTTAAAAGAGCAGGAAGTGGTAGGCGACTTTAACAAAGAGAATTACGAGGCGAAGCGCATTTATGCCACAGCAAAAGACGGCACCAAAATTCCGATCTCACTTGTTTATAAAAAAGGATTGAAGCTTGACGGCAATAATCCGACTTTGCTGTATGCGTATGGCTCTTATGGCATTAGCATGAATGCAGGCTTTAGCTCTGTCCGCCTGAGCTTACTCGACCGGGGCTTTGTTTATGCCATAGCTCACATTCGTGGTGGCCAGGAAATGGGCCGCCAGTGGTATGAAGACGGCAAAATGCTGAAAAAGAAAAACACTTTTACAGATTATATTGCTGCCTCTGAACACCTGATCCAGCAGAAGTACACCAACTCAAACAAATTGTTTGCCCAGGGCGGTAGTGCCGGTGGTCTGTTAATGGGTGCTGTTGTAAACATGCGTCCTGACCTTTACAAAGGCGTACATGCTGCTGTTCCGTTTGTAGATGTTGTTACCACAATGCTCGACACAAGCATTCCGTTAACAACAGGAGAGTTTGATGAGTGGGGCAACCCTGCTGACAAGCAGTATTATGACTATATGCTGTCTTACTCTCCTTACGACAATGTTGAAGCCAAAAACTACCCGAACATGCTGGTTACAACCGGCCTTCACGATTCGCAGGTACAGTATTGGGAGCCGGCAAAATGGGTAGCCAAGCTTCGTGAGCTTAAAACCGATAACAACATGCTCCTGCTGCAAACAAATATGGATGCAGGGCACGGTGGTGCTTCCGGTCGTTTTCAGCCTTACAAAGAAACAGCCTTACAATACGCTTTCTTCCTGACGCTGGCAGGTATAGAAGAGCTATAAGCTCTTTATAATGATGCATTATGAATTAGAAATTATGAATGGGCGATAAGCATAAGCACTATGCCAGAGCAACTTAATTACCAGCATAGGGCTCGCTCAAGCCGAGCATGAAATAAAGGCAGCTTTCATAATTTCTAATTCATAACTTCTAATTTATCAAGGCTTTACCACAATCTTTCCAAACTGCTTACCAGCTTCCATGTAACGCATGGCCTGCTCGGTTTCTTCTAACGGAAAAATCCGGTCTACGACAGGTTTGATTTTCTTCTCTTTTACAAAGTTCACCATCGCTGCAAAATCTTCGTTGGTGCCCATGGTGCTACCATAAATTGCCAGCTGCTTCCAGAATATCTCCGCCGGGTTTAATTGGCCTATCTTACCAGTAGTGCCGCCATACATACCAATACGTCCTCCAGGGTTGGCCAGCTTTACCAGCTGCACAAAGCCTTCTCCTGCAGCACCGTCTATCATCACATCAAAGCCACCGGCTCTCGCCTTTAACTCTTTGCCCCAGTTCTCGCTCTTGTAGTTGATACCATCTGTTGCCCCCAGCGCTTTTGCCTTTTCAATTTTTTCGTCAGAACCGGACGTTACCCATACTTCGGCACCAGCTGCTACGGCAAACTGTACTACAAACAAGGCAACCCCGCCTCCTGCACCAGTTACCAGCACCTTTTCCCCCTGCCTCAGTCCGCATTTTGTAAACATGGCCCGATATCCAGTAACGCCTGCCAGTGGCAGAGAAGCCGCTTCCTCGAAGCTCAGGTGTTCCGGTTTTACATGTATATTAGATGCTTTTACCCGCACATATTCTGCAAAGGCCCCATCTTCGGGCATGCCTAATACCTTATAGTCTTTCCCGTGGGCCCGTTCATTATTCCCCCAGTCAGACGAGGGGTCTAGTATCACCTCCTGCCCTATCCACTGCGCATCTACACCTGCTCCCACCTCTGTTATAATACCTGCTCCGTCAGAACCAAGTATAGCCGGATACTCTTTTGTAAAATAGCGGCCATGCTGTATCCACACATCCCGATGATTGAGTGCAGCTGCTTTTACCTGCACTATAACCTCGCCGGAACCGGGCAAAGGCTTTTCTTTATCAATAAGTACAAACGGCGTGTTGATGTTTTCAAGGTAAATGGCTCTCATGTTTTTGCTTTGGTTGTAGTCCCCCATACGTACAAATATATCATTTTGCTGAAATTGCAGCCAGCCACTTTCGTATTTGCTTTTTGAGCGGCAGGCTCTATCTTGCACCCTTTGCCTGAAAAACCATGGAAAATAACTATACTATAAGAGAAGCCTCTACAGCCGATGTTCCCACTATTAACGCACTAGCCGAAGCAATCTGGGAGCCTACCTACAGCAGCATTCTAAGCAAAGAGCAGATAGACTATATGTTCGAAGTAATTTATACGGCTGAGGCATTGCAGCAACAGATGCAGGAAGGGCAAACGTTTCTGCTTATGTACCTACAGGAACAACCGATTGGCTTTGCGGCATTTTCAGAGAAATATCCGGACGAAAAGGTGTATAAACTGAATAAAATCTACCTGCTGCCCTCCTGCCAGGGCAAAGGACTTGGCTTTGAGCTTATTTCAGAAGTAGAGCAGGTAATACAGAGGCGAGGTGGCCGTATACTGGATTTAAATGTAAACCGCTACAACAAAGCGAAGGATTTTTATGAACGGTGTGGCTATCAGGTACACCAGGAAGAGGATATACCGATCGGCCCTTATTGGATGAATGATTATATCATGCGGAAACAGCTGGTTTAGTTGCGCGATAGCGCTAAAATAGGCCTTAAACAGCTCCCTTACTGCCGCCAAAAGCAAATAAAGTGGAGAATATAGAGAAGTTTACTTAAATTCGGGATAAGGTAAATGATAGATCTATGATTAAAACAAAACATCTGCTTTCAAAAATTTACTATATCCCGCTGGCCTTCTGTTCGGTTGTTATTATCTCCTGTAACCAAAACACATCTGATAACAAAGGCGAGGCGGCAACAACCAAAGAGCCTGTACTTCACGAATTAACCTCTGAAACAGCCATAGACACCTTAACTGCATTTGGAGCACAAAACAACGACAGTATTGCGGTCATCAGCACGAGGCTCGGAGACATGAAGGTACGCTTATTTAAAGATACGCCACTTCATAGGGCAAATTTTGTGAGACTTACCAAATCCGGCTATTATAACCAGGGAGAATTTTTCCGGGTAGTGGAGGGCTTTGCCATTCAAGGAGGCGACTCTGATAACAGAACAATGAAACAGGGCTCCTACCGCATTCCTCAGGAAGTAACGCCTGCTCATATTCACAAAAAAGGTGCGTTGGCCATGGCCAGGTATGGCGACGAAAGAAATCCGGAAAAAGAATCTTCGTCCAACAATTTTTACCTGGTACAGGGCAAGGTGCGCACACTCGACGAAATCCGGGCTTATGAAGCACAGAAGAATATCAAATATACGCCTGAACAAATAGAAGCTTATACAACCATTGGTGGAGAGCCAAGCCTGGACCAGGAATACACTGTGTTCGGAGAGGTAATAGAAGGCATTGAGGTGATTGATAAAATTGCCGCAGAGCCTGTTACCTCACAGAACTGGCCGCAAGAAATTGTGAAGCACCAGATCAGAATTACCAATAAATATTAATTACATTTTTGCAAAAGCTGTTAGGCCGGCCAGTTAGCTGCTTCTACCTAACAGCTTTTTGTATAAACGTACCAACCCTGGCTGCGACCAACCCAGGCGGTAAAGCGTGTAAATGAGGTAGTAAATAGCCTGCAACCGGATAACCCCCTGTTGCCGGTATTTTCTGGCAGAGGTTACAACAGCAGCCTTTAGTACAGTAAATTTGCCGAGCTTCTTGAGTCGCTTTATGATTTCCTGATCTTCGAGCAACAGGTGCTTTTCATCAAAGCCACCTGCTACACTAAATGCCACTCTTTCCACAAAAAGGCTCTGATCCCCGAAGCGAATCGCATCTACATCAAACCGGGTAAACCAGGCATTGAGCCGCAGAAACCAATGCCTGTCGTCGAACTTTAACCGGAAGCAGCCACTTTTATAGCCCTTGCCTATGCTTTCTGTTATCAGCTTGTAAAAATCAGGAGAAGGATAAGTATCAGCATGCAGAAAATAAAGTACGTCTCCGGTGGCAGCACGAGCACCGGCATTCATCTGCACGGCTCGTCCTTTTGCCCCGCAGCTCACAACACGGGCACCGGCTGCCTCTGCCTGAGCTACGGTCTGATCCAGGCTTCCACCATCTGCCACAATAATTTCGGCGGATTGCGCGCTAAGGCACTGCCTCAGGTAATGCAATACTTCACCTATAGAGGCCTCTTCGTTAAGTGTAGGAATGATGATGCTAAGTTTCAAAGCGGTTTGTTAGAAGTTATTATCAGATTTAGCTTTTGGAGTACGCAAACACACCTGAATCTAGCTTAGTTACCTGTATCTTTTTGAGCCATGATTCAGGTTCTAAGTTATAGCAAACCAGGTGAAACGCAAGGAGGCAGGTTTACCTAAAAAATCAGCCCGGATTCTTGGCAGAACCCGGGCTGATAGCGAATATCTCAATCGGATAACGATTACTGTACCGGCTTATTCTTTACATAGGTGTCCAGCCAGGTATCCATCTCCCAGAGCATGTGCATAATTGATTCTTTGGCAGCATAACCATGGCTTTCGTGTGGCAGGAACACCAGTCTGGCCGTGGCGCCATGTCCTTTTAAAGCATTATAAAAACGCTCGCTCTGAATCGGGAAAGTACCGGAGTTATTATCGGCCTCCCCGTGCAGCATCAGAATAGGTGTTTTCACTTTATCGGCATAAGAAAATGGCGACATACGGAAATACACCTCCGGCGCCTCCCAGTAAGACCGCTCTTCCTGCTGGAATCCAAAAGGCGTAAGCGTGCGGTTATAAGCGCCACTACGGGCTATACCGGCAGCAAACAGGTCAGAATGAGCCAACAGGTTTGCCGTCATAAAGGCTCCGTAAGAATGGCCACCTACCGCAATACGCTTCGGATCGGCTACTCCCATACTTACAACTTTATCGATTGCTGCCTTGGCACTGGCTACTAACTGCTCTACATAGGTATCGTTAGGTTGCGCATTGCCTTCACCCACTATAGGCATATCGGTTCTGTCTAAAACTGCATAGCCTTGCAGTACCCAGAATAAAGGAGAACCCGAACTGATGCGCGTAAACTCGTAAGGTGAACTTTTTACCTGGCCTGCAGCAGCTGCATTCTTAAATTCGCGCGGGTAAGCCCACATCAGCATCGGAAGCGGCTTATCTCCTTTCTTGAAGTCTTTTGGCAAGTATAAAACGGCTGTGAGTTTTACCCCGTCGTTACGCTCATACTGCAGCATCTCTTTCTGTACCCCCTGCAGCTGCGGTGTAGGGTGCGGGAAATTCGTGACCTGTGTCAGCTGCTTTTTGTTCAGGTCGCGCACAAAGTAGTTCGGTACATCATTTTCAGATTCTCTCCTGGTAATAATGCGCCTGCTGCTCAAGTCAATAATATCAACAGGCCGTTCATAATAAGGTGCTTCTGAACGGAAGAGTATCTTCGCTTTTTTAGACTTCAGATTAAACTCGCTCAGGAACGGACGGTTGCCTTCCGGAGACCCTCCTTCGCTGATCATGTAAATGTTTTCACCTTTCTTATCCGTTAAAAGCACACTGCGCCCGAACTGGTTTTTGGTATACACAGGGCTGCCCGGATCGTTATAGCCATCTTCGTAAGAGCGCTCAATAAGCACAACCGGTGCTTTGGCAGGAGTGGCAGGGTTTATCATAGACACGCGCTCTGTGCGGTCTTTCCACCAGCGCTCGTTTAGCAGAGCTACATTATTGCCCCACTGCATGCCTCTGTAGCGGAATTTTGTAGCGGCAAGCCTTGCAGGCTTAGAGGTAAAAGGTGCATCCAGGGTGAAAACTATATCACGTTCTGCCACCTCCTTGCTTGGATCGCCTCCGTCCTGCGCTTCTGCCCAGTACAGGCTGGCAGGTTTGTCAGGCCGCCAGTTATAGTTACGGGGTCCTTTTGCCACGGCATCAAAGGCAATAGGAATATCTTCTGCAAGCGGTAGCTGTGCCAGCTGCTTCACCACTTTACCATCCCGGCTCCATACTTCCACGTTGTAAGGGAAGTAGTAGGAAGGCACAAGGTAAGAATAAGGTTTCCGGATAGTTTCCACAAGTAGGTACTGCCCGTCCGGCGATACATCTGCACTTCTGATCACAGCTGCGGTGCCGACGTTCTGCTGCTTGCCATCTAAGGAAACCAGTTTTAGCTGCGTCTGCATAAAATAATCGAACAGCTGCTCATCGTAGCGGTTCTTCAGCAGGTCCTGGTAAGTACGAGAAGGGTTTGCTTTGCCTATGTTCTGCTGAATATTAGGGCCAGCAGGCACCAGATTTGGCTTAGGCATTTCGCCCCTGTTCTCATCCACACACTTTACCAGCAAAGCTTTGCTATCCGACATCCAGGAAAAAGGGCGGCCACTATAAGCATCATTTACAGTAGCTTCTGTTAATTTTTTTGCTTGCCTGTTGGCAACGTCAGCCATCCAGAGCTCTATTCCGTTTGCTTTGGTTACCGTAAAGGCAATCTGCTTTTCGTCAGGCGACCAGGTAACATAGGAGATCTGGGCATTCTGCGGCAGGCCGTTTACCTGAAACTCCTGCCCACCGTTTACCTGCTTTACTTTAATGTTGTTGATAAAAGAGGCACGGCTTTGGCCATTTGTGGCCGGGTTGATACGCAAACCTGCCAGGCGGCTTTCCGGCTGCGCCAGTTCCTCCAGGCTGGGATAACCGGCTCTTTCCAGCAGGAGTATCAGATCACCTTTCGCATTCATACTAACAGAAGGCGTAGACGGTGCATCGATGATAGCTGCCATGGCTTCCGGTGGGCGTTGATAACCAATGTCGGTGCCCTGCTTCGTTTGTGCCTGCAGTACAGAGGGTCCACTACCCAGCAGTAACAGGCACAGCAACGATGAAGTCAGTCGTTTTGAGGCTGCAAGTTTAAGAGGCATAATTGTTTATAGGTTTAGTTAGATAAGGTAAGTACTTCTTAGATGAGACTCCAGCAGTTTGGTTTAACCGGATGCCCATTTTTTATGAAAGTATAAAAAAACACCCGGTTTAGATAAAAATACCTTTATATATTTAGCCTCTCCATTAAACTTTACAATATTTGCACTGTCTATACTATAAAAGTAAGGGGTACCCTCGAATAAAATTGCTAAACTATCTATTCTCTACCTTAACCAAATCATTATGACGAGAAAACCATTGTTTCTCCTTTTACTCCTTCTTCAGTTTGCGCTGGCTACCCAGGCACAGCAGGAAACTGTCGATATGGAAGTAGTTAACCGCATTAAGAAAGAAGGCTTTGAAAATTCCAAAGTAATGGAAACGGCCTTTTACCTGACAGATGTAAACGGCTCCCGCCTGTCAGGCTCCAGCGGCCTGATGCGTGCCAACAACTGGACTAAGAATAAGCTGGCTGAATGGGGGCTGAAGAACGCTCACCTGGATGAATGGGGCGAATTTGGCCGTGGCTGGGAATTTGAGAAATCATATGTTGCCATGACAGCGCCTTACTACCAGCACTTAGTGGCTACGCCGAAAGCATGGACACCTGGCACCAATGGTTTACTGAAAGGTGAAGCTGTGCTGGTGAAAGTGGAAAAAGAAGAAGACTTTGCTCAGTATAAAGGTAAGCTGCAAGGTAAAGTTGTGTTAATGCCGCTGCCACGCGAAGCAAAGACTACTTTCGAAGCAGACGCCCAGCGTTATACAGATGAAGAATTAGCAAAAATGGCTGCTGCTACCCTGGAACAAGGAGGCCGGCCAGGAGGCGACAACAGCCGTTACGAAGCTTACCGTGCCATGATGCAACTGCGTGCCAAGGTAAGTGAACTGATTAAAGCAGAAGGTGCTGCGGCTGTGCTAAGTACCCGCGGTGGAACGCACGGTACCCATTTCACCAGCAATGGCGCCCCTTATGCTGTAGATGCTGCACCAGCGCTACCCGAACTTGAGATGGGCCTCGAAGATTATGGCCGTATGGTACGCTTACTGGAAGCAGGCCAGAAAGTAGCGGTTGAGCTGGAAACCAAAACGAAATTTCTGGAGAGCGACCTGAAAGGCTATAATGTAATTGCTGAGATTCCGGGCACCGACAAGAAACTGAAGGATGAAGTAGTAATGCTTGGCGCTCACCTGGACTCCTGGCATGCTTCTACCGGTGCTACCGATAATGCGGCAGGTGTTGCCGTGGTAATGGAAGCCATTAGAATATTACAGGAACTAGGCCTTAAACCAAAGCGTACCATCCGAATTGCACTTTGGGGCTCGGAGGAGCAAGGGTTGTTTGGCTCAAGAGGCTACGTAAAGAAAACTTTTGGCGATCCGGCCACTATGAAGCTGACAAAAGCACATGAGAAATTTGCCGGCTACTATAACTTAGATAACGGCACCGGTAAGATTCGCGGCATCTATACCCAGAGCAACGAGGCTGTTATTCCGATCTTTGAAGCTTTGCTGGCGCCATTCCACGAAATGGAAGCTAAAACTGTAACAGTACGCAACACAGGTGGCACTGACCATCAGTCTTTCGACGCCCTGGGTTTGCCGGGCTTCCAGTTTATACAGGACCCGATAGACTATAATACGCGCACGCACCACACCAATATGGATAGCTTTGAGCGCCTGCAGGCAGACGATCTGAAACAAGCGTCTGTTATTATGGCTACATTTGTTTACCACACTGCCATGCGCGATAAAAAGTTGCCACGCAAAGAACTCCCTAAGCCAAGAACAGCTTTAAACAATTAATTTCCCTCACATTAAAATGCCTGGTTATCGTCCGATAGCCAGGCATTTTATTTTTAACGGGCATAGAGAGGCAGTGGAACAGATTGCTTAGCCAAAGAACATTTCATCAAATTCAGCTAAAACAGCTAACTTGCCAGCCACTATTGTAACTATTTCTCCTATTTTATACTTTATAGAGGTATAGCAAAGTACAAACTATTTCATGAGCAAAGCTTTTAAGACACCCGAGAAGGTAATATATGTGTGCACCGGCAGCAAATGCAAAAAGAAAGGCGGGAAAGACATTGGCAAAGCGCTTCGATCGATGATTAAAGACATGGGATTAAAAGACCAGGTAGAAATTATAAAAACCGAATGCACCGACCGCTGCGATTATGCCCCTGTTATGAGTTTTCAGCCTGACAATGTATGGCTGAAACAGACGACAGAGTTCGAGGCCAAACAGGCGTTCCAGAACCATATTTTAAACAAACCTAACCCATAAAAACAGGAATCCCCGGCTGCTGATGCAGCCGGGGATTCCTGTTTAACAAAGCTATACTTTCGCTTAATCTTCGTACGTATCTTCGTATTTGATTTTGGGTACACGCTTATCAATCTCATACTGCCCTGTACCTTCTTCACCGATTATTTCGAATAACTCCAGGGCACGACGTGCTACATACTCTTCTTCGATCTGCTCTTTCAGGAACCACTGCAGGAACGAGAATGTAACATAATCTTTTGCTTTCATGCACGTATCAGCTATTCTGTTGAAAGACTGCGTAACAGCTATCTCCTGCTGTAGAGCCTGCTCAAACACGCTTCTGAAAGTATCAAACTCAACCTGCACACCAGTAACATCTGGCGACACCGCGCGTCCGCCCATATCTGAAACAAACTTAAACAGGCGCAGCATGTGTTCCCGCTCTTCGTCCGACTGCTTTTTAAAGTAGCCGGCGCTAAAATCGAATCCGTTACGATCGCACCAGCTCGACATGGCCAAGTACATTGCAGAAGCATCCGCTTCCATCTTGATCTGGTCGTTTAATATTTTCTCTATTTCCTCTGTAAGGGAGGTTCTAAGTCTTAATAAATCTTTCATAACAATATAGATAAGAAGGTTGGTTTGGGTCAAATTTATAAACCGAAAATGGCAGTGGCTTACTACCATAGCTAGTCATTTATACTTACTACCAATTTACCTAATTGTTTTGAAAAACCGCGAAAGCAGCAAAATTTGGAAGAAATCTAAATAAAAAGAAGCTGTTAGGACAGCTTCCGAGAGAGGATAAAACAGTACCTGCAGCTACTGTTTTTACTAAGAAAAATTTCCAGTTAAAAGAGCCGTAACTACTACAAGAACGCTTAGGCCATAACCGGGTTTAAGAGTTCGTGCAGCATGCTGTTAATCTCCAGCATCGCCTTGGCTCCTGCTAAAAGTTCTTTCAGAGCAATAATATCTGCCAGGGCTAAAATATACACACGCTCACATCCGACAGGATAAATAATTTCAAAATCTGAGAAACGGTCTGTACTGCTGGCCATGGCAACCAGGTCGATACGATCTACTATCTTCTTCAGGCGCAGAAAAGCTTCAACTTTGAAAGGAGTAACCGTTCCATCGAACTGCAGCAGAAGGCGGTTTTTATAATCGCATTGAAGAACAGCACCTGATGCTGTACTAAACACTTCCGAAAAGGCAACTTTGTTTTCTGTAGCTATCATGTCTCTCATCAACTGACACAAATGTATAGCTTGTTTAGAATTAGTCCAAATTAAACAAGTGTTTTTTTAGATTAATTCTAATTAAGAACAAAGCCCTAAGCTTCCAGCAGGTTATTTTGGTTCAGTACCTGCAGCACCTCATTTTTATAGAAGCGGCCAATAGGTATTTCGCTTTTGCCAACCTCTACCACGGAGGCCGAAAAGGCTTGTATCTTCTCGATAGACACAATAAAAGAGCGGTGAATGCGCAGGAATTTATCGGCAGGTAATCGTTCTTCCAGAAAGCTGATTTTCTGGTAAGAAATGATTTCTTTTGTTTCTGTCTTCACCCTGATATAGTCTTTCAGGCTTTCAATATAAAGGATATCTGCCAGCTTTACTTTCACCATTTTCTTATCTGCTTTTAGATAAATGAACGCATCGCTGCCACTTAAGCCGGCCTCAGTACTGACACCTGCAACGGCTGCAAGACTGGCAACAGGCTGCGCCTGTTCTGTTACTTTATTTATTGCTTTCAGAAAACGATCGAAAGCAATTGGTTTAAGCAGGTAATCAACGGCATTTAGCTCATAGCCTTCTACGGCATAATCGCGGTAGGCGGTAGTAAAAATAACTTTAGGAGTGTAAGACAATGATTTCAGAAATTCGATGCCCGTCATTTTAGGCATCTGAATATCCAGGAAAAGTAAATCTACCTGCTGGTTCTGCAAAAAATTATAGGCTTCGATGGCATTGCTGCATCGGCCCACCAGTTCTAAATTATCCAGGCGCAGAATAAATGTTTCCAGCACATCCAGCGCCAGGGGCTCATCATCTATAATCAGGCAACGAATTTTCATGGCTTTTCCCTTATCTATTCATTTTCTAACGTTAATTCCAATCGAACCGCATAGCTTTCCGGCTCGTCTTCCACTTCTAAACTATACTGCCCTTCGTAAAGCAGGTCCAGGCGTCGCCTTACATTTTTTAAACCGATACCGGAAGCAATATCCTGCTTTTGCTGCTTTACAGCATTTTCATACTTACTGTTTTCTACCAGAAGCACCAGTTCCCCGTCCTGCACCTTCAGATCAATTCTGATCCAGGCATTGGCTGTTTCAGTGCTTACACCATGTTTAAAGGCATTCTCAATAAAAGGCAGCAACAGCATCGGGGCTATTTTCAAACCCGCCATACGGCCTGTTTCTGTATAACTTATATCCACCCTATCCGCATAACGGATCCGTTCGAGCGAAAGATAGTTTTGTATATAGTTCAGCTCCTTTTCCAGCGCTACTTTCGCCGCGGCTGCATCATAGAGCATATAGTCCATCAGGCCCGAAAGCTTTAGCACTACCTCCGGTGCAGTATCCGATTTCTTTAAGGTGAGAGAGTAAAGGCTGTTCAGGGTATTAAACAGGAAGTGCGGGTGTATCTGGCCTTTGAGGAACTGCAGTTCTGCTTCCAGCTTTCCTTTTGCCAGGTTTTGGGAAGCCTGCTGGTGGCGATACCAGTTCTTGAGCAGGTAGATAACAGCTGTAATGGCCACCACATAGTTAATATTCACAATATTCCGCACAAACCGATAGAGCGACATATTATCTTCTGTACAGGTGGTGGGGCAGATCAGCGGGTGGATAAGCAGGGGCATGAGCACATACTGCATGAGAGCCCCAATAGCTCCCATGAGCAAAAGCAGGTATACAAAGAACTCGAGGTGCTTTTTGCGGAGCAGGTAAACCGGCATCAGGTAGTACATATTAAAGTATACCAGCGCCATTTTAAACGGCAGTTCCACCAACTCCACCATAAAGGCATTGTAGTAGTCGTCTATATAGCTGCCATACAAAAGCCCGAAAAACGACACATACACAAACCAGAACAGCAAGTGCTGCAACAGCCTGTTTTGCGACAGTCCTTTTACCTGTGGCAAGGCCAAATCTCTGGCTTCCAACACCCTTACCGAACTCAGCTTTATCTCCATAAGCACAAAAATACAGATTCTCTTACTTAGCCCCTATTTCTGAAATATATTTTAGATAATAAGCAACCTCCTGCTGCTCATCGACATCTTTAGGTTGGTAAACAACAGTTAGTCTAGGAATATCCGGCATCCGGCTTTGTCTCTTCAGGGTTTGTCTAAAAGGCCAATCTGCTGTTAAATAAAGCCTTACTTTAGTATCGTTATCAGAGCAAATAACTGAATATCAGATAACAGCGCGACCAATACCTAAATACATAAAACCATGAAAAAAACAATTCTTTTCCTGCTGGCAGCGGTGCTGCTGGTATGGGCAGCTCCTCTGGCTCAGGCGCAATCAAGAAAAAGCCTCTCTGCTGACGAAGCCAACCAGCTTCTCCAAAAAATTACAGGTGCCTGGAATGTTGAGCTTTCTACCTGGAGCCCTAAGCACAGGCTAATGCTTAAAACAAAAGGCGATGCTAAATTTAATACGCCTTACCTGGGCAGTTATGTGCATGAGCAATTCAGCTACGGCATGCCGGATGGCAATACATTAGAAGGCGAATGCTTTATCAGCTACTCTACAAAACAGAAAAGATTTGAAATTGCCCAGGTAGATAATGCAGGAAAGAACATCATTTTAATGACAGGTGAATGGTTTCCGGAGTATAGAAGCATTGTTTTCAAACCTGTGGAAGGCTTAAATCATCAGGCCTACCATACAGAACCGGGCATGCAGTTCCGCTATATTTTCCTGGAAGACGGCTCCTTCTCTAAAATGATTCACAAAAGAAATGCCGATGGTGCCTATACACTGGCATCTTTATATCACTACGAATCAGCTACTGCGGCCAAGAAATAAGTTTTGACGACATGCAAAGCGTAGTGCCGGCTCCTGAGGCAGGAGCCGGCACTACGCTTTGCATGTATAGGCCTCCGGGCTACAGCAGCTCTTTGGCCGGATCCCAGAACAGGCGTTCAAAATCTACCACCTTTTCATTTTCTACCTGTACCCCCTCCTGCTCTAGGCGCTCCTGCATGGCGTTGGGTGCATCGAAGTGCTGCTTGCCGGTAAGCATTCCGTTGCGGTTTACCACACGATGCGCCGGAATCTTTGTAAAGGAGTGCGAAGCAATCAGAGCCCAACCCACCATTCTGGCCGATCCCTTCGAGCCAAGATAGCTCGCTATAGCTCCGTAAGAGGTTACCCGGCCCTTCGGAATCAGCTTTACCACCTCATATACATCTTCAAAAAAGTTCTTCTTATTTTCGCTCATAAATTATTTCAGAAAATCTTGTGAGGGCTTTTAAACTTCTTAGCCTGTCGTTTGTCTTACAATAGCACCTGTTTATAGCATAAGGCTTTGCTCAGCTTTAATATACCATAATAACGGTGTAACTTTAAACGGCATACGCTCCCATAACTACTCCTTGCCAACGGGGAATGTTTGGGGGCTTGATTTGGTTATAAAACTACAAACTAATTAGCGGTACCATACCTGTATTCAAACCTTTAAATGAACAAAACTGTTAAAATTTCCCTCATAGTGGTAGCTCTGGCTGCTCTTACCTACTTAATTGTTACCAAAGCGTTTCCCGGCAACGAACAACAACAAGCTGGTCCTGCAAATGGGCCGATGGCGCAGAAGGTAGCTGTAGATGTTTATGTGGTATCTCCTACTGCTTATCAGAATAAGATCACATCTACAGGTACTGTGCTTGCAAACGAGGAAGTGGAGCTTTTCAGTGAAGTAGCAGGCCGGGTAACGGGTATCAGTTTTGAAGAAGGAACCCGCGTACAGAAAGGCAAGCTTCTTTTAACAGTAAATGACCTGGAGATGCGGGCACAGCTCCAGAAGCTGGAATCGAACCAGAAGCTGTACCGCGATATGGAGGAAAGACAGCGCGTGCTGCTCGAAAAAGAATATATCAGCAGACAAGAGTATGACCAGGTAAGCAACCAGCTGGCTACAGCAACAGCCGACATCCGGGCGTTGAAAGCCACCTTAGACAAAGCCTATATACGCGCTCCGTTTGATGGCGTAATTGGCTTGCGCCAGGTAAGTGAAGGCAGCTACGTTACAGCTAATACACCTATTGCCCGCATTGTTGACATCAGCCCTGTAAAAATCGAATTTTCTGTTCCGGGCCGTTATGCACAGCAGGTAACAGAGGGCCAGAAGATAACCTTTACAACAGAAGGCGCATCGGAAGTTTACGAAGCTAATATATATGCCATAGATCCTAATATAGATCCGGCTACCCGTACTTTACGGGTACGGGCGCGCTACGAAAACAAGAAAGAAGAAGTAAAACCAGGTGCCTTTGTACGGGTTGAGCTCTCTTTAAAAGATGTGGACGATGCTATCCTGATTCCAACAGAATCGATTATACCGGAGGCTACAGGTCATAAAGTATTTTTAGCAAAAGGCGGCAAAGCTCAGCCTAAAATGGTAAAAATCGGGCAACGTTCCGAAACCATGATCCAGATTATGGAAGGTATTGAGCCTGGCGATACGATCATTAGCTCTGGAATTCTGCAGGCACGCCCCGGCTCCGACCTGAATATACGCAACGTGAGAACAGCAGAGTAAGCCCAACTTCCTGCAGGTAGTTTTTTATAGCTACTACAGGAGTAAATCAAAGTATATCACCCTGGGTAGTCGCTTGAAGGTTTTAGCAGTACTACCCACTCCACAGGACCAGGCTTGCAGATAATAGCCTGGGTTGATGATTGAAAAACAGATGAGAGGAGCCGCAGCCAGATATAATAAACTGGCATTAAGGCCTCTGTGACAGAAAGAGTAAAACCAGGTAAAAAAGCTGGTTCCGAGAAAGAAAATATGGCAAGTTTATCATCCATTAGTATAAGGCGCCCTGTACTGGCTATCGTAATGAGCATTACGATTATTGTATTTGGTTTGATCGGTATCACCTTCCTGGGTGTGCGTGAATATCCAAGCGTTGACCCGCCTATTGTAAACGTATCTACCTCGTATGCAGGAGCCAATGCAGAAACAATAGAATCAGAAATTACTGAACCGCTGGAGGAATCGATCAACGGTATAGCCGGTATCAGAACCCTAACCTCCTCCAGCAGCGAAGGCAACAGCAATATAACCGTTGAGTTTAACCTGGGTGTGGACCTGGAAGCAGCGGCCAACGATGTGCGTGACCGGGTTTCAAGGGCGCAGCGCCGTTTACCGGAAGATGCCGAGCCTCCTACCATTGCCAAAGCCGATGCGGATGCCAACCCCATTATCATGCTGGGTATCAGAAGCGAAACCCGCTCCCTGCTTGACCTTTCTGATATTGGAGCCAATGTTTTTAAAGAGCAGCTTCAGACCATACCTGGCGTAAGTGAGATCGCCATCTGGGGTGATAAGCGGTATGCAATGCGCCTTTGGATGGACCCGGACAAGCTTTCTTCGCTGCGGGTAACACCACTGGATGTACAGAACGCACTTGCACGCCAGAATGTGGAGCTGCCATCAGGTAGTATAGAAGGTGCTACGACAGAGCTTTCTGTTAGAACAATGGGCCGTATTTCTACGCCAGAAGAATTCAACAACCTTGTGATCAGGGAAGATGCTAACCGCCTGATCCGTTTCCGTGACATCGGGTATGCACAACTGGCCCCTGAAAACGAAAAAACGGTGCTACGCTACAATGGTGTGCCTATGATTGGAGTGGTTATTATTCCGCAGCCGGGCTCAAACCAGATCGAAATTGCAGATCAGTTTTACAAACGCTTGGAGCACATCAAAAAAGACATTCCGGAAGATCTGGACCTGATTATTGGCTTTGATAACTCCGAATATATTAAGGCTTCCATTGCAGAAGTAGAAGAAACGATCTACGTTGCGCTTGGACTGGTAATCATTATCATCTTCCTGTTCCTCCGCGACTGGCGCTCCACCCTTATTCCGGTTGTGGCGATACCGGTGTCGCTGGTCGGTTCTTTCTTTATCATGTACGTAATGGATTTCTCTATAAACGTACTAACATTGCTGGGTATCGTACTGGCCATTGGTCTGGTAGTAGACGATGCAATTGTAATGCTGGAGAACATTTATGCCCGCATCGAAGGTGGCGAAGAACCAATGAAAGCAGCTAAAAAAGGATCTGCTGAAATATACTTTGCCATTATATCCACTACCGTTGCCCTGGCTGCCGTGTTTATGCCGGTAGCGTTTCTCGAAGACACCACCGGCCGTTTGTTCCGGGAATTCGGTATTGTGGTAGCAGGCTCTGTTATTATTTCCTCTTTTGTATCGCTTACGCTTACGCCTATGATGTCGTCGCGTATGCTCAAGCGCAGGGAAAGACCCAACTGGTTCTACCGCAAAACAGAACCTTTCTTTAACACCTTAACCGATGGCTACCGCAGTAGCCTCGAAAGCTTTATGCAGGTGCGCTGGGTAGCATTTATCCTGATCGTGCTTTCGGCCGGTGCTATCTGGTGGCAGATCTCAACGCTGCAGTCTGAACTTACGCCTGAAGAAGACAGAGGAGGATTGCGTATTCAGGCAACCGGACCGGAAGGCGCATCTTTCGAGTTTATGGATCAGTATATGAATGAACTGTCGGCGTTGGTAAACGACTCTGTAAGCGGCATTGCCAGCATGACCACCATGACCAGGAACTCCAACTCCGGGTTTGTGCGCCTGCGCCTGGTAGATGCCAAAGACCGTACTAAAACGCAACAGCAGATAGTAGAGGAAGTGCCGGCCCTTATCAACCAGATACCCGGTGCAAGAGCTTTTGCCTCTGGCGACAAAGGCCTCGGCGGTGGCCGTGGCGCCGGCCAGCCGGTA
The DNA here is from genome assembly GCF_005491705.1 of Pontibacter sp. SGAir0037. Classification (NCBI taxonomy): domain Bacteria; kingdom Pseudomonadati; phylum Bacteroidota; class Cytophagia; order Cytophagales; family Hymenobacteraceae; genus Pontibacter; species Pontibacter sp. SGAir0037. Next base: position 5,142,116 of record NZ_CP028092.1, on the reverse strand, counting down.
CAGTTTGTGGTGCAGTCGCAGAGCAGTGCTAAGCTTCGGGAAATAATTCCAGCTTTTCTGGATGCAGCACGTCAGGACCCCACCTTTAACTTCGTAGATGTAAACCTTAAATTTAACAAGCCGGAACTACGGGTAGAGATCGATCGTGAGAAAGCCATTTCGATGGGTGTAAGCGTACGGGATGTGGCCCAGACGATGCAGCTAGGCCTGAGCGGCCAGCGTTTCGGCTACTTTGTAAGAGGCGGTAAGCAGTATCAGATCCTGGGCCAGGTTGCCAGGGAAAACCGCAGCGAACCACTTGATCTAAGAAGCCTGTATGTCAGAAACAGCAACAATGAACTGATACAGTTGGATAACCTGATCGAGCTTACCGAAGAAAGTGCTTCTCCCCAAATTTATCGCTTTAACCGATTTGCAGCAGCTACTTTCAGTGCATCACTGGCCAAAGGTAAAACCATCAGCGATGGTGTGGAAGCCATGGATGCCATTGCTGATAAAGTACTGGATGAGACGTTCCAGACTTCTTTAACCGGGCAGTCAAGAGATTTCTCAGAGAGTTCGAACAGCTTATTATTTGCTTTCCTGTTAGCCTTAGGCTTAATTTACCTGGCACTGGCAGCACAGTTCGAAAGCTTCAGAGACCCAATCATTATTATGTTTACCGTACCGCTTGCGCTGGCCGGGGCGTTAATAAGCCTTTGGTATTTTGGGCAAACAATGAATATTTTCAGCCAGATTGGTATGATTATGCTGGTTGGTCTTGTTACGAAAAACGGTATCTTGCTGGTAGAATTTGCCAATCAGCGAAAAGAAGAAGGCCTTACCAAACTTGATGCAGCTGTTGACTCTGCTGTTTCACGTTTCCGGCCAATCCTGATGACGTCTCTTTCTACGATATTAGGTACACTGCCTATTGCATTAGCCTTGGGAGCAGGTTCCGAAAGCCGTGTTTCGATGGGTATTTCCGTAGTAGGCGGGCTTATTTTTGCCACGGGCCTTACGCTTTACATTATACCGGCCATTTACTCTTATTTCTCGTCGGCTAAGGCAAATATTATTGAGCAGGACGAAAAAGAAGCAAAAGAGGAAAAAAGAAAACCAGAACCAGCACTACAACACTAAGCTGCTGCAAAAAATAGCCTAAAATTAACTCGCGTTAGAAATAACCATTTGATGTCACCAATAAAAACAATAACGCTGCTCCTTATCGGAGCAGCATTACTTCTTCCAGGCAGCTTACTTGCACAAGAACACCTTACATTAGAACAGGCTATACGCATAGGCCTGGAAAGCAATTATGACATTCGCATTGTAAACAAGGAACAGGAAATTGCCGAAAACAATATCACACTTGGCAATGCAGGTTTCCTTCCTTCTGTCGACGGTCGGGTTACACAGGACTTTTCCAAAAACGACCTTCGCAACCAGTTCGAAAACAATGAACCCCGTATTGTGAACAACTCCACCACCAATGCCAGGAATGCCAGCATCTTATTAAACTGGACTGTTTTTGATGGTGGCCGTATGTTCATCAACTACGACCGCCTCAAAATGCTTGAAAGATCAGGAACCCTGTTCACAAGGGCAACTGTAGAAACTACGTTGGCTTCTATTACAAACGCATATTATGAAGTTGTACGACAGGCCCGAAAGATTAATTCTATTGAAGACGCCATAACTATTTCTGAGCAGCGCGTTAAAATAACTGAAGAACAGTATAATGTAGGCGTTAGTGCTAAGGTTGAAATACTAAGGGCGCAGGTAGATTATAACGCCGACAGATCGGAACTACTTACCCAACTGGAGCTCCTGCAAAATGCCAAAATCAATTTAAACCAGCTGCTGGGCCGTGATCCGAATACAGACTTCACAGTAGATGATTCCATTACAGTAAGCACAGACATGCAAATGGCAGCACTTAGCAGCCAGTCTGCAATTCATAACTCAAACCTGCAGCGCCTCCAGATAGAACGGAACATAGCGCTACAGGACGTACGCCTTGCAAGAGCGTTACGACTACCTACAATAGGTGTATCGGGCTCTTATGGTTATAACCGCTCCTTACAGGAACCTGCCACTTTTGGTAATACAGTAGGTACTAACGAAAGCCGAAGAATTGGTTTTAACTATGGTGCTGTACTCAGCTTCCCAATCTTTAACGGCTTTGAAATAAACAGGCAGGTACAAAATGCAGAGGTCCTACTACAATCTACTAATCTGGCATTTCAACAGGAACAAAACAGGTTGCAATCCGATATTGCAAGAGCCTATACCCGTTACACAAATAGGCTTGAGCTGCTGGCCCTGGAAGAGTCTAATTTAACACTTGCTCAGGAAAATGCCGACATTGCCTTAGAACGCTACAAATTGGGTTTACTTACAGCTATAGAGCTTCGCGAGGCACAACGAAACCAGCTTGTTGCCGAAAACCGCCTGATAGACATACAGTATGAAGCGAAGGCCGCTGAAACAGAATTGAAACGCATCAGCGGAATTCTGATACAGGAGACAAACAGGTAAAACAAAGAAATTTTCATCAAAAGCAGAAAAGGCACAACTGTATGTTGTGCCTTTTCTGCTTTTGATAGAGTATACAAAGCTTCTTTTACAGGCACGCTATTCCCGGTAATTTATTTTCTCGGCTCTAAATCCAGTTGTACATGACTGGTCGTAGGTCTTGTCAATCTACACAACGTTTCGGTTCGAGCAGCAGGTAGAGAAAAAAGAATATTCACATTCATCAACCAAACTATGGATAAACTTGATAAAATTCCGGAGCAAAATGAAAGCAGCTTCAAAGGTGTATTAACTGCCCCGATGCAGCGACGCAACTTCTTCCGGCTTGCAGGGGCCAGTGCTGCGACCGCAGCACTCCTGCTTGCCACCACCTCGTGCAACGACGACGATGCCATGCTACCCATCGATCCCGATACAGTAGATTTAGGTTCTGGCGACACTGGTATTCTTAATTATGCTTATGCGCTTGAACAATTAGAAGCGGCATTTTATACAGAGGTAGTTGCCCGGTCTCTGGGGCTGTTTAGCCAAACGGAGCAGCAGATCATGCAGGACCTTAAAGGCCATGAAACCATACACCGCGATTTCCTGAAAGCGGCTCTTGGAAGTGATGCCATAGCAGACCTGGAAGTAAACTTCAGCACCATCAACTTTAGCGACAAAAATGCTGTTCTGGCCACTGCCAAAACATTTGAAGACCTGGGAGTAGCTGCCTACAACGGAGCAGGCAAGCTTTTGAATAATGCTGGATTCCTCACCTTAGCAGGCAAGATTGTTTCTGTTGAAGCAAGACATGCAGCCGTTATCCGCGATCTCACATCCAACGGTACATTCTCTGATTCAGCTGACAACATGGGCTTTGACCCAGCACTGGCACCAGATGCTGTACTACAGGCTGCAGGTCCGTTTATCAAAACAAAAATTTCTGCTAACAACTTACCTAAATAAGGAGGACTTAAGATGAACATTTTCAAGATAATAGAAGATATAGAGAAAGTAGACGCAGAAGTATATACCCGTTTAGATTCTCGCAGAACAGTATTTAAGCACATGGGCAGCATGGGCAAAAAAGCAGCACTGGCAGCTATACCGTTAGCCCTTGGATCTGTTTTTCAGAAAGCTTACGGGCAGTCGAGCAATACGGTAGTGGATGTGTTAAACTTTGCCCTGAAACTGGAGTACCTCGAGCGTAACTTCTATACCCAGGGGCTTAATGCGAACGGCCTCATACCTGCAGGCCCGGGCAGGCAGGCTATCCAGACCATCCGCGACCACGAAGCTGCCCACGTAGACGCACTTATAGCTACCATCCGCCAGTTAAACGGCACACCTATTGCCGAACCTACCTTTAACTTTGGCAAGAACTTTTCGAACTGGAATACTGATTATGCCACTTTTCTTACACTGGCACAGGCATTTGAAGATACAGGTGTCAGGGCATATAAAGGTCAGGCCGATAAGCTCATCAGTAATGATGCAGTACTTACAGCTGCCCTTCAGATACATTCGGTAGAAGCACGACATGCTGCCCATATCAGGAGAATGCGCGAAAATAAAGGATGGATAGAAGGTGCAGCAGGCAATAGCAATGTACCTCAGAGTGCTGCTGCTGTTTATGCAGGAGAAGATAATGTTGCCCAAGGTGGAATTAACGATATTAAAACGCTTGGAAGCGGGTATACGGCAGCCATTGCAACAGGTGCTTTTGATGAGCCGCTTACAAAAGAACAGGTTGCAACCATTGTTTCGTTGTTTGAATAAACTACGCCACCTGTACATGGGAAGAGAGAAACTTTACAGTTTCTCTCTTTTTTATTATGTGCACCTTAGCCGCAAAATATCATAAAACTATCTGTAAATGAGGTAATTTAGCGCGACAGCTATGAGTAAACAGAATTTAATGGGTGTCAAGTTGCAGGTAGGTATCAGGTAAATAAAACATTTTAGACAAATAATAGTTAGAGGATTACTTCATACATTTCTTAATTTATAGTACTTTTCAGCATTACATTTGTAATAGTTTATACTTTGTTGAACGAACCTATTCAAAAAGCCAGCGAAGAAGAGCTGATCTCCCGCTTACATGCACGGGATGCTTCTGCTATGACAGTGTTGTACGACATGTACAGCGCTACTTTATATGGTGTAGTTTTGCAAATAGTAAAAGTAGAAGAAGTAGCAGAGGATGTGCTGCAGGAGGCCTTTGTTAAAATCTGGAATTCATTTCCGAGTTATGATCCTACAAAAGGAAGACTCTTTACCTGGATGATCAATATCTGCAGAAACCAGGCAATAGATAAGGTTCGATCCAAAGAATATCGTGTCAGAGGCTTATCGGACGAGCTACCCGAAAGAAGTAAACCTGGTTTTGTTACCGAAGCAATTAAGCCGGAGCACATTGATGTTCGGGCAATTGTAGAAAGCCTTAGCCCTGAGCAAAAACAAGTGATCGACCTTATGTACTTCGAAGGATTTACACAAAGTGAGATTGCCGAAAATTTCAACATCCCTTTAGGTACTGTTAAAACAAGGGCACGTAGTGCTATAAAAGTGTTATCAAGATTATTCAAAGGCCGTGCATAACGACGAAGACTACATAGCATCTGGCGTTTTAGAGGTTTATGCAGCAGGAGGACTCACCCCAGCTGAACAGGAGGAGGTAGAGAAACGCGCCGCCACATCACCAGCCATCCGGGCTGCGCTTGATGAGGCATGCACTGCTATGGCCGCCTATGCACAACAGCATGCGGTACAGCCAAGGCCAGCACTACGGCAAAAAGTTCTCGCCCAGTTCGAAACCGGCTTCCAAGCAATAAATACACCTGTAAGCCAGGCAGAAGATACTCCTTCCAGGCCTTTTGTTTATTCCGAAGAAAAAGAAGCTTCTCCTTATAAATGGATGCTGGCAGCCAGTATAACGCTTTTTTTATTATCAGGCTTCCTGAGCTATCATTTCTATACAAAATGGCAGCAGGCAGAGGAAAAATTAGCACTTGCAGTTGCCTCAGAGCAGCGCCTTGCGTCTAACTTCGAAGCGGTATCGCTGCAGGTTCAGGAGCAACAAGAAGCGCTTGCCGTTCTTCGGAATCCGGAATTTAAGCAGGTACAGTTACAGGGGCTTGAGTCGAATCCCACTGCACATATGCTTGTATACTGGAACCAGGCAAGCCAGCAAGTATACATCGATTTAGTAAACTTGCCTGCGCCACCGCCTGATAAGCAGTACCAACTATGGGCCTTACACAACGGGACTCCCATCGATGCAGGCATGATCAGCCATATGGGCAAAGAAGCTCAGATTCAGCAGATGAAGAACATAGGCGCTGCTCAGGCCTTTGCCGTTACCTTAGAGCCAGTTGGCGGCAGCCCAAGCCCTACACTGGAAAACCTAACGGTAATGGGAGAAATAAAGTCTTAATATGTAAGATGAGCAGCAGGCATGGATACGCAAAACAGGAAAAATGCTGCCTCACTTGCTGCCCCGCTTCAAAGGTTCTATGTGCTGTTCGCCCTATGCTTGCACTTGGTTGTTTATGTGCAGGCACAGCCTCAGCTGGTCATTAACCCGGTATTAAATACGAAGCAATGGGAGGCCAGTTGGATTGCACATCCAGCTGCTGCACCTGATACTTATGGCGTATACCACTTCCGCCGGTCCTTTAACCTGCCAAGTACACCAGATTCTTTTATTGTTCATGTTACCGCAGATAACCGCTACCGTTTGTTTGTAAACGGTAAGGCAGTTGGTTCAGGACCAGCCCGCGGTGACAAAATGCACTGGTCCTACGACACCTATAACCTGGCCCCATACCTGAAAGTTGGAGACAATGTGCTGGCGGCACAGGTCTGGCATATGGGCAGGTACAGGCCAATGGCGCAGATGACCATGGGACCTGCCAGCCTGCTGGTACAGGGAAATTCGGAGCGGGAGGCTATTGCCAACACTAACAGTAAAAACTGGAAAGTAATACAGAATACCGGATTCCGCCCCTACCCTGTCACTTCACAAATGGTATTGAACCAATACTATGCAACCGGCGCATGCGACAGCCTGCTTGCTACCCATTATCCCTGGAGCTGGGAAACTGCTGCGTACAACGACCAGGCTTGGCTTCGCCCACAGCAGATACGTGGGGCCATACCTGCCCATTTTGCGGCTGGTTACGGAGAGGCCGAAGGCAGCCTTGTACCACGCTCCATTCCGATGATAGAAGAAAAGCTGCAACGAATTCCCAAGCTCATCCGGTCGGAAGGCATAAAAGCAGATGATGGTTTCCTGAAAGGGAAGCGCCCACTGGTTATTCCGCCTCATGCCAGGGCCACCATTCTCCTGGACCAATCGCACCTGACCACAGCTTACCCGGAACTATGGGTAAGTGGCGGCAAAGGCAGCTCCATCGATATAGCGTATGCCGAGAGTCTGTATGACGGGAACATGAAGAAAGGAAATCGCAACGAGACGGCAGGCAAGCGGTTGTATGGTTATCATGATGCCTTTCAGCCCGATGGTGGTCATAACCGCTCCTTTCGCCCCCTCTGGTACCGCACCTACCGCTATATTGAACTTACAATTACAACACAGGCCGCGCCTCTCAGTCTTAATGACTTTTACGGGATGTTTACAGCCTATCCTTTCACTGAAAATGCTGCTTTCGCCAGTAATGATCCGCTGCATCAGAAAATATGGGAGGTTGGCTGGCGCACAGCCAGGCTATGCGCAAACGAAACTTATTACGATACGCCCTATTATGAGCAGTTGCAATATATAGGTGATACCCGCATACAAGCCTTGATCTCCCTGCACGTAGCAGGTGATGACCGCCTGATGCGCAATGCACTGGTGCAGTTCCATTATTCCAGGCTACCCGAAGGCCTCACGCAGAGTCGCTACCCTACCGACCAGGTGCAGATAATCACCCCTTTCTCGTTGTACTGGGTAGATATGGTACACGATTACCACACCTTCAGAAAGGATGATGCTTTTGTACAACAGTTTTTACCAGGAATACAGACCGTACTTAGCTGGTTTGAGAACAGGCTGAATCAAAACAAGATGCTAAGCAACCTGAGCTGGTGGAATTTTGTAGACTGGGCTCCGCAATTTGACAGAGGCGTGCCCAAAGGCGCTGAAGATGCGCAGGGTACTTCTATTATTACCCTGCAATATGTGTATGCCCTCGACCGTGCAGCTGAATTATTTCAATATCATAAAGCACAGGCACAGCATTATAAAGCCTTAGCTGGCACTATTCGGGCTGCCGTTTACCAGCAATGCTTTGATTTACAAAAGCAATTATTGGCCGACACACCGGCAAAGCAGCAATTCAGCCAGCACGCAAACGTAATGGCTATTTTAACAGATGCAGTACCTGCAGCACAACAGGCAGCCCTGATGCAACAGCTTTTATCTGATAAAAGCTTAACCCAGTGCACGATCTACTACAAATTTTACCTGATGCGGGCTTTAAAGAAAACGGGAATGGGAAACCTGTATACAGACAACCTCGGCACCTGGAAAGCTATGCTAGCGCAAGGGCTTACTACTTTTCCGGAAGAAGATAGTCCTGGCACGCGTTCCGATTGCCATGCCTGGAGCGCCAGTCCTTTAATCGATTTTCTGGCTATCGTCTGTGGCATTGAGCCGGCCTCACCCGGATTTGCAACTGTAAGAATTGCCCCGCACCCAGGACCTCTTAAAGAAATAAAAGGCAAAATGCCACACCCACTCGGTATAATTGAAGTAACGCTCAAACGAAAAGGCAGCAGCGGCATTGCAGTAGAAGTTATTTTACCAGAAGGCCTGACGGGCGAATTTATCTGGAATAATGAGAAAGTAAACCTGCTCAGTGGAAGGCAAACCATAAACAGATAAAGGTAAACACCACCTCCGTTTACTCATACACCACGCCTTTAGCCTCAACTTAATAATTTGATAACCCTGCTTTATAGGCTATTTACACCCAGGCTGCCTAGTTTTGTTGCTACTTATTACAACTATGGCACCTGCATACACTACTTGGCTACTTGACCAGATACGTGCTGGAGAGCGCAATGCGTTAGAAAAGCTTTACACCATTTTTTATAAGAGGCTTTGTGACTTCGCCTGCCAGATAGTAAAAAGCTCCGATCTGGCAGAAGAAGTAGTTTCAGATGTTTTCCTGGCTGTATGGCAGAAGCGGGAAACGCTGGAAATAAAAACTGATATGAAAGCCTACCTTTATGTAGCCGTTCGGAACCAGGCACTGGCATACCTGAAAAAAGAGAAACTTTGGGAAGAGCTAGATGAAGAAGCACAAAGCAAAGCCATAGAACATTATAACCCCCTCGATATGCTGCTGTTCCGTGAACTGAACTATAGTTTGAGCAGTATTATCAGCACTTTGCCCGAACCCGATAACCTGATGCTACGCCTGAAGCTTTCCGGCATGACCTACTCTGAAATAGCACAGGCGCTGGACACCACCGAGAAAACAGTAGAATATCGCCTGTCAAAGTCGATCAGTTTCCTGAAAAGGGCCTATCAGAAAAGCAGGTAGTGCTTTGCGGGGCGCCACATAACAATTCGCTAACAGTTCCTTAATAATTTGTTTCAGGGGAAGCCCCTTCTTTTTTACTCTTAAGGATGAAAACACACCCTTATGTGGAAAGAAGAACATTTTGATCTTTTACTGCGCTACCTGCAAAAGAATGCCTCAGAGCAGGAAACAGAAGAGGTAGAGATCTGGCTGAAGCGGAACCCGGAGAACCTGGAAATATTAGAGGAACTGGAAGCACACTACCAAAGTGTGCTGCTAGACCAGGAAACCTACGATGTGCAGGAGAAAGGATTAGGCCTGCTGCAAAAGAAACTGGATTTGCTGGAAGGACAGCATCAGGAGCACCAGTCACGGCAAACTCCCATACAATCCGTTTTTTCCTGGCGCATGGCCGCTGTTGCTGCTTTCATGCTGCTTCTCATAAGCGTTGGTATCTTCTTTTATGTCTACACATCCGTTGAGAAGCAAACCGCTTCCTTCGCTTCTATCACAAAGCAAACAGGAAAAGGACAACGTTCGCGACTGATTTTACCGGATGGAAGCACTGTTTATCTGAATTCAGAAAGCTCCCTGACCTACAGTAGTAACTATTATGAAACAGAGCGCACTGTGTATTTACAGGGCGAAGCTTTTTTTGAAGTTATTCCTGATAGCGAAAAACCATTCAGAGTAGAAACAGCCAGCTTTACAACTCAGGTTTTGGGCACTTCTTTTAATGTACAGGCCTATCCTCACTACACAACTACGTCGGTAGCAGTAGCAACCGGCAAGGTAAAGGTGCTGGATAACACTGAACAGGAGTTGGTAAAGCTTGTGCCAGGGCAACAGCTAAGCTATGACCATGCCACCCACGCTTACGCCACCGAAACTATAACCCCTGAAGAGGTAATCAGCTGGACCAAAGGCCAGCTGATCTTTAAGAATACTCCCCTGGACGAGCTTATCTCGGAACTGGAACGCTGGTACGATATCTCCATTGAGCTACAAAATCAGGAATTGTCTAACTGCCGCTTTACAGCCACCTTCGATAACCTGACCTTAAATGAATCGCTGTACCTACTGAGCATTACTACTAATTTAAACTATACACAGCATGGAAGAACCATAACCATAAGCGGAAAAAGCTGTCAATAAAAACACCAGGCCCGCTGCCACAGGCCTGGTGCAATGTTGCCCCACCAATTACTGCCATAACCAGGTAGGGACTCAGAAAACATTTTCAACAACTCATCAACAGTCATCAAAAACAATTAAAAGTATGATTTTTTTCCCAAAAGTGTACAAAAGAAGACGGATGTCCAAAGCACTTCGGCCATTCTTTTTAGCTACATTACTAAGTGTAAGCCAAGTATTTTCAGCTAGTGCCAGACCAGATGATTCACTTTCTGTATCAGTTTCTGTGCAATTAAAAAATACATCATTAAAAGAAGCTTTAAGCATCATTGAACAGAAAACAAAATTTAAGTTTGTTTATAATGATCAGCAACTAAGTAAAGTGGGGCAGATTAGCTTTAGTGGCGATAGTATGAAGCTTTCAGAAGTACTAGCAGCAATCCTGCAGCACAGTAATTTATCTTACCGGGTAGTTGGCAATTCAATTGTTCTCTCTGCCAAAGAAAACAAGCTACAAACCAATACTACTATTAAAGGTAAAATTACTGATGAACAAGGCATGCCTCTGCCGGGTGCCAGTATTTCGGTTAAAGGAACATCTAACGGAACAATAACAGACGTTAATGGAAACTTCTCAATTACAATACAGCAGAATACAGATGTACTTGTTGTAAGCTTTTTAGGCTATCTCAACCAGGAAGTACAAATTGGTTCTCAAACTATCCTAAACATAAGCCTGCTACCTAATACAAATCAGTTAAATGAAGTGGTTGTAACTGCTTTAGGTATTGAGCGTGAGCAGAAAGCATTAGGTTATGCTACCCAAACAGTTTCCAGCGAAAGTATCAACAACGCACGCCCTAATAATTTTGCACAAGCCTTATCAGGTAAGGTAGCCGGCCTTAGCCTTACCTCTCCTGGCTCAGGACCAGTAAACTCTACCAGAATATCCCTGCGTGGAGATAACTCGCTCAACCCAAATGGCAATAACGCCCTTATTGTTCTCGATGGTGTACCTATGAGCAGCGATATGACTAGCTCAGGCGTAGACAATGCATATGGAGCTGGCTCTGGAAATGATATTCCGATTGACTTTGGTAACGGTATTGCTGATATAAACCCTGACGATATAGAAAGTATAACTGTTTTGAAAGGGCCAAGTGCCGCCGCTCTTTATGGTAGCCGGGCAGCTAACGGAGCTTTAATTATTACAACCAAATCTGGAGCACGAAAAAATAAAGGTATAGGCATTACTGTAAACACTAACGTAAGCTTCAACAATGTACTAAAATGGCCTGATTTTCAGTATGAATATGGGCAGGGAACAGGAAAATCCTTTAATGCTGGAAAACCCTACTATTCTTACGGAGCATCTGACGATGGTGCAAATACAGGTGGTACTAGCAGTGCATTTGGGCCTAAGTTCAATAACCAATATTTTTATCAATACGACCCTATACTCCAGGGGCAATCAGCAGAGAGGCAATTGTGGAGGCCATACGAAGACAATGTAAAGGGTTTCTTTAGAACCGGCTATACCGTTACAAACAATATATCGATTGAGGGCGGAAATGAAAAAAGCTCAGCACGCGCTTCAATTACTCATTCAAAAAATGAGTGGATCATGCCCAATACAGGTTATGAACGCCTTACTGCGGCTATCAGTCTGAACTACAAAGCCTCTGAAAAGCTTAGATTGAACTCGAAAGTAAATTTCACTAATAAAAAAAGTGACAATCTGCCTGGAACAGGTTATAGCAACCAGTCTATTTCCTATTTTATGATCTTCCAGAACCCAAATGTTGATCTGGCATGGTATGAACCAAGGTGGAAACCGGGACAAGAACAAATAGCCCAGATACACCCATTCAGCTCTTATATTGATAACCCTTATATTATCGCTTATGAGATGACCAATGCGCTGAATAACTATTCTACAGTCGGCAATATGTCTGCTACATATGAATTTTCTCCCAAATTCGATTTGATGTTGCGTTCAGGAATAGATCTGACTAGCGAAGACCGTGAGATGCGCAGACCTTTCAACACAGCGAATTTCCAATATGGATACTATAAAGAACAGAGCATATTTGACTATGAGACAAATACAGATGCTTTACTTACCTTCAGGGATAAACTGGGTAGCAAAATAGATGTAAGAGCATCTGTAGGAGGTAATATGATGCTTCGCAGATACCGCGGTACTAATGGCGTTGTAGATGGATTAATCATTCCTAGTGTTTATAAACTCTCTAACGGCATCAGCAGCCCAATGATGACAACCCTGCACAGTAATAAAAAGGTAAATAGCCTATACGCCTTTACATCATTCTCATTCGAAGATAAAATTTTTTTAGACTTAACAGGTCGTAACGATTGGTCAAGCACGTTGCCTGTACAGAATAACTCTTTCTTTTACCCTTCCATCAGTTCAAGCTTTATTCTAAGCGACCTATTGATGTTACCACGTCAGGTTTCTTTTGCGAAGTTAAGGTTATCAGCAGCTCAGGTTGGGAACGATACAGATCCTTATAAAACCAGGAAATACTATGGTCAAAGTGAATTTGCTGGTTCTGGTTCTGTACCAACTACTTTACACAATATAAATTTTAAACCTGAAATTACAACCAGTTATGAGGCGGGCTTAGAATACATGCTCTTTAATGGCCGCATCGGTATGGATGTAACCTTGTACAGAAGCTTTACAAGAAATCAGATTCTGGATGTGCCGATTGACCCTACAACAGGCTACAGCAGAGCTGTTTTAAATGCAGGAAAAGTACGAAACCAAGGTATCGAGGTAGTGCTCAATACTAAACCTATAGACAATCCAAATTTTAAGTGGAACTCTACAGTTACATGGTCTAAAAATAAAAATACGGTTTTGGAATTAGCAGGAGGCATAGAAGACCAACAAGTAATTGGCACCGGAGGACAGGCCACTATTATTGCTAAGGTAGGCGGTACAACCGGTGATATCTACGGTTATGGTTTTGTCAGAAGCCCTGATGGACAAATTGTCTACGATGGAAGTGGCTTACCTGCTTACCCGGATGAAGTACAATACATTGGTAACGCATATGCAGACTGGAAAGGCGGATTTCTTAACCAATTCTCTTTTAAAAATTTCAACTTTAGCTTTTTATTGGATGGCCAGTATGGGGGTATTGTATATTCGCAGACACACCACAAAATGTCGGAGCAGGGCAAGCTAAAGCATACTTTAAGAGGTCGTGAAGCAGGTTATATCATAGGTGAAGGTGTAGTAGACAATGGGGATGGCACCTACTCTCCTAACACCAAACAAGTAAATCCGGCTGACTATTATACAAGGTACTATCGCCGTGCTAATGTGGAGTCTAATTCATTTGATGCTTCTTACCTGAAATTAAGAGAAATGCGCCTGGAGTACAACCTTTCTTCTGCGCTTTTAGCAAGAACGAAAGCCTTTAGTGCTGCAAGTATTGCATTGTTTGGCCGTGACCTAGCAATGCTGACCAATTTTCCTATGTTCGATCCTGAAACAGCTGCTCTAAATGGAAGTACTATCATGCCTGGTGTTGAGATGGGGCAGATGCCTTCTACCAGGACATATGGTGTAAACGTTACGCTTAAATTCTAGAAGCAGAAGACAGTCATTATTTACTATTGACCGCCAGGCAAAATAGCTCAAGCAGTATTCTAAAAGATTGAAAACCATGACAACTACTATAAAAAAATTATTTGTTTTACTTGTAGCTTTAAGCTGCATGGGTGTTTCCTGCACCGACGATTTTGAAGAAATCAACACAGACCCTAATAGGATAGAAAAGATTAGCCCGGGTACCTTACTAAACCCAATCATTTATGAGATGGCTAGCTTCAATACATCCAGGAGCGATGCCTATACTTTCGAAGTAATGCAAGTAGCTCTTCCATTTCCAAGTGCCTCAGGTGGCGAGCACCGATATGATGTTGGCGACAATGCCGGTAGCTCTACCTGGAATACTTACTATAGATGGTTGACCAATATAAAAGAGATGCAAGAAGCAGCTGTCACAGCTGAAGACCGTAACTATCAGGCTATTGCATTAACATTAAATGCTTGGGTATATTCACTCCTTACTGACAGCTTTGGAGATGTGCCTATGATCGAAGCCTCTCGTGGAGATGAAGGAATTTTTTATCCAACTTTCAATACTCAACAAGAGATTTATACTAAAATTTTAAGCGACCTTGATATCGCCAGCCAGTTGTTTGACCCATCTAAAAGCATGATATACGGAACGGATATACTTTATGGAAATAAAGTAGAGAACTGGCAACGCTTCTGTAATTCATTATACTTAAGGTTACTATTAAGAATATCAAAGAAACAGGAGTCAGCATCGTTTACGAAAATGGCAGAAATCATTAATAACCCAACGCAATATCCTGTTTTTACAAGTAATGCTGAAGCAGCAATCCTTAAAATATCTGGCGTACCTCCACTAGTGTCACCTTGGGGGCGTGCAGTAGACTTTAGAACTGGTAAAGCTGCTTCAGCATTCTTTATTGATAATTTAAATACACTAAACGATCCTCGCCAGGAGAAATTCTTTACAAAAGCCACTTTAAAAGATGGCAAAACCCAAATTGGGTATAAAGGGATTCCAAGCGGATACGAGGGTAGTGATGCTCAGTTTGATTACATTCCGTCTACCATGAACATTGCTCTAGTAACAGCTCCTATGATTTCAGTTATTATGAGCTACGCTGAGGTAGAGTTTATAAAAGCAGAGCTTGCTCAAAAAGGTATTATCAATTCTAATGCACAAACTCACTATGAAAGTGGCGTAAAAGCAGCTATAGAGCAATGGGGAGCTACTATACCGACAAATTATTTTAATAACTCAGCAGCTACATATGATGGTACTTTCGAAAAAATTATGCTGCAGAAGTACCTAGCTCTATATTTTAATGATTACCAGCAGTGGTTTGAGTACCGTCGAACCGGGTTTCCTGAATTGCCTAAAACAAACGCCATGGTAAATAATAAAATGGTACCTGTTCGATTCAAATATCCATCTACTGTCCAGATAAGCAACGGCAACAACTACAGAAAAGCTGTAGAACAAATGGGGGGAGATAACATCAATACTAAGGTTTGGTGGGAGAAATAGTGCCCGACTTAAAGCTTGAATACTTTCTTTACAATTAAGTCCATACATAATAAAGGACTTATGCATGATTTAAAATCTCTTTAGAAACACTTGTCAAACTAAAACATCATGTCACAACAAAGAAGAACCTTTCTTAAATCGCTTGGCCTGGCTGGCGTAGGACTTACGCTTTCACCGGCTGTTCTGCAGGCAAAGCCTAAGAAATCAGCAAATGGTAAAGACCTTTCGGCTGTTGCCCTAAGCGGCAAAGTAGCATCGGCAGGGAAAGGTATTGCAGGAGTAGCCGTAACAGATGGTATAAACATTGTACTTACCGATTCCAAAGGAAATTACGAATTGGAAAGTAATGCAACAGCAGAATTTGTGTATATCTCTATCCCTCGGGGCTATGCTTTCACCAATGAAAAAGGAATTACCAGGTTCTTTAAAAAGATAGAAGCAGCAAAAGGTCGTTTTAAGGCTGATTTTGAACTGCAAAAATTAACCCAGAACGATACCAAACACAATTTTATTGTTTGGGCAGATCCGCAGATGATCTCCAAGGCAGATGCCAAGCTACTTAAAGCGGAATCGGCACCGGACACCAGAAAGCTGATAGAAAGCTATGGTCCTGATGCCCTTTTCCACGGCATCGGCTGCGGTGACCTGGTATGGGACAAGTTCGAGCTGTTCGAAGATTACAAAGAAGCTGTTGCGACCACTGGTATTCCTTATTTCCAGGTAATCGGTAACCACGACATGGACCTTACTGCCAGAACCGACGATTATTCCGGTGAAACATTCAAAGGGTTGTTCGGCCCCACCTATTACTCTTTTAACAGGGGCGAAATCCACTATGTGGTATTGGATGACGTTTTCTTTATTGGTACAGCAAAAAAGTATATCGGCTATTTAACCGAGAAACAGCTGGCCTGGCTGGAGCAGGATCTGGCACAGGTAAAAAAAGGAACTACGGTGGTAGTTAGCCTGCACATTCCGGCTTATAACAAGCAGCATGTGCGCAATAAAGATAAAGAAGAACCTCTGGGTGGAGTAGTATCGAACAGAAAAGAGCTGTACCGCCTGCTGGAGCCATTTAAGGCGCACATCATGTCGGGCCATACGCACTTTAACGAGAAGGTATTTGAAGGGAACACAATTGAACACGTACATGGTACTGTGTGTGGCGCCTGGTGGACCGGCCCTATCTGCACAGATGGAACACCAAGTGGCTACGGCGTATACGAAGTAGATGGCAACGACATTAAGTGGTACTACAAATCGGTAGGACATGGAAAAAACCACCAGTTAAAAATATACCCGAAAGGCAGCCTGACCGACAGACCTGATGAAATTGTGGTAAATGTATGGAACTGGGACCCTGAATGGAAAGTAGAATGGTTTGAAGATGGCAAGAAAATGGGTGCCATGAAACAAGAGACCGCACTTGATCCCCTTTCTATAGAGCTACATGCAGGTGCTCAGCTTCCGGCTAAACACAAATGGGTAGATCCTGTTCTAACTGATCATTTGTTCTTTGCAAAACCCTCTAAAGGCTCAGGCACCATACAGGTGCAGGCGACAGACAGGTTTAACAATGTTTACAAAGCGGAACTCAGCCTGAAAGCATAGTTCTAATCTTTCCTTAAAACAAGAGCGGCTCCTTAACCAGGAGCCGCTCTTGTTTTTAAAGCTGTTACTCTACATTCAGAATCTTGTGTGTTTGCACCGAAACCCGCCAGGCCGGGTTATCTAAAGCTAGGTCGATTGCCATTTTAGTTGCTTCCTGAAGTCGGGTGCCATCTTCCGGTTGCAACCACAGCAGCGGCAGCTGGCTGTTCTGCACATAATTTTGCCTCTGGCGCTGCGCAAATGTGGCATACTCCATGGGTGTATAGCTGGGCAGCACCAGCTTCAACTCATCAAAATATTCAATTGTAAGCTGCTCTTCCGGTAGCTTAGGGCTGCAAACAATCCAGTCTGGCGCTATAATGCTTCCTGCCTCCTCATCCCAGCAGGCATCCTGTAGCTGCACAGTACCGTTGGTTTCTATTGCCACAAAAAAACCTTTCTGGTGGAGCGCCTGCATCAGTTTTGCATCCAACTGCAGTAAAGGTTCACCCCCTGTTACCACACAAAACTTTATATCGCCTCCAATAAGACTCATTTCTTCAGCCAGACTGGCAGCAGTATATACCGCGCTTCCTTCTTTTGTAAAATCTGTATCGCACCAACGGGGGCAACTGGCTCCGGTACGTGCGGCATCTCTTTCGCGGGTTTCATCGTAGCCCGACCACAAATTGCAGCCAACCATACGTACAAACACAGCTGGTCTTCCTGCAAAAACTCCTTCACCCTGTAAAGTTTTCCAGACTGACTTCACTCTGTAAGTTGTTTCCTTCAATTCTATTCCTTCTGCCACTATACTGTTACTCCTTTTTGATTTAATCTAACCACCCTTTTGCTTTAGCCTCTTCGTAACCCTTTGCCCGTAAAACAGATGCAGGATTATCCAGTTTTCCATATCCCCACTCGTTGTAGGTGGTCCGGTCGCCGTTGTAGTCGGTATGTGATAAATCCCGAACAATATCCAGCACCTTAAGTTCCTTTGCCAGCTTCCAGGCCTCAGCTTTGCTCTTATACATCAGCGGTGTATGAATTCTGATGTCTTTATCCAAAGCAAGCGACATAGATGTTTGAAGTGAATCAATAAAGACCCGGCGGCAATCCGGATACCCGGAATAATCGGCCTGGCACATTCCTCCTACTATATCAGTTATGTTCCTGGTGAACGCGTGGCTGATCGCTATGGAAAGGAAAACGGCATTTCTGCCGGGTACAAAAGCAGCCGGTAAATTTGCATTTAACTCATGCTGCGCCGATACGTCCTTGTCATGCTCTGTGAGCGCAGAGCCCTGCAGCATTCCACTGATATCAATAACCCGGAAGGATACCTGGGCTTTCTCAGCAATTATCTGCGCCTGCTTTAGTTCTACTTCATGTTTCTGGCCGTACTTAAAGCCAAGCGCTTCCACATGCTTAAACTGTTCTTTCGCCCAAAACAGGCAGGTGGTAGAATCCTGTCCACCTGAAAAAAGAACCAAGGCCGACTCTGAAAAATTAGACATTTTTACTTCAATTTTGAATGATGCATTAGAGGTGATCGACTTTTTACCAGAATACCCAAAGCAGCATCAGGCTGTTATGGTTTCTTTTTGTAAAAAACGAAACGCCTCAAAAACCTTGCAAGGTAGTCATATTTTAAGTTTCTATAAAAATTTCTATTCTGCCGCAGCTGAGGCTATACAAATAGCACTAATTATGTAATACCTTTGTTGCTAACAAAAATCATTCTAGTATAACCTGATGAACAGCACAGAACAGATAGATATTAAAGAGCAGCTAAAAGATTCATACAGACAAGCATTAGAGCACACCAGCAGCGCTCTTGATTATATGGCCGAGTATGGCATTAAGCCGGATGGTAAATTTGGATTATTTTTTGCACCAAGTACCCGCCAGCAGGAAATCCATATTATGCCTTATAAGCATACAGCCAAGCAAGTGGTGGTATACGAAACAGAAACAGGAGAATTTTCTGCCCTTTGTCCTTTTTCAGGTCTGCCTGATTTCGGAACGCTACGGGTTGAATATATACCAGGCTCACACATTCTGGAGTTAAAAAGCCTGAAGTATTATATTTTATCCTGGAGAAACATTGGATCGGCACAGGAGGATATTACAGCCTATATTTACGAAGACCTGAAAAAGGCGCTCAAAGATCCCGCATATCTTATTGTAACAACAGTTTATAATGTTCGCGGAGGTATAAACACCACCTGCAGCGTAGATAGCAGGGCGCAGTAAAACCTGCTCCAAAAAGCACGAATCCCGGCCTATATTCCTATAGGCCGGGATTCGTGCTTTTTGTTGATTGGCTCTTTCTCTAACTACTCCCCCGTTAGAATACTAACCTCTCCCCCATTCCTGAAAAGGTCGTGAGATACGAAATAGGTATTTTGAGACTTGCCGTTTACCAGGATGTTCTTCATGGCTCTACCGGGAGCAGGCTTTTTGATTACCAGTTCTTTCCCGTTTTCCTGCTTCCAGCGCACCTCGTCAAAAATAGGAACTGTTACTATGTACTCTGTATCTGCCGGAGAGAAAGGATATAATCCTAAAGCAGTAAACACGTACCAGGAAGACATTTCACCGGCATCGTCCATGCCGCAAAGAGCAAGGCCATGCTCTCCAATGCCGTAAAGCTCCTCTAATATTTTATCGATCATCTGCTGAGATTTTTCTGGCTTACCAATAAAATGATAGGAGAACGGCGCCTCGTGGTCTGGCTGGTTACCATGGCAGTACTGCCCAATCATACTTTCCACATTTCTGGCAACATATGTAGGGTTCCATGGCAGCGTGAACAAAGAGTCCAGTTTGGTTTCAAAGCCCTTAGCACCGCCGTAAAGTTTTACCAGGCCCTGCATATCATGTGGTGCAAAGAAAGAAAGCTGCCAGGCGTTTGCCTCTCGGTACATGTACTCGTAGTAAGGATACTGCGGGTTAAAGTTCTTCACCCACTCCCCATTCTCCAGCCTGCCTCGCATAAACCTGGTTTTAGGATCGAACATATTCTTGTAGTTGCCCGACCGCTGCATTAAGACTTTATAGTTATCCGAATCGCCTAATGCCTTCGCCAGCTGGGCCAGCGAGTAATCGTCGTAGGCATATTCCAGTGTTTTAGAAACACCTGCCTTTGCCTTTGTTTCCACATGTGGATTGGCCACATCGGGGTCAGAAATAAAGCCTTTCTCTATGTATTCCTTGATATGCGGACGAGTACCGCCTTCCTCGTTGGCATTGCGGAGCAGCAGTTCATAGGATTTCTTTACATCGAAACCATCTATGCCACGCAGGTAAGTACCTGTAATAAAGGGTGCCGCATGATCTCCATGAAAGAATGTAGGCATAAAGCCACGTTTATCTCCTATGTCGTTCATGGATTTGATAACATCGGTGGTTACCTGTGGAGAGAAGATACCAAGCAGTACCAGTTTATTGCGGTATGTATCCCATAAAGAAGGAACAGTGTAGTAATTGAAATCCGCTTTAACCGTGTTGTTCTTTACATCACTGTACTCTCCGTTCACATCGCTACGAAGCGCCGGCCATAAAAATGCTCTGTACAAGGAAGTATAAAAAAGCTCTTTCTGTTTTTCTGTACCACCTTTCACCTCTATTTTAGAGAGCTGTTTCTCCCATACGCCATCTGCCTCTTTTCTAACCTGTGCAAATGATTTATTCCCGATTTCTACCTCCAGGTTTTCTTTTGCATTGGCGGCACTTACAAACGATAAGCCAATCTTCATCTCTACTATATTGTCACTGCCGTTTTTCAGGCGCAGCAGTGCATACCCGTCTCTTTCTCCTTTTCGCTGCACATCCAGGTTAGTTATTTCCTGATTCATGGAAGCATAAAAATATATCTTATCCTCTCCCACATCCTGAAAACCTTGCACGGCGTTAGTTCCTACCTGTTCAATAGTCCACTCCCGCACCCTATTGTTTGCCTTCGATAAGTTAAATAGAATCTGTTTTTCATTTCCGTTCTGATAAACATACTGGTGATAACCAGTTCGGAGTGTAGAGGTGAGATTTACCTGAACGTCATAATCCTGAAGCAATACACTGTAAAAGCCTGGTGCTACTTCTTCTTTATCATGTGAAAATCGTGAACCAAAGCCATCTTTTGCTACGCCAGATATTGGGAGCACAGGAATGTTACAAAGGTTCCAGTGCCCTTTATTCGTATGTGTAAACGCATAAATTACGGTATCTTCGTATTCATATCCCGCACCCGAGCCAAATTCGGTAATCGGGCTTAACTGTACCATGGCATTGGGCAACGAACTGCCAGGGTATACCAGTCCTGCCCATACACGCCAGTTTTCGGGCGGAATATAACCTACAATTTTAGGATCTTGCAGCGGTGCAGTGCCTATCAGGGTATTTACATATTTGGTGTATCCTTTGCTCAGGCTTGCTTCATCATAGCCTGCAACGGTGTTCCCTTGCTGGCCTGTTCTTACACAAGCTCCAAGAGATAAGAGAATTAAAAAAAGAAGAATATTTTTCTGTAAAGTCATACTGTATAATGCCTTTGTTCGATTATATAAGTGCATTTAAACTGTAAAAGCCTTAGCTTTAAAATAAAAGCTAAGGCTTTCTACTAACCCAGTAGGTTGAGCTCTTCTAACCTGGCCATTGCCTCTATGAGCATCAGCCCGGATAACTGTGTAGAAGAATCTGTTTCGTTACCCGGCATTGTTTTCCAGTCGGGGCTAATCATGAGGGACGGCCTGTGTATGCCTTTGCTGTAAAGCGTTTCCGCATTATACTTCAGGAAGTTGATAATCTTGCTCCGATCTGCTGCAGCCAGATTAGGCTGTTCTACCAAACGCACCAGGTAGCGCACCAAAATACCTTTGAATAAACCTCCGTCACCCTGGTTTTCGCTTCTCAGAATTCCTCCCGGCGAGAGTTCCGGGTTATTCATGGTAGTGTTTGCTGTACGCACTGCATCCGATAGATAAGCCTGTTCTCCTGTTATTTTGTATAGCTCCTCTGCAGCTCCGATAAACACTCCCTGGTTATAGGTAAACAACCAATTTTTGTCGATTTCGCCATTTCCGGTTCTGTTAATGCCGTCCCATACAATTCCTGTGGCAGGATCTACTAAGGTAGACTTTAGCCAGGTGTAAAGGGTTTTTGCCAGCTCCAGATCTTCTTCTTTCTCTTGCAGCTGGTAAAGCCTTGCTGCCAGAATAATAGCAGGGGCATTAGCCGGTGTGTTTTTGTAAGCCAACTGCGACTTTCGCCAGGCTATACCTCCCCCTTGGTTATCGTTCAAGCCAGTTTTTATATCTGTCCAGAGGATAGTGGTCGCATCCAGAAAAGCAGCATCTCCGGTGGCATCGTAAGCACGCAGACTCGAAAGCGCAAGCCACTCCATGTCATCATAATACTCGTTCGGAAACTGGCCGTTGTTCTTATCTTTGATACCATTCAGCAGAGCCTTCATCCGCTGTACATAGGCGGCATCGTCTGTTCTTTCGTAAGCATCTACCAGTACATCCAGCGCATGCGCGTTCCACCAATAATTAAAGAAGGTATTACCTGTGTTATTTTGCACAAAGTATTTGCCGTCTGTTGACAAAAACACATCGTAAGTTTTGTCTTGCAAAGAGTCGGCTGTAGCAGCCCAGTTGATAGTTACGACAGGTGTTTGCCGGTCATACAGTGGAATTGGCTCCTCATCGCATGAACTAAAAATCAGCATGGATGAGAGGAGTCCTATAGATAATAAAAATCGTGTTGCCTTTCTTTTCATAAAAATCATACATTAACTATCAGCTCCTTGCCAGTGCGCTGCACTGGCAAGGAACTGAATCGTTTATTTGACAGTTACTGAGTGGGTATAATTGTTAGCCGTAGCACTGAAGTCTACTTTAATATCAGCATTACGACGATCTGCATCTCCATTAAACTTGAAAGAGAAGTCGTAGCGGGAACCATCCACCGGGTACATAAACCAATAAGATGGAGCTGAACTACTTGTAGGACGGCTGTTATCCCTGTTCTGGCTTCCAAACCATTCCATAGACTCCTCACCTGCTGCGTTTACAACTGTAAAGCGGAACTTATAGCGTTCATCTCTTCCCCATGACTCCTGGAAGAATTCGACCTGAGCATTTTTAATTTCCCAGGTACTGTTACCTACATAAGGCAGATTATACCAGATCTTATCTTCGGCCGAGAACCACAAGCCTACGGATTTTATTTCTGTGAATGTGGCAGAAGCATTGTTCATGTTAAGGGAAATGCGGTATACTTTTTCATCACCAGAAACTATTGTAGTTCCACCTTCTACCATTTTACCTTCGCTGATAGAATAAGTCGTTGGTGAACCACTATTACTAGCTGCAAAGTTGTAAGTACCTGGCTTAAGGGAAGTATAAAGTTCAAAAACACCTGACCTTAATTGCTTGAACGGTATGGCATTGCCTAAGTCTTCACCAGCTTCTGTAGCAGAACCAATCAGGTATAAGGCAGAAGGAATCTCACTAAATCCTTCAGGGCGTTCCAATTCTAATACATGATGTACACTTGATTTCTTTACATTGATTCCCTTTGAAGAGAAGACAGTCCATTTAACCTTACCAACGCTCTGAGCAGGTATACCTGCCCTGTCAGCGATCTGGTTTAGATCAGAATAGCTCATCGTCAGCGTATTACCTGTGCCATTATTATCTGCTTCTATGGTATAAAGTGGATCCGAGAAATCCCCGTTTTCTTCATCGAAAGCTACCTCATAAAATACAAGGCCATTGTCTTCTGCCCTGGCTTTGCCCCACTCAAATACAGCGCTTCCTGAAGCAGGCTCCAGTTTTATAAACTTGTTATTTTCCGGAGTAAAAAGATTGGTTACCTCGGTAACCTGTGTGTGGTCCAGTTCTTTATCTTTCCCGCAACCAACTAAGGCCAACAAGGCTGCAATACAGGTAAAGTAAAATAGGTTATAATGTTTTTTCATATCTAAATAAGTTTAAATCTTAAGATTGATTGTTGAACTACCAGTTAGGATTTTGAGTGAGGTTAGGGTTAAGCGCTCTTTCATCACGTGGGATCGGCCACAGGTAATGCCTGTTTTCATCAAAAGTTCTTTGGTTTACCCTGATGTAACCATTATCAACCGAAGCCGATCCGAATTTCGCCCCATGCACCCAGCCATTTAGTACTTCATCTCCGATTCTCCACCTGCGGATATCAAAGATGCGGAGTCCTTCCATAGCCAACTCTGTACGACGCTCATTCCGGATCACATCTCGCAACCCTGACTGCCCTAAACTTCCATCATAGTTCAGTGCCTCCGGATTGGTAAAGCCTGCACGTTCACGCAATGCTCTTACGCTCTGGTTCCACACGGCCTCATTCATCTGCCCAAGCTCATTTTTAGCCTCTGCATGCATGAGCAGCACATCCGCATAGCGAATCAGAATCAGGTTCAGACCGGATAAAAAGTTCGTAGATGAGGTTGGGTCGTAATACTTGCGGATGTAATACCCAGTAGGCGAACTTACAGCACCCGGTCTGTATTCATCTAAAGCTGAGCTATTAGGATCTGAGCCGGGTTTGGTATAAATAGTTGTGGTTGTACCATTTGGTCTGCTCCACTGGTAGCCATGATACACTATAGTATAAGTTAGCCGTGGATCCCTATTGGTATATGGATTTTCTTCACTATAACCTGAGCCTTCCTGATTAATCCTTTTACCATTGGCCATGATGTAGCTATCTACCAGTTCCTGCGTCGGTGCCAGGGCATTGAGCCTGGCACCAACTGCCAGTGGAGCAATATCAAAAAAGTGATTATATGCCCTATCCAGAGGCACGAACTGCAGGTCAAGTATTACTTCACTATTATTTTCGTTCTGAGGCAGGAACAGTCCTTCATAAGATGGAAACAGGCTGTATGTACCATACTCATTTCCATTTATCAATTGTTCTGTGGTTGTCACCACCTCCTGCCAGCGCCCTTCATACAACAACGCGCGCGCTTTCAGCGCAACAGCAGCGCCTTTAGTTACTCTTCCTCGGTTCTGATCCGCATAAGCTGTATTAACAGGTAAAATAGCCGCTACTTCATCCAGTTCTCTCAAGACAAAAGAAAGCACTTCTTCTCGAGAACTTCTCGAAATTGATTTTGCCTCATCTATGGTTAGGTCACGCTCAAACAAAGGCACACCGCCAAACCAGGTCATTAGCTGGAAATAGTGATAGGCGCGTATAAACCGGGCTTCTGCCTTCATTCTGTTCATCAGGGCAGGATCCATGGTTGTAACGTTATCTATATTCTCCAGTATTATATGGCAGGTTTTGATGCCCTGGTAATGATAATTCCATTCTTCTTTAATTCTACCAAGCGAAGGATCATAGGTACCTGCAGCCAGAGAAGCTACGCCATTGGCGTCTCCTCTTCCATTATAGGCATTGTCCGACATACCTTCGTTATAGAAAAAATAATCACTACGGAACATCTGTGAATAAGCTGTATTTAAAACTGCATCTGCCTTTTCGGTAGTTGTCCAGTAATTAGCGTCTGTAAAGCTACCTATCGGCGCCAGATCAAGATCTTTACAAGCCGATGCAACGGTAAACAGCGCAACTAGTAAAGTCGCTTTTATGATTGATAATTTGTTCATGAGGTAGTTCAATTAAAATGTCACATCCAGACCAAACCCATAATAAACCGGAGTCGGATAAGCTCTTCCGCTGTTCGCACCAGAGTTGGAAAGATTGCTATTAAACTCTGTAACTTCTGGATCTAAAAAATTTAATTCGGAAAAGGTAAGTAGATTTTGTCCAGACAGGTAAGCTCTCATGCGCCTGATCCCAACTTTCTCAGTTAGAGTTGTTGGCAGTGTATAACCTAGTTGCAGGTTCTTTAAGCGAATATAAGCGGCATCGTACAAGTACATATCGGAGCCTCGTCTAAAGTTATTTTCTATAGACTGACTTCCGCTGGCTGATAATCTTGGATAACGGGCATCAGGATTTTGTGGTGTCCAGAAATCCAGTTGGTGCTGGTACATCACCTGTGAATAGTTAAAATGAAATGGTTCTACCAATTCACCTCTCACAAAGGCACTTCTTTTTCCAACCCCTTGAGCAAACAAGGTAAAATCAAACCCCTTTACAGCTACATTGTAAGTAAAGCCAAATGTATACCTTGGGAAAGGGTTGCCTAGCACAAACCTGTCATTCCCATCAATTACATTATCGCCGTTTACGTCTACATAGCGATTATCGCCAGGAGCAACATTTAAGCCTGCTGGTTTTGGTCCGCTCTCAACTTCATCCCAATTTTGAAAATATCCGTTGCGCATCAGCCCCACATAAGATTGGAATGGCAGCCCCACCCTTATGATTTTTTGCATTTCATCAGCACTTGTTATTAGCTCTTCTCCTTCGTAGTATAGCACCTTGTTTTTAGAGTCTGCCACATTAAATGCAAAAGAATGCTGAAACAGAGGGCCGTTGATTCGGTAGTTGACATTAACTTCCCATCCTTGATTCCTCATTTTTCCTGCGTTGTAGTCCCTTAATGCAGCTCCAAATACACCAGGTACGACAGGCGGAATAAGAATATCACTTGTTACCTTGTTAAAATAGTCTAAAGAAACGGTCAGGGCATTGTTAAAAAAACCAGCATCTACACCCGCATTAAAGGTTGCCGATGTCTCCCATCTTAAATCAGTGTTCGCAAATGTAAAACCTGTTCCTCCTACGGCCACATTGTTAAAGCCATAAGCATTTTGAAAAGTTGAATAGGTAGTTAAAAATTGGTAATCATCCACATTTTGGTTACCTAGTATTCCGTATGATCCTCTTAGCTTCAAATCGCCTAATCTTTCTCTATAGCCAGACATAAAGCTCTCTTCACTTATTCTATATCCTGCGGAAAAAGAGGGAAAGAACCCCCAGCGATTTTTGGGATGAAACTTGGAAGAGCCATCGTAACGGAAACTAAACTCACCAAAATATTTATCTCTGAATGAATATGAAGCTCGGCCGAAAAGAGAATTTAAGCTAGATTCTCTTGTTTCCTGATTTGTATTGCGAGAGCCTGTCAACTCTTCTGTTTCGCTTACTGGTGTGCCTAACTCCGGATCAGTAAATCTTCGATGAAGCCTGTTAGTCTGGCTTGTATTAGACTCATTCGAAACCCCTACCAGCACATTTACAAAGTGACTTTCATTGAAAGTTTTATCAAACTCTGCTAGAAACTGTGTATTCAAGAACAGAATCTTATCATTCTCATCATTTGTATTGCGTTCTGCACCAGAAGTACCGTTTGGAAAATAATCTACCTTCATGGTTCTTGCGAACTGGTGGTTTGAGGTAAGGCTACCGCCAAATACTCCTCTAAGCTTCAAGAAATCTGTAACAGCAAACTCAGCATTTACATTACCTAAGATATTGTCGTTATCGTACTTCCTGAAACCACCCTGCTCTAAAACACCCAACGGATTAAATTCTGATAATACATCATTGGTCAGATAGCGGCCTTGCTCATCTTTCAATCTATAATTATAATAGGTAGGTACCCTGCCGGCATCCACAATTAACGTTTGGGTAGAAGAAGAATGATCTTTTATTTCGGTACGGGCATAAGAAAGAATTGTAGTAAGCTTTAATCTACCTATATCATTGGTAAGATTCATACGGTAATTATACCGGGTTAAGCCATAATCAGGGCCAACCAGGTTACTGCGCTGGTCTGCTACGCCTGCTGAAATTAAAAACGTAGAGTTTTCGCTACCTCCCGAAACACTCAGGTTATGGTTTTGCTGCACGGCATTCTGAAGGATAGTATTTAAAAACCACTCATTATCTCCTTGTTCCTGGAAGTTCCTGATCTCCTCTGGCCCATAAATAGGAGACAGTCCGGCATTAACGGTAGCCTGGCTTCTAAGCAAGGCATTCTCGTAACCTTTTACAGGCTTATATAATACCCGAGGCTCCTGTATGCCTACCAAGCCATTGTAAGTGACTGTTGGGCGTGTATTTTTTTTCCCTTTTTTAGTGGTAACTAAAATCACACCATTGTTTGCCCTCGAACCATAAATAGCGGCAGTACCGGCATCTTTTAACACCGACACGCTTTCTATATCCGAAGGGTTAAGTAAATTAATATCACCACCAATAATACCGTCAATTACTACCAGCGGGCCATTATTATTCATGGTGCTGATTCCCCGGATGTTAAGATTAGCACTTTGCCCCGGCTCATAGCTTCGCTGCTGAATAATCAGGTTGGGGGATGTACCTTGCAGGGCCTGTACTGCATTCATGGCTGGCTTCCCTTCTATTACAGCCGAAGTAACCTGATCTACAGCTCCTGTTACACTTACACGCCTCTGGGTGCCATACCCTACCACAACTACTTCTTCCAATGCTTTGGCATCAGTTTTCATAGTGATATTGATCTCGGTTCGATTACTGATCGGTACTTCCTGTGTTACATAGCCTATGTATGAAAACACCAGGGTGCCATTCTCCTGGCCGTCTGGTACATTAACACTGAACCTGCCGTTTACATCGGTAGTAGCACCAACACCAGAAGCTCCTTTTAGCACGACAGTAACACCAGGCAGCCCCATACCATCTTCATCTTTCACCTCACCTGTTACGGCAACTGCTGCATTGGTGGAGGCAACAGTCTTTGTCTGCTGCTTTACATCAGCATGTTTGCTTGCATCGGCAAGTAGTTCTACTCCAGTACTTCCGACAGGAGTTCCTATAGCTGCCACTGCCTGTGGCACTGCGGCTACCTGTATGCCGGCAAGCAGTAAGGCAGGTAACAGTATAGGAATTTTGTAAAAAACTTTCTTCATAAAGAAATTTTAAAACGTTTTAGCATTCTAATTTTAATACCAACATTTATATTATCCCTGTCTGAAGGTTTCTCCAGACAAGGATGCACAGCACATGTTATTCTAGCTCAACAGCTTTGGATTTTCAGAATAAGTTTTCCACAGCAACTCGCCAAAAAGGGTATTTGCCCAGGCGAACCAGGAGCGGGTGAAGTTTTTAGGATCGTCTTTATGAAAAGATTCGTGCATAAAGCCGGTGCCTGCATGGGTTCTTTTCAGCACTTCAATGCATTCTCTCACCTCCTGTTGGTCCTGGCTAGTTAGCGCTCTCATGGTAATAGCCATGGGCCAGATCATATCCTGCCCCACGTGCGGACCGCCAATTCCTGCTGCCGCACTTCCTTTAAAGTAAAAAGGGTTGCTCTCCGAAAGCACAAATTTTCTTGTGTTTTTATAAATAGGATCAGATGCATCTACTGCGCCCAGGTAAGGCAGAGACAAGAGGCTTGGCACATTCGCATCATCCATAAAATAATGATTACCGAAGCCATCTGTTTCGAATGCGTATATTTTTCCATGGGTAGGATGCTCGGCCACCGCATGCTCTTTCAGTGCCTTCTCCACTTCCGCAGCTAAGCCTTTAAGATCATTGGCAGTTTGGTTATCTTTAACAATTTTTTCCATCATTTCGGCAGCCTGTCGAAGACTAACTACTGCAAAGAAATTGGACGGAATCAGGAATGAATATATAGTAGCATCATCGCTAGGCCTGAAAGCAGAACAAATCAGGCCTACGGGTTTAACCGGAAAACCATAGCCCTTCATAGGGAGAGTATCTGTTGCAAAAGGTGTTTCGCGCTGGAAGTGGTATGGCCCTAAATTTTCTTTGCGTTGTTGCTCCCTAAAAGTCTGGTATATCTTACGGATAGCCTGTTGCCATTGCGCATCAAAAGGTTTGGTATCACCTGTAGTCTTCCAATACTGGTAAGCAAGCCTGATCGGGTAGCACAGCGAATCGATTTCCCATTTACGCTCGTGCACCCCTGGCTTCATATCCGTTTTGTCGGTACTCCACTCTCCTTTCTTTTCAGGATCATCGTAGAAAGCATTGGCATACGGATCTTTCAGAACATAACTGGTTTGCCTGTTAATAACACCGGCAATTAACTGCTTTAGCGGCTCATCTTTCTTTACAAGCAAGAGGTATGGCCACACTTGAGCTGAACTGTCACGCAGCCACATAGCATCTATATCACCTGTAATTACATAGGTATCGGGCCGGCTGTTTTTTACCTGGTGCGTAACAGTGGTATCCAACGTGCTTGGGAAGCAGTTGTTAAATAACCAGGTAAGCTCTTTATCTTTTACATTTTTGCTAAATTCCTTAATAGCGGCTTCTACAGCCTTGCTTTGAAAATTTCGTTTCGAAGCCGCAACACGCACCACCGGAAAATCTTGTGAAGCAGCAAAAGCAAGCGGACTGACCATAGCCCCGGCTCCTAAAAGCAATGAACCCTGAAGGAATTTTCTCCTATCCATGTAATTATGTTTTTAATTAAGTTTAAGTATGTATAAATGTGCATTTGCACGCTTAGAAAGTCTCATTTCTGCAAAACCAAACTAAAAGGATTTAGCTAAATCAGTGTAAATTTATTCCTTCACATAGTATCCAGAAATAGGCTGATTTAGTCCGTAGCGTATTGGTAAAACGAACTTAGAACTTTAAAACAGAAAAAGCAAGCACTCACTAGCGAAGTTTTAAATAGTTTCAATTATTGAGTATCATCTCACTTCATGTAAGACTTCGAAATTAACGACTTAAAAAGATAAATAGCTGCAGGAAAACCTTTGAAGCCTCATTCCAAGAACAAAGCTCTACTGCGGTCGTTCAATAAAGGTTACGCCTGCATCGCCCTTTTCACTTATTCATTATCCAACGAAAACTCAAGAGGTTCTCCTGAAACACCAAAAGCCATTCAAAACAAATTATCGGCATCCGTGTTAACTCTGTATACTGCAGGAGCAGCTAAACAGAATTAGCAGCCTTGTTTTATATTTAATAGTGATATGCTAATGTTGACATAAAAGTTATAACTTGCATTAAGGAATTGTTCCCCATACCGGTTGTAAGTATTAATTTTTGATTTTTTTGTTCATTTTATAGAAGATTCCATAAAATGACAACTGACCTTGCACCTAACTCTAGTTACAGCTATAAAGAAGCACTGAATTCTCTAGAATTTAAACTTGTCCTGTTTCGCTACAGCCTGCTGTTTTGCAGACAGCGAAACACGCCTATTCAGTGACGAGCCGGAACAGGTGCAAGGGCAGAGGAGTATCTTCTTAATTATATATAGGTTGCAACATGTTCTTGTATGAAACAGTTTGGTTGATTGATGATGATCCGGTATCGAATTTCCTAACTGAATTCGTTCTCGAGGAAAATCAATTCAGCCGCCAGCTAGTAACTTTCACGGCTGTGAAAGATGCCCTATTGTCTTTAGATAAAGCCATTGCCGGAAACGCCACAGCTTTTCCTGATGTCATATTTCTTGACATCAACATGCCTGAGATGAATGGCTGGGACTTTTTGGATGCCTTTGGCTTGCTGCCAAAGCAATGTGTGGTATATGTGCTTTCCACCTCTACCTATGAAGATGATATAAGGCGGGCCAGAGAATCCAAACAAGTTGCCGCTTACATTCATAAACCCCTCTCCCATGAGGAACTCGACCGGATCAGAAAGCCATACCATATTCAACTCAACAGGTAATTACTTGTAAAATATTTTAACCTTTTCATGAAACCAACGCCCGCCCCTGACCCTAAAACAAACGATCCGATTGATGTGACCAGCACGAGCATCAAGTACTCTATTAGCCTGAGCTTTGAGGAAATAAGACTCCCCCCCTTTCAGGATATCCTTATCCTGGGCAAGAACTCTCCACAAGGTCAGTTTGGCCTGAATAAATCTTTTGAGTTACTGGCTCCTAACGGCTTTGAATTCTATGAGGTGGCAGACGAAAAGGTGGAGGCCGTGTTCATCAATAAAAGGCTGCTAAACAAGATTCCGGCAGCAAAGCTTCTACAGATTTTAAAGTCTAAAGTTTTCCAGTATGTTTCGGAAGGAGAACTGACTAAGGTAGACCTGAAGATATCGATGTCATACAGCAACATAGAGTATGAAGTCTGATGATACCTATTACTAACTTTATCAGGAGCGATTTTAAAGCCATACACCCTTATACCGGAATCCAGCTTATCAAAGGGGAACTGGCCGACAAGGGCGCCATGGTAGTACTGGAAGAAGATACACAGGCTTTTATAGGGCTTCTAACGCCCCTCGACCTAGTCCGTAAGCCGCACCTCCTGGTAGTAGACTGTCTTTCCTCTAAGCCATTACTAAAACCGGATAGCCGATTAGGAGAAGCACTGGGGCTGATGCAGGAAACCCGGCAAGAGGTGTTAGCTGTGGTTAACAACGAAGAAATGAAAGGGCTTGTCTTTAAAAATGATCTGGTACAATACCTTTCTACCCAAAAGGCCTGGCTGGAACGAAAGCGCCTGGAAGAGCTAAACATCATTGCACACCAGCAGGTAGAGATAGAAAAAGCTCTAAAAATAGAGAAGGCACTTTATCACAGCACCAAGTCTGCCCGGATTTTGCTGTCAACAGACGGGACAATCCTGTTTTTAAATAAGATAGCTTTTGAGAGTTGTACCGACGCGCACCGGAAATTGCTAGCGCCAGGAGCCAACTTAAGGGATGTAGCCAGAGAGATTCCTCATTTGGTTGGCAACGACTTTGAAGGAGACTTTAACAGGGCTCTGCAAGGAAAACATATGCGTATGGAGCACGAAGCGGCTGCAGGAGACACAAAGAGATGGTTTAAGATTGAGTACAATCCTGTTACGGTGGAGCAGGGCCTGTTAGGCGTTTCTATTGTGGCAACGGACATTCATGAGCGGAAACAGAATGAGCTTCTACTGGACAGGCATAGCCAGCTATTGCAAGAACTGATCTACACCCAATCTCACGTATTGCGGCGCCCTGTCGCTAATATCCTGGGATTAGTGAACCTCATTTCCAGAAAAGCACTCCTTCTTGAGGAGAACAAGGTCTTTTTAGACTTACTGGAGGCTTCCACCAGGGAACTGGATGAGATCATCAAAGACATTGTGAACAAGGCTTCCCAGTTGGAGTAGTTAATGAGCAGCTAATGATCAAGGGCTTTTAATAAACAGCTAAACTTGATAGTGTGCCTTTATCATATTCACAAGAGGCTACGTGATACAGAGCTAAATACCTCCTTTTCAATTGTTAAAACCTTCGTACCTGAAAGCGAACGACCATCAGCCTACTAAATTACCCCACAACTATTCCGCTTGTTCCCTACTTCACTCCTCCTTTTGCACTCAAAATTAACGATTCAACCAAGGCTCCACAAAATATATATTTTACTGAAAATCAAAATAATATAGCAGATTCGGATACCAAAAGCCAAAAGTACTTTTGGCTTTTGGTATCCGAATTGTACTCCTTAGGATAGAAAAAAACTGAATGATTTAGCAAGGGTGCAGAAACGAAAAAGCCCATAAATCATTGATTTACGGGCTTTTTGCTGATTTTAGTATTCCTACCAGCAGAGAGTGAGGGATTTGCAACCCCGCCGTATATTATTGATTTACAATTATATAAACATCATAAAAAGCCAAGGTATCCGAATTTGCCCCCTCGGCTAACTTCAGTATTTTCTCATTACGAATATAAGTTTTTTAATTTACATATTCAACTAGTATGAGAGATTACAACTAACATCAACTGCATAACGATAGAATTCCCTTTGGGATACACAAAAAGCATCCAGAGTTATCTAGTTTCGTTTTTTATAACTTCTGACACTATTAGGCCACTGAAATAAATTTCCACTCCCCCATGTGTTATAAGGTGCCCGTCAGTAGGGGCCAAAACTTCCGCTTTCGCGCTCTATCTCTAAGGTCTTCTTCCCTATTCTACAGCATCAGTTTAGTTTGTCCAGGCACAGGTTGACCATCAGTTACTTTAACAGCTGGATCTCTTCCTTTAGTTGCCGCAGCTTCCGTAGTTTAGATACCCCTAATCCACTTATTTTTTCTTCCAGTTATAGAAGGTGGCTTCAGAAATACTATTTTGCGACAGACTTCTCCTACTTTAATACCTGTCTCAGCTTGCTTGAGGGCGAAGATAATCTGCGTCTTTATAAATCTAGTTTTTTACATGTCAATTCACATTTGGTTCTGTGCGCTTATTGACCATTTCTATATTTTAAAGGTGTTCATTTTTGGGGAGGAGGTCAAAGCTATTTGTGAACAATATTCTTGGAACTGAGCGGGGGGTTCCTCAATATCCGTTTTAATGTGCTCTAAAACTTCGCTCAACTTGTCTTCAAACTCACCTAAAATTTTTGTTGCCATTTCTATCTTGTTTTCTTTCTTCATATAAGTCAACTCAATGGCTCTGTCAATTCTACCCGGCCTCGAAGACACAAACACCTGAGTACCATCTACCAGAGTCTTCGGAACCCCAATAGCAGAATCAATTTTAGTTATGTCATTTGTTGTTATAATCGTAAATATTCCATCTGATTTATCAACACCATCTATACAATTCAGAAGTGTATCAAAGGTGAGAGGCGTCTTCATGGCTCCGCTGTTGTTGTCGTTATCGTCATGGTCGCCACTAAGCGTTCTTGAAAATGTTAAAGGGTTTTGACAGATGTTTTTCCTTTTATCAAACACATTGTCAATATCTTCAATTAAGGCGATGCATGGTATATTTAGTTGCATACTCTGCCAAGAGCTAATCAGATCATTGTTCGACATTTGGGCCAAAGAAAAAAAGTAGATAGGCATATCCAGATCTTCGGCAAAAGGCTTGGCCAAAGCAGTTTTACCTGTCCCGGGTGGGCCATACAGCAACCACCCCCGTTTCCATGGTATATTTTTCTCCTTATACCATTCCTTGCTCTTCACCCATAACATAAGTTCCTTCACCTCATTGGGGAAAAACAAATTTTCAAGTGCATTTCCGTTACTTTTCCTTTCTCTACCTAATTCATCTTGCTTAACCCCTAGTATCCTGTATTGGCTTTGTTTATACCAGGCATAACCGACATTCCGTAACCCTCTTTCATTTCCTCCATACTCCCTCTCAGGAAAGTAGAAAATGTCAAATCTATTCGAATTCGCTTCGTCTTCATCAATATTCCAGTTCATGTTATTTCTAGCCACCACAGAGTTCTCCACAATTTCATCCGTGTCTAATGTTCCTCTTAAGCTCAAAATATAGGAATAGGTCTTCTCTGTATCATCCGCTCCTCCATGTGGGTGTTCAGAATTACCCATATTGATGTTGGTCTGGCTAAAGAAGAAGGAGAGTCGAACACCAAGAAATTTCTTATTGGTTAAGAATATCATGATGAGGTACCGAATTTCTCATAGGGGACCAGCCCGTATTTGCCATTTCTGAACGATTCGTATTTTGTACCATATGCTTTGTTGTAGCCTGCCAGTTTTTTATGGTGAGTTACCAAATAAGCAATGACGGTATCATGTGCCTCTTCAGATTTAATTTCAACTTTTCAGAGAAAGGTGGATAGCATCATCCAAATGAAAGCCTTAATCTTATCCCAAAATCCACCAATGCACTGCTTTTAAGAAAATCTATAGTCATAGATCAAAATAAATTTTTAATAATCGTGAGTAATTTTTTTGAATGAAAAACAAGCTTAAAACTCTGACTTCTCTACTTTATAAAGATACCATTACTGAAGCATTAAATTGATTATTAACTTCTGTTAGCCATTAAAAATTTTCCTATCGCTATTTAGAAACCAAGTGGTTGCTTTAAAAGATCATCAACTGCTTATTTGTATCTTTGAGGAAGCTTTTGCAACTATCGCTGTGGCGACACCAGATACAAATCACCATCATGTCCGAACAACATAATATTGAGTACAAGCAGAGTTGGCACGACGATTATCTCAAAGGGATATGTGGCTTTGCCAATGCACAAGGAGGCACCATTTTCATCGGTAGGGACGATAATGGCAGTGTGGTGCACCTACAGGAATCAAAGTCCCTGATGGAAAGCATCCCACAAAAGGTGAGAAATCAACTGGGTATCTTGGTGGAGGTCAACCTTCACCAAGAAAACGGGAGCCACTACATAGAAATCATCACACTGCCCTACTCTGTCGCTGTCTCCCTGCGCGGCAGGTATTACTACCGTAGCGGCAGCACTACAACAGAACTCACGGGTCACTCCCTGACGGAGTTCCTGCTGAGGAGGGCTGGCAAAACCTGGGATGATGTGACAGAGCCCGCTGCCACCCTAGAGGATATAGACACTGCAAGCGTTGATAAGTTCTTGGGTGATGCTCTGAAAGCCGGGCGTCTGCCGGACGTATCCGGCCTGAGCGTGGGAGATCTGCTTGAAAAACTCCGGCTCTCCGAGAAAGGGCAGCTCAAGCGAGCAGCCGTCATCCTATTCGGTAAAGACCCCGGGCGGTTCTATCCCAATATGGTGGTGAAGATGGGTCGGTTTGGCAAGGACGACGCGGACCTTAAGTTTCAGGAGGTGGTTGAAGGCAATCTTATTTCGTTGATGACAGAGGTAACCGCCAACTTGAACCACAAGTTCTTCACCAAGTCTGTTGATTTTGAAGGCCTGCAGCGTGTTGAGCGGGATGAGTACCCGGTCGCGGCCATTCGTGAGATGCTTCTCAACGCTTTGGTGCATCGGAACTACATGGGCAGCAGCGTACAGATCAGGATGTATGATGACAGTTTCAGTATCTGGAACGAAGGCTCCCTCCCTGAAGGCTTATCTCTTGATGCTCTCAAAAGGCAGCATCCTTCCCGGCCGCGAAATCCTGTCATTGCGGACGTCTGCTTCAAAGGAGGCTATATCGATTCCTGGGGCAGGGGCACCATTAAAATTCTGGAGGCCTGCAAAGAAGCCGGCTTACCCGAGCCGGATATGCAGGAGCTGGACGGTGGCTTTCTGATCATACTCTACAAGAACCGACTCGCTGAGGAACAGCTTGCAAAGGCTGGGCTCAACGACAGGCAACTGAAGGCAGTGGCTTATGTAAAGGAACACGGCAGCATCAATAACTCCATTTATCAAACTATTAACAGTGTTGGTAAGACCACGGCCACCGAGGAGCTGCAGCAGCTTGTTGATATGGCCATTTTCAGCCACACGGGCATGGGTCGTGGCTCAAAATATGAGTGGGCCGGAATTGGCCGCTAATTGGCCGAATTGGCCACCTATTGGCCGTTGATCGGCCAGTAGGTAACTAAGAAACAGTAGAGCAAACATCAAAGAAAAGGATATAATCTGAAAAAGCGGTAAAAAGTGGTTATCAGTAGAATAATAATGCGGTCCTAACAAGAATTGCGTCACTCAAAGTAAACCTTTTGGCTGATGTAACTAAGCGAGCAGCGGACGAACCCCGCTTTACCTGCCAATGGCTTATCTAAAGGTATCGGCGGTGACTTTCTGGTTAGACATTTGAAAAGAGAAAGCCCTGGCACCACTTAAAGTATCAAGGCTTTTATGTTACAGGTTAAACTGATTTTATAGCGCTGGTTCTGCTATCAGTACTTCGAGCGGGAATCTTAACCCCTTGTGCAGCTTGCGAATCATATCGAGTGACAGGCTTCGCTTTCTGTTCAGCACTTTGGATACGTTTCCCTTGTCTCCCATATAAGGCACCAGGTCCTCCTGGTTCAAACCAAGTTCTTCCATGCGGATTTTAATGTACTCAATTGGATCCGGCTCCTCGATAGGATAGTGCTCCTCCTCATACTTTTTAACTACAAGAGACAGCATCTCCAGCGTCTCATTCTCCGGGGTTCCTTCAGGAGCATCCCACAGCGCTCTGATTTGTTTGAGGGCTGCCTGATACTCGGCTTCGTTATGTATTAAGTGAATATTCATTTTATTACGGTCTTTATCATTTAGACCTAACGGCCTTACAGGCAGTTAGTAATTTCCACTACTTTGCACAGGGCGATTTGTGCTTTATCCTTTGCTAAAGGTCTTCTATTTTAATCTTGTCGTATTCCGCATGGCTTCCAAACCAGAGCAGGAACACTTTCTTGCTTCTAAACCCGACCAATGCTACCAGCCTGAAGTCATTGGCCTTGATGTTAAACACCACTTTCCCATCGACTATTAGCTCCGCGCTTGGAAAGTCAGCGTGCATGTCGTTTACGGAGTTCCATTGGGCCGCCTCGGTGGTCTTGTACCACGATAATAGATACTGTTTCGCGGCAGCGTGCGATTGACAGTATTCCTTGAGTTTCTTATGACTTAGAACATGCATTTCCCTTTAAATTATACGATAAATATATGCCATTGTTGTCAATACGACAACTCAAGCGAGTAATATTTTCCAAACACTGATATTTTGAGCAAGAAGGGATCTTGTACAGCCTTGCTTTTGCCGGAGTGCAGTCCGGCCGAGGGCACGGACGAACCCCGCTTTACCGTGGTTAGGCATGTCAAGCGGCAATGACTTTGTTCTCTGGATAAGCTAGCAGCGGAAAAGCAAAAGCCCGATACTGATTAGAAAGGGCCTCTGCTATGATATTGAATTGTAAGCATCGTTTACAGGTCCAAACCCATGCCATTGGGGAAAATATTATTAATATATTCTGCCTAGTTTATCAAAAGTAATTGTAAAACCATCAAAATTGAACAGTATTCTTTTTCTAGCTATTCTTCCATCTGATTGTTTCTCTCTACCAAAATCTGTAAAAATAAGATCCTCCTCAAAAAGCAAAGGCAAAAAACAATTTTCATTTACTCTCAGCCTTCTATTGGTCCTCTTCATAATTTTCTCATTTATTAAATTGTCTGCATCCAAGGGCTCAGAATTATCTATTATTGACAGCACATAATTCATATCAGCGTTTACAGACAGTTTAGCCACAAACCGAGAACAATTTTTATTTTCTTTAATATATTCCTTCACTTTATCAGTAACTCCTTCGGGTAGATCATAAATGATATATTTAGATTGAGCACTTACTGATAAGTTCAAAAGTGCAGCAAGAGCAAGTTTAGAAAATACATTTTTTTCATATGCATAAAGTTATTTTTTTGCTGTATGCAAAAAAGTTTTTTTACCAATTTCGTTAGTGTTCTGAGTTGTACCTACAGGATTTAAACCTGATTTCCCTCCAGGTAAAGCTTGATGAAATGTTGCAGCTCCTCCAACAGTTGACGAATAAGAATCAATAGAATAGGTTGCCATTGTCGTGTTACTTGCTGTTTGTGAGTCTCCATCAGAATATCCTGGTCCATTATGGAGTTGCTACCTTTGACTGGAGACCTTTATTAGGCAGATTTAATTTGATAACTTTAAATTTGACTATTATGGATAGACGTATATTTGACGCTCCTTTAAACAGATGGCCATTGACCTCTCCTATGCGAGGGGATCGGTAAAAGAGGTAGCCAATGAGCGGGCATCGATCCCAGGCGGTTGATTTTCTACAACAGGGAGAGGAGGCATTCGGCTCTGGTCTATCTGACACCTTGCCAGTAAGAAAACCTTTATCTGAATAATAAAGTAGCTGCCTAACAAAAACCCTCCAGTAAACTGTTGCAATTCCAAACTGCCCGACTAACAAGCAGACGCCTTCTGTAAAAAAGATCCTCCAGGTTCCGTTG
The DNA here is from genome assembly GCF_005491705.1 of Pontibacter sp. SGAir0037. Classification (NCBI taxonomy): domain Bacteria; kingdom Pseudomonadati; phylum Bacteroidota; class Cytophagia; order Cytophagales; family Hymenobacteraceae; genus Pontibacter; species Pontibacter sp. SGAir0037. Next base: position 5,102,665 of record NZ_CP028092.1, on the reverse strand, counting down.
CCTATTCAGCCGGCGAGGCCCTGCCCGCAATATTTCAAACGATAGACTAGTTATTGCCCTTTTATTGCCTTACTTTTACTCCGACTCATGGAGTGTATACGAACCAAATCTGCTGTTGCACGGTGTTTTTTCCTATCCTTGATACTGTTTGCGGCTGTCCTGCTCCAGGCACAGTGTGTGCGTGCTTCCGTTTCGTTTTCCCAAACAGCTCCATCCTCTGACTCCACGTCAGGGCATTTCAAAGAGGTACTTCAACAGGTGGTGCCTCAGCAACTAGCGTCCAAGGCCGCCCTAGCTCCTGCGATGGTGGTATACCAACCACAAGTTCCGGCGGCGGCCTTTCTCCGTTGTCACACCCTTTATCTGCCCGTACATGGGCCGAGGCCTGTCTCCGCAGCAAGCGTGGCAAGCACCTGTGCCTTATGCCGAATGTTCTTAATCACCATTCAACCGCAGGCTCCTTAACTACCCTCTTCTTTTCTTGGAATTACTGATTCTTTTGTGCAGGCAACAACGCTATCTGGCAGCTTGTAATGCACTTTTCCTATGTTTAGTTCAAGTTACCGGAAGGTGTATATGGAGTACGATACTGCAGTTCCCAACAGTCGCTATGGCCAGACGCCGCTAACGGAGTGAGTCACCTGCAGGGGGGATGCCCTACCTGTACCTTTCGATGCCCAGCCCGCAACTGGCGAATACCTAGCTGTTGGTAAAGGCGCAGGAACTGTCCCCAGAGGATTGACTTGAAAGGGAAAAGCTCTCGGACGGAGCAGGAAGCCAGCACCAACCAAACCACAGGTTCCGGTTCTAAAACAACTAATTCCAAGCCGGGCTTACTCCCATACCCGTGCAGGTAGTGGTAGTAAGCCAAATCATATTCTTACTTCACTCCTATTTAAAATTTCACTCCCATGATCAAAAAGAAAGGTGCCAAACCACTTGTGCCTGCCCAACCCTATAAATTTAGAAAACGTTACAACCAACTTGACCTTATTTTCCGGAAGGAGAAAAAATTCCTGTACTTTATCGCTTTTTCCCTTATTGCAGCGGGTATCGTGTACCCATACCCTTCGCTCGCCATGTGGGTCGGATTTGCTTTTGCAGGCTATTCGGCCATAGCCAACGACAGCATCCAGACAATTGGCACCTTCATTGTATCGAACGAGGATAAGAAATGGTATTGGCAGTGGCTGTTTATGGGGCTTATCTTTCTTGTCACCGTCACCTACAGCTGGGTTACCTTAGCAGGTGACGTGAGTTTCCAAAGGCTTGCCACTCCCGGCCTCGACCAGGCACCACAGCAGTTTGTTTACCTGCAACTGGCCTCCCCTATCATACTGCTGCTATTGACCAGGTTCCGTGTTCCTGTCTCCACTACTTTTATGCTGCTGAGTATTTTTACGGCTACCTCCGGCACCATCGTCAGTATGGTCAATAAAAGCCTGGCTGGCTATGCAGTAGCCTTTGGTTCGGCCTTTGTACTTTACCTGCTGCTCTCCAGGGTTATTAAACGCTTTATAAAAGGTGAGGCTCATATTGCCTGGACGGTGGCTCAATGGGTCATCAGCGGGTTCCTGTGGTATATCTGGCTGGTGCAGGACTTAGCCAACATTGCCGTTTACCTGCCGCGCCAGTTGCAAGCAACCGAGTTTATAGCTTTCTCCGGTTTCATCTTCCTGGGGCTTGGTGCCCTTTTCTACATGAAAGGCGACAAAATACAGCACATCATCAACGAAAAATCGGAAGTACACGATGTACGGAGTGCCACGATTATAGACTTGGTATACGCCCTTATTCTTTACTATTTTAAAGAGGTAAACAACCTGCCCATGAGTACTACCTGGGTGTTTGTGGGCCTGCTGGCAGGGCGGGAGCTTGCCATGCGCATCCGAGCGCAGGATTCCGCAGTCCATATAGGTAAGACGTTTAAACTGATAGGAAAAGATGTCGTTTCGGTTACTATTGGCCTGATCATTTCTATCATTCTCGCAGTTGCCATTAACCCCGTCATGCAGGAGGAGCTGAAGAGTTACCTGCTCAAATGAAACTACTTATTGGTTTCCGCCATAGCTATCACGGCACAGGCCTATGCCGCCCTTTATGTTTCAAGTTAAATAATTGCCCTCTCCAAACAGGGCAACCACGTTAAACCCGCACAAAGGCTCATTTCTTAATTATGGAGTTATATTATTCATTTTCTGTACTGATCGTTCTTGCCTCCCTGTTTGCTTACGTCAACCACAGGTTTATCAGGCTACCATCTACTATTGGCATCATGCTGATGGCCATTATTGTCTCTATCCTCATCCGGTTTGCCGGCAAGAGTATTTTTCCGGAAACTGCCGACAGGTTGTTTACCCTTATATCGTCCCTGGACTTCACAGAGGTGCTCATGGGGGCCATGCTGAACTTCCTGCTCTTTGCCGGTGCTATTCATGTTAACGTTGCCGATCTCCGGGAGCAACGCCTGCCGGTGCTGACCTTTTCTACGATTAGTGTTATTCTGTCAACTTTCGCTATTGGAGGTATTTTATATGGGATAACGCCTTTGTTTGGGATTGCGATGCCCTTTCTGTATTGTTTGCTGTTCGGTGCCTTAATTTCTCCAACCGACCCGATTGCAGTATTGGGCATTCTTAAAAAAGCCAACGTGGGTAAGTCTCTGGAGACAAAGATTACCGGTGAGTCGCTCTTTAACGATGGTGTCGCTGTAGTGCTTTTTGCCGTGCTCCTGCAACTGACGCAAACCCCGGATACACAAATTTCGCTTGGCTCCATTTCGTGGCTTCTGGCAAAAGAGGCCCTGGGAGGCTTGTTGCTGGGTGTGCTTTTAGGTTATACGGCATCAAAGGCAATGAAAGGCATAGACGATTACATCGTCTCCGTTCTTATTACCCTGTCGGTTGTGATGGGCGGCTACCTTATTGCACATGCCATGCACATATCAGGCCCCCTGACCATGGTGGCTGCAGGGCTCATTATTGGTAATTATGGAAAGAAAGTGGCCATGTCGACGCTCACCAAAGACTATATAACCAAGTTTTGGGAACTGCTGGACGAGGTGCTGAATGCTATCCTGTTCCTGTTTATTGGTTTCGAGCTGCTGTTAATACCTGATTTTGAGACTTACTGGATTCTCTCGGTAGTGGCCATCGCCGTGGTACTCGCTGCCCGCTTTATCTCCATCTGGATTCCTTCGCTGCTGGTGCCCTTCAATCCCAAATTAAGCAGAGGTACCCTTACGGTGCTGGTATGGGGAGGTTTGCGCGGCGGTGTCTCTATTGCCTTGGTGCTATCTGTTACAGACCCTACCTACAAAGAGCTGCTCCTGGAGATGACTTACTTTGTGGTGGTATTTTCTATTGTAGTGCAGGGGTTAACCGTCGGGAAAGTATCGAACAGGGTTTTAAGCTGAAATTAACTGCCGTCTAACCTTTACTACCAATACTTTTCGTAACAGCTACAGCACTTGTCGGCAAACCTTTGGGCGGCCTTCTTTGCAGCAACCTTATCCCCAGGTATGCCTAGCACAAATTCAAATAAGCTCCTGATTCTATGAAGTTTACAAATTTATATTTTTCTGATAGCATCTTTTCGAATGCTGAATTTATAATTTTTGATTTGAAGGTGAACTAATCCGGCATACTTTTGCTGCTGCCCTAATTAAATCTTTGGTAGTCCTATAAAAGTAATGATAAGTTGTAGTTAGCGACAAAGCACCTGATCGCCATCAGGTGCCTGTCGAGGCTCTTTGAAAAAGACATAGCCTTCCTTACCAGCCTGGAGCACCTCTGTCTGATGGTGCTGAAGAACCTTTCGGCGTGGTTAGTGTCTTTCTTCATTTTAGATGGCTTATGCTGCTGCTCGGGTACTACCTGCTTATAGGCATCCCAATCATCTGTGAAGAAAATGGCTTGCTGCCTGTAGTTCTCGGGGAAGTTGTCCCACAAGCTCCTGGCACCTGCTGCGCCCCTGCCTCCCAGGTGCAGGGCCACAATTTGCCTCACGCAGGTAGAACCGGCTGCCTAGCCTGGTACCCAGATAGTAATTGACGGAGTCGCCCAGAATGGCGGCAATACACAGCAGCAACAGTAGCAAAGCCAGGTGTAGGCCCGAGGCAGGATTTGCGGCCAGTGCCCCAACCGCAAAGAGTAAGGAATCACCGGGCAGAAAGGGCGTCACCACCAAACCTGTTTCGCAGAAAATGATTAGAAATAGCACCAGGTAAAGCCAACCCTGGTAGGCTCCGGCAATTTCTACCAGATGCCGGTCTATGTGCAGGATAAGATCCAGCACGTATTGAATAGATTCCATACGGGACACTATTAAGCAAGAAAAAGAGACAAAGGCCAGTATTGGCCTGTAACACCCGCAGACCAGCGATGAGCATCAGGCCGGGCATCGGGAGGGGGAAAAGAGGCTATGGGCCTTTTGAGAGGATAGGGTCAGATGGGGAGAAGCGGTAATGAACAGGCGCCGCAGGGAGCGGAGCACTTTCCGGGCAAAGCGGGGCGAAGAGCTGCCTCAGCATAAAAACCATCAACCTGGCTTTAAACGCCTTGTCCGCCTGGCAGCCTTTCGGAGCTCCCACCTGGTTCATTTCCTGCACAACCATCCGTTGCGGAACAGGATCTGCCTCGCTAACAGAAGCTGCTGCAGAAGAAACAGGTGGCACATCGGCGGCGGCCATACCAGGTGTCATCACCTGCAAAAGCAAGCAGATAACAAGGGCCAAAAGCCCCCATGGATGTATACCCTTACCTTTACACTTTGCAGCCATATAGCAAAGGTGACAGGTAAATGGAAATAAAACAACTGATACCGCCATATTAATTTTTATAACCCAATCTTTTTGGGAAAAGCCACTCTATAGGGCAGTTTCCTACTAGGCAAGGCGGCTCCCAGCTAAGCCTGCTACCACCGTTACCTCTCCCGCTGCCCCGCTGTGGCGTCTTTAGAAAAAACCGACCTTGCCTGCAGTTCCAACACACCAGTGATTCTAAGAGCTACAGCACAAGGACAGAGGAGGTTTAACGTCCCAGAAAAGACCTGCGCAAGCGCCTGCCCTATTCTTGCTCTTTCATGTACGTTAGCATAACCTCCCGGATATTCTCTGTAACTTCGTTGGTGGCAAACAACCTGCCTATCTCTACAACAAAGGAATACTTTTTCGAAAGAGCCACATCAACGCCTTCTATCCCTTGTATGCTCTCAATCTGGTCAATCAATCCCTTTTGCTTGGGAATGATGAAATTTGCGTGTACTATAAACTTATTGGTCCCTCGTTGTTTCTCAATTTCAATTTTCATCATGAACAAATTAGTAATTAACGTCGGATTGTAAGATTGTATCGTAGGCCTTTCGATTGCCTGGCCTGTAGCATGTCAGCCACCCAACCGCCATGAAGTCCTCTCCTGGCTTTTCTGCAGCAAAACGTGGCCTTTCGGCTAACTGTCCCGGACCCTCTAGAAGCGAACTTTTCCGCCCCGCTTCCCCGTTGTCGGCCGAGAAGTTTTCCATGCAGGCTGCTCTTCCGTTGGTTCCGGATTTGTTGTCTCTACCAGGCCGGCTTCAGGCTGGGGATTAAACTCTCCTTCCCAGCGGGCCACCACAGCTGTAGCCAGGCAATTTCCTGTTACGTTCACAGAGGTACGCGCCATGTCCATCAGCTCGTCTATACCAAGTATGGCGAATACAGGCCACACGGGCAGGTTGAAAGAGGCTACTGTGCCCAAGAGGATCACCAGCGAGGCTCTGGGCACCCCGGCAACACCTTTGCTGGTGAGCATGAGTGTGAACACCATCAGCAGCTGCTGTTCCAGCGTCAGGTCTATGCCTGCTGCCTGCGCCACAAACACCGATGCCAACGATAAGTAAAGGGTGGTTCCGTCGAGGTTAAAGCTATACCCTGTGGGCATGACAAAGGCTACAATCTTCCGCGGCACGCCCAGTTTCTCCATCTCTTCCATGGCGCGTGGCAGGGCAGCCTCCGAGCTGGTGGTGGCAAAGGCAATAGACACAGGGCCGGAAACCGCCTTCAGGAAGCGCTTAACCGGTACGCCTGCAATAAGGGCGACCGGCAGCAGAACCAGCACGACAAAAGCAATAAGGGCTATGTAAAGGGTGGCCAGCAGCTGGAACAGGTTCACCAGAATGCCGAAGCCCATGTGCCCCACCGTATAGGCAATAGCCGCACCAACCCCCACAGGCGCAAAGTACATGATCACGTTTGTGAACTTGAACATGGTTTCTGAAAGGCTCTCGCAGAAGTCGAGCATAGGCTTGCGCTTGCGCTCTGTTACCATAGCCAGGCCAATGGCAAAGAGCACGCTGAAGATAACGATCTGCAGTACCTGGCCCTCCGCAATAGATTTGGCAATATTCTCGGGGAAGACGTGCAGGATAATATCGGCGGCCGACTGTTTGGCCGGGGCCTGGATTTCCTCTGTCTGAGCAATGCCTCGCATGTCGATGCCCTCACCGGCCTTCGTCAGGTTGATGGCCGCTAAACCTATAAACAGGGCAATGGTGGTAACAATCTCAAAGTAAACAATCGCCTTCCAGCCCATGCTCCCCACCTGCTTCAGGTTAGAGTGCCCGGCTATCCCCACTACCAGGGTCGCGAAGATAAGAGGCGCTATAATGGTTTTTATCAGTTTCAGGAAAACCTTGCTGAGCACGTTCAGGTTCTGGGCCAGTTGCGGAAAGTCATACCCGATCTCGGCGCCTACCACCATGCTTATGAGTATCCAACTGGTGAGAGAACGCTTCTGCAGGCCGTATAGCAGGAGCACCCCAATACCGATCCATCGGGCGGTCAGCAGCACACCGGCAGGTAAAGTTAGTAGCTGGTATTGGTTTAAAAGTGTGAGAATGGCCGCAACCGTGATGCAAAGCAGGGTGGCAAGCGGAATAAAGGATTTCTTCATGATATAAGCCATGTCAAACTGGAAAGGAAGCCATACGGCACGGTCCTCAGGTAAGGGAAATTTCCTGGACATCCAAAATGTCCTGAGCCAGGACAGGCGTGTGGATGGCCACTTCCATCCTTGCTGTGTAAGGTAAGCCTGTTGAGCCCTGAAAAACGAGGCGGTCTGTCATATAGTCTGTCAGCCCCCTAATCTGGTTGACCTCCCCGTCTGTAAGCTTCACCCTGCATGCCACCAGGCAGGGGATGCCGACTTTGCGAAGCAAAGGGTAGTATTTATATCTCTTTGCCTCCAGGGCCTCCCGGGCCAAGCTCCCTCCGAAGTAGTCGAAATAGGTCCGACAGTCGTACCGGGTGGTCTGTTCGAAGGTTGTGTAAAAGCAAAGGGGGCGTCCCCTTTCCATAGAGGCTCCACGCCTAGCGGATAAATCGTACAGTCGCTCGATTTCCTGCTCCTCACCCGGGCCGAGATATTGGGACAAGGCGCTGATGACCCTTGCCTTTGCCTCCTCTATTTCGGCGGGACACAGTCCAGTGTTCCACACCGCCTTCGGATCAGTGACCCTTGTGCAGTGATAGACCTTGATGGAGTGCTCTTTTAAACGCTCCGGCAGAGTTTCCAGGAGCGCATCGTATCTGGAGCAATCCATGCCGGCAAGCCAGCTTTTTCCCTCCAGCGTATAGCAGCGTTGCAACTCCTTCTCCGTCCTTATCTGGTCGGCATATTGCAGGACAGGTGCGAAAGCCTCTATGGGCCAGGTTTCCATATCTTCCAGTACAATCATTGTTTTAGCTTTTCCATAAATGCCTGCATTTAACCACGCCCCCGATGTCCCTGCCCGGCCGGCAACCAGGCCTTCCTGCCGGTTCCGGGGCACGTAGCTTTTAAATGATCAGGAGGGGTTCCCTGCGGTACTTCTCTCCTGCCTTCCATTGTCGCCTTTGCCTTTCTGCGCCCTTGTGTCCCAGGCGCTGGCACACAAGGGCGCAGAAAGGCAAAGGCGGGTTACTTCCCAACGGGCGGCAGAGGCTGCCGGGAAGTAGTCAGCCTTAAGGTGACTAACGCCTGCCTTACAGGCAGCGGTGGCTATTGCCCCTCTTTGTCTTTGTCCTTGACCGCATCCTTTATTTCAGTTTCAATCTCCTTGGTGGCGTCCTTGAACTCGCGGATGCCCCGTCCGAGCCCGCGGGCCAGTTCAGGGATGCGCTTAGCACCGAATAGCAGCAGGACAGCAAAAAGAATTACTAGTATTTCGGAGCCGCCTAACCCTCCTATGAAGGCAAACAGTTGTATGATCATCATGATATCAATAAATGTTAGTGTAAAAAAATTATATTACCGAACTCGAGGAAATTACTTCCTTTGCCTTTCCTTCCACCTGTAGTATATCACCAGCAGGGTCAACAATAGAAGGAATGTGAGCAGGTACAGCATTTTCATTTGCTAACCTTCTGTCTTTTCCCGGAGACGTCCGCAGGCTTTCCAAGCACAGGAGCACTATCGGCACTACCCCGGGATGTGTCCACCACCAAAGGAGCAGCTATGAACAGGGAGGAGTAGGTACCTGCCACCACTCCGATGATCATGGCAAGAGAAAAGCCTCTCAACACCTCTCCTCCAAAGATAAACAGCACCAGTACCACCAGCAGCACCGTAGAGGAGGTGATGATGGTACGACTGAAGGTGCTGATCAGGGCCGGGTTAATCACATCCCTCACCTGCAGACCTGCCCTCAACCCCATGTTCTCCCGGATCCGATCGAAGATAACCACCGTATCGTTAATGGAAAATCCGATCACCGTTAACAGCGCCGCGATGAATACCTGGTCCATTTCATAGGAGATGCCAAACAGGTCGAGGATAGAGAACACAGCGATGATCATCAACGCATCGTGCAACAGGGCTACCACCCCTCCTAAACTGAACTGCCATTTGCTGAAGCGGATCATGACGTACAGGAAAATACCAGCCAGGGAAAGCAGGACCGACACCAGGGATGTCCGTTGTATATCATCAGCCATGGTAGCGCCAACTTTAGACGAACTCAATATCTCTGGATTTAACTTCTTATACCGACTCAGCCCTTGTTCCAGGGCTGCTTTTACAGTTTCATCGGCCTGCACAGATTCGTCGTCGGCCAGGTAACTGGTAATCACTTTCAGGCGGTTTGCCCCGCCAAACGTTTTCACTTCCGTACCCGCTTCCTCAAAAGCTTCCAGCAGAGTAGTCCGGACTTCGGATGCCGGCACCGCTTCCTCCAGGTGTACTACATAGGAGCGTCCCCCTTTGAAATCCACGCCTAAGTTCGGGCCACCGCTCAAGAACATCGCTACAAAGCCGAAGCATATAACGGCCAAAGAGAAAGGATAGGCGAACTTCCGGACTCTCATGGCATCAAACCGGATGTTCCGGAAAAGGCTATCGGCGAACGAAGAGGAGAACCGCAGTGTTCCTTTGCTTTTAAAGGTTCTCTCGACCAGGATTCGCGAAATATAAACAGACGTAAAGAAGGAGGTAACAATACCCATCATCAGGGTGATGGCGAAGCCTTTTACCGGGCCTGAGCCGAAGTAGTACAGGATAAAGCCAACTAAAAAAGTGGTGACGTTCGCATCCAAGATAGTAGAGAAAGCCTTTTCATACCCTTTGTTGATGACCTCCCGCATAGGTAGCCCTTTGGTCATCTCTTCCCGCATCCGCTCAAATATCAGCACGTTGGAATCCACGGCCATACCTAACGTAAGCACGATACCCGCAATGCCAGGCAGGGTAAGCGCTGCGCCAAACTGCGCTAAGATACCCAGGATAAAGAACACGTTGAACACCAACGCTAAGTCGGCAATAAAGCCGCCTCTACGGTAATAGCCTATCATGAATAGCACGACTGCGCCCAGACCGGCAATGGTGGAAAGCAAGCCCTGGTTAATGGCCTCCTGGCCCAGCGAAGGACCTACGATGGCCTCTTCGATGATACGGGTAGGGGCCGGCATCTTACCCGCCTTCAGGATGTTGGCAAGGTCTTTCGCCTCTTCCACGGTGAAGTTGCCGGAGATGGAGGAGTTGCCGCCTGTGATCTCGCCCTGCACCACCGGAGCAGAGTACACGTAGTTGTCCAGCACGATGGCGATCTGGCGGTTGATGTTGTCGCCTGTCAAACGGGCCCACTTCTTGGAGCCGTTCGGGTTCATGGCCATGCTGATCTCAGGGCGTCCGTTCTGGTCGAAGTCCTGGCGGGCGTCGTTGATAGCGTCACCGGACAGCGGGGCCTTCCCGTCACGCCCTTTTTTGATGGCGTACAGCTCTGCGAACTCCTGCCGGTTGCCGCCCTGCACGGGCTTCACGCTCCACAAAAACTTCATGTTGGGAGGGAAGATGGCACGAACCTCTGCTCTTCCTAAAATCTCGTTCACCTTGGCCGTGTCGCGCACGTTTGTGCCGAAGCCACCTGGCAGCGGAACGAACAGGCGGGCCAGAGCACTGCTTTGTGCGTTGGCAAGAGAGTCCAGGCCACTGGCAGCGGAATCAGTAGAAGCTGCCGTTTGGCCCGCCTGCGCAAGACCCGTGGAATCGGTAGCGGCAGCCTGCGCCAGCACATCATCAGCGCCGTCTGTTTTAACTGTTGCGTTAGGAGTAGCACCCTGCGTTAAGGGATCTTTCTGGTCTGCAGTGCCCAGGTTCAGCTTGCCGGCTTTCTCCTGCTGTGCCAGGTACTCGTTGAGTTGTAAAAAGTAAGGGGTGAACTCGTCCGGCGTCCACACTTCCCAGAACTCCAGGTTGGCCATGCCCTGCAGCAGGCGGCGCACACGCTCCGGGTCGTCTACGCCCGGCAGCTCGATCTGGATGCGGCCATCGCCACCGTTACCCGATAGGCGCTGGATGTTCGGGTTCGTTACACCGAATTTATCAATACGGGTGCGCAGGATGTTGAAAGAGCGGTCTACGGCATCCTCCACCTCCCGGTCCAGAACACGTATAACTTCGTCGTTTGAAGTATTGAAATTGATCTTTTCCCGGTTAGCGGAATTTGAGAATACCTGGCTGAGCTTTCCTTGAGGAACAATCTCCAGGTAGGCCTCGGCGAAAAGAGTGGTAAATTTTTCCTGGCTGTTTTTCTGTAGTTCCTGCGCACGGGCAAGGGCCTTTACAAAGTTAGGGTCTTTGCTGTTGCCCGAAAGAGCACGCAGAATCTCAACAGGGGAAACCTCCAGCACCACGTGCATACCGCCTTTCAGGTCAAGGCCAAGGCCCAGTTCTTTTTCTTTGATTTCCTGGTAAGTGAGCCCCAGGAAAACGGGCTCCCTCCAGACAGAATCCAGGTAAGCCTGTCTCCTGCTCGGGTTTACCTGCCCCTGCGAATCCGTTGCGAAGGCTTCTGCCTTCCGCTCCACGCTCCGGGAAACAAAGGAAAACGACAGAAAAAGCAGGCACAGTCCCGTGATGACGACTGTCATGATAATGATAAAGTTCTTATGGCGCATTATAATCGTTCGTGTAATGTAAAAGATATTAGTGGGCACCCGGGCCTTTGACAGGTGCCTGGTTTGGCATGGAAACATGCTAGCGCCTACCCTGCATGCAACGGCAGCAAGGCAGCATCGAAAGAAATATCAGACGGGGCTTCTTCCAACCAAAAGGCTTGGGATCGTTAACTCCTTCAGAAAAAAGATTTGCACGGGTGGCATCAGCTGACAGCTTCACGCCCTCAGAAACGCTTCATTACTTCGATGAAGCTTATTATGGAGAAAAGTGGAAATGCCCGGCCAGAGCTGCCTATGGGGCGTTGGGCTGGATGATGACCGGAAACAGGCGGGCTGACAACCTGACCGCCTCCAATAGAGCCCCGCAAGCAGGAACATCCTGATCGGTTGGAAACGCAAAGGAAAGCAGTAATTGCTCAACCACTGCCTGTGGCAGGTTGACCGATACCTTATCGGCCAGGGCCTTGTCAAAATGCTTGTACTCGTCCTGGCGGAAGGTTGCCTCTTTGTGGGACTTGGCAATCCCCTGCAGGAGCGGTACCGGTTCATTGCCAAATGCCAATGCCTGCTGCCCGTAGAGTAACAGTATCCAAACAAAAGATACTGAAAGGAGCAGAAATCTGCAGCAGGATATGGTTTTTGCTCTTGACATAGCTTGGAATTGCCAAATGTACGTCATTTTGCCTTAAAAAAAAAATTATTCCGGCCACAGGGCAAATTACCAGCGGCCCTCCCATTCCAGTATTCCACTGATACAGTGTGCTACAAGCAGGTTCGGGAGCACAGGAAGGTGGACGATAGCACCTTATTACCTGTCGGCAGATGTTCTGTCGGCTATACCACGGGTGTCGTTTTTCTCCTCGTGAACAGGAAGGAAGTTACGAGGAGGCTGAAAAGCCCTGCAGCTATAAGCAAAATAGCCAGGTTCGACAGGGTGTGCAGCGGGTATCCGCTGCACACCCTGAGGGACGCAGCGAGCGCTGCGACGAACGTGAACATGCTCCAGTACAGGATGCTGCCATTCTTTACCCCCTTCCTCCCCTCCGCTTTGGGAAGCCTCACCAAGGCCAGGAACACAAGCAGCAAGCCCGCCACAGAAGAGCCGAGCTGCAATAGGTTAAACAACTCCCAGCCGTGCCCCCGATCGTAACTTTTCTTAAGAGGACAGGAAAAAGCTTCGTCCCTCTTCCGTCCAGGTGTGTAAAAGCGTCCCAGGCGATATGGGTGGCGCTACCTACGAGTACTGATCCCATTACAATAGCATAGCGTTGCCGAAAGTAGGTATGCCAGCTTCCTGGTCCAAGCCCTCTCAGCCTGACCCGCAGGAAAGCAGGCAGGTTTTCGACCAGCACATCCCGCACCACCCCGTGAAACAAAAAGGCAAGCAACAGCCCCAGTGGCAGGTTAAAGTAAAAGATGCTCTGCCAGGTATGGCTATAGGCGTCAAAGGGGAAAGCCCGCAGCCAAAGGAACTTTTCAAAGTCGGGAGCTATGCTTCCCATAACCAGTCCAGTCATAGACCGCCACCTTGCCGGGAAGACCTTCAAAGGCAAGATGGCGGCGGGGTGGGCGAAGGTGAACGGCATTTCGTTTAGTTTGAGGTTGATATTTGCCCTGCTGGGCGACTAGTCGGGCCCCACAGGATCAAAACAGCGAAAAACGCGTTGTGACCGGATACAGACCTACAGGAAGATCCTCCGAATAGCCACCAGAATACGGCAGGAGCAAATATAAGCTCCCCAGCATGGGCTCCAGGACAGATCTTAGGGCTTGGGCAGAGCGCTTGTCATTAGTCCAATCCTCCAAATATACTGCAGGAATGGTATAAAGCAATAGCTGTCTCAGCTTTAGTCCTGTAGCGCCGACGCTCCCTTTCGCACATAACACTACATTCCCCATACATGGTGCCAAACGATGTGCCGACCTGCAGAAAACGCGGCGACATTTATTTGTTCTTTCAGAGCCTTGCTGCTAGGTACAACCGTTTGTCTATTCCTCTGCTGGTAACCGGAAGCCGACAACGCTTTTGCAGCATTTGAGAACTTGCCTACACCTCCCCCGGCGCTTCCTCCAGCACATCCTTCACGTACAGCTCCTGCACGAGCACCATGGCAACGGCCAAGATCGGGGCTGCCAATAGCAGGCCCAACCCGCCCTGCAGGATGCCGAGCAACACCTGGAAAAAGAGCAGGAGCGCGGGCGGCAGGTCCACGGTCCGTTTGAAGATGATGGGGGTAATAAGGTAGCTCTCGATCATCTGGATCCCCCCGTAGATCAAGAGCACGTAGAGCGCCATTTGCCCGCCCGCCGTCAGCCCGATCAGCACTGCCGGAACACCAGCCACCCAGGGGCCGATGTTCGGCACGAAAGCGAACAGGAAGGCGATGAGCGCAAGGGCAAAGGCCATGGGCAGCCCGATCAAGCTATAGCCGATGGCTGAGCTGACGCCGATGATGGCCATGGAGAGGAACATGCCGACCAACCATTTGCGCAGCGTGCTGTAGCATTTGGCAAGCACCTCCAGCAGGCGCTGCCGCTTTCTGACAGGGAAAAGCCTCACCAGGCCTTGGGTGTAGAGGGTGGGACTGGAGGCCAGGAAAAGGGAGGTGATAACGACGATCAGCAGGTCGGCCAGAAAACCCAGCGTAGAGGAGAAGGCCCCTGTCAGCCCTGTCACCAGCTTCTCCTGCTCCGGCAGCGCTTTCTCCATGTCCTGCGGGAGCTGGTCGACCAGCCGTTCTCCCCAGCTGCGCCCTTTCAGCCACTCCTGCACCTGCGAGAGGGACGCAGGAATCGTCTCCCGAAGCTCCTGCACCTGCTCTCCCACGGTGGGAGCCACCAGCCAGAACGCGCCCGCCAGCGTCCCGAAGAAGAAGACCACCGAAAGCAGCAGCGCCAGCCACCGCCTCAGCTTTGCCTTCGCGGCCAGCCAGTCGGCCATGCCGCTGAACATCACGGCCGCCAGAATGCCCGCCATCACCAGCAGGAAGAAGTAGGCGTGGTGCAGCAACAGGTAGAAAAGGGAAGCGAAAAGCAGCAGAATCAGTCCGGCGACGGCGAGGCGGCGGGCGAAGGTGTAAGTGTCTTTCATGAGTGTGTCGGTATCGTCCTCTACCTATGGCTTACTCCTGTCGCGTCAATCTTGTTTCGGCGCCTGCTGCCTCGCCGTCGCCGGCGGTATCAGGAGCTGGAAAGTCGTTCCCTTGCCTACCCTGCTGCTCACACTAACCTGCCACCCCATTGCCTCTGCATGAGCTTTGACCAGAAACAGCCCGACCCCCCTGCCTTTGGTGCCCCGGTGAAAACGCTTGTAAAGCTTGAATACCTCCTCACCCGCCCTCTCAGCGTCGAAACCGGTCCCGTTGTCGGACAGGCTTAGAGCCAGGCTTCCATCCTCCCCGGCCTCGCTGGCAAGCCTGATCCGGAGCTGACGCTCCCCGGACCGGAACCTGATGGCGTTGGAAAGCAGGTTATAGAAGATGCTGAACAGGTAGGGTTTGCTGGCCTCCAGGCGCAGCCCCTCCTCCACCGCTACGGTAATTTCGCCCCCGCATTGGTGTAGCGGTTCCTGCAGCAATGCCCATGCCTGCCGGAAAACCTCCACCGCCCTTACCCGCTCCAGTTCCAGGACCCCCTGCTTCTCCCGGACAGTGAGCACCGCTGTCACATCCTTTAGCACGGTGTCCATCTGCAGCACGGATGTTTTAAGGTTTGCCAGGGAAAGCACAAACATGGGGGAGCTTTGGTCCATTTTAGCCATCAGGTTGGCCAGGCCCAGGGCGTTGGCTACGGGAGCCCGCAGGTTATGGGACACGATGTAGGTAAACTCCTGCAGAAGTTTGTTCTGCGTATAAAGGTCCCGGGAGAGGCTAAGCAGGTTCTCCTCGCTCTCCTTTCGGTAGGTGATGTCCCGGAGGATGGCGATGAACTGCCGGCCAGTACCGGTTCCGCTGTGGACCGGAGTGATGTCCATCGACACCCAGCACCTCTCCCCGCTCTTCCGGTAATTCAGCAGAACGGCGTTAAAGGGTACGTCTCCCCGAAGTTTCTTCCTGATCCTAACCAACGCGTCTTTGTCTATCTCGGGCCCCCGCAGGAGCAGCCCG
The DNA here is from genome assembly GCF_005491705.1 of Pontibacter sp. SGAir0037. Classification (NCBI taxonomy): domain Bacteria; kingdom Pseudomonadati; phylum Bacteroidota; class Cytophagia; order Cytophagales; family Hymenobacteraceae; genus Pontibacter; species Pontibacter sp. SGAir0037. Next base: position 5,087,152 of record NZ_CP028092.1, on the reverse strand, counting down.
GGCTTTTTCCCCTTTACCTCCTCCAGGCGATAGCCTGTTATGCGGGAAAAGCCCTCGTTCACCCACTCGGTTCGCCCCGTTGCGTCCGTGATGATAACACCGTTGTCCGTGCTCCTGGCCACCAGCGACAGCTTCTCCACCTCCTGGCGGGACCGCTTCACCTCCGTGATGTCCCCGAAGTAAATGCCCAGCCCCTCCTCAGAGGGGTACACCTTCACCTGCAGCCATATCCCCATGCTTCCGTAATAACTCTCAAACTGCACCGTTTCCCCGGAGGCCATTGCCTGTCGGTAGCCGTTGTGGAAAGCCCCGTCCTCCCCCTCGGGAAAGACGTCCCATACCTTTCTGCCCAGCAGTTCTCCGCGGCTTAGGTGGAAGAGTCTTTCAGCCTCGCTGTTGATGTAGGTCAGCTTCCAGTCTCTGTCGACGGCGGCAAAGGCATCGGTAATGCTCTCCAGGATGGCGTGCAGCTTTTTGGTCTGGTTTGCCAGGGTTTCGAAGGAACGGACGATGGGGGTAATGTCCTTTGCGATGGTATGCGCTCCGATCGCCTCACCGGCCACCATCACCGGAAACTTCACGGCATCGTATACGCTTCCCCTGTTGCCGACAGCAGGCAGGTGCAGGTCAAACCGCATGGTACTGCCCAGCAGCGCCTCCTGTAGAGACCGCGCATTGACGGCGGCCATTCCAGGGGGAAGAAAAGAGGTGGCTGCCTGGCCGGCTGCCGTGAGCGCGCCTTCCCCAAAAGCCGCTCTGAAGGCTTTGTTACCTTCAGTCACCTTCCCCTCCCTGCTTTCAAAGAAGACGATGTCCGGGTTATGCTCAAAAAGGGACCTGTACTTTTGTGCGCCCTCCTCCAGTTCCAAACGGCCTCTTCTCGGTTCGGAGGCATCCCGTCCGGTGCAGAAAAAAAGCGCGTCTGCCTCCGACCAGGCAACGAGCCAGCACAAGGGCACCTGCCTGCCGTCACGATGCAGGTACCGGTTTTCCACTATAATCCTTGCGTCACCGGAAACAATTCTCTCCACTGCCCGCGCCGTCTGGTCTCTGTCCAAGGGAACAAGAAACTCTTGGTAATGCCTGCCCTCCATTTCCTCGCCACAGTAGCCAAGCAGGTGCTGGCAAGCGCCGCTGACCTTCTGGAAATAGCCGTCTTTGCCGACGACGCAGAGTATATCGGGCGAGTGTTGGAGCATCTGCTCACTAAGGTAGCTGTTTTTCATAGCGGTTTGGTGTTGGGGTATCCTCCTCGCCTCAGCCTGCCCATGTCTCCTGAAAGCAGCTAACGGATAGCCTAGGGTTTAGTACCTGAAACTCCACCGACGAGAATGGTCCCCTAAAATACAAATCCGAATGCCATTTCCAAAGCAGCAGGCTGTTTAAGCTGTTTCCCGCTCTGGCATTCCCCGCCACAGTAGTTGGCCGTGATGTCACCAAAGCAGGAAGGCGCGGACCGGTAACCTTGAAAAGGCTATCCTCAAGATGGGGTGGCACAACGACACTGGCCACTTTCACACCCAGTTGGCTGGAGGGTTACAGGCCCTGGCAAAAACCCGCGAAAGACGTATGGCTCCGTCGTTCTCCCGCATGTTAGCCCAGGCTGACTACCCTTGGGATGAGCCATGTACCCGGTTCTCTGATCCCGAGAAGGAAATTGGCCGAACGCTTCTTTCCCACGGTCGCCCAGGCAGCGGATCTGGACTAGAGGCACCGGCAAGTTACAAATTAATGGGCGATGCAACAGGCAGTCAGGGCACCGTAGCGGGACTACAGCTGCTGGTATTGTGAGGGGCAGAGCGCAGTAGCGGCTTCCCCGCTCCAGGGTATGAAATCAACTGCAGTATGCATCTCGGCCATTCTTGTTTGCCACCGCTTTTCAGCGGGACCCTGCCAGCGGTAGCTCTTCTCCCCGACTGACGCCTTTACCAAATTTTTTAGTTATATTGGCAGCTTTGGCTATACCAGCTGCTTTGAAAAAGTAAAGATGAATAAATTCATTTTCACCTACGTCGAATTTAAATGGAAATAATCATTTTGATTCTCCTGACCCTACTCAACGGCTTCTTCGCCCTGTCAGAGTTATCTATCATCTCGGTCAACAAAAACAGGATGGCTCAGAAGGCAAAACTGGGAAGCAAAAGCGCCAGCGCTATCCTGAAGCTGCTGGAGTCGCCCGAGAACTTCCTGTCTGCAATTCAAGTAGGGATTACCCTCATCGGCATTGTGTCCGGCGCCTACGGGGGCGCGGCCCTTTCCGACGATATGAGAGAGTGGCTTTCCGGTTTTGGCTTCTTAGCCCCCTATGCCGATACCCTCTCCATCGTGTTAGTGGTTGGCCTGATCACCTATTTCTCCATTGTGATCGGGGAACTGATACCCAAAACGATTGCACTTGGAAATGCGGACCGCATCGCACTCGTGGTTGCCCCTGTCATCCAAGTATTCACCATTGCCACCATGCCCCTGGTGAAGCTGCTCTCCGGCTCCACCAACCTCGTGATCAAAGTAACGGGAATAAAAGAGCCCACAGAGGAGAAGATGTCGGAGGAGGAACTCAGGCAGATCATCAAGACCGCTGGCAGGCAAGGGATACTGGCAAAAGAGGACATTCAACTGCACCAGAACATCTTCACCTATGCAGGGCAACGGGCAAGGAACCTTAAGACACACCGCATGGATGTAGAGTACCTCGACATCAACCAACCTGTCGAGGAAATAAGCGACATCGTGCAGCGTAGCGCGCACTCCAAGTTTCCCGTGGCAGACGGTACCTTCGACAGCATCATCGGGGTGCTGACAGCAAAGCGGTTCTACGAGTACCTGGCGGGGAGCAGAGCGGAGCCGCTCAAGCACTTCCTGGAGCAGCCGATTTACATCCCCGAGACAATGATGGCGAGCGCCGTGCTGAACATCTTCAAGAAACAAAAGCAGTACCTGGGGATCGTCATAGACGAGTACGGCTCCATAGAAGGCATCATCACGCTGCACGACCTGCTCGAGGCCATTGTCGGTGACCTGCCGGATGTGGACGAGCATGATGAACCGGGCTTTGTCGTACGAGAGGATGGCAGCCTCCTGGTGGACGGCCCCATGGAGATTTACGATCTTAATTGGGAGCTCAAGCGGGAAGTACTCCCCCAGGATACCGACAACTATGTGACAGTCGCGGGCTTCATTTCCTACACGTTGGGTAAATTCCCGGTTGCCGGGGATAGGCTTCGGGTTGGCGACTGGGAATTGGAGGTAGTCGGCTTGAACGGTTTCAGGATTGACAAGGTCATCATGAGGCAAATAGCCGGCCCTCCTTCAGCATAGGCCAGGCTGCTGGCAGCTAAACCGCAGGCTTACAGGTGCAGCGATTGCAGTGCCGCGAATGGATTGGTACAGCCTGCAGCCAGCATACAACCTGTCCCGCACAATGCGCTGCCCTAGCCTTGGGTGATCAGCAGCGCCAGGTAAGTGAGATAGAGCGCCAGCAGCACCGCACCTTCCCACCTGGCCAGCTGCCTTCCCTTGCCTGTGAAGACAAAGGCAAACAGCAACAGACTGGCGGCGATGTTCACGACGATGTCCACGAATGAGCCGGAGTTGACCTGCAAGGGGGTAACCACGGTCGAGACACCCAGAATCAGGAAAATATTGAAGATGTTGGAGCCCACCACATTGCCGATGGCGATGTCCACTTTCCTTTTCCTAACCGCAACCACGGAGGTAGCCAGCTCGGGCAAAGAGGTTCCGATGGATACCACGGTCAGCCCGATGACCCTCTCCGAGAGTCCGAAAGCCTGGGCAATGCCTACGGCGCTTGTCACGATCAGCCTGCCGCCCAGTACCAGTCCCGCCAGCCCGAGCCCAATGTACAACGCGGCCTGCAGGTAGGGATAGTCCTTTGTCTCCGTCCCCTCGTCGGTTGGGTTGCCCCGGGCTATCTTCAGGTTGTACACGAGGAAAATGGCGAAGAACAGCAGCAACAGCAGTCCCTCTGCCCTGGAGATGTAGCCTGCCTCCGAACTGTCCAAATACACATCACCTGCTGTAACCAGCACGGCGACAGCAGCAAGCAGGCTCAGCGGGATCTCCAGCCAGGTTGTATTGGTTTTCACCGTTAGCGGGTATATGAGGGAAGATATTCCCAGGATGGCCAGCACATTGAAGATATTGCTCCCCAAAACATTGCCCAGCACCATCTCGGTATTGTTCTCAACGGCTGCGAAGAGGTTTACCACCAGCTCGGGGGCCGATGTGCCGAAGGCAACGATCGTTAGCCCTATAACAATGTTGGGAATGCCCAGCCTGGCGGCCAGGCTGGAGGAGGCATCGACAAGCTTGTCTGCACCAAGTATAAGGCAGATAAACCCTGCCGCAAGGATTGCTATGTCTAACATTTCTTCTGTTGTCTTGTCCGGTTATAAAACCAGTGGTGAATGATCATGGAGCAGTATCAGGCATGAATTTGCAAATATACTTCTTTCGCGGATAATCGGAAGAAAGAGGCACTACCGGTGAATTACCAGGCTGACGCCGCAACCGCTTGTAGCTCCTTTGGCTGCAAAAGCTTGCTGTAGAGTACGTGAAAGGTGAAACCTGCACGAGGGAAAACGGCCCCCGGAGCTTTCCAACCTAATCCAGCTCTAACCGTTTCAGGAAGTTACTGCCGGAAATTGTTAGAGGCGCCATCTTTCAAAGGCGCCAAGAGGCTTGAGAGCTGCTACAGGGAAAATGGTAGTAGGGGTGCGTGCAAAGGAATAGAAGTTGCCCGGTACGGAAAGCCAGGGCAACTTCCGGGTGAGAAGCAATGGGCCTATTACGCCCGGCAACAGGCAGCCAACCTAAATGCCACAGAGTGGATATCCCCGCTCCATGCGAAGGTAAAAAAGCCTGCCGCTTCCACAGGTTCAAACCCTTTCTGGCTCTTCTACTCCTGCCTATGCTCCGCCTCCAGGTAATTGTTTAAACCTTATCCTTGCTCTCCAGACTTTGATCCCTTACCTTCGCTCACCTTTATTAAGGTGAGTAATTTCCCCATTAAGGGCCGGTTCCTGGACCGGCCCTTTCTTACCTTTGCCTTTTGACTGAAAACCACACCTTTTTTAGCGACAGGGAAATGAAACGGGTTTCCCTTCGTTAGAAGTCGTACCCCACAACCTAACTTATGCGATCAAAGCTCCTCCTCCACCTCGGCATCGGGGTCCTTTGCTTCTGGCTTACGATCCTCCTGACCTGGCACAGGCCCGGTGGGGACATCGCGGCCATGCTGCTTGCCGCTTTCCTGTTCCTGCTCCACCTCCTGGTGGTGCTCCTGCTGCTGTCCATACACGGGAACCGGGAAGAGCAGGTCATCCCCCTTTGCGGGCTGGCGGCTGCGCTCCTCCTCAACCTGATCGCCTTCCATCTGCTGGCAACAGGCAGGGAACGCGCTCCTGCCCAAGCTGTCTGTATCTCCCTTGGTCTCTATGGAGCGGCAAGGGTTGACGAATTAAAATGTTAAGACCTTCGGTGACATGCCCGGTCCGTTATGCCAGGACTGTCCCCTCCCTTTCGTTGTTCGTCAAGACGATGGAATCCAACCTCCCTTGCCGCTCGGCGGCAAGGGAGGTTGCAGCACATGCGTACAGACGCTGCCGACGCCATAGCAACTGGCAAGCAGTACGTGAGGCTCCAGCATCGCAAAAGTTTCTCCAGGATTTGGGTAGCCCTCCAGGCGGAAAGCAGAAGGGGCCCTTTGTGGGAACAGAGAACAGAGTCCTGACGCTTTTTCATACCTGCGGCTGCGCTAGCGCAGCGGGGGTACGTTAAATTATCCAGCAGAACTAAATAAAAGCAATCTCAAAAGGGCTCCCGCTGTTTTCCTTGTATTGAAGAACGCATAGGGTGTCTAAATCATTCTAAAGGAAGCGGTGACACATTGGGGCAAACAGGGCAAAGAGACAGCCGGGGATGAGAAGGAACTGCACCTCACACCTTCCCGAAGCCTTATCTCCAGTCCCAAGAGTGTCTCCACAAGGTAATTAATATCCTCCAGGTCTGCCGTGACCATGTACTGGATCACCAACAGGGCAATGGTCATGAGCAGGATGTCAACCACTACGGCGCAACAGGATACTCCAAGGCTTATGCGCTGCTCGTCTACCTCGCATCCGCGCCGGCGATAGTATTACCCAAGACTTCCTGCTCTACCTTGGAAAGAAGCACCAGAAACCGCTCAGACTGCTGGTCCATGTCTTTCAGCATCTCGTGCGCCTGCTCGATATTCCCGCTGCAGTACTGGCGATAGAGTGACTGTGCCAATATGATCAGGCCCTGATGCAGGCTTGCCAGTTCACTTGTTTCAGGGTAATGCGCGTACCGTTGCTTGCCTGTTGTGTTGAGCCAGGCAGTGACGGGGCTTTTGTCTGAGAACAGAGCCTCGTCATAAGTGCCTCCGTACAGCAGTGCACGCACCTTGGTCTTGAAGAAAATATGCTTCACCCGAAGCTGCTGCAAATCAATCTGGCTTACGTCCATCCTTCAGAACCTTCTCCTCTGTTAAATTTATGTACAATAACAGCTTAAGCCAAGCTGATCCCTAAATTTCCAGCTTTCTGCACGAGCTTCGCCTGCTCGGTCACGTCTTGCCCGAAGACCAGGATGCCTGCTGGCTTCCCGTGTTCATCCCGCACCGCCTGGTAGATGAAGGTAAGGTAAACGTCTTCCATCTCCCCTGTGGCGTAGCGGTCAAGCTTCACAGGGATGCCTTCGGCTATAAACTCCTTTCCTGTGCTGTAAACACTGTCCAGGATCGCGGTGAAGCCCTGCTCCACTACCTCTGGCAGCGCCTCTGCCACTGTTCTGCCGAGCAGTTGCTTGCCGGGGACCAGCTTCTGGTAATTGTCGTTGACCAGCTCATACCGATGCTCCGCACCTTTTAGAATACAGCAGAAGAAGGGAGCCTTCTGGATCAGCTGCTCCAGCACCTTGCGCTCTGCCTCGGCTTTCCGGTAGGCGTGTTGCACCTGGTCAGCCATCTCCACCATCTGCTCGTTGGCCGCCAACAGCTCCTGCACCAACAGGCGCGTCTCGTGGACGTCCGTGGAACTGCCGACCCACATCAGGACCCGGCCCAACTCGTCCAGCATGGGAGTCATGCGTGTCAGGTGCCAGCGGTAGCTGCCTTTTGCATCTCTGAAGCGTGCCTCCACCTGCAACTGAGCCAAGTCCCTTAAAGCCTGCTCCCACTTGACTTTCACGTTTGGTAAGTCGTCAGGGTGAACAGACTTCTCCCAAGCCATATCCCCCGTCTCGTTCCCGGTATAGTCGTACCACCGCCTGCTGTAGTAGGTGATGGTGCCGCGCTGGTCAGCCATGTAGACCAGTTGCGGCAGGGTGTCGGCCATGAACCTGAACTTGCTCTCCTGCACGGCAAGGGCCTGCTTTTGCTGCTCCCGCTCGGTGACATCCGAGGTTTTCTGAATGATGAAGCTGACGTTGCCGCCTCCGTCCAGCACAGGGGTATGGACAGCCTCCCAATACCGCACATCGAAGCCGCCACCCGGCCTGGGGATATCGTAGCGCAGCACGTCCAGGTAGTCCGTTTGCTTTGTCCGCAGCACGGTCTCCAGCGAGTTGCGCAGCAGTTTCTCGTTTTTAGACGCAGGTACGTCCGGATTGTCCGGGAACTCCTTCAGAAAGTCCTTGCCAATCAGGTGTTCCCGTGTCCTCATGGTCACCCGGAGGTACTCATCCGTAGCTTCCAAGACCTTCAGTTCAGGCGATAACAGCACGACCGTGTCTGGCAGGTGCACTAAAAATTTATATAAGTCCATGTAATACGAAGCGAATCACTATGCATAGAAAGGTCGCAAGTTAGCCGATTTTTAGTGATCTGTGGCAATAAACTTGAGTGAAAGCAATTCTGTTCTTACCATTTTCTGGCAGCTCTGTTTAGCTCAACGGGTAGAATCAATGCAGGTGAGACCTTTAGCGACTTTACGCATGGGCTCACACCGCCTTAGCAGGTGCTTACAAAGACGTTGCTGCTGAGAATTTTCCATCAAAGGAAGCCCTCCTAATATAAATCCTCCACTTCCCGTATGTCGCCTTGACCGCTGTAATGGCGGATGTTGTAGGTGAAGGTGAGCATAAAGTACCGCTCCAGCACATTGGTTTCCACATCCTCTACATACAGCTCCGTCACATTACGCCAGATGTTGTTGTTTTGCTGCAGCAGGTCGTACACCATCACACTGACTTCCCCCAAATCCCTTGGAAACAGCTTTTTACCAATGCTCATATTCCAGAGGAAGGTGTTGGTGTCATACCCTTCTGCAAGGCCTGCATTATACTGGTGGTTGATGTTGGTGCGGTACACAAAACCGTCTCCCAGTAGCCAGTTGTACCAAAAGCGGGTGCGCTGGTTAAAGTAATTGTTGTTCAGCTCAGGGCGCAGCGAGTTATCCACAATATTATAGCTGGAGTGGGTGGAGATGTTAAAATCGATGCGCTCGCTGATGTTGCTGCTGAGGGAAGCACCGATCCTGAAGTTACTGGAGTTAACGTAGCTCACCTCCTCATTGACCACACCGGGCCTCCTGCTGTGTCCGATACCGCCTCTCAGGTTCAGGTTCGATTGGATAAGCTGCAGTGGTCGGCCGTAGCTGAAGTAGGCACGGGCATCCCAGTAACCATCCACGTTTACCGGCCGAATGAGCTGTGCCCCTTCCGGCAGCACAATCCCGTCGCTGAGCGTTACTACCTCGTCGGCTATCAAAGTGCTGTTGGCTATCTGGTTGCTTTCAAATGAGCTTTCCAAGGAAGCATAGAAATTATGGTTCGTATCGGGGTTATGAGACCTGTAGCGCACCCGCCACCAGTTGCGAAAAGACTGCTCCAGGTCAGGATTACCGGTTCTAAGCTGCAGCGGATTGGAATTATCGATTACATCCTGCAACTGCCCCACCGATGGGGCGTTGGTACGGGTATCGTAATTAAACTCCAGGTTGTTAGACTCCGTAAATTTATACCGCAAGCGGGCTGATGGAAGCATGCTGGTAAAGGTACGTTCCAGGTCATACAGCCTTGGCAGCTGTTGATCGTTCAGCAGCTGCGCATGCTGGTATTCTGCCTCTACCTGAAAGTAGAGCTTTTCGGTGTTGTACCTATAGCCCAGTTCCGTCTCCTGGGTCAGGTAGTTGGTTTGGGAGGTATTGCTCAAGAGCCTGTTTAAGTCGCTGTAGCTTTGCTCCTGCTCTGTAAAGTCGTAGGTTCTGCGGTCAGCCTCGTTGTTCCTGTTGCCGATTTCATACTCCAACTCTACCTGCCCATGCTGCCCCACCGGTTCGGTATAAGATAGGTTGGTTTCCCAGGAATAGCCACTCCCCTTTGAATCGGTATGCTGCCGCAGCGCTTCCTCCCCATCCTCCACCGTATAAAAAGTGTTAAGAGCAAGGCGATAGCGTTCCCCGTCGCTGTTGTTAAAGCTATTATGCAGCCTAAAGCTAAGGCTTCGCCCCTCCTTCGGGAAACGGTGACTGTAAACCATGTTGTTGCTAAAGTCCAGACTGGCGTTGCGATTGTCTGACTTATTCTCAGTTTGGTTCAAGGGCCCCTCCACGTTCACGGTGCGCCCCCGGAAGGAGGCATCCGCCTCATTCTGGTACATGTTGCCCCGCGTCCTGACCCGAATCCTGTTATTTTCGTCTATCTCATAGTCCAGGCGCATGTTAAACCTGTGGTTGCCACTCACACGCTCGTCTTGGCTATCCTCGGAATATACCTGCCCTTCTTGCGTTGCCTGTACATAATCGCGCAGCAGCAGGCGGGTGTTGTAATTGTTTCTATGGTGATAGGAGTAGCTTGCCGCCAACTCTACTTTCTCCAGCCAGGCGTTGGTATAGTTTAACCCAAGCGCATGCGACGTAATCAGGCCGTCCTGGGTACGGCTGTCGCCGCTGTTGTCAGGGTCTGCCGAGAAGCTGACGGTATTGATGTTGTTACTGAGCCCCGTTACCGTTAGCCGCCTGTCATTCTTAAAGAAGTTCACACTGGCCCCAGCCATATAGGCATCCTCTGTTCCATAGCCGGCGGTTACCTTCCCGAACTCGCCTTTCCTCGCTTCGGGCCTGGTAACAATGTTAATGGTTCTGATTCTTTCGCCGTCGTCGAAACCGCTTAGCTCCGCCTGATCGCTTTTCTGATCGAATACCTGTATGCTGGCGATAACCTCGGCCGGCAGGTTTTGCAGTGCCGCCTCCACATCCTCGCCGAAAAAAGGCTTTCCGTCTATCAGGATGCGCTGCACGGCCTCGCCCTGTGCCTCCACCCGGCCGTTCTCCACGGTGATGCCAGGCATCTTCTGCACCAGGTCCTGGGCACTGGCATCGGGTGCGGCCTTGAAGGCACTGGCGTTGAACTGGGTGGTATCCCCTTTCTGCTCACCGGGCGGGGTATGCCCCACTATCACCACCTCCTCTATCGTGGTAGCTGATTCCTGCAAAGGCAGCACCTGTAGATCGACAGGCAACAGTTCTATCTGAACAGGCTTTGAGAATGGCTGAAAGCCGAGGTACTCAATTTGAAGGGTATAGTTGCCGGGCGCAACACGCTCAAACCTGAAATGCCCCTTGGCATCGGTTACGGCAACCCGGGTGGTATTGGCATCGCTGCCTTTTTTCAGCAGCACGGCAGCGCCAGGCAAACCTGTGCCATCTGCCCCACTTTGGACAATGCCTTTCAACATTACCCCTTGCGGTAGATTAGAGCCGATTGTTTTGGCTGTATCTGGCACAGCTTGTCGCTCGTTGCGCTGAGCGAAGATTTGGGTGATGGTAAGCAGTATCAATAAGATGGGGAAAAAATATTTCATACTTTTAAATGTGGGGCTAATACAGCTTCTTAACCAAAGAGACTGGTTACTCACCCAATAGTTTAATATTATGCAGGAAAAACAGGAAGCTTCCGGATCTAGTCACTCAAACGTATTTCTGCCGCTGACAGATTAGCGAAAAAGGAATTACCCAGGTAAAAGCTGTAAGGGACAGCATAGCTGCCGGGTAAATCATAATCACAAGGTGACGTTTCAGGCAGTGTTGCAAACCTTGGCGCCTGGTTTAAAAACGGAAGGTCGTTTTAGTTCAGTCGCCCTCTATCCGGATCAAAGTAGATCGGAGGACAAGGTCAAACAAGGGATAGACAACTCCTGATGCAGTTAAGAGCAAATGCCCGGTGCTGCCATCAGGGAGCAATGTTGCCTTACCTTTGCGCAAAAACATAGAAGTGGCCCGGCACGGAAAAACCTGGGCAACTTCCGGGAGAGAAGCAACGGGCTTGTTACGCCCGGCAACAGATAAACGGCTTCATCTCCACGACATGAAAGTCCTCCCCTCCGGGCGTAGGTAGCAAAAGCCTTCCGGTCCTACCAGCTCCAAGTCCTTTTCTTCTCTCAGGCTTCTGCCTAGGCTTCTCCTAACAAACTAAATGCTTGAACATTTGGCTCGTTCCCAGCCTCCAGCTCGTTGAACTCTGCTTACAGTGTTTTCAGGTTCACCTCGTCGGTGGCGGCGACCCTTTCCAGGGCAAGCCTAAGGTCCTCCTTCAGGTAATTCTGGAAGAGGGAGTTCTGCTTGGTGGCAGGCATTTCGAGCTGGCGCTGCTGCATGCCGCTTATTTTTCCAGGCACTAGGCTTTGTCTTCCCTCATGATAGTTTAGCCTGTAGGCGAAATAGTAAAAACGGGCCTCTGGTGAAAGAGCAGCTCCCATGCCAGGCTTTGTGCACAAGGTCCAGGCAAAGAAAACGTTGAATCGCAGGCTGGCCGGCATCATGAGACGCCACAGAAACCCCTCATAAGAGGGAAAGGCAGCTTCGCTTCTACCGCATACACTTAGAGAGATAGGAATATGGCTCCTGTCTCTTCTGCTATGCGTTATCCAATCGCTGACGTGTTCGCCTGGCAGCATCCCCAAGCGCTAGAGTACCCTGCCTTCCTGTTTTCAGGCTCCTGCTCCAAGCTACATACCGGACCGCAGTTTCATCAGAAGTAATGTCAATTTCAACCTGCTTAACCGGCCGTTGCCTGCTGAAAAGGGTATATGCGCAAAAAAGAATCTGCCAACAAGGCGCACTTGACAAATGCGTGCGTTGATTGACCGATTGGGTACCATTCCACCAGCCCCGCATGGCATCCCGTTCGCCCCCCTGCCGCAATCGTTAGGAACATGCTTTGGTTTGTTTCCTCGGGTTGCTAGCCTCCACCGCATTGCTGTGCTCCAGATAACTTTCCGCATGCCACTCGTTTCTCTTGCCGTTCCTCCTCAGGATTATGTGAAGAGCCATGAAGCTGTTTCCGAACAGGTTTATGGGCTGCTAACATTCTTAGCTCAAATCCGGTGGCTCCCAATACCCCACGACCTGCCTTTGAGTTCGGTAATGTCCATATTCTATAGCAGGACTTCGGATTCCTTGTCGCTGCCTATTTAGCCTACCTCCCTGTCGAGGCTTTCCCGTTCCCTAGAATGTCAAAGACGTTGAGCCCTGCCCGTGCTATCTAGGGTAGATCAGGAGGCGTCCATCCTGTCCATCTGGCTTATCAGGTTGCCCGGCCTGATGCACGCCGAGGTCCAGGCCAGCAGGGCTATTGTCGGCGGTTCCAATTTTCCAGATTACTTGCTGCTGGGCATTATAGGACAAGTATACAAAGTATAAAAAGACAGTTACTATTGAATAATGCTTTTTCATTTCTCATCTCGGTTGAGTAGAAAATTTAAATTAGAGTGTCATAGCGGCGGTTGGCCTTCTAGCAGCAGGTAATGCAGGACAAGAGCTTTAGCACCAAAGTCTATAAACAAACTTTCATCTACTGGCTTAAATCAGTTTTCTTCTTTTTCCAAAACAGGCATTGACTTATACCAGGAGGTTACCTTTTTGGCCATTGTAGCAGCTTTCTTGGCATGAACATCTGCGAGGTTATGGTGCTCTCCCGGATCATTTACAATATTGTACAGCTCCTTTCTGCCGCCGTCGTAATCGCATAAAAGCTTCCAATCTCCTTCACGCACGGCCAAATCAGGAAGGTTCTCAAATCCGTAATAGTTTTTTCTGTCGGGTGGGCGGCTGTAGAAGATGGGAGCACGACGGGAAGCGCCCGATTCGCCCAGCATTGTTTTTAGGACGTTTTCCCCATCAGAGATAGAATTTTGCGCTGCTTTCGTTCCTGTGAACAAAAGCAGTGAAGGCATGAAATCGATGGCAGAAAAAACCGATTCCTTGTTTCGGGTACCCTTTACTTTTGCTTTCATGAATCCTGGTCCCCAAACAATCAAGGAAGAGCGAATGCCTCCTTCATACAGATGTGTTTTGAAGCCTTTTAGCTCTCCTGCTCTCCCTGCTCCCTTTTCCGGGCCATTGTCGGAACAGAAAACAATCAAGGTATTGTTGCGCAACTTCTCGTTAGATTGAACATAGTCGAAAAGCTTGCCAAACTGTTGGTCCATGGCTTCCAGAACCGCAAGGTACAATCCTCTTTTACCGGCTTCTTTTGCCAGGCCGTATTCTTCAAATGGCGGCCAATAAGGGCTATGCACATCATCAGGCCAGATGTTCACATAGAAAGGCTTTTCATCTTGACCTGCTTTGTCTATGAATGCTATTGCTGCATCGATATATCCTGTGGTTATCGCAGACCTTTGCATCCAGGTAAAGGGTTGCCCAAGTATTTCTGCCTCTTCCCATACCCGTCCGACTTTTCCAGTTTCTTCTTTTGTCAGCGGGAGTAATTTGGGCCCCATTCCTTCGAAATTGGTCAGAGAGGCGTCAAAGCCATATGCCGCAATTTGCGGTGCATCTGTAACGTCGCGTTGCCCGCCCATGTGCCATTTCCCGAAATGGCCGGTAGCGTAACCTGCCTGATGAAGGCCCCGTGCCAGCGTCGGAGCAGATGGGTTGAGCCAATTGGCAATGCCCCTGTTACGGTTGTCTTCCCGGTATGAGAGGTAAGAGGTAATATTCCAACGCTGTGGGTAAGTCCCGGTTAGCAGGGCTACGCGTGAGGGGGAACATATGGGCGAGTTGACGTAAAACTGATCAAAACAAATACCTTCCGCAGCCAGTTTGTCAATGTTTGGGGTTTGAGCATCTGTATTCCCAAAACAGGATAAATCTGCCCATCCCATATCATCAATAAAAATCATTATGATGTTTGGCTTGTTGTCTTTTTTAGGGGTTGCGGACCCAGATTGATAGCACAAACTCAAGATAAAGAACAGATAAAGTGTTTTTTTCATTGGATAGGATGATTGATGAAGTGGGATAGGGATAAATTACAATGCTTTGCTTCCAATAAGGAAGCTTTTCTACCACTTTGCCACTCCTGTAGCTGAACAGGAAATACGGTAAAGCGAACCGGTTACATCACTATGAATCGGAAAGAGCCGTTCCCTGTTGTAGCTTTTGCTGAATGCTCAGCCACAGCCGCAACAGGGAACTTTTATCCTTTCTAGGTGAATACGCTTGGTCAATACGGCAGCACAGGCTTATACATGTAGCATGTCGATTTTTGCCTTCTTGCCAGCTTGTTACTTGGCATCCTTCCGCTTCGGCAGTACATGGTTACTTGTTGCCCAGTTTTGCCACATTATTTCCAACTCCTGTACTTTAGCTGGGTATTGGCCGGCTAAATCATTTAATTCGGTCTCATCTTCGTTAATTCTATACAGATTCCACTCTTCATTATTCCGTGCAACCAGTTTCCAGCCTTGATGCCGCACATAACGCGCACCAAAGTGTTCGTTAAATAAAGCCCGATGCACTTCCCCCTGCTTCCCCTCCAAGGCTGGCACTAAACTTATTCCCTGCATGGTTTTAATCTCTTTTCCATTATAAGTAGTAGGATAGGTAACATTGGCAAGCTCCGCAAAGGTGGCCATAAAGTCCATCACATGTCCTTGCTGCGCTACAACTCCACCTTTTTTCGCTTTGATCCCTTTAGGCCAGTAAGCTACCATAGGCGTTAAAATACCACCTTCGTACGACTGAGATTTGGCATAACGGTAAGGCGTGTTCGAAACATTTGCCCACCTGTGTCCAATAGAGGTGAAGGTGGTTTGCGGCCCGGGAAGAACACTTTTATCCACTGGGTAGACTATTTCCCGCCCGTCTCGTGTCTTGCTCGGTCTGTCAAAGCCAGGGCCATACCGCATAGCATCTTCCGGACTAGCCCCATTGTCGCTTAAGAACACGATGAGCGTGTTGTCCAACTCGCCTGCCTGACGCAAAGCCTCTATCATTCTTCCTATGCCCTGGTCCATCCGGTCGATCATAGCCGCATGCACCGCCATAGCCCTTGCATCCCACTCTTTGTGTGGATTTTCCTCCCAGCTCAATTCACTGTCAATGCGGGGCGAAAGCGGTGTGGTAGCAGGATCTATCAGACCCGTCTCCACAAGTTTTTGATACCGTTTTTCACGAATGGCATCCCAGCCAACCTTGTAGGTGTCCTGGTATTTCTCAATATCCTCAGGCAGGGCATGCAGTGGCCAGTGCGGCGCTGTTTCAGCCACATATAGGAAGAAAGGCTTCCTTGATTTGCTGAACTCTTGGATGTAGGCGATCGCTGTGTCGCTGATGGCATCGGTATGGTAATAGTCCTTCGGAACAGATGTAACAGGAGTAGTGCCACTTACCAGGCTAAAGGGGTCGAAGAAATCGACCACCCCCCAAATGTTGCCAAAGTATTTCTCAAACCCTCGGTTAGTAGGATACTGCTCTACAGGTGAAAAATAAGGATGCTCTTCCTGATGGTTCAGCCACGCCAGCTGTGCTTGCGGGTTATCCTGAACCACTGTATTGGAAACGTGCCACTTACCTACCATTCCTGTACGGTACCCGCCATCTTTCAACAGCTCAGCCATGGTCACCACATTGTCTGTCAGGTGCCCCCGGTAGCCCGGCAGGGAACGATCTTCGGTCATCTCCCCTATGCCAGCCTGATGGTTATACACACCCGTCAGCAAAGCAGCCCTTGTCGGGCAGCAGCGTGAGGTATTATAGAAGTTGGAAAATCGTACTCCGTTCGAGGCCAGATAGTCAATGTTTGGTGTATGGATCTCGCTGCCATAACAGCCTATGTCAGAAAAGCCCAGGTCATCGGCCATAATTAAGATTATGTTCGGCCGTTTATCTTCTTGAGCAGCTGTTTGTGCACCGGTTTCAGCCTTCGGGGGGGAGCATCTAGAAATTCCACCAAGGCACAACAGGCCTAGGAGGATCTTAACATGAAGTGTCTTTATCATAAGAATGAATAGTATGTAAAATGTTCGATTTTATTTCTCTTAACTGTTAGGTGCTGCTAGGTAAACGCTGCCTGTCGCCACAGGTGGCGTTTGGACCCTCCGGATGGCTTCACTTCCTTTTTCGCTGTTCATTTTGTTGGGTATAAACCTTATCCATGGCGGCTCCCTCATCTCCTTGCTGCTGCATCCATTTCTGTAACTCAGCAGTGAACATTTTAATCGTTCCTGCATAGGCAGGATCTTGAGCCAAGTTGTTTAACTCCCAGGGGTCTTTCCGGGTATCATAGAACTCCACGGCTGGTCTGTCAGTAACCCGTTCAATTAAAAACTTTGCCCTTTCTGAGTGTCTGGCTTCTTTTTGCCAGGTATCCCAAATAACGGTGTTCCTGCCTGGCGTCATCATATACTTGATATGGTATTTGGCCTCTGGTGTAAGATTCAGAATCAGCTTGTATTGGCTATCGCGAATGCTCCTCATCGGATAAGAAGGCCCCTCCGGTATATTGTTGTGCAGGCTATAGGCGTACTGCCGATGCTTGTCGGATTGGCCTTCTATGACATTTAAAAAGCTGCTACCATCCAGCCCTTGTATGGCTTTGCCTCCTGCCAGTGCTACCAAAGTAGGCGTAATGTCTTCATATTGCACCAGCGCATCAGTTTGGCTGCCGGCCTTCACTTTACCTGAATGCTTTACAATCATAGCGCTTTTCTGTCCATGGTCCCAGAGTGTCCATTTTCCACCGGGGAACTGGGGGCCCTGCTCTCCAAGAAAAACAACCATGGTGTTTTTATCCTGTCCAGTGTCTTTCAGCATGCGCCTCACATCCCCCACTTCATTGTCTAGTTGTCTTATTTCAGCCAAGTACTTGGTGTACTGCTGTCTGGTTTCTTTGGTATCAATCCAATTAGGTGGCAGTATCAGTTTTTCGGAGTCGAATTCAGAAGGATCGCCCACCGTCCAGGGAATATGTGGATTAATACTCATCACAAAAAGGCAGAATGGCTTTTGGCTCGTGCTAACGAAGCGCCTGAGGCTATCTAAAGTATAATCTGCCGAATTGGCCACGCAATTAGTTTCGAAACCTTGGATAATTTCAAATGGAAAAACTGTTCGGGGCCGGGTACTATGGTCTTTTCCAGTTAAAGCGACGCGGTAGCCGAGGTCGCCAAGGTAATGTCCTATGCTTTTTAAGTTGCTGAGAACAGGCTTATGATTTTGAAAAGAGCCGTGCCTGGCAGGGTATAAGCCCGTAAAGAGTGATGCCCTGAGAGGCACACACATGGCCTCAGAAGCATATACCTGCTTAAACTTCAATCCTTCTTCTGCCAGAGCATCAATATGAGGGGTCTTTAAATTTTTCCCGCCGTAACAGCTTAACTCATTGCTGGCCAAGTCATCGGCCATGATGATGACAATGTTTGGT
The DNA here is from genome assembly GCF_005491705.1 of Pontibacter sp. SGAir0037. Taxonomy (NCBI): domain Bacteria; kingdom Pseudomonadati; phylum Bacteroidota; class Cytophagia; order Cytophagales; family Hymenobacteraceae; genus Pontibacter; species Pontibacter sp. SGAir0037. The sequence continues at coordinate 5,069,464 of NZ_CP028092.1, read as the reverse complement.
TTGCCCCGTTCTTGTGCGTGCAAACTTCCACAGCAAAGAATTGCCAATGTGCACAGTAGGAATTTCTTTAAACGATGGTGGCTCTTCACGTTCATAAGCAGTACACTAACACACGAAATGATCCAAAGGCATAAACACCCAAGGCATTGTTCTCCTCTCTATTTCTCGAGGCAGAACCATAAAACAAACAACTGAAAAGTAAATTTCGAATCAGGTCGAACGCATTAAAATTTGCTGTTCTGTATCGTTTTTAACAGATAGTCATCTTTCAAGGCAACTGTTCCATAAAATATTCCCAGCATTCCATCGAAGCGTAACAGCACCTAAGAGGGCTTTGCTCTAATACCTATAAGTATAACGCGTTTAACCTGGCCGCCTGCTGACAAATGTATACATGAGGTATTCTAATCAGCTTCGATTCCACATTTTTAAAGCATCTGGGGTTTACTTGGGTGAGTATTGCCATAGGCCCCATCATGCCCTCTTCCAATCTTTCTTTCTTCGGAACTTGCATCTCTGACGCACCTGAAACCAAGGTTGCTGGAGGCGCTGGAAACTTCGCCCTTGCCCCTACTCCCTGCTTTGTATCGGACGCAGTACTGGTCGCTGCACAGAAAGGAACCTCCACGCTGTACACGCTTTATCACATACGGCTCTTCAGGATCAAAACTGCTGACAGGCCCCCTTGGGTTGTCCTTCGGGCTGTTTCGGTAATAATCCGGACGGTAAAAATCGCTACACCATTCCCATACGTTTCCCTCCATATCGTGTAGTCCAAAGGAATTGGCAGGGAATGACTTGACAGGGGCAGTTCCTTTGAAACCGTCTTCTGCCGTGTTGCCGCTTGGAAATTGACCTTGATAAATGTTAGCAACCCATTTTCCCTCTGGCTTTAGCTCATTCCCCCAGTAAAATGTCTTGCTACCTGATCTACCACGGGCCGCATATTCCCACTCTGCCTCGGTAGGCAGACGCTTTCCGGCCCACACGGCATATGCAGCAGCATCCTCGTAGCTAACGTGCACCGCAGGGTAATTTTCGAGTCCTACAACCGAGCTGCCGGGTCCTTCCGGATGTGCCCAGTTTGCCCCCGGTACATACTGCCACCACTGCAATGAGTTATGGAGCGACACTTCCTGTGCAGGAGGTGTGAACACAGCTGAACCCGGCACCAGTTTATCAGCTGGCACTCCCGGAAAATCGGCAGGATCAAGCGGTCGCTCTGCCACTGTTACATATCCTGTGGCTGCCACAAACTTGGCGAACTCGGCATTCGTCACTTCATGCTCATCCATCCAGAAGCCATCTACCCTGACCTCATGCACAGGCTGCGCATCCGCAAAGGCTGGGTCATCAGACCCCATCTTAAAGGAACCACCTTCAATCCAAACCATTTTAGGCGGCACAGTATCCTGCACCGCCTCTGCTTTTACATCTGCGTTCGCATCACCAGCGTTCGTGAGCGATTCTCTTTGCGCTTTCTGTTGGCAGCCTGCAAGGCAGGCAAAGCCTAGTATTGGCAGCCAGCAAGAAGGCTTTTTAAAAAAACATGTACCTATTAAATTCACCTTCAGTTACTTATATTAAAAAATCTAAAAATTTACAAAAAGATGGTTTCTTTCCTACTTTTAAACCTGAATTCCCTAACGCTAAGTTTATTAATTTTTAAATAATGATACCCCATTTTAAAATTACAAATGATATTAGGGGTTTGCTACAGATTACGGGAAGCTTATGCAAATTTAACTTCAAATAAGCAGCTATTTACCTTCTATTGATAACCTCCTTCAGCGTAGGGCTGTTTGCTCCATTCCCTGTCTTAAAAAGTATTTGAGCCTACCTATTTACCTATTTGGTTTTGGAAAGGCTCTTATAGCACCATCTAAACGAGGGTAACTTTCAAAAACATCACCGTTCCCTAAGAGCCTTGGATCTGCTGTTTCCGCTAAATGACGTTCCAGCTTGTTTTTGAGATCCGACTTAACTTTCAGAAAAGCTTTATCGCCGGCCAGGTTATGGAGGCAGGCTGGGTCGGTTTTGATGTTATACAATTCCTCCGGCGGCCTTTTAGCAGTTGCCAGATCTAAGAAGTTTGCTACTTTCTTATCGTTTCTGTTTTCAACTAGATAAGTTAAACTAGGGCCGGAATCAATATCATAGAAAACGCCATAATCACTTAAGTCCATTTTGCCGGTTTGTCTGTTTTTAACCAGTCCGTATGGATCACCGGCAGGCCATCGGTCAGGTCTGTAGTTCCTGATATACAGGTAGTCGCCATTGCGTAAAGAGCGTTGCGGATAACCAAGGTTTTTATAGCGGGCAGAGGAGTGCCTTTCTCTTGCCGCAAAGGCAGCATGCTCCTTTGCCACGTCCGCCGGTTTCAGCCATTCGTTTAGTACGCTATGGCCAGTCATAGGAAAAGGGAGCTGTAAATTGGTAATCTGAGCCGCCTCAAGGAGGGTGGGTGCCATATGTACCATGCTGAAAATAGTATTGTCTACTAGCCCTTGCTGTATCCGGGAGGGCCAGCTAATAGCCAAAGGAACATGCAGGCCATACTCGTAGCCATTTGCCTTGGCCCTTGGGAAGGGCATGCCATTGTCTGAGGTGACGATCACGAGTGTGTTGTCTAATTCACCACTGTCCTCTAACTGCTTCAGAATTTTTCCTAACTGTTGATCGAACCATTCAATCTCAAAGCAGTAGTCCAAAATATCGCTCCTGATTTCAGGGGTATCCGGTAAAAAAGCAGGCACCACCACATCCTCCAGCTTTTTCCCGTTTTTTAATCCAATACCTTTTGAATACGGACGGTGAGGTTCCTGTGCGCCGAACCAAAAGCAAAAAGGCTCCCCCTCTGCTTTTTCTGCATAGAATTCCCGGAAATTCTCTGCATAGTCAATTTTCGAAACTCCCTCCGGCTGGTTAGTGAACGTTACTGCATTGTATGCTTTACCAGCCGGATTTCTTTTTCTTCCGGACACTTTCCAATCGCCGGGTCCCCAACCTTTACCGGTGTAGCCTGTTTTATAGCCGGCTTCTTCTAAAATATCCGGGTACACCTTGTACTTAGCAGGAAAGCTGCTGCCATGCGTACCAGCTTCCTCTATCTGCCAGTCGTTTCTGCCTGTTAAAATAGATGCCCTGCTCGGGCTGCAACCCGGCGAGGCGACGTAGGCATTGGTGAATAGTATTCCCGTCCTTGCTATCCTGTCGAAATTAGGTGTGCTAACGGCCTTGTAACCGTAGGCCGAAGCGTGCGGGTACGACTGGTCATCGGTTATCACGAATAGGATATTAGGCCTGCTTTGGCTATTATCAACCTTGTTGTTTTCCAGTTGAAACGAATATCCTAAACATGCGGCTCCCGTTACGATTAGTATAATTAAGTATCTTCTCATGTTGAGGTTTACTTATAGCGTACAGATAAAAAATTGCATTCCGCGGTTCGCATGACCTCCTAAGCGGATACCGCATAGCAGCAGGTATTGCTTCTAAATTTTATCAATGACATCATGGTACACCAACCTTGTTGATGTGTAGTTTTTCAGGGCAATTCGTTCGGTTTTAAACGCTTGTAAAATTCCAAGGAATGGACTGGTCTTTCAAGCCCATGGGGAATCGGCATTTTTGAGAACGTTTGAAAGTACAGCACATTGGCATCCCGCCAAATCACCGCTTCTTTTTCCTGTTCGGCCAAAAGGCTTTGTACCTTGTGGAATCGCTCTGGATCCACAAAGCTTTTCACGCTATCCCAGTCTTTTTGCATAGCCCGCACCGAATCAACTCCTGCATAATAGCGGTAGCACAGTTCTTCCCAAAGTATTCTGCCGGAATTCATTTTATGTGTCCATGGCACATGGTGGAACCAAAGCAACAGCTCTTCCGGCGTGGCGTTTACATTATCAAATGCTGCTTTCACTTCCGGAAGATACTGGCTTACGGCGTCACTTCCCGATGTTGTCCGGTCAAAACCAATCCCCGCACGATCGGCTCTGTGAAAACTCTCTTTCGTCCCTACGGGTGCCGGTTTATCCCGTCGCCAGGGAGCAGGCCGGTAGTGACTGATGTCCATTAACATGGTTAAACCAAGTGGCGTCTTGTAGTTAACCGCTGTTTCCCTGGAGGCCATCATCAGCCTTTTGACAGGCGCGACAAAATCTTCATCTGAAGTAAAGGTAAGGCGTAGCCATTCGTCGGCGATTTTTTCGGCGGAGAGCTCTGGGTTCCAGGCAAAACGTCCATAGGCATACCAGTTAGCCTGTCCGAAAGGATGCCCGGTCCAGTTGCTGTCCATGCCAATATTAGCTACACCGGCCATGCCTGTTAAACGCTGGCTGTGCAATTCCCCCTTGATGTTTTTTGCAATGGTGGATCCTTTTCCTTTGGCGTAGGTATCGGCTTGAAGCGTTTCTTCATACAGGGTTCCCAGGTAAACCAAATGGGTAGAAAAGCCCAGGTACTCCTGCGTAATTTGAAACTCCAGCATCAGCGGCGTTTGCGGCATGGCCCCAAACAGGGCATTGAAAGGCTCCCGGGGCTGAAAATCGATAGGGCCATTTTTTACCTGCACAAAAACGTTTGATGCAAACTGGCCATCCAATGGCTTAAATTCTTTATAAGCCTCTTTTGTCCTGTCCTCAGTCGCTTTGTTGTTGTACACAAATGCCCGCCACATGACAATGCCACCGTGCGGCGCCACCGCGCTGGCCAGCATATTGGCGCCATCGGCATGCGTGCGGCCATAATCCTGTGGCCCGGGCTGCCCTTCGGAATTGGCTTTAACGCAAAAGCCGCCAAAATCAGGAATGTACTGATAGATTTCCGCCACTTTTGCATTCCACCAGGCAATAATGGAGGGATCAGAAGGGTCGGCTGTTTTCAATCCCCCAACCTTGATGGGTGCACTGAACACAGGCGTCAGATAAACTTTAATGCCATAGGGCCGGAACGCGTTGGCAAGGGCTTGTACTTTCAGCAAATACTCCTGTGTCAGGATTTTTGGGTCGGCATTTACGTTGTTTAGCACCGTACCGTTGATGCCGATCGATGCATTGGCCCGGGCATAATCTATATAGCGCTGGTCGCTGGTACCGGGCAGAGTTTCCCAGTTCCAAATAGAAGGCCCGGCATATCCCCGCTCCACGGTACGGTCCAGATTATCCCAATGGTTGAGCATGCGGTGCTGCAGTTTAGGAGCATTTTCGATGGACAGATTGGTGATGGATTCACCCGACTGCATCAGCCTTAAAAAGTGGAACACGCCATAGAGCAACCCAATGTCTTCATTGGCAGTAATAACCGTGGTTTTCTTTTTATGGACGGTAGTAGTCAAAATCAAAAAACCCTCTTTGCCTAATTTGTTAAGCCGCTCATCCAGTTTTAACGAAGCGACCAAGGTAGAGCTTTTGGGTGTGCCAACTACAATAGTCCCCTCTTTTGTTACTCTTTTCACGGATGTTGGCGTTTTGCCAAGAAGACCGCTTAAGCCATTTATTAACTCTTCTTTTGCCACGGCAATGGTGGGAGAATCTCCGCTAAACATAACTGCCTTGCATGCTGCCTGGTATCGGGCTAAAGCGGAAGGATCTTTAACCTGGTCGTACCGGAGCCAGAGACGGTAACCGCTTTCTGCATAAAGGTTCTTACCAGGCAAGAACGCTGCTATAACAAAAAGAAAAACGAACAGCAGTCGTCGCTTTGAAACATGCTTTAGTCTGAATCTAAACATTCTGTACTCTTTAAACATGCGGCTACCTGAACCTGAGAAGATATGTATTGGCTTATCTTTCATCCAGCGTTCACTAACCTTCCAATTTTAAATCAATTTTTATACTCCTAACTTGAATCACGATTCTACGGCAGCTTATTCCAAGACTGATATAGCTGTTGCTACTCCCCTGTGTTTTGGGGCTGTTCCTTAAAAACCTCCACTCTCTCAGCCCAGACTTTCCATAATGCAGCCATTTCCGCTACCTTATCGGGTTGACTGGCCGCAAGGTCGTATTGTTCGACGCGGTCCTGATCCAGGTTGTATAACTCCCAGGGAGCACTGTTGCTTGCCGCAACCAGCTTGTAATTGTCCAGCTGCATGGCTTTGCGCTCCTGCAACGCCCAGTACAGAGGCTTGCGTGCTACTGTTTTTCCATGCAGCATCTGGGGCACCAGGCTTTGCCCTTCCATGGGATGAATTCTTTTACCGTTGTAGGTTAACGGATAGGTGGCACCAGCCAACTCGCAAAGCGTGGGCATCACATCTACCAGGTGCGCTACCTGATTTGTAATCTGCCCCTGCCGCTCTTTTTGAATACCGGCTGGCCAGCGAATGAGCAGCGGCGTCAGTATCCCGCCCTCCAGCAGCGACTTTTTATAATACCGGAAGGGCGTATTGCTGGCATTGGCCCACGACTGCCCATAGCTCATGTACGAATCCACCCCGCCCGGCGGAAGCCCGTTGTCTCGCCGGTCAAATCCCCAGATATCACCTTCAGCACAACCGCCATTATCCGATAAAAAAATAACGATGGTGTTTTCTTTTTTTTCGATGGCGTCCAGTTTCTCCAGTATTTGGCCAATTCCCTGGTCCATACGGTCGATTTGTGCTGCATAAATAGCCATCTTTTCTGCCATTTCTTCTTTCTGCTTTTGCGTAAGCTTATCCCATGCTTCCACTTCTTCATCCCTGAGCGATAGTTCTGTTTCAGCTCCGAACAGGTTCATGCTTTTTTGACGGTTGTAACGCTGCACCCGCAACGAATCCCATCCTCCAAGGTACTTATCTTTATACTTCGCTATATCTTCCGGTAAGGCATGGAGTGGCCAGTGTGGCGCCGTATAGGCCACATATAGAAAAAAGGGCTTTTGTTCATTTTTCTGCTCCTCCAGTGTTTTTACCGCATCGGCTGTAATGGCATCCGTCATGTAGAATCCTTCTGTAGGAGGCGTGTAAGGCTGATCATTCAAGGCCATTTTACGGGTTGTAATCGGGCTTTTAGTTTTGGTGATATCAAAATAGTTGGAAGCACCGCTGATCAGTCCGAAATAATGCTCAAAGCCTCTGTTGGTGGGCCAGTAAGGCTGACTGTCGCCCAGGTGCCATTTCCCTGAAAGTGCTGTGGTATAACCAGCACTTTTCAGCACCTCGGCCAGCGTGACACAATATTCATTCAGGTAACCCTGGTAAGGTCCGGCAGGCCCTGGTTTTGGTTCGGCCAGTACACCCATGCCTGCCTGCTGCGGATACAAACCCGTCAGCAGCGATGCGCGGGAAGGCGAGCACCAGGCATTGTTATACATCCGGGTAAAACGGATACCTTCTTTTGCCAACCGGTCAATGCTGGGAGTTCCAATTTCACCGCCATAAGAACCAAGATCAGAGAAGCCCATGTCATCGGCCAGGATGAGCACAATATTTGGCTGCTCCGCATCCTTGTTTGCAGCGGTGTTCTTTGCACTGCCACAACTGAGAATAAGAGCCATCAAAAGAAAATAACAGCGCCTCCTCATCACTACTTCCTTGCAACTAAATTTTCGAATACCCTATACACGCTTTTGAAACCGAAAATCCTGTCTCCGGCATACCAGTTTTGGAAGTTACCCTGTTCGGTTGTCCGCAATGTTTTTTCGGCATTTTTCAGGGCCGCATAGGACTGATTGAGCAGTTGCTGCCGCAGCGTTGTATCATCCGACATATAGGCTTTGCTCAAACTCAACAGGCTTTCATTCAGATAATACATGTACCAGGCAGGTGCACGCAGGTTGTCGTTGAAGAAGGTCTTCTGCGACTCATCCAACCTTGCGTACAGATCGTCAGCCTTTTTTGCCACACTTAAAAAATCTGCTGCCGACTGTGTGGTGCCATTGATGACGGCCTCAATCTGATTGGTGGCGTTGATATCCTCCGGTATAATACGGTAGGTGCGGCCCTTTAACTGTTCGGCAGGAATGTCTGTGAACGGGTTCGGATTGTAACCCTCATCAAAGGCTTTGCCGATTTCCTGAATAGCTCTTTTGTAGCGTAAGTCCTGGAATACGAACTGGCGGTCAAAATCCTTTAAATCTGGTTTTCGCTGTTGCCAATAGGCATTGTAATAATCGGTATAGAGATTGGCTGCTTCCGTTGCATGGTGGCTACCATAATACTGGGCGCAAAAATCCTTCAGGAAAGAATCTGTTTCATATGATTCAAAATCCCACATCATGGCGGCGTTGGCCGATAACTCCATTACAAATTCCCGGATATTGCCGGCATTCACCACCGAAAACGCAATGGGCTGGTTCGTTTTTGAAGCCACATACCGGTAGTTAGCCTCCATCTTCCAAGGACCTTCCCCCGCAGCCAGGTGACTGCCGGTGGAGGTGAACTGGTAATTGAAGTAATACCCCAGTCGGAGGTTCTTACTATTATCCAGTTGCTGCATGTCCTCATTGGGGTAATGGTCTCTTCTGGCCGCTACATAAGTCCAGATAAAGGTGCTGTCGGCAGGAGGCTGGATGTACCCCTGCGCCAGTAAATCGGAAAGTTCATCATAAAAAATAGTCCGGAACTGGGGGTTTGGGTTGCCGGTGACATCCATAACTATCTGCCGCTGTTTTGCCAGCATCCGGCTGATTACTTCTCCTCTCTCTTTCATGGATTCGGGCGCATCGTTAAAGGTAAACCAGAACGGGCGGTCGCCTCTGCCCCGGAGACCCAGCACCCAGAGCATGTTAATGTCGTTACGCACAATGCTTTCGATGTTGTAGCGCCAGAACTCTTCCAGGTACTTTTCATTGGCCAGCGATAGTTCGGGCGGTGTGGTATTGCGTGTTTTATTCCAGTAATCCTCCCAACCCTCAAAGGAGGCGTTCAGCGGGCTGTGGTGGTGGGTGGTGTTGATGAAGCCATAATCCTGGATTAATTTCGTGGTGGGTGAAACGCTGTATTTGTCAGCATAACTTCTTTCATCGTCAAACCACTCGATGGTGTTCAGTTTTAAACGCATAGCCGTTTCCAGCCACAGTTTGTAGTTGCTTTCAGATGATTTTCGCCAAGGGGCAAACAGGTCGGTGTCATTGGGAAACCAGGCGCGGTATTTAACATCCGGTGAGGGGAAGTTGAGGTCGAGTGACGCGGAAACATTTATTTGGTTTTGCTTCTGTGGTGTCCATCCGCTGTAATACCACAAGGGCGGCACACCCAGCACTTTTTCGGAGAAGGTGTAGATAGCGAAAATGGTCCCTCTTACATCGGCTCCCTGCAGTATAACGTGCCGCTGCTGGTTAACGGTGCTAGTATACACGCGGTGCGCCTCCCAGCCTGTAGCCGGTTTTACCAGTTTAATCTCCGCTGCGTTTACAATCACGATACCGGGTTCACGGATCTCAGTCAAAGGTTTGATTCCACTTTTTTGCCCCAGCACTTTTTCCATATCTCTTTGTAAAGCAGATACGGCTACGTACAAAGGTTCTCCTGGCTTTGCCGACGTATAAATTACGGTGTTGCCGTTTAATACCACGTTTCGGGACGACTGCGTTTTTACAAGGCAGGAAGAGAGTAAAACAGAAAAAAGCAGTAAGAAGAAAAAGTTTATACGCATGATTAATTTTTTAGTGATTCGTTTGTTGATTAGATGTGACAGCCCTAGCTACGAGCCTTGTATCAACTTCTAACTAAATAGCTCTTTATGATTTATAGGTTAAAAAACAGGATAGTGATGGTATAGGCCAATTGTAGTGTAGTTACCCGGGCTTCGAAGACCTTCGCTATCTGGTTGGATTATAAGCGTTTTTAACCCCTTAAAATCATAAAGAGCCAAATTCATAAAACAGAGTTTACTAGGTATTCATTAAAAATATCCAGGGTTTTGCTCTAATACCGCATCTTTGTTCCGTTCAATCTCAATATCTGGAATAGGCCAAAGGTTGTAATGGGGCAAAGCATCGCTGTAATACGGGTTAAAGCGGCTCACACGATCATACCACTTGCCTAACCGCATTAATGTAAGTCTTCTTTTTTCCTCCAGACCTAATTCCCGCATCCTCTCATCCAGGATGTAATCGATTGTCACATCACCGGGTGCAACCGGATTTGCTTCGGCCCTGGCGCGAACCACATTGATGTCTTCAGCGGCTTTCGTCAGATCACCCAGCCCCAGGTAGGCTTCAGCCCGCAGCAGGTAGGTTTCAGCAAGGCGGAACATGTACTGATCGGCGTAAGTACCGCCAGCTGTGGCTTTCAGCAGGAGCTGGGATCTATCCTGGAACAGGTTTTCCGGGTGATCGCCGGGTGTGGTAATCTTGGATGGAAAGGCATACAAGAACCGGTGAGGAACAGTAACGCCAGCAGGCGGATTCTGGGTAGAAATTACCTGGCCAAAAAGCGGGTGAGCCGGATTGGTGGCCATAAATTCCCGAACAAAGTTGTGGTTGGCATTCCGGATGTCGTTATTAAAATCACTTTCCCAGATAACATCAGAGAAATACTTTGTTGAAATTCCCCAGCCAATGCCTCTGCCGCCGGAAAGATCGCTCCTGGGGTAAAGGATGGGTGAACTACCACCTCTTCCAGGTATTCTTAAATTGTTGAACTGTGGTGCAAAGTGCCTTTCCGCCTGGTAAGAGCCTCCGGTACCTGTTGAAACGGAACCGCCACCTATCACATCGGTTTCGAATTGTATCACCCAAATGCCTTCTCTGTTTCCGGCTGATGTCCGGTTCTGATTCCCTTGTTGGAACAAATCCCAGTAAACATCGCCGGGAGTTACCGTAGATTTGGAGCCGAACCGGTTTTGCATCAGGTTTACATCTCCGCTGCCGATAACTGCCGTTGCCGCATCTGCCGCATTTTGAAACTGCCCGGCAGCAAGGTAAACTTCGGAAAGCAAATGGTTGGCAGCAAGGTTGCTGATCTCCCCATCCCGAACATCACTAATACTTGGCAGATTAGCAGCTGAAAATACCAGGTCGCTGATCACCTGTTTCAACACTTCTTCTTTTGTTGCTCTCGTGAAATTAAATCTTGGTGTTGTTATTTCTTCCACTACTAACGGAACCCCGCCAAATAGGTAAGCCAGTGTACGATAGGCAAGCGCCCTGAAAAATTTTGCCTGTGCTTCTACCAGTGTTTTTTGGCTATCCGTCATTTCTGAAGCAGGGATTCTGTTCAGAACAGTATTGGCTTCTGAAACAGTTTTGTAAAGCGAAGACCAGTGATTTAAGGGTATTTCGAGGCCACCCCTTGGTGCATAGGCCGCCACCATGTTAGAATGGCGCTCAACATTACGCTGACCATCGTACACCAGGTCGGTGCCGTAAATATAGTCGAACGGCCGTCGTTCACCACTGTTGTAAAATTCTGCTCGCACCCGGTTATACAAATTGTAAATAGAGGCATTGAAATCACTATACGTAACAAAGGCGTTACTGGAACTTAAAAACCCAGGCGTCTTTTCGTCCAGAAAGTCCTCTTTACAGGAAGCTAAGAAGCTAAGCATCAGCACCATTGCGAGTCCTACTATTTTTTTCATAACAAACTGCTTTTTTAAAGAGTTAAATTAAAACCAACAGAATATCCTTTTAAAACCGGTCTTGCACTATTTTGCAGCCCTTGGTTGGTTTCCGGATCCCAGCCTTCCCAATTGGTCCAGGTGGCCAGGTTCTTAGCACTTACAAAAACGTTCAGGTTTTGGATGTTCATGCTTTTAATGAAATCGCCGGTAAATCGGTAAGACAGGGAAATATCCTGCAGCCTTACAAAGCTCCTGTTCTGAAGCTGGTTTGAGTTAATAGTGGGTTCATTAAGAGCCAATGGATACTTTCCATCAGGGTTAAGGGGTGACCAGAAATCAATACCCTCCAGGAAGTTATATCTTATGTTGTTGTCATTCCTGAATATAGAGGGTCTGTTGCCAGCCAGGTAACTGTTTGGGCCACCCTGGATGGTGTTAAGAAACACCGTTAGCCTAAAGCCCTTGTATTCGAGGGCATTTAACAAGCTCGCCCGGTAGGAGGGCTCACTTCTACCATGGATGACACGGTCGGCGCCGTTGATAACGCCGTCTTCATTTGTATCCACGATACGGTAGGTGCCCGGATAGTACCCTGCCGGAATCTCGTCCCCGATCTGGTAAATTCCATCGGTCACATAAGTAAACTGTGTTCCAAGAGAACGGCCAATCCATAAGCCGCTGGCGATCAGGTCATCCTCTACGCCATCACCGTCAGCATCCGTGCCGAGCAGGGTAATGATCTTATTGGTATTCCTGGAAAAATTAAAAGTGGTGCTCCATTTAAAGTTTCTGTGATCGATGTTCTGTGAAGTAAGGGCAAACTCCACTCCTCTGGTTTGCAGTTTGCCGATGTTAGTAGGAATGGCACCAAAACCAGTAATATCAGGCAAAGTTACATCGTACAATAAATCAGTTGTGATGTTGTTGAAATGATCTAACGAACCGGTAAGCCTGTTTCCGAGCAACCTGAAATCTACGCCCATATTAAGGCCTGCCGTTTTTTCCCATCTAAGGTTCGGGTTTGCAATCGAATTTACCTGTTGACCAAACAAGGTACCGCCCCCATCGCCAAACACGTAAGAAGCCCCGCTACCGACCCTTGATAAAGATTGGTACCGATGGGTTTGGTTACCGGCAATACCATAGCCAGCCCTAACCTTTAGAAAATCAACCCAGGTAGATAAAGGCCGGAAGAAAGATTCTTCGGAAAGCACCCAGCCCAGGGCCACCGAAGGAAAAGTAGCCCATTTGTAGTTGGACGCGAATCCAGAGTAGCCGTCACGGCGTACGGTAGCCGTGAGGAGGTACCTGTCGGCAAATTTATAGTTTAAACGGGCCATCTGGTAATTCAATACTTCGTGCCATGCATCGGAATTCACAAACTGGTTTTCTCCCTGCTGTAAACTGTGGTAACCCAACGTTAGTCTCGGATAGGCCGTTGCAAAGGCCCTGGAATTGTCTTCCTGGCGCTCAATAGCACCATAAAGCAAGGTTGCCGTTACATCATGTTTCCCGAAATGGGTATTGTACGTCACGATATTGTCCAGTGTATAATCATAGTAATTGTTATAGAACTTAGACGCGCTTCCGGTATGCCCGCCACCATAAATACTGGCATCGTATCGTTGATTCGTGCGGTAATTGTTTCCAAAGTTCAGACGATAAGACAGACCCTTTATGAACGGAAAGTTGATCTCAGAATAGATGTTGGCAAATAAATAGTTATTCCGTTCATAATCGTCTGTGTAATAGGTAAGGAAGGGGTTGCCGAAATTAGTGTCAAAGGGAAAGGGTTTCAAATTTCCCTCGGCATCAAACGGCTCTATCAGTGGAGACTGTTGTATGATGGTGGAGATATTGGGTTCAGCACCATCTTTATTTACAAATGAGCCGGATGATTGAATACCAATTGTCCACCAGTCGGTGACATGGCTATCCAGGTTTATCCGTAAGCTTTTCCGCTTGAACTTGTCGTTGATGATAAATCCGGACTGATTGGTGTAGCCACCGGAAAAAAGATACGTAAACCTATCGCTTCCGCCGGAAATGCTTAGCTGGTTATCCTGCACAAAGCCCATGTCGGTAGCAGCATCCCACCAGTCGAAATCAGTGGCGACAAGATTCCCGTCAGCATCTTTCATGGGAGGATCGATTATGACATCGGCAAAATTAAAATCGGGATTTGGCTGCGTATAATCCGGTGCCAAAAAAGCTTTATCGTAATTTAACATCCTGATTTTTTCCAGATACTCTTCCCGCCTCATCGGCCGCAGGCTCACAGTAGGCGTTTGAGTGGCATAAGAGCTGGAGAACGAGACTCTTGGTTTTTGCCCTTTCGTTCCTTTGCGGGTGGTAATCAATAACACGCCGTTGGAAGCCTGCGCCCCATAAACAGCCGTGGCACTGGCATCTTTCAAAACATCAATGGAAGCAATGTCATCCGGGTTGATAGACTCCAGGGAATTATTGTACTGAATGCCGTCTACAACAATAAGCACACCACTTCTACCACTAATAGTATTGGCACCGCGGATGTTGATGCTCGGTGTTGAACCTGCGCTGGTGACCTGGCCAATGTTCAAACCAGGCACAGTTCCCTGGAGGGATTGCGCTATGTTGGTGTTAGGTGCATTCTGGAAATCCTCCAGGTTGGCACTTGCTACAGCACCGGTGACATCGGCCTTTTTCTGCGTACCGTACCCTACCACCACCACTTCACTCAAAGCTTTTGCGTCTGTCGCCATCTGGACGTTGATGGTAGTTCTGCTATTCATAGCAATCTCCTGCGACTGATAGCCGATAAAGGAGAAAACGAGTGTACCGCTCCCCTCAGGCACAATTAGGGTATAGTCGCCTGCTGCATTGGTCGGCACTGCTGTGGTGGTTCCTTTTAGCAGCACCGTCACGCCCGGAAGTACATCTCCGTTCTCATCGGTTACCTTACCGGATACTGTTTGGTTGTCCTGCCTTTTTATAGCTCCTGAATCAGTAGTGCTAGCTGCAGTTTTAGGCGGCAATTTCTTCTCTTTATCTGCGGCAGGTGTTATCAGATAAGAGCCATCAACTGTTTTTTTATAACGTAGCCCCACGGGTTTCAGCAAAGCCTCCAGGTTCTGCTCCAGAGACTGGTTCAAGCGAATAATACTGGAAGAGACAGTGCGTTCCGCCACTAACTGGTCCGCAAAAAGAATATCCGCCTGATAATATTCCCTTAATTGATGCAGGACGTCTTTTACTTTAACAGCGCTTGCGGCAGACTCTATACCCGATGTAGTCTGAGAGAGCCCCTTTAACGCCAGCCCTTGTGCTTGGCTCTGTGGTTGCCAGGCTGCAAGCAGTGCCAAAAGCATGCCGCATGAGTGTAACTTGTAGATTTTCTTCTTCATATGCAGTGGGTAAAAAAGTGATGAATGTGCATCTTGGTTTCATGAAGCCTTTTTATAATCGTTCACGCCATCAGAGCTTTACCCGCAAAGGCCGGTAAAGTAAATCATGTATCAGTTATGCCGATTCCAAGCTAGCTAATACCATTTAGCTAAGCTTGCTTATACTTGGCACCCGTTTATCATTCTCTAATTCCAATAGGAGTCAAGGCTTGGAGCGCCTCCACTGCTGCAACCACCCCTGGCGCTTGCATGCCGGCTCCTGCCTCCCATTCCTTGATCATTCACCTCTTACCCACCAGTAGCACCTGATCATCCTGCCGTATGATATGGATGTTCAGGATTTCAGAAAGCGCCTGCAGTAACTCATTGGCACTTCTTGCCTGAAATGAACCTGACACGGACATTGTGGGCACGTCTGTGCCGTCAAGTACAACCGTCAGCCCATAGTTGTCATGGAGCAGGTCTTTGATTTCATTTAATGAAGTATTCTCAAATACAAACCGGCCATCCCGCCAGGCAGAGTAATTCTCAGGGTTCTGTACCCGTTTTACCCTTAGCTTCTTTTGCCTCTTATCCACTTTAATCAAATCGCCAGGTGCCATAATCAGGGTTGTGGCTGGCTGCGATGGTTTCCCTTTATAAAGCACTTTCACTCTTCCCTCTTGCAGCACCACCTTCGTACCGCTTTTGCGCGCCGAGAGATTAAACGCTGTTCCGAGCACCTCTACCTGAAAGACAGAGTCAGTCATCACAACAAACCGCTTGTCATCAGGCGTGTGCACTACCGAGAATTTCGCTTCGCCTCTTAAACGCACGTTGCGGCTTCTCCCCCCAAACCCAAAGCGCGGCACCTGTAAAACAGAGTTGGCATTCAACACAACTTGGCTGCCATCTCTCAGCCTTATCTGGCTTATTTCTCCGTAGCTGGTTTTATAACTTTTATATAAAACCTCTTCACGTACATGCCATGCCCCAAACAGGAATAAGAACAAAACAGAAGCGGCAACCAATACAATTTTCCATCCTGCGGTTTTCTTATCCTTCCTAGCAGGTATCTGCGCTGCTTGAGACTCTCCCAAAAAGGTAGCTTGGTCGGTGAACCTGTCATGAAATTGAGTAATCGCTGACTCAACATCTGCCTTGAATAACAGGTTCTGCGTCTCCCATTCGTGTAAGCACGTATAAAAGTATTCTTCGTGCAGGGGACTTTCCGCCACCCATTTTTCGATCAGCTGCTTTTGCAAAACAGTCGCCTGTCCGGTGAAATAGGAGAATAAAAGTTCCCGCGTTACCAATGGGTTTGCAGACATTTCCTAGCGTTATATTATGTAGACAATTAAGTTTGAAAAAACCCTTACTTAAAATAAAAAAAATCGATTTTTTTTTCAGCGCACCGGAAGCCATGCCCTGAAAACGCGTTTGCTGGCAAAGCTGGACCCGGACGCGTGCATACTGTAGAGAACGTGGTATGAGGCAAGCAACCCTTCGTGTCAGTCTAGGCAGGGAAGCTGTGAATGGGACGGCTAAGCACAAATTCAGAAGTTGTGCCTGCGTTCATAAAGCGCTTAGAAGCAGCAGAAGCCCAAAAATCAGGCTCTGGGATAGCACCTTCTTGAGATAGTGGCTTGCTTTTCGGATTTGCACCTCCACTGTTCGGCAAGAGAGCTGAAGCTCTTCGGCAATTTCGGCATACTTCTTGTCCTCGAAACGGTGCATCAGGTAAATTTTTTGGCACTGAGCCGGAAGGGAGCCGATCGCAGCCTCCACTTTATGGCACAATTCCTCGTATTGAAGAACGGAATCCGGCTGCAAATTTACTGCATCAGGCCTATCCTCATATTTCTGATCTAACGCTACTGAGCGCTTGGCCTCCAATCGAAGATAGTTATAAGCACTGTTTCTGACGCTCTTGTACAAAAAAGCACGATAAGACGAGGTTATCTCCTTGAATGTACCCTTTATGTAAAACTGGCAGAATACGTCTGCAACAATGTCCTCGGCCACTGATTTAGAATAAAGAAAGCGTGTGGCGTGGTTGCACAGGGCTTGATAGTAATATCGATAAAGCAATTCGCAACCTAATACAGGGTCATTCACAAAGGCCTGTCTGATAAACAGCTCGTTGTCAGCAAACTTAGGATCTACAACAGGCAAAGCCGGCGCAGGTATTTCATCCTCCTCCCCGGCTTTAGAAAACATGTGGTCACTCTTTACCATATTGATCCTTTTAGTTAAACAATCTGCCACCATCGGGCTAGCACACAAAGACAAGCCTGTCACAGCACTAGTTCCTCTCTTGAATAATGCCGGTAGAGAATCGTTTCGTTAATTCTCCTACCATCCATACCCTGTTACTCCTCTTCGATACTCACAGCATTGGCAACAAATTATCAACAACAGTGACTAATCACTAACATAGACGAGTGAATGTAACAAATAAATTTTCGATAACAAATAATTTACCCTGATCACTCGTCAAATTGCCCTGACATCCGCTGGCTCTATGCGTAAACCTGGACGAGTACTGAATAGGATAGCACACGCAGCCTTACCAGCATGATCATCCTTGGAAGAGGGCCGCAACATTCGGTTCCAGCACTTGATGGTTGAACCTACAGGGTCTAAACTGCTTTGAAACAGGAAAATCAGGATGGTTATAAGAATAAGCTGCAGCAACTGCCAAAGGCCTGCCGGTCAGCTGTATGGTAAAGCGGGGTATGCATTATTAACAATGAGCAAGGGATGTGAAGCCTATGAGGTGAAATCGGTTTGGTCAAAACCTTTGTTGGCTCTTTAGCCGCTTCTAACCAGCTGGATTACCGCGTATGCTCTGCTCCGAATACATTAATTACTTTCTACTCCGGCCATCCGAAAGGATTTACAATCCCATGAATAGAAGGACAGGATCTGGAGGAAGGGAAAAGCAAAACAGGCGCTTCATTTTTTAAATTCCAAAGCGCCCGAAGCAGGCCTTAAGTAAACGGTCCAGGAATTGAATCAGCCTGTAGGGCAGGACCACTGGACTAATGCTTACAGCGCAGCAGGAAAGTATACCTTGAACTCGGAGCCGACGCCAGCTTCACTCTTCGCCTCAATCCTGCCTCCGGCATTCTCTACAATCCGTTTCACCATAAAAAGTCCAATGCCTGTGCCTTCCACATGGTCGTGGAAACGTTGGAACATGGTGAATAGCTTTCCAAGGTGATCTTTCTCCATGCCCAAGCCGTTGTCCTTCACCTTCAGCACGACAAAGCCCTTCTCCAGGTAAGTCTCCACATCTATAAGGCAATCCCGTTCGGTAGACCTGTACTTGACCGCGTTGCTGAGCAGGTTAGACAGGACGCTTCTGAAGTTCTTCCTCGAGAACTTCAGCTGGTGCACCTGGAAATCGGTTTTGACAAAGAACTCTCTCCGGCCGGACGGGTAAACCAAATCTTCTTTGATATTCTGGAAAACTTCCTGGATATCGATAACTTCCTCAGACAGCCTCTCCGTCGCATCTTTCTGCAGCTTGCTTACTTCCGTCAGGTCCTCAATGGTGCGCTTAAACCTGTTCACGGAATTTATCACCAGCTCCAGCAAATGTTCTGTTTCAGCACTGAGGCAGCCTGTCTCCAGTAAATCCTCCTTCATAAACTGTATGAGTCCTTCTATGTTGGTGATCGGCGAGCGCAGGTCATGGGAGGCCGTGTAGACGAAGTTGTCCAAGTCCAGGTTAATCCGTTGCAGCTCCGAGTTTTTGTCTTTTAAGGCATTGTGCCGTTGCGCCAGCTCATCCTGTATTTCCTTTTGTTTGGTGATGTCTCCGGTGACTTTTGTAAAGCCGATGTGCTGCCCGTCGCTCCCGTATATAGGAGTGAGGGTAACATCAGCCCAAAAATATGCCCCGTCCTTACGTCTGCGCCAGTCATGTGCTTCATATGAGCCGTTCTGCAGGGCAAGCGCTATCTCTTCCTCCGGCTTTCCGCCTTGCTGATACGTTTCCGGAAAAAGCACCCCGTAAAACTGGCCAATTATTTCTTCTTCACCGTACCCCTTCAGCCGCTCGGCTCCTATGTTCCAGGTTACAATAACGCCTTTGGTATCCATCGCAAAAATGGCGTAATCCTTTACCTGATCGATAAAATTAGTTTGCAGCCGTTCGGCCAGTTCTTGTTTGTCCATAACCCAAAATGCAGGATTTTCTTACTCTACGTGGCTATACAGTTTTAAGCTGTTCGACGACCAAAAAAAGCATTTTAATCACGTGCCTGTAGCCAAGGTACTCCGTAGCATTCCCAAGATAGTGAACGGTGGTTGTATCCAAGAGAATAACAAGCCCTTTCGCCCTGGAACATAAACGCAACGGTTTACCATAATGTAAACCCTTTTTCAGGCTACGTGGTAAAATTCACGTGCTGTGTCAGCAGGTTGGTCCATCTCAAAAAGAAAGGATATGGCACAAGAACCCATTGTTAAAAGAAAGGTAATTGCGGTTTTAATCGTTAGCGTCATTTTAGGGTAGTAAAATTCAGAACAAGCAAGCTCACAGTTGTGGCAGCCGAATCAGCTCCAGGTAAGGCTCCAGCAGCTTGCCGCTGCCAAAACCGTGCACCAGCACAATCTCATTGGCCTCGGGTGCAAACCACACTTCGGCAAAGAACCCGCCCATGTGGTAGAGCACGGCACTGTATCTGAAGTCGATGCGGATAGCCATGAAGGTCCTCCGCTCCCATACGGCCTCGGCTCTTTCGTTAAGGGAACCGGAAAGGAAAGTCTGCAAGTCCATGTTTCCCTATACGAGCAGAGCGTCACATCCGATATGCAGCCTTTGCATGAAAAATTCATATAACGTAATAGCCATTTCAGGGCAAGCGGATATTAAGCTTAAACCATTCGTTACAAAGGAAGTAAACAGAAGCAATGCAGCCTGTACCGAACTGTACCGGCTGCATTACAAGTCTTTGCCAGCGGTTGACACGCATGAGAAGGCCCATGCAAAGAGATACACGTGCCGGTTAGAAGCTAATCTACCTCCTCCCCAGCCTCCAGTTCATCAAGCTCTGCATACAGGATCTTCAGGTTCACCTCATCGGTTTCGGCAATCCTCTCCAGGTCCAGCGTTCCGTCTTCCTGCAGGTAGTCCTGGAATAGGGAGTTCTCCTTGGTGGTAAGCTTTTCCAGCTGGCGCTGCTTCATGCCGCTGATTTTGTCCAAGTAATAGGCTTTGTCTTTTGTCATGGTTTGTTTTAAGTTTTCACTAGATGCGGCCAGGCAATGGTCCGTGCGATCCCTGGCCTTGAAAGTAACGTAGTGGCATAGGAAACGTTTCCCGGCCTGGCTACTAAATATGGGTCTCCCCCTTCTATCCCAGCCTATCCTCCGATTGCTAGACAGCGCGTGTTGAAGCTTACCCCGCTTTTGGTTATAAAAGCACGCTTTCTTCCCTCGGTGGTACCTATCCCAAGAGGTGCTTTACGGCTAATGGAAAATCCGCTTGCTGTGGTTCATCCACGAAGGGAACAAGCGTACCTGCCCTAGCCAGACCCATGGAAAGACGTCGCCCCGCCCACTGACACTCTTCTGCCACCACAGTCCGGCAATTGCAGCTTGGTTCTGGAAAACCCTGGGCTAGCTGCGCAGCCTCATGACGCCTCCTTGTCACCACCCGAACTTGAGCAGGCTGCCGGTTGAGAAAGATAAACGTCATGGACCACTGCAGGTACCGGTCTTCGGCCGGATATGGTGCTAACGGCGGAAGTAGCTGGAGACCCTAAGCCTCGCTCCGCCTTAGAAGCCGGCAAGCCCCCATGGCATGCCCCACATCAGGCAAGACGCTGATCAGGTTCACAAAAACAGAAGGCCTTGCGGTAGCAGTTGCACTTCCAGATGGACAGGTCCCTCTGCCTCATGCGCCGTGTCGTCGATGTGGTAATGCTTCCCCTGCCACTCCACCTCCACTTTCCGAACCTGTCTTACCTGCGGTAACCAGCTATTCTCATGCCCGTTCAGGCACCTGGTCAGGAAAGTTGAGAACTGTTCCCGCTCATCTTCCCGAATCAGCACGACATCCAGCAGGCCATCGCTGGGAGTTGCCTCCGGTGCCAGCTCCATATTAGGGCCGGCATATTTAATGTTCATCACCTCCACCATCAGGTAGTCCCCGGAAAGCACTTCTCCGTCTAATCTTATAGTGCAGGCATGCGACCGGTAGCTGTTTACGATCTCCTTTTGATGCAGCAGTGCGTCTTCCAGTTCTTCTTCGCGGCTCGCTTTTTCTTTCTTTTCATCCTCGCGCTTCCGGATCAGCCTGGGAAACAGCCCTGCGCCCACCGACTCAAAGAAGTAAGAGGCACCCTCCGGCCCGATCACCTGTCCAACATTGAATGCGTGAAGGTTGGCTAGATCCCAACCGGAGATGATCTCTGCGGGTTCTCCGGCAATGCCTAATGTTGCCGCAATGTTGTTGGCTGTGCCAAGGGGCAGCAAACCTATCGGTACATCATGCCCTATCAGGTGCTTTGCGATCTTCTGTACCGTGCCGTCCCCGCCGGCTACCACCACTGCATCTCCCGGTGTTTTTAAAGCATCTTCATAATCTTCTTTTGCCGAAGTATAGGATACTTCATATCCCTTCTGATGCAGCAGCCGGAGCAGTTCCTCTGCTGAATAACGCTCAAACCCAGCTCCTGGATTGTGCAGTAAGGTAACTCGTGTAGCCATAAACCAGTATGAGAAACGTAAATGTTGGCTGTTTGATAACGGCAATGCCTACCGGCGGGTTATCTCTGGCCGAAGTCTTAAATTTTAAACTTGTTGTAAATGCGGATTCTGATAGCAAACGATGACGGAATTTATAGCCCGGGCATTCTGGCCCTGGCCCAGGTAGCTTCTGAGTTTGGGGAGGTACTTATTGTGGCACCTGATGTAGAGCAGTCTTCCATGGGGCATGCCATTACGGCAACTCGGCCGCTGATGTACAAACGCACGCCCATAGAAGGTTTCGAGGCTTATCGGGTCAACGGAACGCCAGCCGATTGCGTGGCGCTGGGGCTCTTTCATCTGGAGCACAAGGCCGACGTCGTGCTATCAGGAATCAACCTGGGGACGAACCTGGGCAATTCGGCCTGGCACTCAGGCACACTGGCTGCAGCCAAACAGGCGGCCTTGTTCGGCTGCAGAGGCATCGCCTTCAGTACTCCTGTTACCCGCGACGAACCGGATTTTACATCTATCAAGCCTTTCGTCAGGCAATCGCTGGAGCTTCTGTTGCCGCAAACGGATCTCTCGCTGGTTAACATAAACATTCCAGTCAACGCAAAGGGCCTCTGCTGGGCCAGGCAGTCCTTGCGCCATTATGACGGCAAGGTGGTGCCTGGGAAAGATCCGATGGGGCGCGAGCACTTCTGGTTTACGGTGATCCCGGTAGAAGAAACCGAAGAAGGCACAGACCGCTGGGCCGTAGACCACGGCTATGTATCCCTCACGCCGCTACGCCTTGACCTAACCAACAACGAAGAGCTGCAAAAGGCGCAAGAACGCTCTCCGCTGGATAAAAGGTAAAGCCCTTATGTTGCTGAACATGTTCCTTATTCCCTTGTACCGTTAGCTTACCCTACGGGGAGTTTCACCAGGATTTTCTGCCACAATTGTACTTTTTTCAAGTCGCTTAAAGCTATGGATTGCAACAGCGCCGTATGTTGTAGAGAATAACTTGAACAAATTGCACATTTATGAAAGTAGAATCTATGAAAACAGCTATCGCTTTGATACAGGAATCAATCCGTACGGGCACGTGGAAACAAAGGTGGTGCCAGTTCGCGCTGGTCGGCATGGTGGCTTTTATGGCCTCCTGTAACGATGATGACATACATACCGGTATAGAGCCCGATGGGCCCAGACCTGAGTGGGGACCTACGATCGGTGATGAGATGCTGGCGGTGATAGAAGCGCTCGACAGCCTGCAGACTGGCCCGCCGCTGCATGAACTGTCCGCCCAGGAGGCACGCCAGGCCCCTACCGCTGCCGATGCCGTTATGGCCGTGATGGAAAACAATCATATTCCGATGCCGCCTTCGCAGGTAGACACCGCAGGAATGGAAATTCCTGTGGATGGGGGAAGCATTCACATCCGGACCTACACCCCGCGCAATGCAACAGAACCTTTGCCCGGGATAGTGTACTACCATGGAGGTGGCTGGGTGATTGCCGGCATTGACACCTACGATGCATCAGCCAGGGCGCTGGCAGAGAAGGCGGGTGCGGTGGTTGTATCGGTGGCCTACCGTCAGGCCCCGGAGCATAAGTTCCCCACGGCGCACGAAGACTCTTATGCCGCTTATGCATGGGTCGTAAACAATGCCGCCACTATCCATATTGATCCTGCACGTATAGCCGTGGCCGGTGAGAGTGCCGGTGGTAACCTGGCCGCTGCCGTGAGCATGATGGCCCGCGACAGAAACATGCAAATCCCGGTGCATCAGTTGCTGGTGTACCCCATAGCAGGCTATAATTTTGACACGCCTTCTTACCAGATGTATGAAGATGCGAAGCCTTTAAATGAGCCTTTGATGAGGTGGTTTTTCGACAAGTACCTCAGCTCGCCCGAAGATGCACAAAAGCCCTGGATTTCGTTGGTGGATGCCCCTGATCTGCAGGGATTGCCTGCTGCCACGGTCATCAACGCTGAAATAGACCCGTTGCAGAGCGAGGGCCAGATGTATGCCGACAGACTGGAGGAAGCAGGTGTGGCCGTGACTTCAGAGGTTTTTGAAGGTGTTACGCATGAGTTCTTCGGTATGGCTACAGTAGTGCCTGCCGCCGCAGAGGCGCAGGAACTGGCTGTAGGGGAACTAAAGAAAGCGTTTGATAAATAGTAAAGATCAACTACTATAGTTACTTAAATTCAGAGGGAGAACCTGTAACAGGTTCTCCCTCTGAATTTTAAAGGCTTTTACCAAAGGTTATCATTTGCTCTTATACAAGTGGCTGTCCTGCCAAACCGATTCAGACCAAAGCCGGACGCCATCTCTCTTAAAGCTTATATGCCCCGGTGCTAAATAAATCACCAGTTGATAAACTGGCAATCTCTTCACAGGACCTTCTGCCGCTATAGACAGGGTTCTGAATAAGCCTTTTTAAAAGGATTAGGCAATTTTTTTGTTGCAGAAGGATGAAACAACCTTTGGAAGACGATGAAATAAGTGTAACAGTTCCTATATCATCTTACAGAGCAACAGATGAAGCTACCATCACAACTGACAGTTGATGCTTTATTTAGGTAAGACGATGTAAATGTCTCCCAAGTTAAATGGGGGAGTATCGTTTTTCACTGCACCCACATCTATGCATAGGTTATGGTAGAGGTGGCGAA
The DNA here is from genome assembly GCF_005491705.1 of Pontibacter sp. SGAir0037. Taxonomy (NCBI): domain Bacteria; kingdom Pseudomonadati; phylum Bacteroidota; class Cytophagia; order Cytophagales; family Hymenobacteraceae; genus Pontibacter; species Pontibacter sp. SGAir0037. The sequence continues at coordinate 5,045,237 of NZ_CP028092.1, read as the reverse complement.
AAATATAGCAGTTAACGCTCAGTTCCTGGAAGTACAGGCACAGCTCATCGAGCTTTACCAAACAATCGACTTCCTCGCCTACCTCTGTATAAGTGCTATCCAAAAATACCTCAATGGCAGCCAACTGAGGGAAAATCGCCTTATAGGTGGCTGCTGTGTTTAGCAGTCTGGCGATAATGGTGTCGTACCGCTTCTTGGTGGCCCTCACCTCTGTTAGTCGCTCCTCTTTGTGCATTACGCAATCAAAATTGCATCAATTCGAAGAGCACAAATACAAGCTACGATACAGGCAGGCTTAAAATCAACAGGTTAATGCACCACGCCCGTTGTAAAGGCAAACTAGCTATAGGCAAAGCGCATGCACTAAAGGTACAAAAACCTGTTGGCAATCGTTCACAATCCAACAAATACTTGGTAAACTCTACTCTCTTGCCTGTGAGATGATGTAATTACTGTACAAACCAGTATTTAAGACTAAGTTGTAGCTATTACACATAGGGCTATCGTTATCCAATAAATCTTCCTACAAAACATCTATTCTTAAACTAATAATTAAGGCTGCCCAAATGTTGAGAAGGTACAGGTTGTTAGTTACCTGAATGTACCTTCTAGCAAATCATGTACAACATCTCAACAGCTTAGCAGTAAGGGTGATGGTCAAAGAACAGCGACTGTAAGCAGCATCTTGCAAGACAATTGAAGTATAAATCTGACGCCATTCATATTATGGCAAAGGTAGCCATCCGCGCCTGACAAGGGACAAGGTCGTCCAAACAAAATGGGTATCCACCTGCGGTGGAGTCTCCGCATTTTTTCCATCTCCGCCTGACCCATAGTCCGTCCCGAAGGCAGGTGGGGCACCATAATCAATTCCTGACGCTACAAAGACAAAAATTATGGTAAAGCTTCTTAAAAACTCCTCCTTTTCCAAAGTAGCAGTGATAAAGCTCTCCTACTGCCCCAAAGTAAACCCTCTGCAAGACAACTAATCACCTGCTCAGCCGACTGTAACCAGGCGCTCAAGCAAAGCCGGGATTCCGGCAAAATTGAGTTTGTCGAGCAGTTTAAGGTGATGCTACTCAACAGGGCCAACCGGGTGCTGGGCATCTACGAAACTTCCACGGGAGGCGTGGCTGGCACGGTGGCCGATCCTAAGCTCATCTTCGTGACGGCCCTGAAAGCCTGCTCCTCCTCCATCTTACTCTGCCACAACCACCCCTCGGGCAACCTCACCCCCAGCGCGGCAGACCTACAGCTGACAAAGAAGATGAAGCAGGGTGGAGAACTGCTCGACATTGTCGTTCTGGACCACATCATCCTCACCAGTGAGGGTTACTACTCTATGGCAGATAAAGGGGTTTTGTAGCCCCTTTTTTCAACTTCCCCGAGTCAGTTGACATCAGATAAAGATTCTTAACCTCAACCATCTTTTCAACCTAATACTACAATTTGAGCTTCTCCTTCAGTTGCTGCATGTCCTGGCTCACCTTCTGGTCCAGTATCTTGGCGTAATGCTGCGTGGTTTTAATATTGGTGTGGCCCAGCATCCTGCTCACCGACTCAATGGGCACCCCGTTGGAGAGCGTGACGGTGGTGGCGAAGGTATGGCGGGCGATGTGGAAGGTCAAGGGTTTGCCGATACCGCACAGGTCTGCTATCTCCTTGAGGTAGGCGTTCATCTTCTGGTTACTCAACACGGGGAGCACCCTGTCCTGGTTCAGGCACTGCGGGTGCTTTTCATATTTCTCCAGAATGGTCAGGGCCATAGGCAGCAGGGGGATCCTGGAGATCGTGTCGGTCTTCTGACGGCTGGTGTAGACCCACTTCCCTCCATCCGGGCCGGTGACGATCTCCGAACGCCTGAGTTTCTGCACGTCGGCGTAGGCCAGGCCGGTGAAGCAGCTGAACAGGAAGATGTCCCGCACCTGGCTGAGCCGCTCCATACCGAACTCCCTTGCCGCCATCCGCTGCAGCTCTTCTTTGGAGAGGAAAGCCCGCACCACCTCCTTTTTGCTCATCTTGAAGCCCAGGAAGGGGTCGAGCTGCAGCCAGCCGTTCCTCAGGCAGATGTGGATCACCTTCTTAAAGTTGCCCAAGTACTTCATGGTGGTATTGTGGGCGCAGCCCCTGACGCTCTTGAGCCAGAACTCGTAGTCGGAGATAAACCCGAAATCGAGCTTCCTCACGTCGATATCCGCTGCCTTGTACTTCCACTCTATGAAACTGCTGGTATGCAACAGGGAAGTTCTGTAACGTTCCAAGGTTCCAGGAGCGTAATCTTTCCCCACCATTTTCTCCATACGCTCGTTGTGCTGCTGGAAAACCTCCAGTAGCATGACGGGCTTCTCCTCCACCCCCAGCCACTTGTCCCGGACTGTCCCTGTTGTGACCGGTTTCCCTTCCTGCAGAAGCTCCTGCTGGTATGCGTACACCTTGGACCTGAGCATGTCCAGGTAGGCGTTAACCCTCCTGGCTTCCTCTGTGTTACCCTTCACGCGCCCTGCTTCCACGGACCATTTTCCGGGGGCGACGTGACTGTGTGTGCAGGTTTCGAACCTCTTCCCGTTGATGGTGACGCGCAGGTAGATGGGCAGCAGGTTGTCGCTGGTGGTCCTGGATTTTTTGCCGTAGAACAGGATGCTGATTTTAGTGTCCATTTCGTTTCCTCCTTTTACTGTTTAAGTTAACATTCATTTACAGGCTCCACAAGATGTACACAACATGTACATCTTTCTGAAAATCAGAAGGATACAACAAATTCGGATACCAAAATTATTTTTGGCTTTTGGTATCCGAATTGTACTCCTTAGGATAGAGAAAAACTGAATGATTTAGCAAGGGTGCAGAAACGAAAAAGCCCGTAAATCAATGATTTACGGGCTTTTTGCTGATTTTGGTATTCCTACCAGCAGAGAGTGAGGGATTCGAACCCCCGGACCTGTTACAGTCAACGGTTTTCAAGACCGCCGCATTCGACCACTCTGCCAACTCTCTGTATTAATCGTGCACAAAAGTATATCACTGTTTCGAATTATCAAAACTATACGACAATATTTTTTCGCAGGTTTAGCACATTAAGCGATAAACAACTGATTATAAACAACAAAATTTTATTCCTTCTGCTTTACAAAAACAGCACATTCTACCTGCATTAACTCCTTGCCTTTCTCGCTATAGTTTATCCATATGTTTTGCAACAGTACCTTTACCTCTACCCGCTTTCCTTGTAAGTAATGCGTCATTTCTGCTTCAGGCAAATTTTCAACACCAGATTCATTTGTCTGCTGCAGGTATGGCTGCAGGTTCAACACCAGTGTATCATCATAATATCTAAACTCCAGAGCACCTTTATCCGGCTCTAATTCGCCCATGAACGGATTGCCGCCAAGTGAAAAGCTTTTGTGCCTGTATTCGGTTTGCACATTCGAACTCAATAAAAATGCAGGAATAAAATAATCGTATCCTTGTACTTTATAAGAAGCCTCTTTATCAAGCTTAAAAGAATGATAGCTAATAACACTCTCAGCATACCCCTCGTATTGGTTTCGATAGTTTAAGCCCATCATGGCTACCAGCTCTTTCGCCTGCGCTTCCTGCCGGGCCCACCGGCTCCAACTCATTGTATCAGCCTGTGCGGTAAGCAAGGAATCAAGGTCTTGCCTGAACCATGGCTGCAGTACCCTTGGGTCATGCATTTCCACCAGGTATCGTACAATAGCGCTGATCTCAGCTTCTGTTTTAGCCTTTGGTTTGTTATTGCTGATGCTACTTACATGATCACCCACAAGCAAATTGTTTTGCTTTAACAGGTACTCCAACCGCTTTACCTGGCTCCATTCTGAAATATGAAAAGCATTTACAGCGGGCCCGAAGGCACCTGTAAGGATTACAATACTAAGTGTAACAGGTATAAATTTGATATTCTTTTGCTTGCTGAAAAGAAAGTACAAGGCCGTACAGAATAACCATAAAGCCAGCACAAGTACCACATAGCGAGGTTCTGTAATGCCATACTCAGAAACTCTCCGCCAGATCGCCAGCAGTAGCAGGATAATCAGAGGAAAAAGTGCTCTGTAAAACCACTTTATAAATGTGCGCATCCAGGTATTCCCTTCGTGCTGCCTGACAGGATGTATCAACAGCAGCGATAAGATACCTGCTACAGAAAAACAAAGGACTAATACCGAAACCCACCCATTCGGCCACTGCCATTGTATTATAATTTTGCCAAAGTATAAGTACAGAATTACCAGATACAGACTTACCAAGGGCAAAAGCACGAACTGCGTGAACACCTTCAGCCCTTTCGGGTACTGGTGTTCCTGCTCCAACTCCTGCACGTTCGTAGGCACGCCTGCCAGGAAAAACCAGGTATTGAACACGCCCACCATAAACAGCCACAGCTGAAAATAGAAATTTTGCGACACATCCACAGAGAACAGTTTCTCTAAAGCCAGAACAGCTATTGCAACGCCTATATAAAGTACAGCTGAATACAGCACAGTAGTAAGCAGCCGCAAGAAAAGGGCTTTATTAAACTGCCAGAACGCATTTTCTTCTTTGCTGTTTAGGAACATGACATAAGAAGCCGCTAAGTGCAATACCAGTGACAACATCAGAAAACGGAGCCATTGCGGCCCCTCTACCTGCTTAGGAAGAAGCCCATAGTATACTGCCAGAAAAAGGATTCCCAGGAAAAGGAACAGCCATCGCTTTGCACCTCCAAACTTGTAGCGCTGCACAACCAACTCTATTACAAAAAAGAGCACCAGGCCTAGCGCACCAAGCAGCATCAGCTTGTCCAGGTAAGGATACAGGTGCAGTTTATCATAACTGATTTCGGCGCGCCAGATAGCAGCAGCCGTACCTCCTATAGCAGATAACAAGGCAAAAGGATATGTGAGAAAGGTATCAACAGCACCCCGATACAGTTGCTGCAGGGAAATTAATTTACGGAAGGCCATCTCTTTAAACTATGAACGACTAAACCTCAAGCAGAAGTTTTCTTTCAGAAAGATAGCACTTTTGATATATGATTGAAACAGTAATTGTTTGCAAGCAGCTTCCTATCTATTCACCAGCTTAGGGCCTCTGCTGATCAGCCTTTTGGTAACCGAATCGATACTCACGTTTATTTCAAAGCCCAGGATCAGGATCATTGAAATAAAGTCCAACCAGATCATCAGACCGATTAAAGCACCAATAGAACCATAAAATTTATTGTAGGAATCGAAAGCACTGATGTATAATGAGAAGATCATCGACACCAGGAAAATCAGACAGGTGGCCACCACGGCACCAGCTGAAAAAAAAGGCCATTTATCTTCTATAGCAGGCACATAATAATAAATAAGGGCAGTAGCCAGCAGGAAAAGCAGAATAATAGCTACATATTTAAGCATAACCAATAAAGTATAGGTATAGCTTTCAGTTACAATTTCATAGAAAACCAGGATATCCAGAATCCATTGCCCAAAGAAGATTGCCGAAACTGCCAGCAAAAGAATAAAAGCAAGTGTAAAGGTGAGCACAGTAGCTATAATCCGTTTCCTGATGTAACTGCGCTTATAAAAGGTCTTATACTTCTTATCAAAGGCATCCATCAGCGACATAATGCCATTTGTAGACAAGATCAGTGCAAAAAGAAACCCGAAGGATAACAACCCTCCTCTTGGCGTACTTACAATGTCGTTAATGGTGCCATAAGCGACTGAGTACATTTCTTCGGGCATAAAATCTGCCAGGAAGTTTAAGATACTTGCACCTAAATCCAGAGAAAGAATACTCGGAATATAAGGGATAAGCGTGAACAGGAAAATGATGGTTGGGAAAATAGCCAATGTAAAATTAAAGGCCATATAAGAAGCACGCTTTGTAACAGAATCGCCCCGCAGTTCTCCTACCAGCACATCGGCCACATCGTATACCGAAGACTGTCCGTTATTGAAACGCCACTTCTTCAGAAAAACGATAAACTTCCGGTACGCCCTGCGGCGCTTTAAATATTGTTGGTTCAGCCTCATTCGCTAAAATAAGCATCTAACTTCTGGTGTATAAGATCCGGCACCGCTGTCGGCCGCCCCGATTTCATATCGACAAACACCATGGTTGTTTCGCCTACATTCAGGAGTGTCTGCGATTCGTTATATACCTCGTACTCAAAAAGTATACGAGAACCTGTCGGTTTATTTTTCAGAAGCAGCTTAATGGTAAGCAGGTCGTCGTATTTAGCTGGCCGTATGTATTTACACTTCAGCTCCAGTACCGGCATCATGGTACCTGTCGCCTCCATCTCCTTGTAATGTATACCCAACCTGCGAAACACCTCGGTACGGGCTACCTCGTAGTAGGCGGCATAATTGCCATAGTATACATAGCCCATCTGATCTGTTTCGGCATATCGCACCCGTATCTGTACTTCTGATTCAAACATATTTTCCTTGATAAGGGAGTTTATTCACAAGATGCAAAAGATTCTAAAACATTAGATTTTAGCCTTTGCCTAGCAGTTTTTGTCCAGTGTAATTATTTCATAATATTACGCTCGTTCATAGCTTTATGAAAGCGACGGGCGTTGGCTAAATGCTCAGACTCTGTGGTAGCAAAGGCATGGTATCCTGAGAAGTCATCCTTTGCGCAGAAATAAAGGTAATTATGCTGCTCCGGGTTTAGCACGGCATCTATAGCAGAGATGGTAGGCACATTAATAGGCCCTGGCGGCAAACCTTTGTACTTATAAGTGTTGTAAGGCGAGTCGTGCTGCAAGTGCACGTTTAATACGCGCCTGATGCTAAAATCGCCTACACTAAATACAACAGTAGGATCGGCCTGCAGCAACATCCCGCGCTTCAGGCGGTTGAGGTATACACCAGCAACCCGCGGTCTTTCATCAGCATGCCTGGCCTGCTCCGCCTGCACTATAGAAGCCAGTGTAGAAACTTCTTTCTGAGATAAACCTAATTTGTCTGCCTTTGCTTTGCGCTCGGCTGTCCAGAATTTATCATACTCTGCCTTCATTCGCTCCATTAAACCGGTAGCTGTGGTTGTCCAGTATACCTCATATGTGTTCGGTATAAACATTGCCACCACCGTTGTAGTATCAAAGCCCAGCGTTTCCAGGTAAGCCTGGTCGTTCAGCAGACTGTCAATTTCCGCCACACCCGGCTCCAGTTCAGAAGCTAGCCTCTCGGCCAGCTGGCTCCTTAGGCGGATATTGTTAAATGTCAGGTTAAGAGGGGTTTGCTCACCCAGGCGCAGCACACCAATAAGCTGGCGGTTGCTCCAGCCATTTTCTACTTTGTAACGGCCGGGCTTTACCAGCTTATCGTAATCCATAAGTTTAGCCATAAAATGGAAAGACAAAGGATCGATAATGGATTTAGTTGCCTCCACCGCAGCCATTGCTTGCTCGTAGGTGGCCCCTGTCGGTATATAAACATAGGTTTCTTTGCCTTTTGTGTCTACATTGGGCGTATACACAATTTGGTAGGCATAATAAGAAAAGGAAACAAACAGGAACAGGAATAAGACAACCAGGCCTGGGATCAGGTTACTTTTCTTTTTTCTGGGATATGCGACTTTTTTAGTCATAATTTGTAAAGGAGCCTTTGGAGGGCTAACCAACAGCACCTCCATTTTCAGGGTCAAATTTAACAGATATTATCTAATTCAGTACAAAGTGAATTAGATAGGAGGTGGTTAAACCTAACTTTATACTGCCTGGTCAGCTTTAAATCTAAAGGCTGTAGCAAAAACGCTTAAGCCTTTCTTTCAGTATAGTAAACTGAATCATCAGGACAGAAATTCATTTAACCTATAACTTACCAGTATGGCAAATGCAGTTTTCACACAGATACACCCCGACAACCCGCAGCAGAAGAAGATTCTGGAGGCTGTAGACATTCTGCGCAATGGCGGTATTATTATTTACCCAACTGATACCATCTATGGCATTGGCTGCGATATTCATAATACAAGAGCTGTAGAACGTGTGTGCCAGATAAAAGGAGTTAAACCTGATAAAGTAAACCTTTCCTTCATTTGCTCCGACCTTACCCATATCTCAGATTATGCCAAGGTAGATACGCCTTCCTATAAAATTATGAAGAAGGCGCTGCCCGGGCCCTTTACTTTTGTACTGGATGCCAGCAGCAAAGTTCCGCGCTATGCCGGCAGCAAAAAGAAAACAGTAGGTATTCGTGTGCCAGACAATAATATTGCCTTGAGCCTGGTTCGGGAACTTGGCAATCCTATTTTGTCTACCTCTGTACACGACGACGATGAAGTGCTGGAGTATACTACAGACCCTGAGCTAATTTATGAGAAGTTTAAAAACCTGGTGGATATGGTGATTGATGGCGGCTATGGAAACAACATTGCCTCTACAGTAGTGGATGCCACCAATAATTTTGAGGTACTCCGCGAAGGTGCCGGAGATATAGAACAATATCTATGATGTGAAGCTAAAATACTTTCAATCACATCTTCGGATCTATTCCTTTACTGCATCAGGCCGCTTGTGCTTCCAGCGTTTATGCGTCCAGAGGTAGTTGGCGGGAGCTCGTTGTATAGACTTTTCAAGCCTGCGGGCGAAAGCTTCTGTAACAGGGAACTCGCCTTCTGCAGGTTTATCGACGCCATCAGACAATACATCAAACGTAAGGGTATAATAGCCCCGCTTCGTGCGGTACACGTCCAGAAAAAGAACGGGGTAGCCAAATGTATTCGCCAGCTTTTCAGCACCTACATAAAAAGCCGTATCCTGGTTAAGGAAATCAGTCCAGTACTGTATCTCCCCTAAAGGAGGTGTCTGGTCCGATAGCATGGCAATAACGCGTGGAATCCTTTTGTTCTTAACAAAATCACGCATTGTATCTTTCATCTTTATTAACCTGGCCCCCAGGCGAGAACGAAGGTAAAGCATGAATTCCTCAAAAAACGGATTATGGAGCGGTTTGTAAATACCTTCTGCCGGAAATTCGAATTGTACTGCCCCGGCCGAGAGTATCCACTCCCAGTTGCCAGAGTGGGAGCCCATGGTAATGGCAGGCTTTCCCTGCTTCACAAACCGGTCCAGCACCTCCTGGTTTGCAAAGGTTATTCTATTACGCATTTCAGCTGCTTTCATTGAGGCCAGCTTCAAAATCTCCACAACCAGATCTGCAAACTGCCTGTAAAAATCTTTGGCTATTTCATGTATCTCCTGCTTGCTCTTTTCGGGAAAAGAATTACTTAAATTCTGTATTACCACCTTTTTCCGGTAGCCAACCACATGGTATACCAGCAGAAATAAAACATTTGCGAAGATATACAAGACAGGTAGCGGCAGTAAGGACAAACCTTTAAGGAGCCACCATAAAGGATAATAGAGTATTGGTATATGAGGTAGTTTCTTCACAAAGTCTAAACGAACCACAAAGGTACAACCCTGCATCGGATTATGAAATCCCAGAATTCGTGCTTATTTAGCAGCATCAGGTATCAGCATCAAATTAGAAATTAGAAATTAAAAATTATGAATTAGAAATGAATGACCCAATGATCATTTTCCTCCAGTTAATCTTAAATTTTTATTCGGAAGCTAGGTTGACTGTGTACTAGATGCCAGACAAAAGATTCTGTGGCAAAGGATAAAAAAAAATCACTCTCCAACTTTCTAACTCTTTAACTATCTAACTCACCTTGGTTCTTCTTTCAGAAATACAATATAATCCTCCTGTAAGCTACTTCTGGCACGCTATTCGCTCTGAAAGTATACAGATTGAGGCGCATGAAAATTATATAAAGCAAAGTTACCGCAACCGCTGTCATGTGCTCACAACGCAAGGCGTTGTGCCGCTAAGCATACCAATCCGCCGCGGAAACAGCAAAGACAAAACCATTATTACATCCATTGAGATAGATTACAGCCAGAAGTGGTTTAATGTGCATTGGCGTACAATACAATCGGCTTACGGACGTGCTCCTTTTTTTGAGTACTACAGCGATTATATCCGGGAAGTGTACGAACGCCAGCCTAAATATTTATTCGACCTGAATGTTGATTTATTACGGCTTTATTTTAAATTTATGAAACTGGAGAAACCGCTTCAGTTTACAGATAAATACCTGGTAGAGGTACCGGAAAACGTGCTGGATGTTAGAAATAAAATACATCCCAAAATCTATCATGACAATTTGCACGTAAAACCCTATACACAAGTATTTGGCAAACAATTTGTACAAGAACTGAGTATAATTGACTTGTTGTTTACACAGGGACCAAAGTCACTTTCCTTTTTACTATAAAAGCCTGTAAGGCTGCCGATTTGGTGAACATTTACACCCTACGGCTTGTTAGAATTTAGGGCTTTTCCTGTTGGCCTCAATCAATTAATTACATTCTGACTTTTTATTTTTTATAGGAGTATACATGGAAGCTAAATTCTCAAACCGAGTGAAAGAGGTTATCTCACTCAGCCGTGAGGAAGCTATTCGTCTTGGGCATGACTACATTGGTACTGAACATCTAGTACTGGGCATGATCCGGGAAGGAGAAGGTACTGCCATTGCTCTGCTCAAAAAGCTGGGTGTTTCGATAGATGAACTAAAGTACGCTTTAGAGCAGGCTACACGAAACACGGCTTCACAAGGCAGCAATATTACGGGTAGTATTCCGCTTACAAAACAGACTGAGAAGGTGCTTAAAATAACATACCTGGAGGCCAAAATCTTCAAGAGTGACATTATTGGCACAGAGCACCTCTTATTATCCATCCTGCGGGATGAAGACAATATATCTTCTCAAATTCTAGCGAAATTTAATGTGAATTACGAAGCAATAAGAGACTCATTGGATTATCACAGCAATAATCCCCTGGCATCATCAGATACCGACGATTCTGATGATTCAGACAAATTGTTTGGAAGTTCTTCTTCCTCACGCTCTGGCAGTTCTAGCAAGAAAGCCGGCGAGAAGTCTCGCACTCCTGTGCTGGATAACTTCGGACGTGACCTGACCAAACTTGCTGAAGAAGACAAACTGGACCCGATTGTAGGTCGCGAAAAAGAAATTGAGCGTGTGGCCCAGGTACTTAGCCGCCGCAAAAAGAACAACCCTATTTTGATTGGGGAGCCTGGTGTAGGTAAAACAGCTATTGCTGAAGGCCTTGCCCTGCGTATTATTCAGAAGAAGGTAAGCCGTGTGCTTTTCAACAAACGCGTTGTTACCCTCGATCTTGCTTCTCTGGTAGCTGGCACAAAATACCGTGGTCAGTTCGAGGAGCGCATGAAAGCAGTGATGAACGAACTGGAAAAATCTCCGGACGTGATCCTGTTTATTGACGAGCTGCACACCATCGTAGGTGCTGGCGGCGCTTCAGGTTCGCTGGATGCCTCTAACATGTTCAAGCCTGCACTTGCCCGTGGCGAGATTCAATGCATCGGTGCTACTACGCTGGATGAATACCGCCAGTACATCGAGAAAGATGGTGCCTTAGCCCGTCGTTTCCAGATTGTTATGGTTGATCCTACTTCTCCGGAAGAAACAATCGAGATCTTAAATAACATCAAAGACAAGTACCAGGACCACCACCACGTTAACTACACCGATAAAGCCATTGAGGCCTGCGTGAAGTTGAGTGACCGCTATATGAGCGACCGTTTCTTACCAGATAAAGCAATTGATATTCTGGATGAAGCCGGTGCCCGTGTACACATTAACAATATTGTTGTACCAGAGGATATCCTGAAGCTGGAAGAGCAGATTGAGAATATCAAGGTAGAGAAAAACCGCGTTGTGAAGAGCCAGAAATATGAAGAGGCTGCCCAACTCCGCGATAAAGAGAAAAAACTGATCGATCAGCTCGAAACTGCGAAACGCAACTGGGAAGAAGAAACCAAGAAGAAGCGCTATACAGTAAAAGAGGAAAATGTGGCAGAAGTTATTGCCATGATGACAGGTATTCCTGTTAAACGTATCGCTCAGAAAGAAGGCCAGAAATTACTGAACATGGGCGAAGAGCTTAAAGGGAAAGTAATTGGCCAGGATAAGGCTATCCAGCAATTGGTTAAAGCCATTCAGCGTACACGCGTTGGTTTAAAAGATCCGAAAAAGCCAATTGGTTCGTTCGTGTTCTTGGGCCCGACAGGTGTAGGTAAAACAGAGCTTGCCAAAGTGTTGGCTACGTACCTGTTCGATAAAGATGATGCCCTGGTTCGCATCGACATGAGTGAGTACATGGAGAAATTCAGTGTATCCCGCTTGGTTGGAGCGCCTCCAGGATACGTAGGCTACGAAGAAGGTGGCCAGCTGACTGAGAAAATCCGTCGTAAGCCATATTCTGTGGTATTGCTCGACGAGATTGAGAAAGCTCACCCGGATGTATATAATCTGTTGCTACAGGTGTTAGACGATGGTATTCTGACAGACGGATTAGGCCGTAAGGTTGACTTCCGTAACACGATCATCATTATGACATCTAACATCGGTGCCCGCGACTTACAGGACTTTGGTGCCGGTATAGGTTTCATGTCTAAAACACGTTCTGAGAATGTGGATGATATCATGAAAGGTACTATTGCCAGTGCATTGAGAAAAACATTCTCTCCTGAGTTCCTGAACCGTTTGGATGATGTAATTGTGTTTAACTCACTTAACCGTGAAGACATGCACAAAATCATTGAGCTGTCGCTTGGCAAACTGTTCACCAGAATCGAAACGCTTGGCTACAGCATCGAGCTAACAGACAAGGCAAAAGATTTTGTGGCAGACAAAGGATATGATCCGAAGTATGGTGCTCGTCCGTTAAACCGTGCTATTCAGAAATATATCGAAGATCCGATTGCGGAGGAGATACTGAAAGCAGAGGTAGCGCAGGGTGATGTTCTGCTGGTGGATCATGAAGAAGGCAAAGAGCAGTTAACTTTTAAATCGAAGAAAAGCAGTGGCAAAAAAGCCAGTAGCGCTTCCGACGATGACGAAGAAACAACTGAACCAAGCAAATCTTCCGGATCAGGCAACGACAAGTCGAACGACTAATTCAGCATAAGTATATCAATAAGGGTCGCCCTATAAGGCGGCCCTTATTTTTTTATATTTTGCACTTTAATAATTCAGAAGAAGTCTAAATATATAATATTGTATTTTTACTAAATTTGGATTCTATTCACACCAAATTAGGTTATCAAGCAATTAAGATTTAAATGGCAGGAGAAATCAGGCAGAGTCAAATAGAAACGCTGGAACGCAAAAATGCTGAAGCACTTTTAGGAGGAGGACAAGACAGAATAGACGCACAGCATGCAAAAGGAAAATTAACTGCACGAGATCGCATTCATTTACTGCTCGACGAAAATTCTTTTGAAGAAATCGGCAAATTTGTAATGCACCGCTCAAAAGACTTTGGTTTAGATAAACAATATTATCTGGGAGACGGAGTAGTCACAGGTTATGGCACCATCAACGGCCGTGCAGTATATATATTCTCTCAGGATTTTACAGTATTAGGAGGCTCCCTCTCCGAAACACATGCCGAAAAAATTGTGAAAATTATGGAGCTGGCCATGAAAAATGGTGCTCCGGTAATTGGACTGAACGATTCGGGCGGAGCGCGTATTCAGGAGGGCGTTGTTTCTTTGGGTGGCTATGCCGATATCTTTTACCGCAACACACTGGCATCAGGAGTTATTCCCCAGATTTCTGCTATCATGGGACCGTGTGCCGGCGGCGCAGTATACTCACCGGCCATCACCGATTTTATTATGATGGTGGAAAACACCTCCTACATGTTTGTAACTGGCCCTAACGTTGTAAAAACCGTTACACATGAAAATGTTACCTCTGAAGAGCTGGGAGGTGCCAGTACACATAGCACCAAAAGCGGTGTTACGCACTTTTCCTGTGCCAACGAGGTAGAGTGTATCAACTATATTAAGAAACTTCTGAGCTATATACCTCAGAATTGCGAAGACCTCCCTCCTTCTCTGCCTTACACTACATCCGGCAACGAAGAGCGAGAGGTGCTAAACACTATTGTACCCGAAAACCCAAACCAGCCTTACGATATGCGTGAGGTAATTGAAGGGATCATAGACGCTGACTCATTCTTTGAAGTACATAAGAACTTTGGAGAAAATATTGTTGTTGGTTTTGCCCGTTTAGGTGGCCGCAGCATTGGCATCGTAGGAAACCAGCCTGCTGTACTGGCGGGTGTGTTGGATATTAATGCCAGCACCAAGGCAGCCCGCTTTGTGCGTTTCTGCGACAGCTTTAACATTCCTCTACTAGTGCTGGAAGATGTGCCTGGCTTCCTGCCAGGCACCGACCAGGAATGGCGCGGCATCATTACCAACGGAGCCAAACTACTTTATGCTTTCTGCGAAGCTACAGTGCCACGTATCACTGTTATTACACGCAAGGCTTATGGCGGTGCCTACGATGTGATGAACTCCAAACATATTGGTGCAGATATGAACTATGCCTGGCCAAGTGCTGAAATTGCCGTGATGGGCGCACAAGGCGCTGCCGAAATCATATTTAAGCGTGAAATTGCTACTGCCGCAGATCCGGCTGCTAAACTGGCGGAGAAGGTAGAGGAGTATAAAGAAAAATTTGCCACTCCATACCGTGCCGCTCACCGGGGCTTTATAGACGAGGTTATCATGCCTTCCGAAACTAGAGCCAAGCTGATCAAGGCATTTAAGATGCTGGAGAACAAAGCGGTGCAGCTTCCTCGTAAGAAGCATGGGAACATACCCCTTTAGTAGAATTATAAATTAGAAATTATGAATGTTTCTCTGAGTATACAATCATAATTTCTGTTCTCATAATTCATAACTCATAATTTATAATTAAAATCTATGCGTCCAGAATCTTTTGATTTTTTACAAACTTACCTGAATAACTCCTCGCCCACAGGCTTCGAGGCAGAAGGCCAGAAGCTTTGGCTGGAGTACCTTAAACCATATATAGACAGCTACTTTGTAGATACCTACGGCACTGTAGTAGGTGTTATCAACCCTGAAGCGGAATACAAAGTAGTAATTGAGGCGCATGCCGATGAAATCTCCTGGTTCGTGAACTATATCACACCAGAAGGATATATTTACCTGAGACGCAACGGCGGCTCAGATGCTCTTATAGCCCCTTCCAAGCGTGTAAACATCTATACCAGCAAAGGCATTGTGAAAGCAGTTTTTGGCTGGCCAGCCATTCACGTGCGTAAAGTTGAAAACGACAAGGCCCCTACCATCGAAACTGTGTTTCTGGACTGTGGCGCCAGCAGCCGCGACGAAGTAGAACAGATGGGTATTCATGTAGGTTGTGTCGCCACTTTTGAAGACGAATTTACTGTACTAAACGATAAGTTCTATGTAGGCCGTGCCCTAGATAATCGTATCGGAGGTTTCATGATTGCTGAGGTTGCCCGCCTGGTAAAAGAGAATAAAAAAGAACTTCCTTTTGGCCTTTACATTGTAAATGCGGTTCAGGAAGAAATTGGCTTGCGTGGTGCCGAAATGATTGCACACCGCATTAAGCCGGATGTAGCCATTATTACAGATGTAACGCATGATACACAGTCGCCCATGTATGATAAAAAGACAAGCGGCGATATTCATTGCGGAAAAGGACCTGTTGTTTCTTATGGTCCGGCTGTTCAGAATAATGTGCGTGATCTCATTATCAATACAGCACAGGAAAAAGAGATACCGTTCCAGCGTGCAGCCGTTTCACGTGCAACTGGTACCGATACAGATGCTTTTGCTTACTCCAATGCAGGTGTAGCCTCAGCGCTTATCTCTCTGCCACTAAAGTACATGCACACTACGGTGGAGACAGTACACAAGGACGACGTGCAAAACGTAATCAACCTGATCTACGAAACGATCCTGAAAATAGAAAACAATCAGGATTTCCGTTACCTGAAATAAGCCCTGTATGTTCGGGCAAACCCGGCAGGTTTTGGACAACCTGCCGGGTTTTTCTTTTCTACTACTGCTACTTTTCTCAATGGCTCTTCCACGCATCTTAACAGACCAGATGGGGCACCAGCTTACGTTGCCACACCCTCCACAGCGCATTATCTCTCTGGTACCCTCGCAAACAGAATTGCTCTTCGACTTAGGTTTAGGAGAAAGATTAGTGGGTGTTACCAAGTTCTGCCTACACCCTAAAGAACAGGTAAAGCAAAAGACCGTTATTGGCGGCACAAAGAATTTCAGGTTTGATGTGATTGCACAGCTGCAGCCCGATCTCATTATCGGCAACAAGGAGGAAAACTATAAGGAAGGGATAGAACAGCTACAACGGCACTACCCTGTCTGGATGAGCGATATTTATACCTTAGATGATGCCCTGCAGATGATGCAGCAGTTAGGGGACATAACAGCCACTACAACCCAAGCATTCCATTTAATGCAGCAGGTCCGTTCAGGCTTCGAAAGCCTGAAGCCGTTGGCATACCCGGTCAGCACTGCTTACTTTATCTGGCGTGGCCCTTATATGGCAGTGGGCAACTATAATATAATCGACCACATGCTACAGCGTTGTGGCTTTCGGAATGCCTTTGCCGCATTGGCAAGGTATCCGGTAGTAGAGCCAGAACAACTGCAACAGGCAAATCCACAACTGATCCTGCTTTCCTCAGAACCTTATCCTTTTAAGGAAAAGCACATCTTGGAATTCCAGCAGCTATGCCCTCAGGCTTTCATTAAAGTAGTTGACGGTGAAATGTTCAGCTGGTACGGCAGCAGGCTTTTAAACGCCCCAGCTTATCTGCAAACTATCATAGAGGAAGTAGCCGAAAGCCTAAAAAGATAACTGCCGTTTCGTCTGTTAAGCGAAACGGCAGCTTAGTTAAAGATCGAATGCTGCTTAATTAGCAGGCACTACCCCTCAAACTTTACTTCAAAACCCACCTTTTCCAGGTCTTCCCAGAACCTTGGGTAAGATTTGCGCACCACGCGCGGCTCCTGAATTTTTATCGGCTCCAACAAAGCAATAGGTGCAAAGGCCATAGCCATGCGATGATCTTCGTAAGTCCGGAATTCAAGCTCTTTCTTTTCAATTACACCTGGTGCCATCTGAAACACCCCGGGCGTTACTTCCTGTAAAGATGAGTTTAAGCTAAGCGATTCTATTTGCAAAGCCTGAATGCGGTCAGTTTCTTTTATGCGCAGACTCTCTACACCGGTCATACTTAACTTTACACCCAGGCCGGCACATAAAGCAACAATAGTCTGTGCCAGATCGGGGCAGTCGGAGAAGTCGATGGAAACAGACATCTCATGCTCTTTCTTCGTGAGCTTTACCCCCTCCTCTGTAAAGGTAGAGTGTACACCTAAACGATACATAATGTCAGCTATAGCACTATCACCCTGGTAAGAGTCCTCCCTTAAACCTAATAACGTGATATCGGCCTCCTGTGCAAGCGCCACAAAACTATACCAGTAACTGGCTGCCGACCAATCCGACTCTACGCTAAAGCTTGCTGCCTTGTAAGCCTGGTGCGCTACCTTGATAGTATTTCCTGAAAAAACAGCATCTACGCCAAAGTGCTTCATCAGCGAAAGTGTCATCTCAATATAAGGGCGTGAACCGATCTTTCCCTCCAGCTCCAGTTCCAACCCTTCCGGGAGCAAAGGCCCTACCATCAGCAGAGCAGAAATATACTGGCTACTGATATCGCTGCGCACTTTCAGTTTATTGTTGCCACTGCCGCTAAAGCCTTTAATTTTTAGGGGCGGATAGCCTTCTTCTCCTGAGTACTCGATGTTGGCACCTAACTCACGCAATGCATCTACCAGCACCTTAATGGGGCGCTGGCACATACGCTCAGTGCCTGTTAAGGTCTTTTCTTGTCCGGTGATGGCATAGTAAGCTGTTAAAAAACGCATTACTGTTCCGGCATCTTCTGCATTTATCGTTTCAGCATCACTCTTCAGCAAGCGCTGTAACAACTGCGTATCATTTGCCTCCGACAGATTGTGCAACTGCGATTCCTGCCCGGATAATGCCGCGATAATTAAAGCGCGGTTAGCCTCACTTTTAGAGGCAGGTAATTTTATTTTCCCTTGAATAGTATTGGTTGGGTGGCTTAGCGTAAGGGCTTTGGTCATAAAAGTTGGTAATAACGTAATGATTCCTGGATGTCCTGCAAGGTAATGGCCTGATCGTATACAGCTTTGCCAATGCTTTGTAGCAGGGTACAATTTATAGTAGAGCGGGTATTCTTCTTATCCTGAAGTGCCAGCTGCGCAATCTTTTCAATATCGTCTTCGCCAATGCTTACTTTTTCATAAACAGACACCAGGAAAGTTTCAATCTTATCTAGTTCTTCTTTTGAAAGCAGTTCTTTTTTTACGGAAAGGTAGGCTTCACAAAACATCCCGACCGCAATGGCTTCTCCGTGGAGCAGCTCTCTGCCTGGCTGCTGCATCAGATACGTTTCCACAGCATGGCCAACTGTATGGCCGAAGTTAAGCACCTTTCTGTAGCCTCCTTCCAGCGGGTCAGCCGTTACGACTTCAGATTTTATATGTACCGAGTGCCGTATAAGTGCTTCCCAGTCTTCGGTAAAAAGACCTATATTGCGTTGGGTCTGAAAAGCCTCAGCATCAGCAATGAGCCAGTGCTTAATTATTTCGGCATAGCCCGATTTCACCTGCCTTTGCGGAAGCGTCTGCAAAAAAGTGGGATCTATAAACACCGCCTGTGGCTCCTGGTATACGCCAATGTGGTTTTTCAGGCCATGAAAATCAATGCCTGTTTTTCCTCCCACGCTGGCATCTACCTGAGCAAGTAAGGTAGTAGGCACCTGCACAAAATAGATTCCGCGTTTAAAAACTGAGGCACAAAAACCACCCATATCTCCTATTACGCCTCCTCCCAAATTAACCAGTACTGCCCAACGGTCCAGGTTCAGTTCCGTCATGCGTTGCCATATCAGCTCGCAGGTCTGCAATGTCTTATGCTCCTCGCCACTTGGAATCTGTATCAGGCTGTGCTCCGGCAGGTAATCCTTCAGGCGCGGATAGCAATGGGCCAGGGTATTGTCATCAACCAGCACCACTACTTTAGAAAAAGCGCGGTTCCGAAGAAGCTCGTCTATCTCTTGTAAAGCACTGTTACCTATATGTATTGTCTCCGTCACGGAAATAGAATTTATTTGTTTAGCAATAAATACAGGGCCAAAGTATAAAATTATACTTTAATCCACTATACATTTTAGCAGTATTGCGCAGATCAAGGCTATTTAGGAATAACTTAAGCAAGTTAAAGCGCCAGCAGAAAACAATATCTTTTATGGCAGCACATCAGAAAGCATCATTATATGTTGTTGTTGCACTATCTTTGCCGTATTAAAACAAAAGTAAATGAACCCCAAAAATACTGTTTCATTTGACGATACCGCTGTTGCGTTCTCATCGAAGTCAGATACTGAGTTATATAAAATGTATTTGCTGTTTAAGTCTATGAACAGCAACCTTTTTGTAAAGGTAGGTGGTAGCCTTTTAAACACGGCCATAAACCTGCATCTTCCGGTTAAATTTATTGTAAAGCCAACTATCTTCAGCCACTTTTGTGGCGGAGAGACAATCAAAGAATCTGAAAGAGCTATACAAGAGCTGGGAAGCTACCATATAGGCACCATACTGGATTATTCTGTAGAGGGCGAAGGAAACGAGAAAAGCTTTGACGCTACTCGTGATGAACTGCTTCGGACAGTAGAGAAGGCCAGGGGAAATAAGCATATCCCGTTTTCAGTGTTCAAGGTTACCGGGTTGGTTGCTATTAAACTGCTGGAAAAGGTACAGGCAAAGCAACCCCTCACTCCTGATGAGCAGGCAGCGTTTAACCGCGGCCGTGATCGGGTGCAAGCTATCTGCCAGCGCTGTTACGAAGCAGGTGTACGTGTTTTTGTAGATGCAGAAGAAAGCTGGATTCAGGATACTATTGACAACCTGACCTACGAGATGATGGCACTTTACAACAGGGAGAAAGCCATTGTATACAACACTTATCAGCTATACCGCCACGACCGGCTCGAAGTGCTAAAGCGGGATGTGCAGCAGGCTGAACAAGTGGGATATTACATAGGGGGCAAACTGGTAAGAGGTGCCTATATGGAAAAAGAACGCAAGCGTGCCCGGGAAGCAGGTTACACCAGCCCTATAAATCCAAGCAAATCCGCGTCTGATAATCTTTTTGATGAGGCTCTCCGCTTCTGCATAAACCACCTGGATCGTATTTCTATTTGTGCAGGCACACACAATGAGGCAAGCTCTTATTTGTTAATGCAACTGATGCAGGAGCACCACATTGCCCCACAGGACGAAAGAATATTCTTTGCACAGCTTTATGGAATGAGTGATAATCTATCGTACAACCTGGCCAACGCAGGGTACAATGTAGCAAAGTATGTACCTTATGGCCCTGTAGAAGCTGTTATGCCTTATCTGCTGCGCCGCGCCAACGAGAATACTGCCATAGCAGGCCAAAGCAGCCGCGAATTCACGCTTATTAAAAATGAAATGGATCGCAGAAAGAACAAAAAAAGGGGAATAACAGATAACGTTTTTTCCCATTTTTAGCAAAAAACGGCTTGGCTTAAAGTACTATGGGGGTACAAAAACAGCCGAATTTGATTCTATAGGGCATATTCAGCTCTTATAACATTGCATAAACGAATTTGGCATGGAATCTGCAAACAGCTAATTACTTTGGCAAAAGTTTGAAAAATAAAAGGCCCCCAAGCATAAAGCAAGGGGGCCTTTTGTGTGTTTATAGAACTATAATTTAAATTCTTTAGTTCTGAAACAGATTACTGAACAGTAATAGTAGTGTCAGTAGTAGTAGCTGCTGAATCAACTTCAACTGGAGCAGTTTCTTCAACTGGAGCAGTTTCTTCAGTAGTAACTTCAGTACCTTCAGTAGCTTCAGTTTCAGTAGTAGCAGTTTCGCTGCAAGCAGTGAAAGAAACGAATGCAAGAGCAACTACAGCGATTTTAAATAAATTTTTCATTTTTTTGTTTGTGATTAAGTGTTTTGGTTTCGATTTTGAACTTCATACCAGAACTTGCGATAGGTAACCCGACTTTTTAAAAAAAATAAAAAAAAAATTTTGTGGGTTACAAAAAGGAGCTAATCGTATTAAAACTTGAACGGAATGAAGAACAGTTTGTATGAGACGGATGAGGCGATAATAAGGGGAATCCGTAACGACGATAATAGAGCCCTTGCCCATTTGTACAAACTCTATTTTCCTATGATTTCTCATTTAATTTTGAGCAACAGCGGAACTGACGACGAAGCAAAAGACATTTATCAGGAAGGCATTATTGTTTTCTTCGAGAAAATAAAAGACAATAGCCTGGAGCTGAGTTGCCAGATAAAAACGTACCTCTACTCGGTTTGCAGAAGGTTGTGGCTAAAAAGACTTGCCGAAAAGGGGCGATATGCAAACCGGATAGACGATGCAGAGGATTTTCTTTTACTAGAGGAAGATATACCACAGCATGAGGAAAATGAACGTCAGTTCGAGTTAATGGGCGAAGCGTTGGGACAATTAGGGGAACCTTGCCGAACGCTACTGGAAGATTATTATATACGCATGCAGAACATGCAGGACATTACCGACAAGTTTGGCTATACCAATACCGATACAGCCAAGAACCAGAAGTACAAATGCCTGCAACGTTTAAAGAAATTATTTTTTGCTACCTATAAACCACAGGTATAGCACCATAGTACATTTTAGGCTTTTTAAGCCTATTTAGAGAAACAGAGCAATGGGTTACAGCATTTACGAGCAAATAGAACGTTATCTGGAAGGAGCAATGCTATCAGAAGAGAAAATCTCTTTTGAAGCACTCCTGCATACCGACCATAGGTTAGCTGAGAAGGTTCAGGAGCATAAGCAATTGCTACATGCTATGAAGCACTATGGCCAACGCCAGTCTCTGAAGCAAAAGTTAAATGCGATACATACTGCCATGGAAGCTGAAACAGCTGAACAGGCACCCGCTCAGCTTACCCCTTCTCCATCTACCTGGAATGTTTTCTGGAAGCGCCACCGCCAGACTATGGCTGTGGCAGCCAGCGTGTCTTTGTTATCTGTTTTTGGCACTTTGTGGAGTGTGCAGCAGCTAAAGGCTCCTGTTCAACAGCAAACAGCCCGTTATGTAGAGCTACGCCGTGAGGTTGAAAAAATCAAGAAAGAGCAGAAGGCTATTATCAGCGGAATTCTTACAACGGAAGAAGCTAAACCTGCCCCACGCACTGCACGCTTTAGTGGTACTGGCTTTGCCATCAGTTCAGATGGTTACCTGATTACCAGTTCGCATGTTGTGGCTGGCGCAGATTCTCTTATAATTGAGAACAAGGCAGGAGATAAATATAAAGTAAGTACAGTATATCGCGACCAGACACACGATCTGGCTATTCTTAAAATCGAAGATCCAGCCTTTGAAGGCTTTGGAAAGCTGCCATATACCTTTAAAACTTCTGAAAGTGAACTGGGTGAAAAAGTTTTCACACTGGGCTATCCACGTGAGGACATAGTATTTGGAGAAGGATCACTAAGTTCTTCTTCTGGTTTCGAAGGCGACACTACTTCTTACCAGGTATCTATTCCGCTAAACCCCGGTAATAGCGGTGGGCCATTACTTGACGACAGAGGCAATCTGATTGGTATTATTAGTGGGAAACAAGCAGGCCAGGAAGGCGCAGCTTTTGCTGTAAAATCTGCTTACTTGCTTCAGACGCTGTCAGAGCTACCAGAAACCTCTAACTTAAATCCTATCTCATTACCGAAATATAACAATTTATCAGGCCATTCCCGAACCCAGCAACTGAAAAAGCTAAAAGACTATGTATTTGTAGTAAAGGTCTACAATTAATAAGTTAGTGGTTTATTCTATTTAGTTTAAGGTACCTGTAAGGCTGTTCAAACAGGAAATTTCTAACCCGAAATCCTAACATTTTTAACTCTTTGGCAGTTTAAGTTTATACAATGTTGTTATAAACCAACAACTTATATTGTTAATAAACTTAAATAAAGCTATGAAAAAAATAATGTTAAAACCCTTAGCTGCGATAGCGGTGGTATCTTTTACCATGTTTAGCTGCGCTAGCTCTAATGATGCAATGGATACAACTGCCATGAACGATGATACCAGCATGAGTGAAACTCAGACAATGGCTGGCGACGATCAGGTAAGTTCAAATGATACACAAAGTGCCCAAACAGAGTCCTACAGTAGCACAGATGTTTCCGGAGGCGATCTAAGTATTTCGGAAATGACGCTTACCAACGATGAAGACATTGATGAGATGTTTGGTGACATTGAAGAAACAGAACAATATGATATTCTGGAACTGGTAGACAAAAGCAGCAACCTTTCTACTTTCTCAAAATTAATTAAAGCTGCTGAGTTAGAGCCAGCCCTTCAGACTGGTGGTCCATTTACAGTATTTGCCCCAACTAACGAAGCATTTGCCAACCTGCCTGCAGGCGAGTTGGAGAACCTTCTTAAACCAGAAAATAAAATGGAGTTAAGACAGGTACTAGCTTCACACTTTCTAGCTGCCAAAGTATCTTCAGCACAATTCAACAATAACCAGCGCATTGGTTTATCCGATGACCAGGAAATTGTAATTGGCGTTGCGAATGCCGGAACTGGTGCTGGTACAGCTGCCGCTGCTAATAATATCACAATAGGTGGAGCTACTATTGTTAAACCAAACGTAGAAGCATCTAATGGTATGGTACACGTAGTGGATGCCATTATCCAACCTACCGCTACTTCTACAGGTGCAGGCGGTGGTATGCGCTAAGATAAATCATAATTTCAGCTACTAAAACAGAAAGGCCTGCCGGAGTAGCAGGCCTTTCTGTTTTAGTAGCTGGCTTTTGTACTTTTCGTAACTATACCTATTTAATACCGTTATTAGAAATAGGCTGATTAATGAATTAGCTCATATTGACCTAAATTAAAAATAAAACTATGGACAACAGAACGAATAATGCAGGTATGATGACCGCAATGTTCCGTGACAGGGACAGCGCAGAGCGTGCATTCAACGAATTACGTGCTCGCGGGTATGATAAAGATGATATCAATGTAGTAATGTCGGACGAAGGTCGTAAGCGCCATTTCGGTGATGACGACAAAGAACATACGACAGAATTAGGCAACAAATCTCTTGAAGGTGCCGGAGCTGGTTCAGCCATTGGTGGTACACTTGGAGCTATTGTTGGTGCTGTAGCTGCTATAGGTACATCTGTAGCAATTCCGGGGCTAGGCTTAATAGTTGCAGGTCCGTTAGCTGCTGGTTTGGCCGGTGCAGGTGCCGGTGGTTTAACTGGTGGTCTTATTGGTGCTCTTATTGGCGCCGGTATACCGGAAGAACGTGCCAAAGTTTATGAGAGTGGCATCAAAGAAGGTAACATTGTATTAGGGTTCAGCCCACGCACCCCGGAAGATGCCCGCTATTTTGAGCAGCATTTCCAGAGCAACAGAGGAGAACATATCTATTACTAAGCTTCTCAGGCAGTAATAGTTTAATATAACAAAGGCTTAGCTTGTCTGTACCAGATAAGTTAAGCCTTTATTTTTTATAGGCACTCGGCAACTGAAGCTACACAGAAAAGGCCTGTTGCAAACAATTTGCCGCAGTTTCGTATGCAACAGGAAAACATAAGCATCTAAAAAATAAAATACTATGAAAAACTATATGATGGCCGTTTACCTGATGGCCGGGGCTCTTGCCTTTGCATCCTGCAATTCCGGAAATAATAACGAAGAACAGGCAACAAGCGCCAATGCATCTGGCGAACCTGCCGTAGCGCTGGAAGCTGATTCTACTTTAACAGATGAAAAGAAAGAGCTTTTATCTTATCTGAATGAGAAGATTCTTCTGCAACAAGAACTTGGCCGGATAGCTGTAGAGCGAGGCCAGTCAGACGCTGTAAAGCAGTATGGGCAGCAAATGGTAACGCAATACGAGCCTAAACAAGCCAGCCTGCAGGACCTTGCCCAGGATTTTAATGTTTCGCTTACACAATCTGATGATAACCAATCGAAAGTACAGGATTTAAGAGATGTAAAAGCTGAAAATTTCGATAAAAAGTACCTCGATGAAGTAGCCAGCGCACATAAAGATGCGATCAGTGAAATAGACAATGTCCTGAATGATCCGGGAGAAACGAATAATTCACTCGTTAATGTTTGGGCAAGAACAACTAAAAAAGAAATGCAGGCCCAAAGAGAAGAGGCTTTACGCTTGCAGCAGGAGATGAAACGATAATAAGCCTGCTCCTACAGCAGAGGCGGATTTCTTCCGCCTCTGCTGTTACTCTAATACCCGCTCCAGCACAGCCCAGGTATGATTTGCCAGTAGCTTCTGGCCCTCCGCATTCGGATGAACCCCGTCCGGCAGGTTCAGGTGCCGCATTCCTACAACCCCTTCCAACAGAAAAGGAATAAAGGATACATTGTTTTTGAGGGCCAGTTCCCGAAACAGAGCTCTGAATTCTGCTGCATAGCGGCCCGGTAAAATATCAGGAATTTCCATTCCACTTATAATGATCTTTGCCTCCGGGTATTTGTGCCTGACTTTATTAATGATTGTCTGCAGGTTCTGGCTGGTTTCTCTGGCCGGTATACCTCTTAAGCCATCATTGGCGCCAAGAGCCAGTACAAATATGTCAATTTTATCATGCAGCCATCTTTCCACCCTATGCACACCGCCCGCACTTGTATCACCACTAAGTCCGGCATTTATTACTTTATAGGATAATTCCTTTGCATCTATGCGCTGCTGTATTAAAGAAGGATAAGCCTGCGAAGCCACCAACCCGTAACCAGCCGTTAGGCTATCACCAAAAAAGAGTATATTTTTCATAGAAACCGCTGCCCTTCCAAAACTAGATACATGGTTGTAAGCACGAAATATTACCATGCCCACACCCTAAACAATTCTTTGTCAGAACGAAAAATAAAGTCCTATAGTTATATTATTAGGAGGTGTGGTTCCGTAAACCACAGTATAGAACTACATATTAAAGAGCCTTATACCTTGCAGATTGTGATTCATAACTTTTTGCGTTACATTACGGTTCTAAAGCTTTATATAAGGGTGCATGCAATCTGCGGCACTACTTTTGCGTACTTATTCTAAGAAGTTCAATTAAATAAAATAGATGCTATCCTTGACAACCCGATTCAAAATAATAATATCCGTTTTAGCAGTTGTCCTGCTAACAGGATCTTTTATACTGTACAACAAGACCAAAGCACCGGAAGGTAAAAACGAGGTTCTTATCAAGACGCTTATGCAGGGCATCAGTTCTCTGCATTACCAGCCAAGCGAGCTAAACGACGACTTTTCTAAAAAAGCGTTCAGCCTGTACCTGGAGCGCCTCGATTACAATAAGAAATTCCTGCTGGAGTCTGACGTTGCTGCTCTTCGCAAGTTCGAAACAGCCATAGACGATCAGCTGCGGGCCGGTTCATTTGAATTTTTTGATGCCTCGGCTCAATTGATCAATACAAGAATCAAAGAATCTGAAGCTTTCTACAAGGAAATACTGGCAAAGCCTTTCGATTTCAATAAAGACGAAACGATTGAGCTGGATGGTAAGAAACTGGCATTTGCAAAAGACGCCGCGGCTTTAAAAGAGGCATGGCGTAAGCAACTTAAGTACCAGACGCTGGTGCAGCTGTCTAACATGCAGGAGCAACAGCAGAAAGCCGCTGAAAAAGACAAGAAGAAAGAAACGAAGCCTTTCGAACAGTTGGAGAAAGAGGCACGCGAGCGTGTTACTAAAACGTATAACGACCTTTACCAGCACCTACTGAAACGTAACGATGAAGACTGGCGCTCGATTTACATCAATGCTGTAACAAACGTATATGACCCGCATACCGGGTATTTCCCTCCTAAAGACAAGGCTAATTTTGATATTGGTT
Source organism: Pontibacter sp. SGAir0037 (assembly GCF_005491705.1). Lineage (NCBI taxonomy): Bacteria > Pseudomonadati > Bacteroidota > Cytophagia > Cytophagales > Hymenobacteraceae > Pontibacter > Pontibacter sp. SGAir0037. The sequence goes on along the minus strand of NZ_CP028092.1, from coordinate 5,018,285 downwards.
TTACCGGCCGCTTAGAAGGTATAGGTGCCACTCTGCAGGAAAAAGATGGCCAGATTAAGGTATTGGAAATTGTTCCTGGCAGCCCGTCTTACCGTCAAGGCGATCTGAAGCCTGGTGATGCCATTCAAAAAGTAGGTCAGGGCGATCAGGAGCCGGTAGTGGTGGAAGGCATGCGTTTGGACGATGCTATTCAGCTGATACGTGGTAAAAAAGGAACAGAAGTGCGTTTAACGGTTAGAAAACCGGATGGTAGCACCAGGTTAATTCCAATTGTTCGTGATGTTATTGTAATTGAAGAAACTTATGCTCAGTCTGCCGTTATCAATGGCAACCAGAAAATTGGTTATATTAAGCTTCCCAGCTTTTATGCCGATTTCGAGCGTCGCGAAGATGGCCGCAACAGTGGCGAAGATGTAAAGCGTGAGATTGAAAAATTAAAAGGCGAAGGTATAAATGGCCTGGTACTGGACCTGCGTAATAACGGGGGCGGTTCTTTAGGAGATGCTATAGAAATGGCTGGTTTATTTATCGAAAGAGGCCCTGTGGTACAGGTAAAGTCATCAGCAGGTAAAACCGTTGCTTACGACGACAGAGACCCTCAGGTGCAGTACAGTGGTCCGCTGGTTGTGCTGGTAAATGCCAACAGTGCCTCCGCTTCTGAAATTCTGGCAGCTGCTATGCAGGATTATAAACGTGCTGTAATTGTAGGTAGCCAGACCTTTGGCAAAGGTACAGTGCAGCAGTTTATCGAGTTGGATGAAGCCTTGCCTGCACAGTTTAACCCGTATAAACCGCTGGGTTCTTTAAAGCTTACAACACAGAAATTCTATCGCATTAACGGTGGTACTACACAGCTACGCGGTGTTAAACCAGACGTTGAACTGCCTGATGCTTATAGCTTCCTGGAGTTTGGTGAAAAGGAGCAGGATTATCCATTGGCTTTTGATGAGATTAGCCCTGCCAGGTACAGCCAATGGCCTAACGGCAAAATAAATATTTCGCAAATTCAGGCGAACAGCAAAAAAAGAATAGCGAGCAACAAGAGCTTCAACTTAATAAAAGAAAGCGGAACACGCATGAAGCAGCAGGCAGATAATACCGTTCGCTCTCTCAACTTCAAAAAGTATGTAGAAGAAGAGAAAAAAGCGGAGGCAGAATCTAAACGTTTCGATGAAGCTCAGAAAGAAGTACCGGTGCTGGATGTTTACAGGCTGAAGCAAGACCTGCAGGCTGCGGCCACCGATACGGCAACAGCTGCCAAAAACAAAGACTTCCTGAAATCTTTGCAAAAAGATATCTATGTAGAAGAGGCTGTAGCCATTATTAAAAACGATTTGAAATAATTTTCAGATAAGCATTTTAAAAAGCCAGTTACGCTTGTAGCTGGCTTTTTTTGTATCTTCCTGCTTCACTCCATTTCTGTACTATGCAAAAACTGGCAAGGATTGCTTTTCTCCCGAAGACATACCAGGTCTTTTACCTGCTTATAGTATTGGCTTTGCTCAACAGCTGCACAACAACCTCTAGACCAGGTAAAGAGGCACCGGGGCTTGTTGCAGAAAGAGCCATGGTTGTATCTGCTCATCCTGATGCCTCTGCCATTGGTCTGGCAATATTAAAGCGGGGTGGCAATGCTTACGATGCTGCTATTGCCACACAATTTGCTTTAGCCGTTTGCCATCCGGCAGCAGGCAACATAGGCGGCGGAGGCTTTCTGGTATACAGGCACCATACCGGCGAGGCGGGGGCGCTCGATTACCGGGAAACGGCCCCGGCGGCAGCTACTCCTACCATGTACCAGGACAGTGCGGGCCAGGTAATAGCAGGCTTAAGCATTAACGGACATCTGGCAGCCGGAATCCCTGGCACTGTAGATGGTATGGTACAGCTACACCAAAAGCTCGGGTCTCTTCCTTTTTCCGAACTTGTACAACCGGCCATAGACCTGGCAAAACGCGGCGTGGTATTAACCGAAAAAGAAGCCACCGGTTTAAACGGTGCAAAAGAGAAATTTATCTCACACAACAAGCATCTGCCTTATCTGGTAAGCAATACGCGTTGGGAACAAGGCGACACCCTTTTTCTTCCTGAGCTGGCCAAAACGCTGGAGCAGATCAGAGACAATGGCCGTGAAGGCTTTTATGCAGGTCCTACTGCTGATCTTATAGTGCGGGAAATGCGTGTAGGAGGCGGTATGATTTCTTTCGACGACCTGAAAAACTACCACGCTGTCTGGCGAAAACCCATCAGCGGAAACTATAAAAACTATACCGTAATATCTATGCCTCCTCCGTCAAGTGGTGGTGTGGCTTTGCTCCAGCTCCTGCAAATGGTAGAGCCTTATAACCTGAAAAAGCTGGGCTGGCAAAGCACTGCTGCTGTTCAGGTCATGACGGAAGCTGAAAGGCGAGTATATGCAGACCGCGCAACCTATATGGGCGATCCTGATTTTGTACAGGTGCCCGTAGCATCTCTACTAAACCAGCATTACTTAGCTTCCCGTATGCAAGACTTTACATTGGAAAAAGCTACGCCATCCTCTCAGATAAAAGCTGGAGAGTTACAGGTGCAGGAATCGGAACAAACCACCCACTACAGCATAGTAGATCCGTTTGGGAATGCAGTATCTGTTACAACCACCCTTAATGGCAGCTATGGTTCTAAAGTGGTAGTGCAGGGTGCCGGCTTTCTGTTGAATAATGAAATGGATGATTTCAGTGCGAAGCCTGGTGTACCTAATATGTTCGGTTTAGTGGGAGGACAGGCAAATGCTATTGCACCAGGTAAACGAATGCTCAGCTCCATGACTCCAACTATCCTGGAGAAAGATGGTGCGCTTTACATGGTAGTAGGCACCCCTGGCGGCTCCACCATTATCACATCTGTATTTCAAACTGTTATCAATGTAATGGACCATGATATGGGCATGCAGGCCGCTGTTACAGCACCACGCTTCCACCACCAGTGGTTGCCGGATGATATACAGCATGAGCCAGAAGCCCTGTCAGAAAAAGTAAGGGCTGCGCTACAGCAGAAGGGCTATCGGTTTACAGATAGAGGCCCTATAGGTCGTGTAGATGCTATATTAATCAGACCGGATAAAACGCTTGAAGCAGGCGCAGATCCTCGGGGCGATGATACGGCTGCAGGTTACTAATTATGAGAGGAGAAGCTCTTCATCTTTAAACACAGCTACTCCTCTCTTACAATTATCACATATGGTTGCTTAGCCCGCTACAGCTCCGCAACATCAGCGCCTGAGGTATATCTGAAGCAGCTAGAGTATAGCTGATTTCATTTTCTTTCGCTTGGCAATAAAACCTGCAACATATACTCCTACAGCTGCCAGACCTGTTAATGTCATGGTACCAAACACAGCTGCTCTGCGGTTATGAACCTCTTTCGGGAAAGTAGCGCCTGCCTCTTTTTTAGGCCACAGTTCTTTTGTCAGCATTTGCCCTGTGGTAACGGCTAACACGGAAGTAAGGCCTACAGCAGCATGTGCTATATTCCTGTTTCCTGCTTTCAGGGCCGGGCTCATCAACAGCAAAGCACTGCCCACTGCCGGCGCAATTAAAGCCGTTTTGGGGCGCTTTTCGTTAAAGAAGAAGCTGGTTAGCCCGCACCCAATCAGTACGGAAGCATGTATATTATTGGCAATATGAGGTGTTTCTACCATGTTTTTCATAGTTAAGTTATTAAATTGTATTGCTAAACCTTCTCCAATGCCTGTTCCAGATCCTGTATCAGGAAATCCGGGTCTTCCAGGCCTATATAACACCTTATCGTGGTGAACGGCATCGAAGCTTTGTATGCCCCAGGTTTATACGAAGCCGCCACAGGAAAAATAAGCGATTCGTGCCCTCCCCAGGATGCAGCCATCAGAAAGTTCTGCAGGCTATCGCAAAACAGCTCTACCTGCTCCATCTTCTCCGCTTTTAAAACGAGTGAAAACTGCCCGGCATTGTTTCGCATTTGCTTAAGAGCCAGCTGGTGCTGGGGGTGCGCAGGTGAAAACGGAAACAGCACGCGCTCAACCTTGGGGTGCTGCTCCAGGTAAGCTACTACCTTGCGCGTTGAAACAGCTATACGCTCGAGGCGTATAGGCAGCGTCCGGAGGCCACGTAAGAGCAACGAGGCATCATGGGGCGAGAGCACTGCACCCAGGGTCATGTACTCTTTCTCGAAAATAGAATTTATGGCTGCTCTCGCTCCACAAACAATTCCCCCCATTACATCTGAGTGCCCTCCGATATACTTTGTGCAGGAATGCACTACCAAATCTACACCTAAGGCTATCGGATTCTGGTAAAGCGGCGTGGCATACGAATTATCGATAATTGTGGCACAACCATGTTCTTTCGCAATGGCCGCTACCGCGGCGATATCCTGTAATTCAAACGTAAATGAATTGGGGCTCTCCATGTAGAGCAGCTTTGTATTAGGCTTTATAGCTTTTCTGTAGTTTTCTGCATCTGTTCCATCTACCATCGTAACTTCTATCCCAAAGCGAGGAAGGAATCTGCGCATTAAGGCATTGGCCCAGGTATAAGGTTTCTGCACGCACACCACATGGTCTCCGGCTTTTACCTGAGATAGCACAGCTGCCGATACAGCTGCCATGCCGCTGCCAAAAGCTATAGCATGCTCCGCTCCCTCTAAAGCAGCTATCTTCTGCTCCAGTATAGTTACAGTAGGGTTATTGCCGCGGGTATAAAAAGGCACGTCCGGCTCATGCTGCAATACCTCCCGTAAATCAGCTACCGTTTTACAGGCAAAATTGCTGCTTTGCATAATCGGAGGCGCAACCGCATTGTAATATAGCTCTCGCTCCTCCCCCAGTTTATTTAGTATGTATGAAAGCTCCATAGGCTGTCCGGTATCAGGTATGTCTTAGTACTCCGGATTGCCTTTCTGCGTTACTTCACACTCCCTCTTCAGCAGTTTTAGCAAACAGTTTCAGCAAGCTTTGCACCTTATTTCCAGGCAATAAAATCAATTCTTAAACTTTACTAAAATTTTTTGCCATTATCTCACATAATTTTTATAAATATTTGATTTTCAATACTATATTTTACTAAAAATAATAGCAAAAATAACAGATAATGCAACTGAAGAGGGCATAAAAGTGTTTACTTTATATGAAAGAGAGAGACGAAGAAAACGTATTATCGCTGTACCCTGAAGAGCAGAAGCACGAGGGCGAGGAGTGGCAGAAATCTATTCCGGCGCAAGTGTTTCTCAACTACTTTTTCGCCATAAATTACCACCTCAACAACACTGCGGGTAATGGGCTGGATCAGTTGGCTTTCTTTAGAGGTGCTACTTCTGAAGTGGCAGAAAAGGACCTAGAAGCTGTGAAGCGCCTGCTGCTTAACTGCTGGAGCACAGAGTATGCCCTGCGTGCCACAGCCGAGCTGGGCGACGCTGAGTATATGCGCAATGCCCTCCACTGGACTTTTCCGCAGGCTTACTATACTGTGTTTGCTGGTTTGCAGGCTTTCCTGCACACGCGCGGTGTTCAGTCTAACAACGAAGCCCTGGTGCTGCGCGAGGTGGGCCGGCTGGTCGTGAAGAATGCGTATCCGCAGGCGGTAAGTTTCTACGCCTCCGGCCACTATGGCGACTTTAACCTGCACCGTTTGCCACTGGCCCACTATAAACCCAGCCTGCAGATTGCAGGCAAGGAGCTGGAGGCACAGGCACAGATCGGACAGTTTTTACGCACCACACGCCGCCTGAAAGCCAAAGCCCTAAGGCAGCAGGTGCAGGCAAATCCGGCTACTGCTATCCGCAGCAGCCGTACAGGGGAAGTATTGCAAAAATTTGGGCCGCAGCACTGGCAGCAGCTTACGTGGCGTATCGGCTACACCACCCTGTTCGATTTGCTGGGAAGGCTCCGCATCTCCAACTCGCACCGCGAGATAGAGCGTTTTGTGCAGGCCGACATCGACTTTAAGCTTTTCCATGAGTCGCTGTTGGAGATTGTAAGCTATCTGAATGGTATTCATGAAAGCTATGTAGCACAGGCAATGGGGCTGCAACAGTATACCACTTTTATCGAGCAACTGCCTAAGCATCTGCAAAACAACTTTGTGGCAGACAGGTTAGCCGCTAAGGTAAAGCCGCTGCTGCAGGACGAAGATTACCGGCTTGGTGCAGCCGCTTAAGAAGCATCATCGTCTACTACATATATGAAAGCCTCTGTGGGTTCTGCCTGCCGGGGCTTTTTGTTTTAGAGCCGCATACACTACATGCCCGCCCTCTGCTGCAATAAGGTAATCCTGCTATGGTTTACGCCTCTACCAGTTGTTGTATCTCGAACTTCTTCATCTGCATAAATGCCTGGGTTACACGCGGAGCTTTTTCAGGGTCGGCCATAAGGTGCTCCAAAACGGCAGGCACTACCTGCCACGAAACACCATACTTGTCTTTGAGCCAGCCGCACCGGCCTTCCTGCCCGCCTTCGCTCAGCCTGCTCCAATAGTAGTCTATCTCTGCCTGGGTGTTGCAGGTAACTACCAGCGAATTGCCCTCGCTAAAACAAAACGCATGCGCCAGCGTACTGTCCATGGCTGTAAATGCCTGCTGGCCCAGCGTAAACTGCGCGTATTTTACAGTGCCTTCCACATCAGGATCGGTAGCCTCGTAGCGAACTATTTCTCCCATACTGGCAGGCTCAAATACACTTGTGTAAAACCGGATAGCTTCCCCGGCTTTGCCTGCCTGTGAACCTGTAAACATAAATGCTGTCGACGGCTGCTGCGGCACCTCTTTATTTCTGAGCGACAGCTGCCAGTTTACACCGAACTTGTCCTGCACCCAACTGTACTGCCTGCTCCACGGGTAGTCGCCCAAAGCCATCAGCACCTGCCCCCCTGCCGACAGCCTGTTCCAGGCCTGTGCCAGCTCGTCTGCCGTCTCAAAGTACATGTTAAACGAAACAGATGGGTTGGGCCTGAACATAGGGCCACCATTCAGCCCCATAAATTTATGCCCGGCCAGCTCAAAGGTAACCACCATGGGTGTATCAGCTATGATGCTGCCGTAGGGAAAGGCGGTCAGGTAAAGCTCAGCCGCTTCTTTGGCTGTACCATCAAACCAGAGGCAAGGATAAATAGCATGATGTCTCATCATTATTTCTTCTCGCTGCAGTTAAACATCCAGTGGTTTGCAAAATTGAGATAGGTGCTTGCGGTCGCCATCGTTTTGTCTGATCCTTGAAGGTTTAAAATAAATTTGCATTACAACCTATGCCTCTGTTTCGCAAAGAGCCTTTAGCTTTTGCAATGCCGTGGGCCATGTTTCATTAAAAAAATCCTTAAACTCCTCATTGCTGTCGACATCCACGGCTACAATGGTTTCTTCGCCAGCTTCTGTAAAGGTATAGTCTTCCAGTGCTCCTGCCCAGCCTTCCACTTCAGGGCCGCTGGTTACTTCGGCACCGTTTTGCACCAGCCCCAGGTGTTCGATGCTCACAAACTTATTTGGGATATTCTCCTTTATCCTGCTTACCATACCGCCTACTGCGCCGTCCTCTCCTGTTCCCAGGAACTGAATTCTGGAGCCCTGCGCCCAGGAGCCTTCGTAATAAGAGGTGGGGTTAAACACAGAAGTCCATGCTGTGTAGGTTTCTTTCTCGAGCATGGTGCGGTATACTTTGTCGGCACTGGCCCCAATGCTTACCTCAAAATGCAGGCGTTCCGGCATTCCGTTTTTCTCTACGTGCTTTTTAAAGTTATCCAATATTGCTTGCCAGCCGGTTTGCTGCATTTCTACGGAGTGGGTTTGTTCGGCATCAAAGGTTTCAGTTACCGTGGTTCCTTCTTCAGCAGGTGCAAACACTATCTTCACATTCCGGTTATCCTCCAAAACATACGCTATAAGTTGGTGCTCTTCCACAGCCGTATAGGTGCCCTCAAAGTCAAACCCCATGGTGCCGTCTTTGGCCTCCATCCTGCACCGGAACTTGCCGCCCACGCGGAGATCGTTTTCTGCCCGCGGGGTATGCCAATCGTCGGAGGCATTGTTCCACTGTGTGATGTGGTGTGGTGTGGTCCAGAACCTCCAAACTTTTTCTACCGGAGCCTGCACGGTTGTTTCTACTGTAATAGCGGTGTTTGCTGCTGTACTTTCCATCGTATAAACGGTTTAAATTTGCCTTATTGATATTACAAATTTAGGCGGAGTATACCAACAGGTCGAGGGGCAAAGGTGCCAAAAGCAGGGGGAATTTACGACAAACTTATACCTGCACAGAAACACTTAAACAGGCATCGCCACATTAAAAAGCAGACTACAGCTTCGTTACTCGCCATAGTACCGTTAATTTAGGCAAAATATTGAAGAGCCGAACAATTGAGCCCTTATAGTTTTAAAAGCTGCTGTTTATTTAGCAATTTTGCACTTTATATCTAAACCATTCACTTTTAGTAGATAATCGCATGCAATTGAGCGAACAGGAACTACGCAGACGCCACGAGCGCGAAGAGTTGGAGAAAATGGGCATCAACCCGTATCCATCCGAATTATATGAAGTTACTGCCACTGCCAAAGAAATAAAGGATAATTTCGATAAGGAAAAGAATAATTATCAGGAAGTAAGCCTGGCTGGCCGCTTAATGAGCCGCCGCATTATGGGTAAGGCTTCTTTTGCCGAGCTGATGGACAGCACAGGCCGTATCCAGATCTATGTATCGCGCGATGACATTGCTCCCGGCGAGAATAAAGACCTTTACAACACGGTGTTCAAGAAGATGCTGGACATCGGTGACTTTATCGGTATAAAAGGATACGCCTTTGTAACGCAGGTAGGTGAAATTTCGGTGCACGTAACCGAACTTAAACTTCTGACAAAATCGCTGAAGCCGCTTCCTGTTGTAAAGCGTGAAATAGATGAAAACGGCGTAGAGCATGTGTACGACGGCTTTACTGACCCGGAACTGCGTTACCGCCAGCGCTACGTAGACCTGATCGTGAACCCGCAAGTACGTGAGACATTTAAAAAGCGTACGCAACTGGTAAACTCGATGCGCAGCTTCCTGAGTGGCCAAGGCTATTTAGAAGTGGAAACGCCTATCCTGCAGCCATTGTACGGTGGCGCGGCAGCTCGACCTTTTAAAACGCACCACAACACGCTGGACATGACCCTGTACCTGCGTATTGCAAACGAACTGTACCTGAAGCGCCTGATCGTAGGCGGTTTCGACGGAGTATTTGAGTTTGCCAAAGACTTCCGCAACGAAGGCATGAGCCGCTTCCATAATCCGGAGTTTACGCAGGTAGAGCTGTATGTCGCCTACAAAGACTATAACTGGATGATGGACCTGGTAGAGGAAATGGTGGAGAAAGTTGCTATGGACCTGCACGGCACAACAGAGGTGCAAGTGGGCGAAAACATCATCAACTTCCAGCGCCCCTGGAAACGTTTTACGATGTTCGAAGCCATAGAGCATTTCACGAAAATTGATATTTCGGAGATGGAAGAGCCGGAGCTACGCCAGACGGCAGAAAAACTGGGCATTAAAGTGGATCCGAAGCTGGGTAAAGGCAAAATCATCGACGAGATCTTTGGCGAAACCTGCGAGCCTTACCTGATTCAGCCGACGTTCATTACAGATTATCCTGTAGAAATGAGCCCGCTGGCGAAGAAGCACCGTAGCAAGCCGGGCTTGGTAGAGCGTTTCGAGGCCATCTGCAACGGCAAAGAGATCTGCAATGCTTTCTCTGAGCTAAACGACCCAATCGATCAGCGTGCCCGTTTTGAGGAGCAACTGGAGCTAGGTAAACGCGGTGATGTGGAAGCAATGGTGCTGGATGAGGACTTCCTGCGCGCACTTGAGTATGGCATGCCGCCAACCGCAGGTCTTGGAATAGGTATAGACCGTTTATCCATGATCATGACCAACTCGCATTCTATACAGGATGTACTGTTCTTCCCTCAGATGAAGCCTGAGAAGCACGAAGAATAATAATGATACTATTGTAAAACAACAAGGCCCGGCTACTGAAGTAGCCGGGCCTTGTTGTTTTATATTCTTAGAAATATCTTGGATTTGATTTGGCGGGATCATCTGTACCTGTCTCGCTTTTACCATTACCGGATGTAGCTCCGTTTGCCATGGTTTTTACTTTGCCCGTCCAGGTGTTCATCGTGCTTTTGCAGGTATCCATCACTTTTGTCATCTGCTGTGTTACCAGGTCTCCGGCTTCTCCTGCAGAATTAGCAATCTGAGTACGAAGTACTTTCCCTTTTTCCGGCGCCAGTAATACAGCGGCTAAAGCTCCCACACCTGCTCCGGCCAGCACACTCGCCACTAATGTGCCGGTATTACTGCTTTTAGCTGTGGTCTTTCCTTTCATGGTGCGCTCGATAGTACGTTTTATCATGCCAGGCGCCTCACTTATACCTGCACTTTCTTTCGCCTCCTCTTTTTGCGGAGTATGAATGCGAAAGCCTAACCTATCGTAAGTAGCTGCACTTGTTGTTGATTCTGCACTTGTTGTACTTGCCTTTTTTGTTTTCATAGTATTGCATCTTTCAATTTAATCAAGAAACTATAAAAAGCTTCTATATTAAAATAACGTGTTACTAGCCTGAAAGTTATCAGCAGGCATACCAGATGTAAACAGAAGCGGCCTGCTCTTGTTGTAGAACAGGCCGAAAATTGCGCGGCACTACATAAGCTTAACTCGCTTACATAGTGCCGCAATATCTTTATCAGATCTTTAATGTGTACTGCAAAAGCAGCATGCCATTAAGCGTTTCCGCCACCTGTTGCAGTTGTACCTGCACCAGTACCAGTTGAAGTACCTCCGGTTTTAGCAGTACCACCGGTAGCATTTTTCACAGTATCTGTTGCTTTCTCAGCTACATCAGAAGCTGTGTCTGTCGCTTTGCCTGAAAAGTCTTTCGCAGCGGTAGAAAGCTTATCTAATGTGTCGTTGCTCATGTTCTTGATTTCGTCTAAACCGGCCTGCAGGTTTTTCTCCAGGTCTTTGCTCAGTTTAGTAGCCCATTTTTTAACACTTGTTCTGGTTTGTTCACCAGTGTCGGGAGCCATTAACAAGCCTGCAATAACACCAGCGCTAGCACCAGCCAATAAAGCGAGTATTACTTTTCCGCTATTGTCCTTCATAGTTGTATAAGATTAAATTTGGTTAAAGTTCTATTTCCTGGGTAATTGATTTAATAACGATGATGCACAGCATTAAGTTATATCTATATTTTACTTTTCTTCCAAATTAGTTAAAAACCTTTACATTTGAAACAGAAGTCATATTCAGCAACTTATGCAGTTGCCAACATTACAAACAGGTAAACAACACGAAAGCTCAACTATAGAAGTAGTTGAGCTTTCGTGTTAGCTGCTTATCAGCTGTTATAAATCAGAAATCAATCTGACAATCTCATCTTTTGTTTTACCCAGTTTCTGCTGTAAGCGCCCGAACAGCTCATCTTCTTTTCCTTCGGCATAGGTCAGATCATCTTCTGTCAGTTCAGCGTAGTTTTGCTTCAACTGTCCTTTCACATCATCCCAGGAGCCACGCATTTGCAAGCTGCTTCCGGTACCTGTTACTTTTTTATTTTCAAGGCTGTCCATCCAGTTCTTTACTGTACGCTCCATGTCGTCGCCTACTTTTTTCAGGCTTCTTCCTATTGTATCGCGTGTAGCACGGCCATTATCCGGAGCTAAAAGCATACCAGCTGCAACTCCAGCTCCTATACCTGCTAAGGTAGCCATCAGAATTTTTCCATTGTCGTTGTTCATATTGGTTATATTTGGTTGATGTATCTTATAGCATACTTTCTATGCCTATCCGATTTGAAAACCCGAAAAGTTTCGTTTCGTAAGTTTCCAAGCTCAATAAAATACATACGGCTTGTTTAACAGTTAGTTAATATATACTGCTTATACTTGCTGCAAATACATGCTTAGCCTGCACAAATAATCAGCACTGCTCTGCATAATATCTCGTACCTTTCGGTGTACTTATTCTTTTTTATAAAACCTTTCATCTATGAAAAAAGCAACTGCCGGCATTCTATTGCTGTTTACATCAAGCTTCTTATCGTGCAAAAATGCCGAAGCACCAGATTGTATTGATACATCTAAAGTAAACCCTGACGCAGCCTGTATCATGGTGTATGACCCTGTTTGTGGCTGCGACGGTAAAACATACGGCAACTCCTGCGAAGCAGAAAAAGCAGGTGTTACTTCTTACCAAAAAGGAGAATGCAACACTCAAACTTCTAAGTAATGAGCGAAAAGAAATATTTTAAACAGACCAAACCATTCCGGGTACCAACGCCGGACAATAAGTTAATAGAAGAGCATTTTGGCCATGCCTCCACACAAACAGGAGGTTTTAGCGTGGCACACATGATTGCTCCGCCACATTGGGGAGAACCGCATCAAACTCCTGAATTTGATGAGATAACGATCGTTATCAGTGGCCGGAAATTAATAGAAATAGATGGCGAAGAAGTAGAAGTGAAAGCAGGAGAAACTATTCTGATTAAAGCCGGTGCCCGCATCCGTTACTCCAACCCATACAACGAAGAAACAGAATACTGGTCTATCTGTATTCCCGCCTTTGATATAAACACGGTGAACAGGGAGGATGGGTAAGCTAATAAGCTAATTATTAATGTGCTAATTATTTAATGAACCTAATAAACACATTAGCACATTAATAATTAGCACATTACTTGTTACTTACTGATCATCTCAACTATACCTTCGGAGATACCCATGCTGCTGAAGCCACCGTCGTGCATCAGGTTTTGCATTGTTACCATCTTTGTCAGGTCTGAGAACAAGGTAATGCAGTAGTCTGCACAGGCCTCAGCAGAAGCGTTGCCCAGCGGCGACATTTTATCTGCATAGTCGTAGAAGGCATCGAAGCCGCCTACACCTGTTCCTGCTGTTGTTTTAGTAGGAGACTGAGAAATTGTGTTTACACGTACATTTTTCAGTTTTCCATAGCGATAGCCATAGTTACGGGCAATAGACTCTAATACAGCCTTTGCCTGCGACATATCGGTATAATCAGGGAACACACGTTGTGCGGCAATATAAGAAAGTGCCACAATAGAACCCCACTCGTTCATGGCATCCTGCTTCTCTGCTACCTGCATTACTTTATGGAAGGAAAGAGCAGAAATATCCAGGGTTTTCAGGAACCACTCATAGTTCAGGTCTCCGTAAGATTTGCCTTTACGAATGTTTGGGCTCATACCGATAGAGTGCAGCACGAAGTCTATCTTTCCACCCAAAATCTCCTGAGACTTTGTAAACAGGTTCTCCAGATCTTCTACTGAGGTAGCATCTGCCGGAACAATTTCAGCATTACACGCTTCAGCCAGTTTTTTGATCTCACCCATACGCATAGCCAACGGTGCATTTGTCAGCACAAATTCAGCACCCTCTTCTTTGGCACGCATAGCTACTTTCCAGGCAATAGACTTTTCGTCCAGTGCTCCGAAAATAATTCCTTTCTTTCCTTTTAGCAGATTATAAGACATATTGTTATGTTGTTTGTTCGCTTTTTAGCCTGTTACCTTACAAAGGTATCAGAAAAAATAAATGGAGCGGCAATATAGCAATAAGTACTTATAGTGATAACAACTCTTTTGCACTTTGATACGCATTTGCACTCGGATTGGCACCTGCTATCATATGGGCAATTTCGTTTACTCGCTCCTCATCTGTTAATTTCCGTACGCGGCTGATGGTACGGTCTTCCCGGTCTTCTTTATACACAAAATAATGTGAGTTACCCTGGGCCGCAATCTGAGGTAAGTGCGAAATAGCAATTATCTGGTGCTTCTGCGCCATTTGCTGCATCATTCTGCCTACCTTAACAGCTACCTCACCCGAAATACCTGTATCTATTTCATCGAAAACAATAGTCGGAAGTGCCACCTTATCGGCCAGCATATACTTAATACTGAGCATCAGGCGTGAAAATTCACCTCCCGAAGCTGCTTTTACCAGTGATTGCGGCTGCGCACCTTTGTTGGCACTAAAAAGAATGCTGATTTCGTCGGTACCTGTAGCAGAAGGTGACGTAGAACTGTGCTGAATAACAATACGCGCATTCGGCATGCCCAGCTCTGCCAGTAAACGGTACAGCTCCTGCTCAAATTTACCGAAAGAATCTTTGCGGCGTTCAGAGAGAATCTCCGCTTTTGCCAGTACGTCCTTTTCCACCTCCAGCATGGCTTTCTGTGTGCTGGCGATAGCGTTGTCTAAGTTCAGTACGCTACCTACTTTGGTTTCCAGGTCGTGTTGTATAGCCAATAACTCCGCCACTGTTAGCACCTGGTGCTTGCGCTGCAGGGTATAGATCATGTTTAAACGTTCCTGCACTTCAGAGGCACGTTCAGGATCAGCTTCCGTATGGCGTTCCGCATCCTCCAACTCGCCCGCTATATCATTCAGCTCGATCATACAGCTTTCGGTTCGACTCCTGAGTTCTTCGTATTTCGGCGAGAATTGCGATAGCTGGCTGATTAGGTAAGCAGTATCTTTTAAAGCAGATGTGATGTTAAAATCAGACTCGGTTAAAGACTGCACTGCCTGCGTAAGCTTCAGCTTAATGTCTTCGGCATTTTCAAGTTGTTTAAGCTCCGCCTCTAGTTTCTCCTGCTCTTCTTCCTGCAGGTTGGCTTCCTCCAGCTCATTCAGCAGAAAAGTATTGTAGTCGAGCTCTTTCTGAGCCTGTGCCAGCTGGTCTGTCAGTTTTTTATAATCGCTTTCCAGCTTTTTGAACTTGCGGTAAGTATCGTTATAGTTTCTCAGGTAAGAGAGATTACCTGCATAAATATCAAACGTGGTATTTCCTGCCGATGCAGTATTTCCTGCATAAATGTCCAGGATGTTTAACTGATAGCTGGTATCGCCCAACTGCAGCGTGTCGTGCTGTGAGTGGATATCCATCAGGTTCTCTCCTATCTTACGAATTACATCCAGCGTTACCGGTGTATCATTCACAAAAGCACGGGACTTGCCACTCGGGCTGATCTCGCGGCGTAAGATGCATTGGTCGTCGAAGTCCAGGTCTTCGGCAGCAAAGATCTCGTGCAGGTTGTAAGACGACACATCAAACACACCTTCTATCACACACTTTTCGGCTTGGTTAAAGAGCAGCTTTGTATCGGCCCTGTTTCCCAACAGAAGCCCTATTGCTCCTAACATGATGGATTTACCAGCTCCTGTCTCACCTGTAATGATGTTCAGCACAGGCGAAGGGTTCATTTCCAGCTTTTCTATTAAAGCGTAGTTTTTAATTTTTAAGTCTATCAGCATATACTATAAAGACAAAAGACTTCAGACATAAGGTATAAGACTTTTTGCCTATGCTAAGTTCGTGGGTAAGGTATAAATTTACTGCTGTTTTACTAAATGCTATACTTTTTCTTAGCTTTAGTTTTAAATGGTGCGTGTTGATCTTACGAGGCTTAAAAGGCAGCTTCTTTATCGTAAATAATCTCTTCCACTTGCTGTAAAGGCACCATGTGCTTATGATTCCGGCCATCAACTAATTCCAGCTGTACTGAGCCTAATTTAACAATCTGCCCCTGCAGTACCATTTTATTGCGGTAAATAAGCTGCACAGACTTCTGATGAAGTAACTCTTCTGTACGGCCTGAAATCTGTTCTCTGAAAATACGGTGCTGGCGCTTTCCCATCTGGCATTTTATTCGGGCAGCATCTACTGCCTCATTACGTGAAGATACATGCTTTCTGTGGAATTGGAAAGCCTTAGCGCTTCAGTAACTGTTCGTATTTGGTATTGTTAGTAGGGTCTACCTGTGTGAGTAAGGTATAGGCTTGCTGTTTATCGGCTGGCGCTGCTGCTTTAAACATGTTTACCAACTCGTCTACCTTTGCTTCGAAGAAAGAACGTATAATAGCTGCCCCGGGCTTTCGCTGCGACACCTGTTGTATTTCCTGCAATACTGCCAGCATAGATTTCCTGGCTTGCTCCGGCTTCTCTGCCATCAGATCCAGCCCCAGGCGATGCATGGTATAAATACCTTCCCGGAAGGGCAGCATTTGCGGGTCCTGCAGGTTATCAATAATCCAGTACCGGTTGCGGTTACCTTCGAATGGCTTCCAGCCAGGGTATGCCGTATTCTGGGAAGCTGCCAGGTTTACAACCGCACGGGCTTTATCGAAAGCATCGGCACCACCCAGCCGCGAAAAGCTGTCGTTGTCCATTCCTATGATTGTATAGGCATAAAAAGCCAACATAGACGACAGATTGGAGGTATAGTTATTATCAGAGTAATCTAATAATTGCGCACTGTTAAACTGAAACAGCCAGTCTTTATCAATAAAGGAAAACAACACCGTTTCATAAACAGTACCGTACGCCGGCCGCAGCGACACTACCTGCACATTTGCCCTGAAAACACCTATCTCCGGCATTTCAGTCAGGTTGATCAGCAGCCTGCACTTTATCCGCTCCTCTACCCGGTAAGCCTGGTTGGTCCAGCGGCGGTTGTTCATAAACTCGAAAATGCGATTCTGCATGTCCTGGAACAGCTGCCGGTCTGTATACTGCACCTGTTCGCTGTTTACTACTACATCGCACTGCAGCTCCTGCGCTTTTGCTCCCAAAGCCAGTATACCGAAGCACAATATGAGTACAATTTTTTTAAGCATGTAATCTTTCCCAAACAAGATTTACGATATCCTGTGCTACTTCATCTTTGTGTTTTAAACTGAACAAGGTAGTAGCCTCCTGCTCAATTATAGTAATCTTATTTGTCTCATGCCTGAATCCTGCACCCGCATCACGGAGCGAGTTCAGCACAATCATGTCCAGGTTCTTTTTCTGAAGTTTGACTTTGGCATTCTCCCCTTCATTATCAGTTTCCAAGGCAAATCCTACCGAAAACTGATCGGCGCGTTTCTGTTTGCCCAAAGCCGCTGCTATATCAACGTTTTTAACCAGCTCAATGGTAAGTTCGGCATCCGATTTCTTTAGCTTTTTATCTGCTGCCACTTTCGGTTTATAATCAGCTACCGCTGCAGCAAATACCCAGATATCGGCATCTTCAGCCAATAACTTTACCGCCTCATACATTTCATCAGCTGTTGTAACCGATGTTACCTGTATAGCAGGATGCTGAGCCGCCAGGTTGGTTGGGCCGGATACCAGCTGCACCTGTGCCCCATGCGCTGCAAAACACGCTGCTAATGCGTAACCCATTTTACCGGTAGAGTGGTTCCCTATAAAGCGCACAGGATCTATAGGTTCGTAGGTTGGACCCGCTGTTAATAGTACTTTTTTACCGCTAAACGAATTTTCCACTTGCTGAAAAGAATTTCTGAAGCACCTCTACTATTTCCTCTGGCTCTGCCATACGCCCCTGCCCCACCAGCCCGCTTGCCAGTTCTCCGTATCCCGCTTCAATAATATGATTGCCGTAGCCCTGCAGCTTTCTGAAATTTGCCTGTACCGCCGGGTGCTGGTACATATCCAGATCCATGGCCGGAGCTACAAAAACAGGACATCGGGCTGATAAATAAGTAGCACTTAAAAGGTTGTCGCAAAAGCCATTGGCAAACTTGGCCACAGAATTGGCACTGGCAGGCGCTACCACCATGGCATCGGCCCACAGCCCCAGTTCTACATGGTTATTCCATACCCCTTGCGTATCCTTCACAAACTCAGTAAGCACCGGCCTTTTAGAAAGCGTGGACAGTGTTAAAGGGGTTATAAAAGCAGAAGCAGAAGCCGTCAAAATGACCTGAACTTCTGCTTCTGCTTTTATGAGCTGGCGTACTAATAAGGCGGCTTTGTAAGCTGCAATACTTCCGCAAACCCCAACTAATATTTTTTTACCCTGGAGCATGCGCTCTAGAATATATCGGCTGCTTCTTCGTCGTCTGGTGTACGAACGTAAACTTTTTTCTCTAAGAACTCTTCTGTTGCCAGAATAGTAGCTTTAGGTAAACGCTCATAATATTTGGAAATTTCGATTTGCTCACGGTTTTCGAAAACCTCTTCCAGGTTATCTACTGTTGTTGCAAACTCAGCCAGCTTAGAATTCAACTCCTCTTTCAGTTTAACTGAAATCTGGTTTGCTCTTTTAGAGATTACAGCCACAGACATATATACGTTACCGGTTTGCTTTGCAAAGTCGGCCATGTTGCGTGTAATAATGGATGAAGGAACTGATGCCATATATCTAATAATTAATTACTTTGTGTTGTTGCTGTATTTGAATTGCTTGTTATTCTTTCTAACTCTTCCAGAACATTGCCATATACCTGTTCGGCACTACGTAAAAACTTACTTTCCGGATAACGATCTACGAACACTTCATAGAATTCAATTGCTTCGCGGTAGCGTTCTGCCTGTTTACTTGCAATACTTTCTTTTGCATACCTGTACTGCGCATCAACTTTCAGATAACCAGCCTCATCGCTGTACGGAGAAGTTGGGTAATCGCGCTGAAAGTTTGTAAATGCCACAACTGCCGCTTTATAGTATCTGAGTGAATAGTATAAGCGGGCACTCTCAAAAGCCTTTCTGTCCAACTTCCTGAACAGTTCGTCTATCAGTTGATTGGCTTCCTCGCCATACTGGCTGCCCGGATAGCGCACGTTAAATTCCTGTAAAGCTTCCAGGGCCGCTAAAGTGCTTTGCTGGTCCTGCTCATGAGAAGGAGACTGATAATACTGTGATTTTGCATGTAAAAACATGGCCTGCTCTGCCAACTCACTACGCTGGTAGGTATCATAAAAGTTTTTGAAATGATACGTAGCCAAGATATAATCGCCCTGCATAAAGTATGTGTGAGCATACACAAAATTAGCACGTTCGGCCTCTACTCTTCCTGTCATTAAAGGAGCTACCTGCTTCAACAGTTCATTGGCACGGGTATAATCCTCTTTTTCGTAGTAAGAGAGTGCAGCCTGGTACTTCTTATCAACATCGTTGCTTTTTAAAAGCTTCTGATAATTGCTACAGCTTGTAAAGATGAGCAATAAGCCCAACAAAGCTACGGTATGGAAAAAGCCTCTATTCATGAACGGGCAAAATTATTGATTTTCTGTATGAAATACAAATCTGAAAATTATTGGCTTTAAACAACCTCATTAGTTTCCTCGTCTTAAATTACCGGTACTCGCCGGCCTGCTGTTAGAGCGGGTTGGCCCCTGCTGCTGAGCCTTACTGCCGGGTTGCCCCTGCGCCTGATTTCTGGCAGGAGCCTGCCTGGAATCAGGTTGTGCCTGTGCCGGACGGGCAACAGGAGGCCGCTCTTTTTTAGCGGGTTTGGTGTAAATATCTTTTTTTGCGGGCCTGAAATCAGCAAGCCACGAAAAGCCTTCCAGCTGTTTATCGTCTTTTTTCAGTTCATGGGGCGGAATAAAATCGGCGTCTGCGTCCACCAGAAACGAAATAGTTTTCAGTTTATTTTCTGCAAACCGCAGCACCATATCGCTACAGATTGCCTTATTCATTCCTGTCAGCAACGAATCTCCTTCCAGGGCAAAGTATAAGCTTTCGCCATTCCCGTTTACATCCACACGCCGCAGGTCGCCATTCTGGAAGTGGGCTACCATGTTGCGTCCTTTCACCTGGTTGTAGTTTTTGATAGAATCCTCAGAAGCGATAAAGGCATTGCTGAACATGTACATTTTATCGATGTTCTTGTTGCGCAGGTGGATGCGAATGGTGTCAGATACCATCTGGCTGCCTTCACTCCACAATACAGGCAATGTATTCATGTACATAACAGAGTCGGTACGGTTAAAGCTGAGCGAGTCGCAGGTGCCTTGTAAGTCTTTTTTGAAAATGCGCACATCTTTAAAGGCGTATAGCATACTCGGGTCGCCAGGCTTTACAGCTTCCTGCGAAATCAGCGTGTCGGCAGCCATAAAAAGGGTATCATTGTCCATGATAGACTCCATAACCGGATTACCATATACTTTGGCATACCCCCTCTGGCGCCAGTAGCGGCCTACCCGTCCGCGGATAATCACATCATCTTTTAAAGAACGCAATGTAACATTCTTTTCGGCATACCCATAGCCGGTACTTTCGTTGTAGTGCAACTTATCGCCTCCCAACCTGTACTCGGGAGTTAATATGTAGGCATTGCGCCCGAAATTAGAAATTTTAGTAATGGTATTATAAGTACCTTCTTCGGCATACAAATCGCCCTGCTTCCCTTTGATAAAGGTAGGTCCCTGGAAAAACACGATCTTGCTGAGTGTGTTATAGCGCATATTCTCAGCTGTTATGTTGTAGTCTTTCGAGAAGACTTTTACATTCTGCTGAAAAGTGAAAGTTTTGGTCTGGGTATCGTAAGTTCCACGACGGCTTTGAAGGCGGTTCTCCGGATCCACTATGGTACCTCCTTCTGTATACACAGCCACACGACTGTTCAGGTCATAGTCGAGGCTTGGCGTAGTAAGCGTCATCTGCGGATCCCGCATCACTACGTTTCCGGTCATTCTGGCCGTTCGTTTTGTACCGTCATACGTTGCACGATCCCCGGTCATGGTAAGTGTGTCGCCCTGCAGAATACGTACATTGCTAAAAGCCTCCAGCATCTCCGTTCCTCTGTACTGGTACACAGAGTCTGCGTGCAGAAAGGTATCGCGCTGCTTAAACACTACATTTCCCAATAGCCTGTCTACCTGCTGCCCATTATAGGTACCGCCTTTCAGACTATCTGCGTTTATTAAATCTACCTTGTTATTTTCCTGGGCAGGTAACTGCTGCTGCGGTCGTTGTGTTTGCCGCTGTGGCTGTTGCGTCTGCTGTTGTTTTTGCCGCTGCAACTGCTGCTGTGCCGAAACCGACAGAGAAAGCAGAGAAAACAAAGCAAAGACAAGAGAATACAGTACTTTTGTGATGTTCATTTAGAAAATAGATAATAGATTTTAGAACCTAGATTTTAGACGTAAAACAATACAAACCTCAGTATCACTGACTATTAAAAAATCAGGGACAACTATATTACTGGCAGATGTCTTTACATCTAGTATCTAACGTCTAGCTTCTAAATACTTTAAAAATCAAAATTATAAATAAATTTCAGCAACTGTCTTATGCTTCAGAAAGTTTCAGGTTTTATCCAGGCGCACCAGCTTTGCCAGCCCGAAAGCAAAATTTTAGCTGCCGTAAGTGGCGGCATTGATTCCGTTGTGCTGTGCGAGCTGCTGCATAAGCTAAAATATACGTTTGCCCTGGCACACTGTAACTTCGGGTTAAGAGCCGAAGACGCAGAAGCCGATCAGTTATTCGTCAAAAAGCTGGCCAAAAAGTATGATGTACCATTCTTTACCGAAAATTTCAACACCAAAGCATTTGCTGAACAGGAGAAACTTTCGATACAAATGGCTGCCCGAACCTTGCGCTACAACTGGTTTGAGCAAATACGCCAGCAAGAAGGCTACGATTACATTGCCACGGCCCACCATAGCAACGATACGACCGAAACCATATTGCTCCACCTGACAAAAGGAACAGGTATAGCTGGCCTGCACGGCATTCCGCCCCAAAACGGCCATATTATACGCCCCATGCTTTCTGTTACCAAAGACGATATCTACGACTTTGTAACATCTAACAAGCTGATCTGGCGTGAAGACAGCTCCAACGAAACCACCAAGTACCAGCGTAACAAAATCAGGCATGAGGTAATTCCCGTTCTAAAAGAGATAAACCCAAACCTGGAAGAAACGATGCAACAGACAGCCGAGCGGGTTAGCCATGCCGAAGCAATTGTGGGCGCCTATATCCAGCAGCTCGGGCAGCAGGCACTGCGCACAGAAGCCGATGCCACCTACCTCCACCTTCTTCCGCTAAAGGATGCGACCGGGCTACCTGTTGTGCTGCACGAGCTGCTGCGCCCTTACAACTTCAGCTACAGTGTAGTACTGGAGCTGACAGAAGCCCTGGAAGGCATATCAGGCAAACAGTTTCATTCCCCAAGCCATACACTTATAAAAGACCGGGACCAGTTGGTTATTACCCCCCGCAACCTCGCCACCTTTGGAAGTATAACCATAGAAGAAGGCCAGACACAAATACAAAGAGAGCATATCCGCCTAACACTTCGCTATATGGATGCGGCTAAGTATAAACTCAATACCAAACCCCATGTAGCTGCTCTGGATGCTGATCAGCTTAGGTTTCCTCTGAAGCTCCGAAACTGGCAGGAAGGCGACTGGTTTGTACCGCTGGGCATGAACGGAAAAAAGAAAGTAAGTGATTTCCTGATTGATAAGAAAGTACCTGCTAACCTTAAACCTCAAACACTGGTACTAGTATCAGAACAGTCGATTGCCTGGATTGTGGGGCAGCGGCTGGACAACCGCTTTAAAGTAACCGACAAAACAGAGCGGGTGCTGGAGATAGTTTTTTCAAGGACACAAGACACATGACTTAAGACAAAGGACTAAAGTATGCCAGGAAGAGGCGGATAAGTTGTTTATCCTTAATATACCCATACATTTAAAAAATCTTGTATCCTGTGTCTTATGTCCAGTACCAAAGAATACTTTTACTTTTCCCTGCATCGTAATAGTTTTTTTCTATATTTTTACAATAGTTAATCGATCCTCAAACCAATAACTAAAGCATATCCGATAATGAAAGTAACCGTAGTTGGAGCCGGAAACGTAGGCGCTACATGCGCTGATGTTCTTGCTTACCGCGAAATCGCGAACGAAGTAGTTTTAGTGGATATTAAAGAAGGTTTTGCCGAGGGCAAAGCGCTTGATATCTGGCAGAAAGCCCCTATAAACCTTTATGACACACGCACTGTTGGTGTTACGAACGATTACTCCCGCACTGCTGACTCTGATGTGGTTGTAATAACCTCCGGCCTGCCACGCAAGCCAGGCATGACCCGCGACGACCTGATCTCAACCAACGCGGGTATTGTAAAGTCAGTAACCGAAAATGTTATAAAATATTCTCCGAACGCCATCATTATTGTGGTTTCCAATCCGTTGGATGTGATGACGTATGCGGCTCATATTACGTCTAAATTACCGCGTACCCGTGTAATGGGTATGGCTGGCATTCTGGATACAGCACGCTACAGAGCATTTTTAGCAGAGGCACTTAATGTATCTCCGAAAGATATTCAGGCTGTATTAATGGGTGGCCACGGCGACACCATGGTACCACTTCCACGCTACACCACTGTAGGCGGTATACCTGTAACAGAACTGATTGAAGAAGACAAACTGAACGCTATAGTGGAGCGCACGAAAAACGGTGGCGGCGAACTGGTAAAACTGATGGGTACTTCGGCCTGGTATGCACCAGGTTCTGCGGCTGCTCAAATGGTTGAGGCTATTGTACGCGATCAGCGCCGCGTGTTCCCGGTTTGCGTTAAACTGGAAGGCGAATATGGAATTGATGGAGTATACCTCGGCGTACCTGTGATTTTAGGTAAAAACGGTATCGAAAAAGTAATTGAGCTTCAGTTAAACGATGAAGAGAAACAGTTGCTGGAAACTTCGCGCGGACACGTAAAAGAGGTAATGGAAGCGCTGGATAAGATCAATGCAAATGCTTAAATAAGGAAGCATTCCCTATAAAGGCAGAAGGCGCTACTGAATAAGTAGCGCCTTCTGCCTTTATAGGGAATGCTCGGTTACTCCTTTTCTATTTGCTTTCTTTCAGTTTCTTTAAAAACTCATTAGCCGCTGCTTCGTCTTCCTTCAGGGTTATAATCACAACGCCATTGGCTCCTTTGTCACCATAGCGTTCTACCGCAGATGTATCTTTCAAAACATCAACCGCTTCAATCCAATCTGAATCAATAGTCTTTAAAGAAGCATGCTCCACAGGAAACTCTTCTGCTGAGTTGCTTCGGATTATATAAAGCACATCTTCCGGACTTACATTTTTCCTCGTTTTTATAGTCATTGTCTTGCTTTCTTGGGCAAGTACGCTGGTAGAGGAAAACACGCTTAGTATCAGTGCAAACGCAAATAAGTATTTCATATCTTTTAAGTTAGGTTCTACATTGTCTTACTTAAAGATACGAAGATTATTCTTTCTGGCTGGCCTGGAAGAGCTTTTGTTTTTCTTCTTTGGATAAGCTTTCGTAACCGGAACTGGAAATTTTGTCCAGAATACGGTCTATTTCCAATTGGCTTGGTTTACCTGCATAACTGCTGCTGGCTACATTGCCATTAGAGGGAGCAGATGCTGTTGAGCGCCGATGCGTTACTTTTAAAGCAGGTCTGCGTTTAAATATTCCTGTTACAAAACCGAATAAACCATGTATAGGCCTGCCCAGATCGCTACCGCGCTGCAACTGCTTGATAAACATCCAGCCTAAAAACGCGCCACCCAAGTGGGCAATATTTCCACCGGCATTGCTTCCGACCGCCCCGGAAATAGACAACACAACTAAGAACAGCGCAATATACTTTATCTTTACCGGGCCTATCAATATTAAATTAAAGGTATAGTTTGGCAGTAAAGTGGCTGCTGCAACTACAACAGCCAAAACACTGGCAGAGGCACCTATCATAACAGCATAAGCCGACCTGTCTGCAAAAAAAGGCACCAGGTTGTAAAAAAGGATAAACAGCAAACCACCTGCAAGCCCACCTAAAACATATAAGCTTAGCAAGCGCTTATCGCCTAAGTACTCCCGGACCAACTGCCCAAACCAATACAGGTTAAGCATATTAAATATAATATGTAGAAAACCTTCGTGGGTAAAGAAATAGGTTACCAGCGTCCAGGGCTTTATCAGCACAGACCACGGATCAGAAGGCAAGGCAATAAAACTCATTAACCTGCCGTACACTTCAGGCCCTACTGTAAACGTAAGAAGCATACGCAGCACAATAAGCACCACAAAAACAATAACATTAATAAGAATGAGTTGCTTTAGTGTATTATTGGGCTGCCGGAAAGAATCTTTTATATCTTGTAAAATGCTCATTATACTTTTAGCATAAAAAAATAATTGTCATAACACACATAGTTGCTTTACGCTTGCCCGCCCTACAAAACGTTGCTGTATCTGCTAAACAAAGAAAGCTACTTATAGTTAAAGCTTAATAATTACGATAATCGTTCCGTTGCCACATCCTTATCAGGATATACGCAAACAACATACCGCCAAGGTGTGCAAAATGTGCTACGTTATCGCCGGGCACACGGTTGAAACCGGAATACAATTCATACGCACCATAGAGCAATACAAAATACTTAGCTTTAACCGGAAAAGGAATAAAAAGCAGGAAGAGCTCCAGGTTCGGGAACAGCATCCCAAAGGCCATTAATATACCGAAAACAGCTCCGGATGCTCCTACCAATGGTGTATTCACCACTTGATTGTAGACACGCCTTACAATTTGCTTGCTCCCCTCAATATACTCGGGACTGTCAGGATTACGACGAAACTCTGAGGCCATCTCCAGTCCTGCTCCGGGTGCCAGATGGTTGTCCATAAAAATATTGAAACCCAGAGGAGTAGGATTCTCCAGGTACTGTTCTGTATCTGCACGCAGGTTGTTCAGCTCGAAGGTTCTGACGCCTGTATAAAGCAAGCTAGCTCCTAAACCTGTAATCAGGTAAAAGGCCAGAAAGCGCTGTGGGCCCCAGAAACGCTCCAGCATCGGACCAAAAATAAACAAGCTGAACATGTTGCTAAACAGGTGCCCCCAGCTACCGTGCATAAACATGTGCGATAAAAGCTGAATTGGCTGAAAATATTCAGAGCTGAAATGATATAAAGCAAATTGCGCAGAAGGTATTAACCTGTCCTGCAAAATAAAGATAACCACGTTGATGATCAGGATGTTCCTGACCATGGGCGTTATATTAAGCATGCGTTAAGCGTTTCTAAGGTAGAACCATCAGCCTTTCAAAAAAAGCTCATGCAGCTGGCTAAGCTCCATGATTACTAGTGTTTTCTGACCACCAGGTGTATAATAGGGCACCTGGCAGGCAAAGAGTCTGTCTACGAGCGAATTCATTTCTAGGTCAGACATGCGCGACTGAAGTTTTGACGCCAGTCTTTTTGCCATAGCGCGCGCCAGATTCTCTCTTTTATCAAGCTTTAAGGTGGCCAGATTGTTTTTATACTGTTCAATTAACTCTTCCAGCAGCTCTTTCTCATTCGCTGCCTGCACATCGGCTGGTATGGCATTCAGAATAATGGTATTACCACCAAAGTCCTCAAACTGAAAACCAAGTTCCCGAAACTCCACAGCCAGTTCCTTCAGCAACACGGCATCGGCTGGCGAAAGCTCTACAGTTTGCGGGAAGAGCAGCGTTTGGGAGGCTACGGCTTTCTTCTGCGGTGAACCGATGTACTTCTCATACAAAATGCGCTCCTGTGCAGCCTGCTGGTCTATCACCATGATGCCTGATTTCACCTGCACCAACAGGTATTTCTGGTGTACCTGCAGTGTTTTGTTAACGGCAGCCGGGCTCTCGGCAAATGCATCATCCAACAGCCCCATCCCCGAAGAAGAAGTAATACGCTCCTCCTCTGCCGGCATCTGCTGCTTTAAAGGTTCGTACAGTTCTTCCCAACCTTTAGAACTTACCCGCTTAGGCGATGCAGGCACATTAAAGCCAGGAAATTTGTAGTCTTCCTCAAACTCACTCCTGACGCTCTGCAGTCGGATCGGCTGCAAGGGTGCAAAATTCACATCGCTCTGAAAATCAAGGGAAGGCGCTATATTATGCAGTCCCAACGATTTCTTAACGGCAGCATGCACAATAGCGTATACCGTTTTTTCGTCTTCGAACTTTATCTCCGTTTTAGTGGGGTGCACATTTATATCTATCTTCTCCGGATCGAGCTCAATAAAGAGCACATAAAACGGGTAATTATCTTTCGGAAGCAGTCCTTCGAATGCCATCATAACGGCATGGTGTAAATACCCACTTTTGATGAAGCGGTTATTTACGAAGAAAAACTGTTCTCCCCGGGTCTTTTTAGCATATTCAGGCTTGCCTATATACCCTTTCACGCTCAGAAAAGACGTATCTTCCTCGCAATAGGCCATCTGCTCTTTATAGTTGTTGCCAAACACACCCACGATCCGCTGGCTCAGCTTGGTTACCGGCAGGTTAAAAATTTCGGTGTCGTTGTGGTACAACGACATGGCAACTTCGGGGTATGCCAGCGCCACCCGCTGAAACTCATCCAGAATATGGCGCATCTCCACCGCGTTGGTCTTCAGAAAGTTGCGGCGGGCGGGCACATTATAAAACAGATTTTTAACAGAAATAGAAGTACCGGCCGGTGCAACCACAGGTTCCTGAGCCACTACGGCCGACCCCTCCACCAGCAACCTGGTACCTGCTTCCGCTGTGTGCTGCCTGGTTTTAAGCTCTACCTGGGCTACAGCCCCAATAGAAGCCATTGCTTCTCCCCTGAACCCCATTGTTCTGATGCGGAACAGATCTTCGGTAGAACTGATTTTGGAGGTGGCATGCCGCTCAAAACACATGCGGGCATCTGTCTCCGACATACCAATACCATTATCAACCACCTGTACCAGCTGTTTCCCTGCCTCCTTCACAATCAACTGCACGTTTGTTGCCTGCGCATCTATGGCATTTTCCAGCAGCTCCTTTACCACAGAGGCTGGTCTTTGCACCACTTCGCCGGCAGCAATTTGATTGGCAAGGTAATCCGGTAATAAATGTATAATGTCGGGCATCCGATAGCGTTAGTCTTTGTAATTGTTTTGTTACTAAACCAGCTCCAAGATTAAATTCGGACTGATTTTTGATTTTACTTATTTGTAAAAACAGAACTTATTCAGAAGTAATTTTATTACTAATTTACAGACTGATTAAAAAAAGATGCTGGAATTTTTGGTAAACCTTGATTTAATCTATGGCCTAATTTAATAAATGAGCCAACAGGTGGTTTTGAAACTGCGGCGCCGGCACACAGAACAGGCGATGCCGCATACCACTTAAACAGCTCGGCAGGTTTTACGTCTTCCGCGTGTTTTTAATCTGTAAAAAGGAATACAGCAGCATAAAAATTTACTTCTCCTGTACCGTCCTTTGCAAAATTAGGCTTAATTTCGACTTGTTCCAATAATATAAATACCTGTGTAGGATGTTGAAGCGTTTTAGTTTAGGATTGCTTGTACTTATTTTTCTGGGAATGGGGCCTATGATGTCGTTAAAGCCATCAGAAGATGCCGTGGATGAGGTAAAAGAGAAAAATTGGGTGGACAGCGTCTATAACTCACTTACTCCTGACCAGCGTATTGGGCAGCTTTTTATGGTAGCGGCCTACTCTAACAAAGACGAAAAGCATTTCAGGGAAATAGATGCACTAGTGCGAAACCAGGGCGTGGGCGGCGTTATGTTTATGCAGGGCGGGCCTGTGCGGCAGGCAAAACTTACCAATCGCTTTCAGGGGCAGGCAAAGGTGCCCCTGTTAATTGCCATGGATGCGGAGTGGGGCCTTGGCATGCGCCTGGACAGCAGCATGAACTTTGCCAAAGCCATGACGTTGGGTGCCGCAACCGACGACAAATACGTGTACATGATGGGCCGTGAGATTGCTTTAAAAATGAAGCGCATAGGTGTGCATGTGAGCTTTTCGCCTGTTATTGATGTAAACAGCAATCCAGGCAACCCTGTAATTGGCACCCGCTCCTTTGGCGAATCAAAAGAAGAGGTGGCCCAACGCGGCGTAGCCTATATAAAAGGCCTGCAGGACCACGGCATTATGGCTGTTGCCAAACATTTTCCTGGCCATGGCGACACCGATACCGACTCTCACTTATCGCTGCCTGTTATTTCACATGATCTGAAGCGCCTGACGGAGGTAGAGCTTTATCCATTTCGTAAATCATTCGAAGCAGGCGTAATGGGTGTTATGGTAGCACACCTCTACCTGCCCAGCATCGATACAACACGTAATCTGGCCACTACACTTTCTTATCCACTGGTAACAGGGCTTCTGAAGGAAAAGATGGGCTATAAAGGCCTTGTGTTTACAGATGCCCTGAACATGAAAGGGGTAACCAAATACTATGCACCCGGAGAAGTTGATTTAAGAGCACTAATGGCCGGAAACGATGTACTTCTTTTTCCCGAAAATGTACCGGTAGCCATTGCCAAAATAAAAGAAGCTGTTAGCCAGGGGAAGCTAAAGCAGGAAGAAATAGAGCAGCACGTTCGCAAAATACTCGAAGCCAAGTATTGGGCAGGACTGAACAACATCAAGCCTGTGGCACTCAAAAACCTGCAGGAAGACCTGGAGCGCCCGCTGAGCGAGGTAGTGCAGGAACAGATTTATGAGAATGCGGTAACGGTAGTTCAGAACAAGAACAATTTCCTGCCTTTCCGTAACCTCGATACCATGAGCATTGCCTCAGTGGCTATCGGAGCAAATAAAGGAAACACCTTTCAGCAAACCTTAGGCAACTACGCGCCTATAGCAAAGTTTACAATACCTAACCGCTTTGCTCCGGACTCTGCTTTTACAAAAGTGATAGCACAGCTCCGCGATTATGATGTGGTGGTGGTGAGCATACACAACATGAACATTACACCCCAGAAAGACTTTGGTGTAGGCGTAAGCACACGTGCCTTTATTAAATTTCTGCAGGAACGCACCGACAAGAAAGTAGTGGTGGCTGTGATGGGCAACGCTTACAGTCTTAAGTTTTTTGAAAACAGCAACTGGCTGGTTTGCGGCTACGAAGATAATGCCACCTCTCAGTTGCTGGTGCCGCAGATACTGTTCGGTGCAAGGGCTGCCAAAGGAAAACTGCCGGTTACAGCATCAGCCAAATTTAAGGCGGGCACAGGCGTTTCCACCGCTTCCTTAAATCGCTTAAAGTATGGCGCACCAGAAAGTGTAGGTATGGATTCCAGAACCTTGGCCCAGATAGACAACATTGCACTTGAGGCTATTGCCTATGCAGCTACTCCGGGAGCCCAGGTACTGGTAGTAAAAGACGGAACCGTGGTATTTAACAAATCCTACGGATACTATACTTACGATAAAATTAAGCCTGTAACCAATAACACGGTATATGACATTGCCTCTGTTACCAAAGTGGCAGCCACACTGCAGGCAGTTATGTTCTTAAAAGATCAGGGAAAAATTTCGCTGGATGAAAAAGTATCAGCTTATTTACCTGAACTAAAAGGCACCAATAAAGAGGGTATCATTATCCGGGATGTGCTGGGGCACCAGGCAGGCCTGAGAGCAGGCATTGTGCACTGGCAAAAAACGCTGGATAAGCTAAAACTAGCCCAAACCTACTATGCCAGCACCCGCACCGATGTGTTTCCAAATGAAGTGATACCTGGTGTATACTCCATTAAATCGATGGAAGACTCTCTTTGGACCTGGACGGTAAAATCGCCTTTGCTACCGCGCAGTAAAGGCGCCAAAACCTATGAATACCAGTACAGTGACCTTGGCTTTTATATTATGAAGCGCATGGCAGAAAAGATGCTGAACCAGCCCTTAGATGAGTTTATGGATCAGAACTTTTACACCCCGCTTGGCCTGAGCACCATGACTTACAAGCCCTTGCTAAAACACCCTAGAGAAATCATTGCGCCGACAGAGGATGACAACTATTTCCGCAAAAACCTGATATGGGGCACTGTACACGATCAGGGTGCTGCCATGATGGGTGGTGTAGGTGGCCATGCCGGTTTATTTTCGAATGCCAACGACCTGGCTATACTGATGCAGATGAACCTGCAGAATGGACAGTATGGCGGGCACAACTACTACAACAGCAAAGTAGTGAGCGAATTTGCCAAAAAACAATTCTCCGGAAGCCGCAGAGGCCTGGGCTGGGACAAACCTGCAACAGATGGCGGTAACGGACCAACCTCTAACCTGGCTTCAGCAGAAACATTCGGACACACTGGTTTTACGGGTACGGCAGCCTGGGCAGATCCGGATACTAACCTAATTTATATCTTCCTGTCAAACAGAGTTTATCCAGACGCCGGGAACCAGAAACTCGTAAAGTATAATATCCGCTCTCGCATTCACGATGTGATATATAAAGCGATTGTACCTAAAACATAAATTTAAATGGTAATTTAGCGGGTGCAGCCACAGAGGCTGCACTTGTTATTTCCACAGCATAGATACTATGAGAATCGGGATTGTCTGTTACCCAACTTTTGGAGGTAGCGGTGTGGTAGCCACAGAATTAGGAAAAGAGCTTGCCCTGAAAGGACACAAAGTTCATTTTATCACCTATAGCCAGCCAGCTCGCCTCGACTTTTTCAACGAAAATCTTTTTTATCACGAAGTATACATTCCTACTTACCCCCTGTTTCAGTACCCGCCGTACGAACTGGCACTTGCCAGTAAAATGGTAGATATTGTTCAGTTCGAAAAACTGGATGTGCTGCATGTGCATTATGCCATACCCCATGCTTCGGCAGCCTTTATGGCAAAGCAGATCCTGAAAACGAAGGGAATTCATATACCTGTTATCACCACCCTGCATGGTACAGATATAACCCTGGTAGGTAAAGATGCTTCTTTTGAACCTGTTGTCACGTTCAGCATAAACCAGTCAGACGGCGTTACAGCAGTTTCAGACAGCCTTCGGGCAGAGACGTATAACTTCTTCCAGATTGAAAAAGAAATAGAAGTTATTCCTAACTTTATCAACCTGTCTAAATTTAAGCGTCAGAAGAAAGATCATTTCCGAATGGCCATCAGCCCGAACAACGAAAAGCTGCTGGTACATACCTCCAACTTTCGGTCGGTAAAACGAATTGAGGATGTAATCCGGATTTTTGCCAAAGTGCGCGAAAGAATTCCGAGCAAGCTGTTGCTGATTGGCGACGGGCCGGAAAGGCCTAAAATGGAAAAGCTGTGCCGGGAACTGGATATTTGTAGCGACACACGCTTTTTAGGTAAAATGGAAGCCGTAGAAGAAGTACTCTCTATAGCCGACCTGTTCCTGATGCCTTCCGAAAAAGAAAGCTTTGGTTTAGCGGCACTGGAAGCCATGGCCTGCGAGGTGCCGGTTATTTCTTCTAACGCAGGTGGTATACCGGAGCTGAATGTAGATGGCGTTACCGGATTCGTAAGCCCTGTAGGCGCTGTAGACGAAATGGTGAAGAATGCGCTTTACATTTTGCAGGACGAAAACCTGAGCCGGTTTAAACAAAATGCCTTTAATCGCGCCAAAGACTTTGACATTAACACCATTGTGCCGCTGTACGAACAATATTACCAACGTATTATTGATGAGCAACTAGCTTTACTTTAATTCTAAAATTATTGACAAAATATTGAAAAACCAGCAAAATTTTACGTGCTGGTTTTTTTTATATTGTATCTTTACTGCTTAAGATAAATACCTAGTTAACTTTAGCTAGCTTTACGTGCCAAAGCAGAAATCTTACTCTTAAAATTAATTTTCAGCTGCTGGTATACGCATTGCTTGTGAAGCTAAATCACCCGTAATTATGAGCAAAGACAAATACTTTATCATTGATTTTGACAGCACATTCACACAAGTGGAGGCTTTAGACGAGTTAGGTGAAATAACCCTGCATGATGACGAACGCAAAGATCAGATTCTTCAGGAAATAAAAGATTTAACAAACAGTGCCATGGAGGGTAAAAGCTCCTTTACTGTAGGATTATCCAAGCGCCTGGCCCTGTTAAAAGCAAATAAAAAAGACCTGCAGCAACTTATTCCAAGGCTTCGCGACAAGGTATCAGAATCCATTAAACGAAACAGAGAGTTCTTTACAGAATTTTCTGATAACATTTTTATAGTATCAAGCGGGTTTAAGGAGTTTATCACCCCAATTGTTACTGAATACGGCATTAAGGAAGAAAATATTTTTGCCAATACATTTCTGTTTGATGAGAACGGTAACATTATTGGTTTTGATGAAGCCAATGTACTGTGCCTGGACAAAGGAAAGATAAAACTGCTTGAAACTATGGCGCTGAAAGGCGATGTGTATGTTTTAGGCGACGGGTATACCGATTACGAAATAAAAGAGGCCGGTCTTGCCAACAAGTTCTATGCCTTTACAGAAAATATTGCCCGCGATAGTGTAGTGGCAAAAGCAGAGCATATAGCACCAAGCTTAGACGAGTTCTTATACCAGAATAAACTTCCTATGGCTATCTCCTATCCCAAAAACCGCATCAGAGCACTTCTGCTGGAGAACATCCACCCTAAGGCTGTGGAGCTCTTTAAAAAAGAAGGATACCAGGTTGAAACTGTTGCAGGTGCTTTAAGTGAGGAGGAACTGTGTGAGCGTATAAAAGACGTATCTATACTGGGCATCCGCTCTAAAACACACGTTACCAAAAAAGTGCTCAAACATGCAAATAAGTTAATGAGCATTGGCGCATTTTGCATTGGCACAAATCAGATCGATTTAACTGCTGCGCTCGATGCCGGCATTACGGTTTTTAATGCGCCATTCAGTAACACCCGAAGTGTTGTGGAGCTGGCAATCGGCCAGATCATCATGCTGAGCCGCAACATCTTTGACAAAAGCGAAAAGATGCATCGTGGCGAGTGGGATAAATCGGCAGCCGGTAGTTTTGAAGTACGCGATAAAAAACTGGGAATTGTTGGCTACGGCAACATAGGCTCACAGCTTTCTGTTTTGGCAGAATCGCTGGGCATGGAAGTTTATTATTACGATGTGGTAGAGAAACTGCAGCTTGGTAATGCCCGCAAGTGCGAAACCTTAACTGAATTATTGGAAATAGCAGATTTTGTAACGCTGCACGTTGATGGCAGGTCTTCCAATAAAAACCTTTTTGGTGAAGCAGAATTTGCCGCCATGAAAGAAGGGGCTATTTTCCTGAACCTGAGCCGTGGCCATGTAGTGGACTTATCCAGCCTGGTAGGGGCTTTAAAAACAGGCAAGCTTCGTGGAGCAGCGGTAGACGTTTTCCCGGAAGAGCCAGCCAATAATTCTGAAGAATTCGTGAGCGAGCTTCGTGGTTTGCCAAATGTTATTCTGACGCCGCATATTGGAGGAAGCACTCTGGAGGCGCAGCAGAACATTGCTGACTTTGTACCGAAGCGCATTATGCAGTACATCAATGCCGGTAATACATATCAGAGTGTAAATTTCCCGAACATTCAGCTGCCTGAGCTAAACAATGCACACCGCCTGATTCATATACACCAGAACGTGCCGGGTGTATTGGCCAACATAAACAAAGTGCTTGCCAGCAACCATGTTAACATTCTGGGCCAGTACCTGAAAACAAATGAACGTGTGGGATATGTAATCACCGACATCGACAAAGCCTACGATAAAACAGTAGTAAATGACATGAAGCAGGTGCCGCATACCATTAAATTCAGAATATTATATTAATAGCTAAGGCTACTCCTGTCGCTGATTGGGCGCGGGAGTAGCTATGGTATACCTAACCTATTGCCAGTATCAGTAACGTTCTGCTCATTTATCTGCAATACCTTTTCCATGACTAATAAGATTTTCTTTACGCCAGGGCCTTCAGAATTATATCCTACAGTTGCAAAGCACATACAAAGTGCTTTAGAAGATAAAATTGGAAGTATTTCGCACCGCAGCCAGCAGTTTAAAGATATTTATGCACATGCCGAAGCTGAACTGCGCACCCTGCTTCAGTTGCCGGATAATTATGAGGTGCTGTTTCTGTCGTCGGCCAACGAAATATGGGAAAGAGCCATTCAGAATACAGTAGAACACGAAAGTTTTCACTTGGTAAACGGCTCCTTTTCAAAACGCTTTTACCAGGTATCAGGGGAATTGGGGCGTAAAGCAACTAAATATGAAGCACCCTTTACACAAGGCTTTGATGCTGCAAGTATACATGTTCCTGCCACAGCTGAATTAGTAGCTCTTGTACAAAACGAAACCAGCTCAGGTGCCAGTATGCCTGTGGCGGAAATCAACAAGTTCAGGGAGAAAGTAAGTCCGGATACGCTTCTTTTTGTAGATGCCGTTTCTTCGCTTCCTATTCCGGCCTTTGATTTCAATCAAGTTGATTCTGTTTATTTTTCGGTTCAGAAATGCTTCGGGCTTCCGGCTGGCTTAGGTGTCTGGCTTCTGAACAACCGGTGTGTAGCGAAGGCAGAAGCTTTGCAGGCAAAGGGAGTTTCGCTTGGCTCTTACCATAGTATACCTGCCATGCTTAGCAAGGCAAAGGCAAACCAAACTGTAGAAACACCAAATGTGCTCAACTTATACCTGCTGGGCAAGGTGGTGGAAGACATGCTTCAGAAAGGAATAGAAACAATCAGAGAAGAAGCAGCAACCAAAGCACAGCTTATCTATGAGTATATAAAGGTCAGCAAAAACTTTTCTGCTGCAGTACAGGAGCAAGCCCATCGCTCCGTTACAACCATTGTAGCCAATACCATTTTACCGGCATCCGAAGTAAATAAATTGCTGGCTCCATACAACATGGCTGTTGGCAGCGGCTATGGCGACTATAAAGAGAAGCAGATCAGAATTGCCAGTTTTCCTGCTCACAGTGTAGAACAGGTACAGGCTTTGGTTGAAAAGCTGCAGGAGTTAGTAGGCTAACAGAAGCGGCTCCTACAATTTTTTAATTTACAGCTGTAGCAGCAAATCAGCTTTTGATTGATGCCGATGGCTTTAAAAATTGTATTGGTAGGCTTAGCTTTTTCTTTTCAGGCCGCTTTAAGAAGTTTATAAAAAACTTGTTTATTATCAGAAAACCTGGGCTATCTCTTGCTTTATCGCACTGATGGCACGCGCAGTCGGGTCCTGCTCACCGCCCAGTATAGTTTCCAGGATGCGCTTAGCCAGATCATTTCCTTTTGCATCATCTGGCATTTGCTGATAGGCTTTGTTAATTAAAGCCACTATCTCTTCACGTGCCTGCTTTACCTGCTGCCACGCCTGGTCAGACATATACACCTGCTGCGACAGGTTATGATTGAATTCTTCCCGTATTTCAGATAAGAGCTGCCGATGGTACTCTGTGGCCGTACTCCCGGCCCCGCTTATACGCAATAACAGATTGCCAGGGCTGATACGCTCCAGCAGCAATGTGATCCGCTCATAAGCCTGCAAACGAATAGGCAGTACCGTTTCTGCATTTTTCATGCGTAGTTCCAGTGCCCTTACCCGTTGCTCTTTCTCCAGGTAGTTCTTTACCAATAAATACATGGCACCAGCAATAATAAGAGCCGGCAGTGTCAGTTTAAGAAGTTCAATCATGAAGATGGAAGTCTGTTGCATAGATATCGTTTGAGTGAATAAATATCGGGAAAAATTAATTTATCCTACGTGAATCATTTTCGGTTTATACCTGTTTAAATAGAACGTATGGTAGCCGTGAAGATTTATTTATTAAAAAATATGTAAATTTACGGTTCATAAAAGAATCAGATCATTATGGCAACAGAAACTAAAACTGCACCTATCACGCTCACAGAAAGAGCACTGGCTGAAGTTAAAAATATAATGCAAGAAAAGAACGTACCAGCTGATTACGGATTACGCGTGGGCGTTCAGGGCGGCGGCTGCTCAGGTATGTCTTACCTGCTTGGCTTTGATAAAGCAAAAGAAGCAGACGAAGTATTTGACCTTGACGGTGTAAACCTAATCATGGACAAGAAGCATGGTATGTATGTTATGGGTATGCAAGTAGATTTCCAAGATGGCCTTAACGCCCGCGGATTTACGTTTAACAACCCTCAGGCAACCAGCACCTGCGGTTGCGGTAGCTCTTTCTCTGCTTAAAAGCACCTCCTTTTCTTCCTACTAAAGAGCGTGGCCTGACTCATATGAGTCAGGCCACGCTCTTTAGTAGGATTTCAGCTTATTACTTCTCCAGCGACACCTTTGCCCACTTGCAAATGCCACCCAAGGGAGGGTTAAACTTATACACGCTGATCTTAACAGATTGCACAAACGGAAAGTGTTCATACACACGATCAATGATGCGATGCCCGATATGCTCCAGCAACCGCGCAGGAATTTTCATTTCTTCCAGCGCCAGTGCATACAGCACCTCATAATTTACAGTTTGCTGCAGCTCATCGCTTTCGGCAGCACGGCTTAAATCTGTTTCAATATACAGATCGATGCCGTACTTATTGCCAATCTTCTGCTCCTCATCATAATAGCCATGGAAGGCAAAGAACTCCATTCCTTCCAATGCAATCTGTCCCATTGCGTTTCCTTATATTTCGTCGAAGAAGGACCCAGCCGTTTGCCTGATAGGCGCATTTACCTGGTTTTTGGAAGGTTCGGTAAGAGGAGGCTGAATTTCAGGCTCATCCGGCGTTACAGGTTCAATATCAGGAATTGGCTTTTCGATACCCGGAGCTGGCACACGGCCAGGATAATCAGGCTCAGGTTGCTCAATTTCAGGGGCAGGTATATTAGGCACAGGCGTAACCGGATTAGGAATTTCCGGGTGCGGCTGTGTTACATCTGGGGCAGGATCTCCAAAAGGATCAAATCCGTTGCCATTTCTTACTGCTATAGGAGCATTAGCCGCTGTAGAAGCCGCTAACTGGTATGGTTTATTTTCGGATGCTGTGTTCATATCTTTCAGTTTTTGCAACAGCTCAGCTTGTTGCACTTGCACACTGGCTGCTCTTGAAAGAATACTTGATGTAGAGGTTTTTGGTTTTGCATTTGCCTTTTCTACTTTCTCTAAAGCATCATTAGCCAAATGTTTCAGGTCACGCACCATCGACTCCAGGTAACCCTCCAGTCGCTGATAATCCTGCTCCAGCGCTTTTACCTCCTGCTGCATTTCAGCCACCATACGTTCCGATTGTTTGGAAGCGTCTTCTAAAACCTGACGTGCCTGGTTGCGCGCCTGGCTTAAAAGCTCATCTGCCTTTAACTGTGCCTCGCGCACTTTCAGCTCCGATGATTTGTTTGCCTGTTCCAGAATACTGTTTCCTGTATCTTCAGCTGTTTTTAAAGTTTTATAGAGCGAAGATTCCACTTCACGCAGCTTCTGAGTCTCGCGATGCGACGCATCCAGCTTCATGCGCAGGTCTTTGTTTTCATCCAAAAGCTTTTCCCACTGCTGAGAGAGGGTCAGCAAAAAAGCATTTACCTCATCTTTGTCCAATCCCCTGAAAGCTTTCTCAAATGTCTTTTGTCTGATTTCTAATGGTGTAATCTTCATAACTCTAAAAATTTATATCCCAAACTGAGATGGTACGATCATCGCTACACGAAACTAACTGATTCTGATGAGCCGTCCAAAATAATTTATTGACAGATGTGCCATGGCTTGCGTTACGAACTTTATCGATCACTTTCAATAACTTAAAAGTTTGGGCATTCCATATTTTAATGGATTTATCCATGCTGCAGGTGGCAAAGTAGCGGCCATCAGGGCTATAAGCGATGTGATTGATGGTGTACATGTGCGCGATCAGGTACCCCCTTTCTTTGTACTCCTGTTTTGCCTCCCATACCCGCAGATGTGCATCGCGGCCACCTGTCAGAAGCAAATCGCCTTCAGGTGAATAAGCCATGGCAAACACAGAATTGGTATGTTGCTTTAGCTCATACTTCTGCTGCATAGTAGCCAGATCAAAAATACGAACGGTATTGTCGCTGTAGCCTGCGGCAAGTTCCTGGGTATGCTGGTTAATTGCCAGGCAGCGCGCACTCTGGTCAGACTTTCTGATGATCGTCTCCAGCGCAAAGGTTTCGAGGTTGAGTACGCAAATACCACCGTTGCCCAGTGCCACATATAATTTTCCGGTTACGGCAGACGCAACAATATCAAAAATAGGCACTTTAGGCAGTGCCACTGATTTTAGAATTTTTTTATCCTGCAAATCGATTACCTGCAGTCCTTCCGTATTCTGCCCTATCAGCAACAGGTGCCGCTCTGGCAGGTAACGCAAAGCATACACCGATTTTTCAGCATTAGCAATCAGCTCGCCATTTTCAGGGTCGTTCAGGTCCCACTGTGCCACCAGCCCATCACCCCCTGCAGAAAAAAACAGGTGCGTCTCCCCTGCCCGCTCCAGCGTATACACACAATCGCGATGGCCTGTGAGCGTGGCTACTTTCTGTACTTTTACTTGGCTGGCCATAAGCGAAATAACTGTAAAGTTTAAAATTTGCCTAAATTTACGATAAAAAGAGCTAATCCTTTGGCTAACGTTTTATAAAACCTGCGCTTGCTGTTTGCTTATGCCCCTGCTTTTCACAAAACAACTTCACCCACATACCTTATTAGGTGTCTGGTCAATTACAGAAAGTCCGGAGGAACTCCTGCAGCATTTGCCTGATTACATCGACCATAGCGCTATACCTGTTTTTCCGCACCCAAAGCGACAAAAGGAATGGCTGGCAAGCCGGGTACTTGTATATCAACTGCTGCAGCACTTTACAAGCGAACCACTCCAACTGTTGCGGAGTGAAAACGGCAAGCCTGAATTTGCTTCTTCAGGCATACATGTTTCCATCTCACATACGACTGATCTGGCTGCGGTAATACTCTCTGATACTTATGAAGTTGGCATAGATGTTGAATATATCAGTTCTAAAGTGCTTCGTGTGGCTAACAGGGTTTTAACGGAAGAAGAGCTGCTATACACCTCGGGCGATACAGAAAAAACCTGCCTTTACTGGAGCGCTAAAGAAACATTGTATAAATTATACAGCAGGAGAAATTTGATCTTTAAAGAAAATTTACTCGTACTTCCTCCCAATGCAGCCAACCATCATAAGCTGCAGGGTTATGTACAGACAGATAATTTAACTAAATTGTATCATATTCAACATGAAACCGTTCTGAGTCATATTTTAACGTATGGCATAGACAGTTTTTAAACACGGCAATAGAATCTTATCTATATGAAACTTCTTATTTCTTTTATGGTAACCTTACTGGTCACCCTTGGTGCTGCTGCGCAGTCTGGGGCCTACCAGTTAGGTGATAAAGTTGCTAATTTCACTCTGAAAGATGCTTCTAACAGAAGCTTTTCGTTGAGCGATTTTGCCAAAAGCAAAACGGTTGTACTTGTTTTTACCAACAGCCAATGCCCTTACGCCACACAATATGAAAACCGGCTGGTAACACTCTCCACTTCTTATGCGAGCCAGGGAGTACAGTTTATTTTCATAAATCCGGGTACAGGCGCTGAAACGCTTAAAGAGCTTGCCTCTAAAAACTATAATTTCCCATACCTGGCCGATGACAGCCAAAAAGTAACTTCGCAGTTCGGAGCTACCCGCATGCCTGAAGCTTTTGTATTAAATAACAACAACGGAGAGTTTACATTAAAATATAAAGGAGCCATTGATGACAACCCTCAGGCAGAATCGGCTGTAAAAAACAATTACCTGAAAAGTGTTATTGATGAGGTGCTGGCAAATAAAACAGTTACGATTCTAGACAAACGTGCTACAGGCTGCATGATTAAGAAGCTGTAAATAAACATTCCAATAAAGCACAAAGGCCACTCTTTAACAGAGTGGCCTTTGTGCTTTATTGGAATGTTTATGCTTATACAGCAGGATCATCGTCTGAAATAGCAGTAAGCAGCTTTGTTACCTCCGTCGCCTTTTCCAGATCGTTTGTTTTCTCAAAAGAGAAAGCCAGATTTCTAAGCGCACGCTTCACAATGTCCAGATTCGGGCACGGCTCGTAAAAAATATCGATCGGGTTCAGGTTAAGCTGCAGGATATAGTTATCAATATCTCCCTTAGAAAGAATCAGTCCTTTGTTGTACACATTAATGTAAAACTGCTGCAGGCCTTCCATTTTATACGTTAATATAAAGAGGTTTGGAAGGTTTACGCCGTAAACCGGCATCTTCAGCCGTTGTGCGATGGTCATGTAAATGACACAAAGTGTAAGTGGATTACCCCGCTTGGTTTCCAGAGCCAGGTGCAGCATAGAGTTGGCCGGGGAGTGAAAGTTCTTTGTATTCGCAGAAAACTTCTTATCCCTGAACAGCACATTGTTCAAGGCTTTCACCTGGTCGTAAGGATGCATATCTTCCCGTAGATTGGTCCAGGCATCGTAGTACAGCTGATCCAGTGCTTTCGTAATTGTGGCTAACTCCACATCAGGATACAAATACGTATTTACCAGCCAGATTCCTTCAATCAGGTTCTCAGCGCCGCTATCCTTCCATTCCTTTAACCTTGCGAGCAGGCCTTCAAACTGCAAATTATGAATCAGATCTTCCAGCTTCTTCTGCAGGTCAGCATCCAGTGTTTCTTCCCACTCTTCTTCTAAAAAAGGGATAATACTTTCTCCCAGCGACACGATCTTCTGCTCTACATGCGAGGCCACCTCATAATCATGGTCATCCAACAACGACACCAGTGCCTTTATTTCTTTCTTATTCACGCTCAGTTTTAATTAGAAATGCAAAATTAGAAATTAAAAATCAGAATACTTCAGCTATAAACAATTAAGCCGGGCACCAACTTCTTTCTAACCAGCTTAAAAGATGCTTTCTGCACCACAGCTGATACTTCTAACCTTTAACACCCTTTTCTGATTTTTAATTTCTAATTCACAATTTATAACTCAGGTCTGAATAACGCCTACGTTGTAAGGCTTTTCGACAGGCGCATGATTGGCGGCTTCTATACCCATGGAAATCACTTTTCGGGTTTCCAGCGGATCGATGATGCCATCTACCCATAATCGGGCTGCAGCATAGTAAGGCGAGAGCTCTTCGTTATACTTGGCAGTAATACGCTCGAGCAGTTCCTGCTCTGCTTCCGGGGTAATTTCTTCTCCTTTTGCCTTTAGCGCCGATACCTGTATCTGGAGAAGGGTTTTAGCAGCAGAGGCACCACTCATAACCGCTAGCTGGGCTGTTGGCCAGGCATATATCAGCCGTGGATCATAGGCTTTACCGCACATGGCATAATTACCGGCCCCATAGCTATTGCCCACTATAATCGTAAATTTAGGCACTACAGAATTTGCCATGGCATTCACCATTTTAGCTCCGTCCTTAATAATACCACCATGCTCTGCCTTGCTTCCCACCATAAAACCGGACACATCCTGTAAGAAAACAAGCGGTATTTTTTTCTGGTTGCAGTTCATGATAAAGCGTGCAGCCTTATCTGCCGAGTCAGAATAGATAACGCCTCCCATCTGCATTTCGCCTTTCTTGCTCTTTACAATCTTCCGCTGGTTGGCTACAATACCTACAGCCCAACCATCTATGCGAGCCAAACCGCATAGAAGCGACTGCCCATACAGGTCTTTGTAAGGCTCAAACTCAGAATTATCCACCAGCCGGAGTATAATATCCATCATATCGTAAGGCTTTACCCTGTCCGAAGGCAGCAGGCCATAGATCTCTTCCGGAGCAAGCTTGGGAACCGACGCCGCAGAACGATTAAACCCCGCTTTGGGATTATCGCCCATTTTATCAAAGATGTTCCGAATATGATCTAGGCACTCTTTGTCGTCTTTGCATTTGTAATCAGTTACACCGGATATCTCGGAATGAGTACTTGCCCCTCCCAGCGTTTCATTATCAATGGTTTCGCCTATAGCCGACTTTACCAAGTAAGAACCAGCCAAAAACACCGATCCTGTACCCTCTACAATTAAAGCTTCGTCGCTCATAATCGGTAAATAAGCCCCTCCTGCCACACAACTCCCCATAATGGCTGCAATCTGCACAATACCCATAGCGCTCATTACGGCGTTGTTTCTGAACATGCGTCCGAAGTGTTCCTTGTCCGGGAAAATCTCGTCCTGCATGGGTAGAAAAACGCCAGCACTATCTACCAGGTATACAATAGGCAGTTTGTTTTCGATAGCGATTTCCTGAGCACGGAGGTTTTTTTTGGCTGTTATGGGAAACCAGGCTCCTGCTTTTACAGTAGCATCGTTAGCCACTACCACACATTGTCTGCCTTTAATGTAGCCAACGCCTGTTACAACACCTCCGCTCGGGCAGCCGCCCACATCCTGGTACATGCCCTCTCCTGCAAAAGCTCCTATTTCCAGAAACTCGGAATGCTCATCGAGCAGGTAAGCAATGCGCTCCCGGGCCGTCAGCTTTCCACGGCTATGTTCTTTTTCGATGCGTTTTTCGCCGCCACCCAGGTATACTTTTTTAAGTTTAGCTTTCAGCTGGTAGGTTAGCTGCTTTAGAGAATCTTCGTTTTTATTAAATTCAATATCCATGCAGGGCTGATTAGAGTAGTTAGAAAAGTATCGTAACGAAAAATCCGCTTAAAAAGCGGATTTCCCTAATATACCTGTTTTCTGATACTTTAGTTGGCCCTTCTTTGAGAAGAATCCGGCACAGCAGGCTGAAAATCCTGTGGGTTCTGGTCCTGCATCTCTTTTATTTCCTCTACTGTGATAACTCTACCGGTAGCATCCACTTTATACTTATCACGGCGGCCGAACACAGAGAAGTGTACATAGCGTTTCGGGTTTACCTGAATATCACGCAGCAGTAAATTAAGAGCTTCGGTAGATCGGTTTAAGTTATCGTAAACGGCATTGTCGTTCATCAGCTTGCCCATAGAGCCCTCATTCGAGTTAAGCTTTGCCACTGCGCTTTCTAATTCCGAAACCGCATCGTTGGCATTATTCACCAGCTTATTGATTTCTACCTGCTTTAGTGTATCGGTAATTTCAGCCATATTCATGGCTAAACGGTTAATTTGCCGCTCTGTCTGCCGCAATGAAGCCGTTAATGCGCTTATGTTGGAAGTAATATCGTTGATGTTACGCTGGTTCTGGCGCAGCATCATGTTCAGAGCTTCAGTAGTTGCAGCAGAGTTAGCTAAAATTTGCTGAATGTTATCTTTAGCTTCGCTATCCAGCAGCTTGTTGACACGCACCAGGGTCGAATCAACCGTGCCGAGCACCGGCATCGCTTTAGATGTCAGCATATCTGTAATGCTTTTCTCCACATAGGCGATCAGCTGCTCACCTCCATTATACTGCCTGGTGTTATTGCCCATGTACAGGATAATAGCCTTGCTACCCAAAAGATCAGAATTGGCAAGACTTGCTACAGTAGAGTCGCCTATCTGCAGATCGTTTTGCACTTCAATTTGCACCTCTATCTGGTTTCCCTTATCGGTAAGCAGCTTTACAGCTTGTACCGTGCCAACGTGCACCCCATTTAATATGACAGGGTTTGATGCCGTAAGTCCGTCAGCATTGCTGTAGATAACATAAAACTTTTTAGTTCCCGAAAAAATCTCCGCTCCCTTCAGGAACATGAAGCCGAAGTATAAAAGCACCAGCGCTACTATACCAAGCAGCGCTACTTTAATTTCTTTAGTAATTTTCACGTAGGGGGTGTTTGCCTTATTGAATTAGTTCATGGCCTCGAGCTCTTGCTTATACTCTTTAAAAGCGCGATATATACCTGAAGCCATATACGATTGCCCGGTTTTATCGTTAAGAAATTTTTCCTCTGCAGGATTTGTCAGGAAGCCGGCTTCAATCAGAACACTAGGCATATAGGATTTCCATAATACAAGGAATACATCCTGTTTTACACCTCTGCTGTTTCTTCCAACACGGGCTTTGAACTCGTTTTCTACTTTTTGGGCAAAGCGAAGGCTGTTATCGATATAGGCACTTTGGTGTAATGCCAACAGAATATGGCTCTGCGGAGAGTTAGGGTTATAGCCACCATAATTCTCTTTATAATTGTCTTCCTGAAAAATAACAGAGTTTTCGCGTTTTGCCACCTGCAGGTTTCCTTCCGCCTTTTGCATACCCATGGTATAGGTTTCGGTACCATGTGCCGTAGCAGGCCCGGAGTTCAGGTGAATAGAGATAAA
This sequence comes from Pontibacter sp. SGAir0037, assembly GCF_005491705.1. Lineage (NCBI taxonomy): Bacteria > Pseudomonadati > Bacteroidota > Cytophagia > Cytophagales > Hymenobacteraceae > Pontibacter > Pontibacter sp. SGAir0037. The sequence goes on along the minus strand of NZ_CP028092.1, from coordinate 4,973,510 downwards.
AAGATCGGCATTATGTTTATTGGCAATACCTGCCCGGTCGATCAGCTCCACAAACGTATTATCTTTCCGGGTATATACTACTTTTACATCCGGCTGATTCTTTTCAATCAATTCTCCCACCTGCAGCGCCAGCTTTAAGGCAACATCAGCCTCTTTTGAAAATTTTCCGTTACAACCTGTGTCCTTACCACCATGGCCAGCATCAATTACCACGGTTCTTAGTTTGTAAGGCTTACGGAAATACTCTAATCTGTTAGATGAGCACAATAAGAAAATCAGAGCTAAAAACGAAACTATAACAATATTTCTCACAACGTGCGTTAGTTTAAAAGCTAAAACAATAACTTTGTACAAATTAAATAAAAACTTTAGAGAAGTTCTGAAGAAGTTGCGTCACATTTTCATGTTTTTACTGCTACTGCAGTTCTGCATACTTTCATCATTGTCTGTATCAGGACAAACGAGGCCGCGTAATGCGCAGTCGACTCCTGATACTGTTCGTACTACTCCACAGGACACGCTCTCTACAGCCTTACAGGATACTGTAGAGATTGCTCCTCCTCCCGGCGATATCGCTACAACCATAAAATACTCTGCCCGCGACTCTATTTTATTTGAGGTAGACCGCAAGGTAGTGCATTTATATGGCAATGCGACGGTAGATTACGGAACAATGTCGTTAAAGGCTGCCTATATTGGCATAAATTACGACTCTACCACCCTTACTGCCGCCACCCTGGCCGATACTACCGGCCGCCAGACAGGACAGCCTGTTTTTGCTGATGGCGGGCAAAATTATGAGGCGAAACGAATTGTGTACAACTACAAAACGAGAAAAGGCCTCATCTCGCAAGTAGTAACGCAGCAAGGGGAAGGATATATACATGGTGAGGTGGTAAAAAGAAATGAAAACAACGAGTTTTCTGTTTTTCATGCCAAGTATACCACCTGTAACCTGGAGCACCCCCACTTTTACATTAATGCAACCAAGATAAAAGCCATACCCAACGAGAAAGTAATGTCGGGGCCTTTTAACCTGGTTTTTGCCGACATTCCGCTTCCTGTAGGCTTTCTGTTCGGGCTCTTCCCTACTCCAAAAGACAAAAGATCGTCGGGTATTATTGTGCCTACCTATGGCGAAACCAGGGCACGCGGTTTCAGCCTCAGCAATGGCGGTTTCTATTTAGCGCTGAACGACTATATCGGCACAAGTGTCACGGGTAGTATATACTCCTTAGGCGGCTACCAGGTAAGTGTAAATAATGCTTACTTTAAACGCTATTCCTATCAGGGTAACTTCAACTTCTCTTATGATTATTTTAAGAACGATGAAGCTGATGTGGAAGGTTCGAGGTTAAGTGACTATGCATTGCCGCCATCAACCAGGTCCTTTATGTTAACCTGGAGCCATTCTCCTGTTGTTAAGCCGGGCCGTGGGCGATTTACAGCGAATGTTAACTTTTCCAGCCCGCTATACACCCGCCTGAACGTGGTAAGTACATCCCAGTATTTGTCTGCTAATATCAGTTCATCCATTTCTTATCAGAAAACCATTCCTAACTCTCCGTTTAGTTATGGTGTTACCTTAAGGCATAGCCAGACCAACGGCGCCAGCAACATGAACCTTGTACTGCCGGACATGAACTTTGCTATGACGCAAATGAGCTTGTACGAGATCTTCACCAAAAACACCCCAACAGGTAAGTGGTATGAGAACTTTACTTTCGGCTATAGTGTAAACTTCAACAATAGTATTTCTAACCAGATACAGAGCATACCGGGCACCATATCTGCTATACCCGTTAACGGGAGCAATATTACACAAGTAGGAGTAGCGGGCGGGCCTACTCAGGTAGATACAGTAGATTTTAATTTTAATAACCTTGGCCGCCTCTGGAATGCCGGCAGGCGCCAGGCAAATCATAACTTTAGCATTGGTCTGGGTAACTATAAAGTATTCCGCTTCTTTAACCTTAACCCGAGCGTTAGCTACAGCGAAACCTGGGTAGACAGAAGATATACTTATACCAGTTCTCCTAATTATATATCATCGCAGCCGGGGGTTGTAGCTATAGACACAGCCGGATTTGGGCGTATCTACCAGTATAGTGCAGGCGCATCGCTCAGCACCAACGTATATGGAACCGTACAAATACGGGGTAAGCGGGTAGAAGCTATTCGCCACGTAATGCGCCCTAGTATTTCCTACAGCTATAGTCCTGACTATAGCAACCCTTCTTTTAATTATTACCAGACTTTACAGGTAAGCAGGGACCAGATAACGGGAGAAGCCCTCTACGCCAGATTACCCCGCTATGCCAACGCACCTGGTGGAGGTTTACAAAGTGCTATGAACTTTAACATTACCAATCAAGTTGAAATGAAGGTAAAGGCGAAGAGTGATACAGCCGCAGCAAAATTTGAGAAAGTCAGCTTAATTGATAACCTGAGTATTGGAGGAGCCTACAATCTTGCTGCGGACTCTTTCAAATTAAGTGTTATCAATGTTAGCATGAACACAAAGCTGTTCAAGATGTTCAACCTGAATGCCACCTCGGTCTTTGATCCTTACCAGACAGTAACAACTACACTAGAGAATGGCGATACACAAACACGCACTGTTGACCGCTATACCTGGCAAGGTGCCGGATTTAAGCTGCCGCGCATGACAAGAGCAAATCTGGCTGTTCAGGCTAGCTTTAACCCTGCGGCCCAGGGCTCTACCACTGCACCTCCTCAAAACCTGCCAGCGCTGGAGCCGGAAATGGGCAACATGCCTGCCTATATAGATTTTAAAATTCCATGGACGCTTAGCAGTGACTTCACCTTCTGGTATCAGAAATCGAACACAAGTACAGAGTTTACAATTACAAAAACACTGGGCATACAGGGTTCTCTGAATATGACAGACAAGTGGAAAATAAGCGGCTCTGGTACTTATAACTTTACAGATAACAACATTGCCTATGCGAATGTAAGCATCCATCGTGATCTGCACTGCTGGGACATGAATATCAGCTGGATACCGTTTGGGTATGCCAGAGGTTATAACCTGACCATTAACGCCAGATCTTCTATTCTGCAAGACCTGAAGCTAACCAGAAACAGGCAGGGCATCAGCTACAGGTAAAACTGTGCTCCATCATACTTTGATGTAAGTATAATATTTTGGAGCTTTACGGCTCATTAAACAACTTTTAAGGATGTCGGTACACAAACGCGATATAAAGATTGTAACTACCCATCAGTTGCAAAACATGAAGGATCGGGGCGAGAAGATTTCCATGCTTACCGCTTACGACTACTCAATGGCAACGATACTTGATAATGCTGGTGTTGATGTGTTATTAGTCGGAGATTCTGCCTCCAATGTAATGGCCGGGCATGAAACAACACTGCCTATTACACTCGACCAGATGATTTACCACGCTTCTTCTGTTGTAAGAGGCGTAAAGCGCGCGTTTGTTGTTGTTGACTTACCTTTTGGATCTTACCAGGGCAATTCCTCGGAAGCCTTACGCTCCGCCATACGCATCATGAAAGAATCTGGAGCCCATGGCGTGAAGCTGGAAGGCGGTGCTGAAATAAAGGAGTCTGTAACACGTATTTTAAGTGCAGGCGTACCTGTAATGGGGCACCTAGGGCTTACCCCTCAATCTATTTATAAATTCGGCACCTATACTGTAAGAGCTAAAGAAGAGGCCGAAGCTCAGAAGCTGCTCGAAGACGCTCAGTTGCTGCAGGAATTAGGTTGCTTTGCCATCGTACTGGAAAAAATTCCATCCGAGCTTGCCAAAAAAGTGGCGGCCGCTCTACATATTCCTATCATAGGCATTGGAGCAGGTCCTCATGTGGATGGACAGGTATTGGTTGTGCACGATATGCTAGGCATCACAAAAGAATTTAAGCCAAGATTCCTGAGACGCTATGCAGAGCTCAATCAGATCATGACTGATGCCGTGCAAAACTATGTAAACGACGTTAAGAGCAAAGATTTTCCTAGTGAGCAGGAAGCTTATTGATCTAATTATGAATGATGAATTAGGAATTATGAATAGAGCTGAAATGGTATCTGTAGTATTCCTTTTTCACTAACTATTCATTAATAATTTCTAATTCATAATTTTTTAATTCTGATGATCGATGTTCTCTTTGAGGATAACCATGTGCTGGTGGTGAACAAGCCTGCCGGATTACTGGTACACGGCGATGAGACCGGAGATGAGACCTTGGCAGACATAGCCAAGGCTTATATCAAAGAGAAATACAATAAACCCGGAAATGTATTTGTAGGCGTTGTGCATCGCCTGGACAGGCCAGTAAGTGGTGTGGTATTACTTGCTAAAACATCTAAGGCTCTGGCAAGATTAAATGAACTCTTCAGAAGCAAGAAAACCATAAAAACCTATTGGGCGGTAGTCGACAACAAACCAGCGCGCGAGCAGCAGACGCTGGTGCATTGGCTTGTAAAAGACAGCAGTAAGAATATCACCAAAGCTTACAGTAAAGAAAATAACAAGGGTTTACGTTCTGAACTCAGTTATCAACTTATAAGCCAGCAGGCGGGGAAGTATCTTCTTCAGGTAAACCCTGTTACAGGGCGGCCACACCAGATCAGGGTGCAGCTGGCTTCTATGAACTGTAGTATAGCCGGAGATTTAAAGTACGGGGCTGCGGCTCCCCTTCCGGATAAAAGTATTGCGCTTCATGCCAGAAGCCTGCAGTTTGAGCATCCGACACTTAAAACACCTGTTACTGTAAGCGCGAAGCCTCCCCATTCTCCTATCTGGCTACCTTTCAAAGACTTAAATACTGAGCAGCTTTAGATTTATACTAGCTCAAAAAATGATTTTCGTCATATTTCTGAACTTTTATAGCCCCATATATACTTTACTAAGGAATCATGTCGTAATTTTGTATACTGACTGGCATAGTTATAGTAGTATGCTTCGTTAGCACAGAAGACTTTACCAAACCCCCTTACCATATCTGGATGGCTATATTAATTTTCTTTGTGGTACATTGGTACCTTTCGCTTTTCGTTCAGACATTTTACCTGCACCGTTATGCAGCCCATAAAATGTTTACAATGAATCCTTTCTGGGAAAAAGCTTTTTTTGCATTAACTTATGTTGCCCAGGGATCATCATTCCTGTCGCCGCGTGCTTATGCTATTTTACACCGTATGCACCATGCCTTCTCTGACACAGAGCAGGACCCACATTCTCCCCATTTTTCCAACAATGCCTTCACCATGATGTGGAAAACAAAAGAAATCTATAATAATGTACTTAAAAACAGAGTAGAACCTGAACGTCGCTTTGAAGGAGACTATCCGGTTTGGAACGCTGTAGAAAAGCTAGGCGATACCTGGTTCTCACGCATTGGCTGGGGCGTTCTTTACGTCCTCTTTTATATCCATTTTGCAAACCATTGGTGGATGTTCCTCTTATTGCCTATCCACTTCCTGATGGGGCCGGTACACGGGGCTATTGTCAACTGGAGCGGTCATAAGTACGGCTATCAGAACTTCGACAACAACGATAAGTCAAAGAACTCGCTGTTCTTCGACTTTCTGACAGGTGGCGAACTATTTCAGAACAACCACCATAAATTGCCAAACCGCGTGAACTTTGGCGTGAAATGGTGGGAAATAGATCCAACCTGGCCAGTAATCTGGACCTTGGATAAGCTAAACATTATCAAGCTGAAAAAAGTAAAAGCAAAATAAAAGAAGGCTCCCTAAATGGGAGCCTTCTTTTATTTTGCTCACTTAGTTCTGCCAATGCTAACCACAGATAAATAGGCAGAAGCACATTTCTATAAAAAATAAACATTTAGTGTATTATTCTACTTAAGATTTTGTACCTTTGCGGTTCTAAAAAAAATGGTGGACGGGTTCCGCCGACTTAAATTTTTATAAAAAATGGCAGTTAAAATCAGACTGGCCCGCAGAGGCCGCAAAAAAGCAGCAATCTATGACATCGTAGTAGCTGACTCAAGATCACCACGTGATGGTAAATTCATTGAGAAATTAGGCGTTTACAACCCAAACACTAACCCTGCTTCTATCGACTATAACGAAGATAAAGCATTCCAGTGGTTAATGAATGGCGCACAGCCTACTGATACTGTAAAAGCTATGCTTTCTTACAGAGGCGTACTTTACAGAAGACACCTTCAAATTGGTGTAATTAAAGGTGCTATTTCTCAGGAAACTGCTGATTCTCGCTATGAAGCCTGGAAAGCTGAGAAAGACGCCAAAATAGCTGGCAAAGTACAACAACTTGGATCAGACAAAGAAGCGAAGCGTAAAGCTGCTTTAGAAGCTGAAACAAAAGTAAAAGAAGCTCGTGCCGAAGCTATCCGTCAGCGTGAAGCTGAGAAGGCTGCTGCCAATGCGCCAGCTCCAGCTGCTGAAGAAGGCGCTGCTGAAGGTGAAACTACTGAAGAACAAGCATAATTTAAGCTGCCATGAACATTGATGCATGTTTCCAACTTGGATATATCGTCAAAACCCATGGCATTAAGGGGCAAGTAGTTGCGTTCTTTGACGTAGACTACCCTGAAGATTATGAAGATCTGGAATCAGTCTTTCTCGAACAAGGAGGAAGGCTGATTCCTTTTTTTATTGATTCTATGGAGCCGCAGCAAAAAGGCCGTTTTATCATCCAGTTTGAAGATGTTAAAACAGTGGAACAAGCAAATAAGCTGCGCAACACGGCTCTTTACCTGCCTTTGGACGAGCTTCCCGAGCTGGACGAAGATCAGTTTTATTTTCATGAAGTAATCGGTTACAAAGTTCAGGATGAAACGCATGGCGCACTGGGCATTGTAAAAGAGTTTTACGATATGCCACAGCAGCAGCTGATGGCAATGGAGTACCTGGGCCAGGAAATGCTGATTCCGGTGATAGATGAAATATTTCTGCGTGCTGATCATGAAGCCAGGCAGCTCCATGTCAGGTTACCGGAAGGCTTATTAGAAGTTTATACACAGCCTTCTTCTCCCGAAGAAGCAGACGATAAAGACGACGACGCGGAGGATAGCCAATAATGCGTATCGATATTATCAGTTGCCAGCCTGACCTGCTCGATAGCCCTTTCAGCCACTCTATACTCAAGAGAGCTCAAAACAAAAACCTGGCAGAGATACATGTACACGATCTGCGAAAGTTTGCCATAAACAAGCACGGCCAGATAGATGACTACGCTTTTGGAGGCGGAGCAGGCATGGTGATGAGGGTTGAGCCCATCGATAAATGCATTTCTGCCCTGAAAGCAGAACGCACATACGATGCAGTTATTTATATGACTCCTGATGGGCAGACATTAAACCAGAACATCGTTAACCAGTTTTCACTTCTCAAAAACATCATCATCCTTTGCGGGCACTATAAAGGTGTAGACGAACGGGTTCGCCAACTTTTTATCACGCACGAAATCAGTATCGGCGATTACGTACTATCCGGAGGAGAACTGGGCGCAGCTGTACTGGCTGATGCAATCATCAGAATTATACCAGGTGTACTGAATGATGAATCTTCTGCTTTAACAGATTCTTTTCAGGATGGCTTACTTGCTCCTCCTGTTTATACACGCCCAGCCGAGTACAAAGGCTTAAAAGTGCCGGACGTACTGCTTTCAGGTAACACCCCTAAAGTTGAGCAATGGCGCTTTGAACAAGCTATCGAACGAACCAAGCAGCGTCGCCCAGACCTTTTATAACTTTTTTGTTAAAAAATTTTCTTTATTCAATAACATTTTATTAACAATTTAGTAATATAGTAGTAACATATAAAAGTGCTACTATTATGAAGACTCTTGCGCTCCAACTTTACCAGCACCTATCGCTGCGAAGCCTGCTTTTAATATTACTGGCACTCTCCTTTATCGCAGCCAGCTTTTCTATAGACAATCTCATTCTTGAGGTTAGTGTGGCAACCAAAGGAATACCAGATTACAGTTTTATTTACTTGGTGCGTACAGCAATGGCTATTCTGAGCAGTATATTGGTGCTATCGGCCATTATCCAGTTCAGGCAAACCGATAATTCGCCTGTTGTGCAGGCCAGGGAGGCAAATCAAGTGGCTAATAGCATTTTGTCTACTAAATTAAAAGCAGGAACAATAAGCCTGGTTTTACTAGCTTCTGTCTTATTCTTATCCCTGTTTCTAAGCGATCCCTACCAGTTCTATCTGTACTCAGAGGAAGATGGCTTTCTGGAGCAAACTTCGGCAATTTTGCTCTTTATCAGCTGTGGCATATTCATTTATGTATTTCTGCACTTCTGGCAGCACCCAAAGATCAACAACAAACTATACCTAACTACCACAGCTCTTTTCGCAGCCGGCTTCTTTTTACTGGCTATGGAAGAAGTATCATGGTTTCAACGTGCTTTGGAAATAGAAACACCAGTAAAAGGCTTTGAGAAGAATGCTCAGAATGAATTGAACCTGCATAACTTTTACACCTGGCACGCAGAAGCATTATATTACTTCGGTTCCTTTTCCTTTCTTATACTTTTACCTTTTATAGCGCAGGTTACGCAGGTATTTCAAAAAATTAAACCAGTGCATTTTTTTATACCAAGCCCCTTTGTACTGTTTGTAAGCGCTGTTGCAGTAGCTTATAACTACGATGGCTGGAACGTGATTTTTATGCAATTAGCGTTTTTTATTACCCTGTCTATTTTGGTATATTACATGTTAACTTACCGCAAAAACAAATCTCTTAGTTCTTTATCGGCTGCTATGTTTATCCTGATACTGGTAACACAGGTGCTTTACCTGATGTACGGTGGCAATTTTGTAAGAACCTGGGATGTGACAGAGTACAGGGAATTCTTGATGCCACTAAGCTTTACAATTTATGCCATAGAAGTTCTGCTGAAGCTGAGAAAGAATTCTGATCCCACCTTAAAGTCTGAAAAGCTGTAGCGGACCGTTGCCTGTTTTTAAAAATGTAAAATTTGGATGCTAGCCCTGTGTGCTATTGAAAAGGGTGTTAAGCCCTGCTTCTGTTTTACAGCCACTGCAACAAAAATTTAAGAGATGTAAATATTTTTTTTGAAAGAATATTCCTAAGTAAGAAATATTTACATATCTTTGCAGTCCGAAAATTGAAGAAGATACTATAGCTTTAACACATAGCCATGAGCGAATTAATTAAATTTATTGAGCAGGAATCTACAGACAAGCGTGCCTCTTTCCCAGCTTTTCAGGCAGGCGATACTATCAATATCCACGTAAAAATCCGTGAAGGTAACAAAGAGCGTATTCAGCAGTTCCAAGGTGTTGTCATTCAGCGCAAAAATGTTAATACTAACGGTGAGACTTTCACTGTAAGAAAAGTTTCTAACCAAATTGGCTTAGAGCGTATCTTCCCAATTCTTTCACCTGCTATCGAAAAAATTGAGCTTGTTAGAAAAGGTAAAGTAAGAAGAGCTAGATTGTTCTATCTGAGAGGTCTGCAAGGTAAAGCTGCAAGAATCAAAGAGAGAAGATAAAAATACCTGTTTTCATAAGTTTCCTATATTTAAAAAGGAGCCGACATTCGTTCGGCTCCTTTTTTTGCTTATACCCCTCTTACCCGGCATAGGACAGGACAAAGGCTATGCTTATATTTGCAGGCATTGATGCAACTGTTCCCCAATACCAAATGAAGCCAGCCATATATTTACAACTGCTACTCCTTTTGCCGCTCTCAATTGTGCTTAGCAGCTGCCAGACAGATTACGCTAACTTGCCTACCTATACTCCAACCAAACAGCTGCAGGCGGTTATCGAAACACCGGCAGGATCAGCGCATAAACTGATATATAGCCAGGAAAACAAAGATTTTGTAGCTGACAAAGAAGCCGGCCGAGACCGGGTGATCAGCTTTCTGCCTTTCCCGGCAAATTTTGGATTTATTCCTTCTACACAAACCAACAGCACCGGAAAAGGAATAGAGATAGTGGTTATTTCGGAACGAGCCGAGCCTGGAACCGTAATGGAAGTGATACCGGTTGGTGTACTGCAGTTAGAAACAGCCGGTGACCTCGAACACATCATAATTGCTATACCAGCGCGCCCAAGTGAACAATTGATTACTACCAGCGATTATACCTCCTTTAGCCGACAATATCCTGCCATAAAAGAGATTTTACAACAATGGTTTATGCATCATAACGCTACTGCAAAAACCAGGTTTATAGGCTGGCGCGATGAGAAATTTGCTGACCAGGAAATACAGCGGTGGATGAAACTATAGATTATATTTTTTCTGATTAGCTGCTTTCCAGATCTCATACAAGCCGTTATGTACATAGCTTCTGAGCGCATACGATAAATCTTCAAGCTCTTCGTAATGGCTGATAGAAGTACCCGAATACATTTCGAGCTCGCTTTTAATTATTTTTAAAGATCGGGCAATATCCTCTATCTGATTTTTCAGCTCCACGTACCTGATCTGTGGCATCGGCATGCTCTCTTCTAATTTAACATGGCGCTGCTTTAAATCCTTTGCTTTTAAAACATAGCGGGTATGTTCTCCAAAGTCCTTTAGTTTTGTAAAGCCTACGCTCAAAGCTACCTTCTCCGATTGCTCGGCAAAGGGACCAGCTGCAATACTGATTCGTACTTCTTCTCTGCTACGCAACAGGCAGGGTAAAATAACCTCGTTCAGATTCCTGGTCAGGTAGCCTTGCCTTCTATAGGCCGGCAAGACATACCAGTGCAGGTCGTTTTTCATGTCGAAAACGGCACCAATGTATTTGTTCTCTGGGTTTTTAAAAAAATAAAAGACGTTCTCTCTATCAGGAAATATCGTTTTGATGGGCGGCCTGGAATCTTTTGTCCAGATTTTAGCCATGTCCACAGCAGGAGCTAAGGGTCTGATAAATATCAGCTCTTTAGAGTCGTTTGCGTTGAGCTGCTGAATCAGCTCCTCCAAAGTTTCATCGCTCATTCAATTCAGCTGGTTTATCTATTTTACTGCCCTGAGTTTCGCCCGAACAGTCTCCACTGCTTTTTCCATTTCGAGCACCTGCTGCTGGCTGGCCTGCTGCTGCTTAGCATTGTTCTCCACATCTGCCTCCAGCTGCATTAGTTCTTCAGCATTACGCACCAGCTCCGCCTCTAGTTCCAGCTTTCTCTTTTTGTTTTTTTCTATACTGGCCTGGATATCATTGGCCTGCTTCACCACACGCTCTTGTTCAGCTTTTGTTTTCTGAAGCACATCTTCTGCCTGGTTTATCTGCCTGAAAATATCTTTTTTATACAGCTTCGCACCAAAAGATTTTAAAAAGCCTTCTGCTGCCGCGTATACCTCAGGCTCCGAATTTTTACTGATACTTCCGGCTTCCGTATCCAGCGACCACCACACATAGCTTCCAGTGGCATGGCTTCCAACCACAGAAAAAATGGTAAGCGGCTTGCTACTGATCGTATCTAATACAACCCCCTCCAAAGACAAAATGCCTTTGCGAAGCTTCACTTTTCCGGGCTGCTTTGAAAGGTAATCTTTCCAGTACTTCTCCACAAACTTCTGGTCGAGCTGCACGGTTAGCTGCTGCCCCTGCCTGAATAAACCGTTCACTGATTGTTCTTTTTCTTCTACTTGTACTGTCTGCGCCTGGCATACTCCTGAAAAGGCTAACATGAGCCAGAGTATGGAAACTTTCCACTTCATCTTTGGGGTACTCTTTATTCTAGTTTACTATTGTGTCTACGAAACTAAGCAATCTACACGAATCATCCTGTATCTGAAACCTAATTTAAACAAAATTAGGCTTGGGTTTCGCTGCGAAGCACTAACTTTGCAAATTATGGTGCTCTAGAATTAAAATTTTAGAAATACTCAAACTATAGCACCTCTATAGTTGTTAACCCACTATGAAGATAACCATCTGTCGGAAAGAGCAATTTAATGCTGCACATAGGTTACACAACCCCTCCTGGAGCGATGAGCAGAATGCTGCTGTATTTGGCAAATGCAATAATCCGAATTATCACGGGCACAACTATAACCTTATAGTTAAATTATCAGGAAATGTAGACCCGGACACCGGTTATGTGTATGATATGAAGAGGCTCAGCAACCTTATTAAGGCAGAGGTGATTGAGCGGTTCGACCATAAGAACCTTAATCTTGATACTACGGAATTTAACCAGCTTAACCCGACAGCAGAAAATATAGCCATTGTTATCTGGAACCTGCTCCGGGCAAAAATTAGCACCGACTACGATCTGGGCCTTACACTTTATGAAACTGAACGAAACTTTGTTGAATACAATGGATAAAAATAATCTGCGGCGCGACGAGGAAGAAATAGATGATCATATGATGAGTTCGCTGGAGACTCCTCTGCGTACAGATGCGTTTGATTTATCTGACGAAGAGAAAATCCTTCTGATTGAAGGCCACTTTAGAGAGATTATGCAGACGCTGGGGCTTGACCTGAATGACGATAGCCTGAAGGGCACTCCTTTGCGTGTGGCTAAAATGTATGTGCAGGAAATATTCAGTGGACTGCATCCGGAAAACAAGCCGGTAATACGCCGTTTCGAAAACAAGTATAAGTATAACCAGATGCTGGTAGAGCGCGATATTACAGTTTACTCTTCCTGCGAGCATCATTTTGTACCGATTATAGGTAAGGCTCATGTAGCCTATATGCCGAATGAGCACGTTATTGGTTTATCGAAGCTTAACCGTATTGTACACTACTATGCCCGCCGCCCACAGGTGCAGGAGCGTATGACCATGCAGATTGCCAACGAGCTAAAAGAAGCCTTACAAACAGAAAATGTAGCTGTATTAATAGAGGCAGACCACCTTTGTGTGATGAGCCGCGGCGTAAACGATGTGAGCAGCAGCACTATTACAGCAGAGTACTCAGGGCTTTTTGAACAGGAGCAGTATCGGAATGAATTTCTGAGCCATATCCGAAAAAAATAAATTTCTGTATAGCTGGTAAAATTAATACATTGATTTTACCAGCTATTTACTATTTTAGCATTTATTCTTCCTACCGCTTTCAGAACTGCAAAGCTTACCTGCACCTGTTTTAGGTATATCTGAGGTATGCTTAGTTGCAATTAAACAAACTTTACCCTTTCCAAGCTGTTACAGCAGAACGTATAATTCTGCTTATTACGTATTAATTTCATTAGAATTGTTTGCTTTATGCTAAAGACAAATTATGCCGGATAAGATACTTATAACAGGCGGTTCTGGTTTGGTAGGCATGCGCCTCTCCGAAATGCTGATAGACTTAGGCTATGAGGTTGCACATTTAAGCAGGAGTCCGGGTAAATTTTCGCATTACAAAACTTTCAAGTGGGATATAAAGGAGCATTATATAGATGAGAGCGCCATCACCTATGCCGATTATATTATCCACCTGGCAGGTGCAAATGTTGCCGCTGAGAAATGGACTGAAGATCGGAAGAAAGAAATTATTAAGAGCCGGATAGATAGTGCAGGTTTGCTCTATAAATGTTTAGCAGAATCAAAACACCATGTAAAAGGCTTTATTTCGTCTTCTGCCATTGGTATTTACGGTAATTCAGGTGAAAACCTGATGTCGGAGGAAAGTACCTATGGCGACGATTTTCTGGCTGAGGTTTGCAAGAAATGGGAGTCTACTGCCTGGAAGGTTAAAGAACTGGGCCTACGTACCGTTATTCTCAGGCTGGGTGTGGTGCTTAGTAGTGTGGGAGGGGCATTACCACAAATGGCTCGCCCGGTTAAAATGTTTGCGGGTGCTCCCTTAGGCTCTGGCAACCAATACATGTCCTGGATTCATATTGATGATGTTTGTAGGCTTTTTATCAGGGCTATAGAAGACACCCAATTTGAAGGAGTTTACAATGCAGTTGCGCCTCATCCTGTTACAAACAAGGAGTTCACTAAGAAATTAGCAGAAGTAATGCATCGCCCCCTGCTGCTGCCTAAAGTTCCTGCTTTTGCCCTTAACATGGTATTAGGCGAACTGAGTGAGGCCATTCTGTTTAGCCAGCGGGTAAGTGCCAACAAAGTAATTCAAACCGGCTTTACGTTTGAATATGCCTATCTTGATGAAGCACTGGCTTCTTTCTATGAAAAGAAAGCCTGATGTATATATTATTTGCACATAAACGGGAAGGCCAGCTAACTCAAACATTAGCTGGCCTTCCCGTTTATATCATCTCAGGGGAATTACTGCAGTATACTATCGTCCAGGTTTAACAGCTCCAGTTCCAGATCTACAGCCGTAGAATCAGATTCAACGACTTTGGGTAGTATGGTGGTGCAGTTATACTTTTTGTTAATTTTCACGGATGGCCCGGGGAAGCGCCCCATTGTATATCCCAGGTCTTTGTCTTTATAGATGTTTTCCATGTACAGGCCAAACACTGGCAAAGCCGTTTTAGACCCCTCTCCCAATTGTGATGTCCTGAAATGTATACTTCTGTCTTCACCTCCTACCCACACGCCTGTTACAAGGTCTTTTGTAACACCCATAAACCAGCCATCCGAGTGATTAGATGTGGTACCTGTTTTGCCTCCTATTTCATTTCCTTTCCACAGGTCGTACTCCCAGAGTGCCTGTGAGGTACCTCCAGGCTCTTCCATACCTCCTTTTAGCATGTGCATCATCAGGAAGGCAGTTTCTTCGCTTAACACTTTCTTCTGGCGAGGCATAAACTGGTGAATCAGGTTGCCATTGCGGTCTTCTATACGCGTTATAAACATTGGGTCGGTATGGAAGCCATGATTCGGGAAGGTACTATAGGCCCCCACCATTTCGTAAATAGAAACATCACTTGGTCCTAAGCCAATAGAGGGTACAGATTCCAGCGGGCTTTCTATACCTAACTTCTTAGCGTATTTTACAACAGTTTCCCAACCAATTTTTTCTGTTAGCTGCGCGGTTACAGAGTTCACAGATTTACCCATTGCCCGCCTAAGTGTCATAGGTGCTCCAGTATACGACCAATCGGCATTGGTTGGAGACCAGCTTTTCTTCTCCCCTTTCTCCACATAGTTTATTGTAATGCGCTGATCTACTATTTTATCGCAGGGCGAATAGCCGTTATCGATAGCAGCTACATATACAAAAGGCTTAAAGGTTGAACCTGGTTGCCTGCGGGCCTGCTTCACATGGTCGTATTTAAAATATTTAAAGTTGATACCACCTACCCAGGCTTTTATTTGTCCTGTAAAGGGATCCATGGTCATCATACCTCCATGCAGAAAACGCTTGTAGTAGCGCAGCGAATCCATCGGCGACATGGTAACCTGCTTCTCACGTGCTTCATTCTCCCAAGTGAACACCATCATCTCCCGTGGCGTGGTCAACTCACGCTTAATGGCTGCCTCGTCATCCCCATACTTCTTCTTCAGGCGCTTGTAGTAATCTGTACGCTTGATTGTTTCTTCAATGAATCCTGGAATCTCACGGCCTTTCTCATCAACCCATGGGTTCTTACTCCCCCAATGGTTATCAAACCTTCGCTGCAGGGTGCGCATCTGCTTCTCCATTGCGGCTTCGGCATGAGCCTGCATGCGCGAATCTATGGTTGTATAAATTTTTAAACCGTCCCGGTACAGGTCGTAGCCATTCTGCTTGCACCACTCTTTCAGATAGTCGGCTACTGCACCTCTAAAGTAAGTAGCAGGGCCATCGTAATGGTTCTCTACACGATACTGCAGTGTTAGCGGAACCTGGCTTAGCGAATCAGCCACAGTGGCAGGCATATAGTTATACTTCGCCATTTGAGCCAGCACGGTGTTACGGCGACGGGTAGCATTTTCAGGGTTAAAGCGGGGGCTGTAGTAGGTAGGTGCTTTTAGCAAACCTACCAGTACCGCGGCTTGCTCTGGTTTTAAGCTGTCGGGCGAGGTGTTGAAGAAAGTCTTGGAAGCTACTTTTATACCAAAAGAGTTACTGCCAAAGTCGACGGTATTCAGGTACATAGCCAGAATTTCTTCTTTGGTATACCGCTGCTCCAGCTTGATGGCCGTCAGCCATTCCTTTGTTTTAGATATCAGAATATTAATTCCCGGTATATGACCCAAAACGCCTTTCGAATCCTCGGTTCGTGTTTTGTAAAGATTTTTGGCTAACTGTTGGGTAATGGTACTGCCGCCCCCACGATTATCTCCGCGCACCAGATTATAGCCTACAGAAGCAATAGCCTTCACATCTATTCCTGAGTGCTCGTAAAAGCGGGCGTCTTCTGTTGCCAGCAGTGCCTGCACCAGCACAGGCGACATATCGTCATAGCTAACCGGGCTCCTGTTTTCTTTAAAATATTTACCTATCAGTTCTCCATCAGAAGTGTAAAGCTCCGAAGCCTGGTCAGACCTTGGGTTCTCCAGTTTATCAAGACTTGGTGAAGCCCCAAACAAATAGAAGAAATTATACTCTACACTTACTACATACAGAACCAGCAGCAACAGGCTCAAAATGAAAACGTTCCAAAAAAGCTTTATAATGCTCCTGTAAACAGATTTCTTCCTTTTCGGCTCTTCTTGTACTATCTTTTGCTCTTGCAGCATTATATAAAACAGGGTAAACCCACTTAAAATTCGAATTCAAGTTTTTTTCAAAACAGCTACAAATATAATCTAACTGTACAACATCTAAGGGATATAAGTCCTAAAACTTAGTAAAGCCCTCTCATTTTACCAAACATTAAATGCAGCTGCTTATCTTTGCCCTCAGTAGCTTAAAACACCATGATGCAAGAACAGCAGTTACAGCAGGCTTTTGAACAAATTATCGGTTTGCCCCTTACCAGAACCACCCGAACGGAACTGATAGAGTATTTTCATTTTGGAAATGCGCACTATACTACTCCGCAGGGCTTAGTACTGGATGTGGGAGCCTTTACGCTGGCTGTAAATTGTCCGTGGCAGTTACAGCAGCCCGGAGGCGAAACCATCGAGCATAAGGAGGTATTTATGCGAAAAAGAGAAGCTGGTTTGCCAACTCCAGGCTGGAACTGGAAGATTCCGGGGGATAACCTGCGCGACCAACGCCTGAAGGAGTTTATTCACCAGCATGGAGAACTGCTGGTAAAAAGCGTAGAGTCTACCGGCAACTATGGTCTCATCCTGCATATTGGCCAGCAGATCCAGCTTATTATCACACCTGATACCGCTAAAACAACAGAAGAATTCTGGCAGCTGTTCAGCAATACAGCCGAAAATTTCAGAATAGGCGCAGGCCCGGCCGGTGTAGTATAACTCCTTGTTTTTCTGAAGTAAATTAAGGCTTATATCTGCAAAACTTTTTAGGTGCTGCAGTAGTAATGTAGCTTAAAAGCTACGTTGCACATTCGCCTTCATTTATTTGAATTAGAAGATCAGCCCTGGTTCCCTCATTTTATACGGCAGGGAATGCTTGATTTTCTCCGGTTCATGATCTCAAAATTGGGAGCATATGAGGCCGCTTTGCCTTTGCTGGAGGAATTGCTGCTGAAAACCGGGCTCAACCACTTTACAGATTTGTGCTCGGGAGCAGGAGGAGGTATTGAGGTAATCCAGAAAGGCATAAGTAAGCGTATGGGAAAAGAGGTTAAGGTTACGTTAACTGATCTTTATCCAAACATAGATGCCTACGAGTATTTATACTCAAAATCCGGTGGTACTATAGACTATGAAAAAGAACCAGTAGATGCCACTGCTGTTCCTCGTCGTATAACAGGTATTCTTACTATATTTTCGTCATTTCACCATTTTAAACCGGAGCAGGCGCAGGCAATCCTGCAAAGTGCGGCTAACCACAGAGCGGCTATCGGTATTTTCGAAGGCACCAGTAAGAGCTGGTTAGAACTACTGTTCCTCTGGGTTGTTTTTCCTGTGCTTATTCTGGTAGTAACACCATTTATCCGGCCTTTTAAAATAAGCCGCTTGTTCTTCACCTACGTGGTTCCTCTTATACCGGCAGGCATTATCTGGGATGGAACAGTATCGCTCTTCAGAATATACACTCCACACATGCTTCAGCAGATGGTTGCCAAAGTACATGCGCCAGATTATACCTGGAAATGCGGAAAAGCGGGAAACCGTTTAGGGAAACATGTCATTTATCTTATCGGGTATCCCCGCACAAAATAAACGGATGCTTTCAGATACAAAACACTACGCCGATGCAGCCGCTGCTAACTGAAAGCTCCATGTTCCAGAGATATAGAGCCGCTTTGGTTCTGATGCGGATACCTTTCTCGGTATACCTGATGCCTGTATACTGGTTTGCATTAAGTGCTGCTCCTGTGGTCAGCCCTGCTTCTGCCATACTTACCTTCTTTATTTTGCACCTGCTGGTGTACCCGGCCAGCAATGGCTATAACTCTTATTTTGATAAAGATGAAGGCAGCATAGGCGGGTTAAAACAACCACCGAGAGTTACACCCGAATTGCTTCATGTCGTCCTGATCTTCGATACACTTGCGGTTCTGGCGAGCCTTTTACTTTCACCTGTATTTGCTGCTATGGTGGCCCTATACCTTCTTGTCTCGAAAGCCTATAGCTACAAAGGCATTCGGCTGAAAAAATACCCCATTACCAGCACGATAATTGTAACGGTATTTCAGGGCGCTTTTACATTTATAATGGTGCAGGTGGGTGCAGGAGTAGAACCCCAAAATACCTTGTACTTCCCAACTGAGGGCTTTGCTTTGGCAAGCACGCTTCTCCTCTGTGGCTCCTATCCTCTTACTCAAATCTATCAGCATGAAGAAGATAGCAAACGAGGCGACAAAACATTAAGCTTGCTTTTAGGAATACAGGGCACTTTTATATTTGCTGCAAGCTGCCTCACCCTTGGCAGCGGAGTACTTCTCTATCTATACTTTATAACTGATCAGGCAATCAATATCCTGATTTTCCTGGTTTGCACCGGGCCTATTCTTTACTTCTTTTCCAGTTGGGTGTGGCAGGCTCAAAAAAATGCACAGGTAGTTAACTATGAAAATACCATGCGTATGAATAAAATATCTTCTATCTGCATCAGCCTAGCCTTTGTAACGATAATGGTTGTGGAGGCTATAAGAGCCTGAAATTACTTTTACAGCATTTCTTGCAACCCCATGCTGTGGCTACGTATATGACTTCAAAAATATATTGATACATGAAGTTACTGTACGCCATTCTCTCCGGTTTAGCAGCAACCGCCGCCATGACTGCATTTCTATACCTGCTGTCTTACGCAACACACAGGGTTATGAAAGTGATAAAAATTCTGGGAACTATGTTGCTTAGTCGCACGCAGCGCAATGGAGAGTTATCTGATGCAATCGGAACAAGAGTAGTGGGTACACTGGCGCATTACCTGGTAGGTATTTTATTTGCGATAGCTTACCTGGCGCTCTGGGAATCCGGTGTGGGGCTGGTTACAGCCTCATGGGGTTTGTTATTCGGACTCGGCAACGGTATACTGGCAATGTTTGTATGGTACTTCTTTTTTATGATTCATCCAATGCCACCACTTATTCCACTCCGCCTTTACCTGATCACGCTTATCTTCGCCCATGTGGTGTTCGGTCTGGTTGTTACCTATACCTATTACCTCCTCTCCCATCCGGAGTACGGGTTCTGGCAATAAAGCCGCCGTGCTACAGGAGAGGCAGGTTGTTTGACCTATAAAAGCAAAGAGCCTGCACCCGCTTTCGGGTACAGGCTCTTCTATACTATTTACAAATGTGCTGGCAATTAGCCATTCATAGAAATCAGGAATTCTTCGTTGCTCTTCGTGCCGGTCATTCTGTCTTTCAGGAACTCCATAGCTTCTACAGAATTCATGTCAGACATAAACTTGCGCAGAATCCAGATGCGGTTTAATTCATCTTTGTCCATTAACAGATCTTCGCGGCGGGTACCGGAAGCAGGCACATCAATAGCAGGATAAATTCTGCGGTTCGCCAGTTTGCGATCCAGCTGAAGCTCCATGTTACCAGTACCTTTAAACTCTTCAAAAATAACCTCGTCCATTTTAGAACCTGTGTCTATCAGGGCTGTTGCTATAATAGTTAAGGAACCGCCGTTTTCTACGTTACGGGCGGCACCAAAGAAACGCTTCGGCTTGTGCAGTGCATTGGCATCCACACCACCTGATAAAATTTTACCAGAAGAAGGCACCACAGTATTGTAAGCACGGGCAAGACGGGTAATAGAGTCTAATAAGATAACCACATCGTGTCCGCACTCTACCATACGCTTCGCCTTATCCAGCACAATGCTCGATACCTTTACATGGCGTTCAGCAGTTTCATCGAATGTAGAAGCTATTACTTCCGCTTTTACGCTTCGGGCCATGTCTGTTACCTCTTCCGGACGTTCGTCTATCAGCAGGATCATCAGGTATACTTCCGGATGATTTTCGGTAATCGCATTTGCAATTTCTTTCAGCAATACCGTTTTACCTGTTTTCGGCTGGGCGACAATCATACCGCGTTGTCCTTTACCTATCGGGGCAAAAAGATCCAGCACACGGGTAGAAAGCTGGCTTGGCCTTGTAGTTAACTTTAAGCGCTCTTCCGGGAAAAGCGGTGTCAGGTGCTGGAATGGAATACGATCACGGATTTCCTCTGTCGTACGTCCATTTACTGTTTCTACCTTTAAAAGAGCGAAATATTTCTCTCCTTCTTTTGGCGGGCGGATCTGACCTTTTACAGTATCTCCGGTTTTAAGGCCAAATAACTTGATCTGCGAAGGCGATACATAAATATCGTCCGGGCTGGCCAGGTAGTTGTAATGTGTGGATCGCAGGAAGCCATACCCATCCTGCATGAGTTCCAGAACACCCTCGTTTAGGATTATTCCATCAAACTCTTTAAAGTTATTGCTGCTAACATTCGCCTGTTGCGGTTGTTGCTGGTTAAAACGACGTTGGTTATTGTCGTTGCGGTTGTCGTTCCTTTCAACGCGCTGTTCGCGATTTTCCGTTCTTTCAGGGCGAGGCTCACGGTTTTCGTTGCGTTCAAAACGGTCTCTGTTTTGATTCTGATTTTCGGGGCGTTCAGGTCTTTGCTGCTCACGGGTATCAGTCCGTTCTGTACGGTTTTCTACTCTTTCGGCACGTGGCTCACGATTCTCTGTTCTTTCAGGGCGAGGTTCGCGGGCTTCGGGGCGGTTATCGCGGCGTAAACGCTCTCTTCCCTGTTGTGGTCCATGATCCTTTGCAGGTGCGGCAGGAGCCTGTGCTACAGTAGGAGCCGCCACATCAACACGGGCAGCAGGGGCCTCGGCTCTTGCCGGAGCAGGTTTACGCTCTGGTCGGCTTTGCTTTCTTAAAGCTGGAGCCGGAGCTGGCGCAGCCTCAGACTCAGGCTCAGGCACCTCTGCTACTTCAGTTGTGCTTTCCGGGGTTTCTACTTCTTCTGGAGTAACTGGACGAGGAGGAGATTTGTACTTTTTAGGCAGTTTCTCAGGTGGGGTGATGGCTTGCTGATCAAGGATTTTGTAAATGATTTCTTGTTTGCTAAGCTTTTTAAAGTTCTTAACACCCAGGTCTTCAGCAATTTCCTTGAGTTCTGAAAGAAGCCTATCTTTCAATTCTTCAATATTGTACATAAATAGTTGTATGGTAGTTAACTATACTTGCCGGTACACGGCATGTGTAGCCAGCGAGAGATTTTTAATTATTAGGATTAAGATCAGGTTGTGATTGAGTAAGTGAGGCTCAGGAAAGGGCCTTCTTCAAATTGTACTGCAATGTTATTGCAATGCGCTTTAATTAACAAATATTACGATGTATTTTGTTAAAAATGTTTCAATTTTTATGTAAAAGATTTCGTAATGACAGCATACTACTCAAAAAAGTATATTTTTGTGCCTCAATACAAGCCCCAATTATGCTACAGTTACATGTTTTAAGAGATCAGACTGACCTGGTAGTGGCAGGTTTGACCAAGAAAAACTACAAAAATGCGGCAGCAGAAGTTGCCGCCCTGCTGGAGCTCGATCAGCAGCGACGCCAGACACAAAGCGAGCATGATGAACTACAGGCTAGATCGAATACGCTATCGAAAGAAATTGGCGTATTAATGAAGAGCGGCCAACGCGACAAAGCCGAGGCTTACAAATCGGAAACAACCGAGCTGAAGCAAAAGGCAAAGGCCTTGGCTGAGCAGCTTTCGTCGCTGGAAGAAGAACTTCAGAAAGCACTTTACAAGTTACCTAATCTGCCTCACGAAAGCGTGCCTGAAGGTAGAACAGCAGAAGACAACGAAGTAGTTCTACAACATGGAGAAATTCCTGTTTTACATGAAGGTGCTCTTCCACACTGGGAGCTAATTCAGAAGTATGATATCATAGACTTTGAGCTTGGCAATAAAATTTCCGGTGCCGGTTTCCCGGTTTATAAGAAACAAGGGGCACGTTTACAGCGTGCACTCATCAACTTCTTTTTAGACGAAGCCATTAAGGCTGGTTATGCAGAAGTACAACCCCCGATTCTTGTAAACGAAGCTTCAGGCTACGGCACTGGTCAGCTACCGGATAAAGACGGACAGATGTACCATGCTACTGAAGATAACCTGTACCTGATCCCAACTGCTGAAGTGCCGATCACAAACATTTACCGTGATGTGATTGTGCCTACAGAGCAGCTCCCTGTTAAAAATGCTGGCCATACGCCTTGCTTTAGAAGAGAGGCTGGCTCATGGGGCGCTGATGTACGTGGCCTGAACCGCCTGCACCAGTTTGATAAGGTAGAGATAGTGCAAATTACGCTGCCTGAGAAGTCTTATGAAGTGCTGGAAGAAATGAGCAGCTATATTCAGGGTTTGCTACAGAAACTGGAATTACCTTACCGTGTGCTACGCCTGTGCGGTGGTGATATGGGCTTTACTTCGGCTCTTACCTATGATATGGAAGTATACTCTACCGCCCAAAACCGCTGGCTGGAAGTAAGTTCTGCCTCTAACTTTGAAACATACCAGGCTAACCGCCTGAAACTACGCTACAAAACAGAATCAGGCAAAACCCAGTTGCTGCATACCCTTAACGGTAGTGCGCTTGCTCTTCCTCGTATTGTTGCTGCTATCCTGGAGAATAATCAGACGCCCGATGGTATTAACATGCCAAAGGTGCTGCATCCATACCTTGGGTTCAGCTCCATTTCATAAGTCATGTGCTAATTTTTCAATGTGAGAATTTGAAGATGTGAATGTTTAGTAAGCCTATCACAGAGAAGCCGCGGAGCAATTCCACGGCTTCTCTGTGATAGGCTTTAAGGTTACTGTATATCTAAGGCAGCTCTCAACTGTCATTAATTTTCAAATCTCCACATTTCCAAATTCTCACATCCCTAAATTAGTACATCAGCACATTACCTCATTCCCACATTAATCCCTGTTTGCAAAAGCAACTATAGACGCTTCATCGATATCGTGCATACATTTAAAGTGACCAAGCGGGCACTTTGGCAATCCGAATTTAGAGCAAGGCCGACACGGTAGTTCCACTCCTGCCTCATAGTGATTGCTTACCAGGTATGGCTGCACACCCAGCAATTCAGGCACTGTACTACCCCAAATAGAAACCAGGTCTTTGTTAAAAGCTTCTGAAATATGTGTAAGCCCTGTATCAAAGCCAATAACTTTATCCGCTTGTTTCACCAGGAACACAGATTCATTCATGCTGATTTTACCACAGGTGCTCACAACGTGCGCTCCTGCCCCCTGCTGAATAATGCGGCCGTTTTCTTCCACATCTTTTCCTCCCAGTAAAACAACAGGCTTCTGAAGCGACCGGCAGATACTGATTACTTTTTCATTGGGCATCCTCTTTGTAAAATGAGTGGCGCCAATAATAAAAGCCACATATCCTTTATGGTGGCTCTCCGGCAACAGGTGTTCCACCTGGTAATCACCTGCCAGAAAGTAATCAATAGGCTGCTGATCGTTAGCTACTCCCAGAAATTTAACGGCTTTGAAATAGCGATCAACCAGGTGCACAGGTTCTATTTTGTTTATTTTGAACCGTATTGCTAGCACCTTCTTAATCCTCTCTTTTTTATAAGTAGAAGATTTTACTCCCAATGCCACCTTCACCATGGCTGAGCGAAGGCTGTTATGCAAATCAATTACGTAATCATATTTCTCTGCTTTCAGGTCTTTTATCGTATCAGATAACTTGTCTTTAAGCAGATGAAGCCTATCCACATAAGGATTATGGTTAAACATAAAGCTGAAACTCTTCTTGGTGAGAAAATGGATTTCAGCCCCGGGTAACTGCTGTTTTAATGCACGCACAACAGGCGTGGTATAAATAATATCACCAATAGAGCTAAACCGGATAACCAGTATTTTTAAGTTTTCTTTTTTCAAGAGAACGTGTTTAAGCTGTTCGTATTAAAGTTTGTTCCAGTACATTGGCTGTGGCAAGTAAAACAAAAGAAAGGCATTAGATTTTTGCTTTCCGGTTTTTAAAATAGGCCTCTACTTCTTCCACAGTTTTTGCATTAAAGGTCATCTCTTTGGTAAGGCCACCTTTTCTGCCTACCAGCACGCCATAGCGCATATCGTGATAACCGCTGGTATGGTGAGCATCCGGGTTTATACTTAGCATAACCCCTTTCTCCTGTGCATACTGTACCCAACGCCAATCCAGGTCGAGCCGCCAGGGGTTTGAGTTTATTTCTATAATAACGTTATTGGCAGCACAGGCATCAATAACAGCTTTGTGGTTGATCGGGTAGCCCTCGCGGCGAAGCAGCAACCTGCCCGTTGGATGCCCAAGCATGGTAGTATAAGGATTTTCGATGGCTGTAATAAGTCGTGCGGTGGCCTTTTTTTCGTCCATGTTGAGTGTGCTGTGGATAGAAGCTACTATAAAGTCGAAAGTAGCCAGTATATCTGGGTCATAATCAAGAGACCCATCGCCCAGAATATCAGATTCTATTCCTTTAAAGATTTTGAACGGAGCCAGCTTTATATTCAGTTCATCTATCTCTTTCTGCTGCCGCAGCACATCGCCTTCTCGCAAACCACCGGCATAAGAAGCTGTTTTAGAATGATCCGAAATTCCCAGATACTCAAATCCCAGATCACGGCAATAAACAGCCATTTGTTCCAGTGTATGGGCACCATCCGAATAAGTACTATGGTTGTGCAGAATTCCTTTCAGGTCGCTCTCCTCCAGCAGAACCGGCAGTTTGTTCTCTCTTGCCAGTTGCAGCTCATTCGTGCCTTCTCTGAGTTCAGGCACAATATATGCCATACCTGCTGCCTGATAAATAGCCTTTTCAGAAGCGAAGTCCTGCTTTTTAATTAATCCGAATAATGTATCAGAAGCTTCGTAAGGAAGCGTTATGTGCTCTATGGCAGCCGAATGCATTAATAGTTCGTTTGCGAAACGTTTTTTAGGTACTATGTTTATTTCTGTCCGGAGGCTACTTATTGTATGCATACCTCTCCAGGCAAAAGGTCCGGAGGCTTTCTCCTCCTGGTGCAGCACTTCCAATGCATTCAGCTGTTCCTGCACGGCAACAGGTTGGTCGGCACCAATTAAAAGCTGCAGTTCCTCTACAATTTCCATCCTCCGCCTGACTGCCCCGACAAGGGCAACTTCGGCATCAGGTAAAACAGCTTTAATAGTTTGCTGCAGTTCATCAGCACTGGCTTCTGCCTCAGCAAACAGTAGCTTACCCCTGTTCTGCTGCGTAAAGAGCAATGCCTGCTTTATGTTTTCCTGCGTTTTAGCTCCAAACCCTTTAATCTTGCTTAATTTATCCTGTTCACATGCCTCCAGCAACTCTTCCAGCGTTTCTGTGCCCAACTCTTTCCAGATAGTACGCACCTTCTTAGGGCCTATACCTTTAATGCGAAGCATCTCTACCACGCCTGGCGGTGTGGCAGCAAGCAACTGATCCAGTTCCTCAAAAGAACCTTCCTCGTTTAATGCCAGAATTCGTGCGGCTATACTTTTGCCTACACCATTTATCTTCTCTAATTCGGCTAAGGTTTTGCCCACCAGTGGCTCTTCCACCAATTCCAGGGCCGCTATGGCATTTGCATAAGAGCGCACCTTAAAAGGATTCTCGTCATGCAACTCCATAAGCTCTGCCGTTAGCTTAAACTGTTTTATTATTTTTTTATTTTCCACTGCCAGCTTCTTGTGTTGTACAAAGATAGAAAATTCGCCCTGTACCAGAGCAACGCTTCAACTTCTAACATTTGAATTTTGACTTCAAAATAAACACGGAATTCTCTATCTTAGCTTTAAAATAGGCTGCTTGTTATGGCCTCTACCTTTATTTCTATGAAATACACATCGCTGCTCTGTATCCTGGGCCTTTTTCTGCTGGCAGTTACCTGCAAGAAAAGTAAACTGGAGTCGGAGCTTCTGCAGAAAACCTGGCTACACTCTTATGAAGAAGACCAAGGTGATATTATGACCTTTCGGCCTAATACATTTGATTTTCCACCTTCCCGAGGCAGAACAGGCTTTACTATGGAAAAAGATGGCATTATCCGCCAATATGAAATTGCTCCTGCCGATGGACTGGAAGAAGTAACGGGCCATTGGGAACTGGAAGGCCAGGACACGATACTGGTGAAATTTGATAGAGAAGAGCAATCGCCTGAACAGGATTATCGCATCAA
Source organism: Pontibacter sp. SGAir0037 (assembly GCF_005491705.1). Classification (NCBI taxonomy): domain Bacteria; kingdom Pseudomonadati; phylum Bacteroidota; class Cytophagia; order Cytophagales; family Hymenobacteraceae; genus Pontibacter; species Pontibacter sp. SGAir0037. Next base: position 4,946,929 of record NZ_CP028092.1, on the reverse strand, counting down.
AATCCTGTCTCTCAAAGACCAGGTCTTAAAAATAAGAAGACTGCCACTACAAAACTAAAACCAATAAAACTTACATAAATTAATAATATCCATGCAATACTGGCTAGTAAAATCAGAACCTGAAGCATATTCGTGGGCTGATTTGGTACGAGACGGCGTCACCTGCTGGGATGGCGTACGTAATTATCAGGCAAGAAATAATTTACAACAAATGCAGCCAGGCGATCTGGTGCTATTTTACCATAGCGTTTCTGAGAAAGCTGTAGTGGGCATTGCCAAAGTAAAAAATGCGGCCTATCCAGATCCCAAAGCCGAAGATGCAAAATGGGTAGCCGTAGACCTGGTACCAGAACGTGATTTTAAAGATCCGGTAACACTGGATCAAATTAAAAAAGATAACCGCTTGGAAAATATAGCCCTGCTGCGCCAATCCCGGTTGTCTGTAATGCCGTTAAAAACAGAAGAATTTGAAGTTCTGTTATCTCTGGGCAATTAAATAAGCCTGTAGCTAGAGCTTACTTAAAACCTGTCATCTTTAGTATGTAAGCCATGACAGGCTTTTTCCTCTTAAATTAAAAGCAACGCTGTTATGATTAGAGTTTACTTCCTGCTTCTTTGCTTACTCATTCTTTCAGCTGAACCACTCATGGCCCAGGAGCCAGACCAGTCTTTGCGCATAGAACTGCCATTTGACTGGAACAAAACTTCTGTAGAAGTAATTGCTTTACCAGATAGCAGCCTTCTCATTTTCAGCAAAACCAGTAGTACATGGGGCAGCAAAGCAACTTTTAATCTTAACAAGTACGATGCAAACCTGAAGCAGGTCTGGAGTAAAGCGCTTGACATTCCTTCCGAATGTGAGTTTATCAGATACTATACCGAAGCTCCTTATACCTACCTTGCCCTCTCAGGCAGAAAAACAGAGGAATACAAATTCCTGCAGGTACATATTCCAACCGGAAACCTAAAACTGGTAGAGCAGGAGTTTAAAAACATTGACAGCATCTATGAATATGGTGTTATACAGGGTAATTATTTCATTATAGCTCATAACAGCAAAGACGACAATCCGGTGCTTCTTTACCTGAACCCCGACCACAAAGAGCCTCAGATACTGCCAACACTATACGATCAGCGCTCTTCTTTCTCTGATCTGCTGATCGACAAAGAACATAAGCGTGTAGATGTAGTCTTAACAGAGTCTAATAATCGTATCTCACGCCTTCAGGTAAAAAGCTTTGATGTGTACGGAAAACTAATCAGCAACCACTTTATCCTACAAAACGGCAACCGGAGCTTGCTTAATGCTGAAATCACGCCAGGAGACAGTACTAGCAAATTGCTTTTTGGAACATTTGGCACACGCGATATCCGGTTAAATCAGGGCTTTTTTGTAGCAGATGTAGCTTCGGGCGTAGTAAATGCCGACTTTTACGATATGCTCCAGCTTGAAAACTTTTACAAGTACATGAAGCCAAGAAGAGAAAAACGAGTAAGAGCACGCGAAAAAGCACGTATAAAATCAGGCAAAGAACCGCTGAACCAATACAGGCTTCTGCTACATGATCTTATGCCTACTCCTGCTGGCTATCTTCTAGCGGCAGAAGTTTACAGCCCCTACTCAGGTGGCAGCGTCAGCACGTTAAACTATCCGCTTTTATTTCCTTCGTCGCGCAGAACAGAGGGTTATAAGCGGAGCCACCTGGTATTACTAGGTTTTGACAGGGCTGGCAACCTGGTTTGGGACAACAACTTCCCTATGAGCGAAATTACCACACCCACTCTTACTTATGCCGTTGAAATCGCCCACACAGCAGATGAGAAAATAATTATTGCTTACCCGGACGAAAACAAAATATTTTACCAGGTGATACAGGGTAACACGTACCAGAATGAAGTTTCTGAGCTAGAGTTACTACGCCTTGATGCTGATGAAAAAATAAAGGACACTTATGATCCAGGTGTTATCCGCTGGTATGGCTCAACCTTTGCTGCATTTGGATTTAAAAATAAAAACAACAAAAGCTACTCTGAGGAAAAAGTGTTTTACATTAATAAAATCACCTTCTAAAAAGCAGCGGGCTAAATTTAGCCATCATTGATTTTAAAAATTTGCACTACTCCCGCCGAAGTATCTATATTTGCAACACATACCGCTTCTTATGCAGAAAAGACTAATTGTAAATCACCAGTTGCTCGATATTATGGTATTGCGGCTTTGCCACCAGCTGATTGAGAACCATGGTAACTTTTCTGATTCTGTTATTTTAGGCTTACAACCCCGTGGCAGACAAGTAGCACAGCGCATTCAGGCAAAACTAACTTCTATTTTGGGCACGTCTGTACCTACAGGCTACCTGGATACCACCTTTCACCGCGACGACTTTCGCAGAAGAGAAACGCCACTTGCAGCAAATGCAACCCGCATCGACTTTCTGATTGAAGGAAAAAAAGTGATCCTGGTTGATGATGTTCTCTACACAGGCCGATCTGTGAGAGCTGCTTTAGATGCGATGATAGCTTACGGCCGCCCTGCCAATGTGGAGTTACTGGTTCTGATAGACCGCCTTTATAGCCGGCATTTGCCTATAGAGCCAACCTATGTAGGCAAAAGTGTGAATTCACTTCAATCGCAACGCGTTTTGGTAGAATGGCAAGGGCAGGAGGTTGAAGAAGATAATATCTGGCTAATTACGAAAAACGAAGACTAAATCATCCATGCAAGAGCTCAGCGTGAGGCACCTGTTAGGCATTAAAGATATTACCAAACAAGATATTCAGCTCATTTTTGAAACCGCTGATAATTTCAAAGATGTACTGAACCGCCCAATTAAGAAAGTTCCTTCGCTACGCGACATTACGATTGCCAATGTCTTTTTCGAGAACTCCACCCGCACCCGCCTTTCTTTTGAGCTAGCCGAGAAAAGACTTTCTGCAGATGTGATTAACTTTTCCAGCAGTGGCAGCTCCGTTAAAAAGGGAGAGACACTTCTGGACACTGTGAATAACATTCTGGCCATGAAGGTAGATATGATTGTGATGCGCCATTCAAGCCCGGGAGCACCTCACTTTTTGTCGAGGCATATCAAAGCCAATATTGTAAATGCCGGAGATGGCACGCATGAACACCCTACGCAGGCTCTACTGGACTCATTTTCTATAAGAGAAAAGTATGGCGAAGTGGCAGGCAAGAAAATCGTGATTGTTGGTGACATCCTTCATTCACGGGTTGCTTTATCTAACATTTTCGCTTTGCAAAAGCAAGGTGCAGAAGTAATGGTATGTGGGCCTTCTACTCTGCTACCTAAATACATAAAGGAACTGGGAGTAAAAGTAGAGCTGGATATAAATAAAGCTCTTGCCTGGTGCGATGTAGCCAATGTGCTCCGCATCCAGCTGGAAAGGCAGCAAATGAAATATTTCCCTTCCCTGAGAGAGTATACCTTGTACTACGGCATTAATAAGAAAATGCTCGACAAGCTGGATAAGCAGATCACAATTATGCACCCAGGCCCGATAAACCGGGGAGTAGAGCTAAGCAGTGATGCTGCAGATTCCCATCACTCCATCATATTAAACCAGGTGGAGAACGGAGTAGCCATCAGAATGGCTGTCTTGTATCTTTTGGCGTCTAAAAATAAGATTTGATTTAGCAGCGCTTATGTTTTTCTTATTTTGAGAATGTTAAAACGGACAGGAAGAAATAGTCTGTTCAAATTAAGCTTTATGAAGTAAGCTATCGCATCAACTTTGTTAAGCTTTTTCCACCACCTAAGTTAAAACCAATGCCAAAGGTATGCTGTAAGAAATGATCGTTCTTTTCTCCTCCCACTACACCATCAAAACTATCGGAAGCAGCCCAGTGCCTGCCTGTCTGCAGGAAAACATTAGCAGCCCTCGTTAAGCGGATATTAACTCCAGCTCCGCCAAACAAAGTACCCGTCACGTATTTTTCTTTTGCACTTTCGGCAGCATTAGTACTTTTCGTATCAACAAAGCTCATTCCTGCTGCCAGCATCAGGTACGGCCCTACAATAGCCTCTCTCCTTTTCCGGAACCCATACCTCCTGTAGCCAACTTTTCTCAGCGGGTTTTGATCCAGCACCGCCCGTAAGCCATGCAATTTAAGCCTGATGCCATACATAGCCGTTCCCACACGCGCATCGAACTTGGCCACATTTTCATTTGCAGCAAGCGTAGCAGCAGCTGTGCTGGTTTTGCCGTAGCTCATATGTAGTCCTCCATCAAAACACCTGTTCAGATACTGGTTAAATGAAACACCACCGCCCCAGTTTACTGCTGGCGTCCACCACTGGTTCGTAATATCTCCGGCATACTGTAACCCACTCGCATAAACCTGAATGTTAACAGGCATTTTTAATGTTTGTGCGGTTACCCATGATACTTTCCCGAATAGCAGGCAAGAAACGAGCAATGATACTTTAAATGTACGAGTAATGAGAAGCTTCATATGAACAATAGTCAAGCGTGTATCTTCAACATAATCAGCGCTATACCCAAGTAAGCGTATTCCAAATATAACCTATCAATGTTATACTTTCACAAGCGTTTCTCAATATTCATATAAAATTAAAAATATATATAAGTATTATTTTATAATAGATTCTAAGGGAAGTTCTATGATATTAAACAGATGTACTTTTTGCCAGAATGACATCTGTAGGAGCAAGAGAGAAGCAACTGATAATATGTTAATGCTAAATTGTTATAATTTGTCTGTATAAATAAAAAGCAGAAGCAACCAAACAAGCTACTTCTGCCACTTCTCTAAAAAAGGAAGAGGCCCCCGCTCTCATTCGAGCGGGGGCCTCCCCTTGGTGCAGGGCCCGCCCCTGCGGGCAGGCCTCTGTTATCTTACTCCATGTCCAGCTTCATGTCGGGCGTGTCCATCTGGAAGCCAACCCTCCTGTTCTGGGCACGGGCCGCAGCCGTTCTGGCCTTCGACAGGCGCGTGTTCACCTGCACGAGCGGCTGGCTCTCGCCGTAGCCTCTGGTCACCAGCCTGTCCGGGTTCTGAACACCTCTCGAGATCAGGTAGTCCTTCACCGCCTGCGCCCTGCGCTCGGAAAGCGCCTGGTTGTACTCCTCAGAGCCGATGTGGTCGGCGTGACCCTTGATCAGCAGCACGTGGTCCGGGTAGCGCTCCAGCGCCACAACGATGCTGTCGAGCAGCTGACGGTAGCCGTCCTGCACCCGGGCCTGGTCGAACTCGAAGCGAACCTTCTCCTCCATCAGGCGCAGCGTGCGCTCGTCCAGCTGAGGGCAGCCTTTGTTCTCGGCAGGGCCCGCTGAGTTAGGGCACAGGTCCTCGTGGTCGGCAATGCCGTCCCCGTCCGTGTCGATCGGGCAACCCTGCGCGTCCACCTGAACGCCGGCAGGCGTGTCTGGGCACTGGTCGTCGATGTCGGCAACCCCGTCGCCGTCTGAGTCAGGGCAGCCCTGAAGAGCGGCAGTGCCTGGCTCTGTCGGGCAGCGGTCGTCCTTGTCGGCCACGCCGTCGCCGTCGCCGTCAGGGCAGCCTTGCGTAGAGGCAGGTCCGGCCTCTGTCGGGCACTGGTCCTGATAGTCCGGAACACCGTCCCCGTCCGTGTCGATCGGGCAGCCCTTGCGGTCCACCTGAACGCCCGTCGGCGTGTCAGGGCACTCGTCCCTTCTGTCAGGAACGCCGTCCCCGTCCGTGTCGGTCGCAGATCCCAGGTTGAAGCCCAGGCCCACGTTGTGCTGCAGGTACTTGTCCCAGCCGCCGTCAACCTCGCGACCGTCGATGCCGTCGTTCAGGTCGAACATGAAGCTCGACTGCACAAAGCCGCTGATGCGGTCCGAGAAGCGAAGGCGGATACCGCCGCCGAGCGAGCCCAGAAGCGCGCTGTAGTTCTTGTCGAACGGACCAACAGGGTTGTTGGCGTAGGCCGTGGTGGAACCCTCCGTGCTGCCGAAGCCGGCGCCGATCGTACCCGACAGGTAAGGCCCGATGAAGGCGTCCTCCTTGAGGATCGTGCCGTACATCTTCAGCCTCAGGCCAAGAGAGGCCGAAGTCATATTGGCTCTGTACCAGTTACCTGCACCCTGCTGACCTGCGCGCATGTCCTGATAGCCCAGGTGAAGCCCGCCGTCGAAAGAGGGGCTGATGTAGCGGTTCAGCGACAGGCCGGCCCCGCCGTTCCAGTCAAACTTCCACCAACGGTTGATCATCTCGTTGTGCTGCTGCAGAGCCGTGCCGTACACCTGGATGTTCCAGGGCATGTCCGACGTCTGAGCTAGGAGACCAGGGCTTGCCGCAAGCAAGAACCCTAGCGCTAACGCTGCTTTTCGTAATCTTGTGAAGTATGTTCGCATAATTATTATTTGATAATTCTTCAGCTAGTATGTCAATATGAAGATATTCACATATTTTCACGCAAGTTTAGTGACATTTTTTTAAAATGCCAATCCTCAAACGAAAATACATGTAGTTTGCATTGATTTTATTGTTTTTACGCCACCATTTCTTCTAAATGAGTATGTACTCTCTTCTTTACCCTTAGATCAAAAAAAGCATTTTAATATTAGAAATACAAGATATGTATTCAAAAACCTAATACCAGACAGTGCAGAAGGTAAGTATTTACTTATTATTCACTTTCTTTTCAAACTCCCTTAGCCATTCCTTTGCCCTCTAAAAAAGGAAGAGGCCCCCGCTCTCATTCGAGCGGGGGCCTCCCCTTGGTGCAGGGCCCGCCCCTGCGGGCAGGCCTCTGTTATCTTACTCCATGTCCAGCTTCATGTCGGGCGTGTCCATCTGGAAGCCAACCCTCCTGTTCTGGGCACGGGCCGCAGCCGTTCTGGCCTTCGACAGGCGCGTGTTCACCTGCACGAGCGGCTGGCTCTCGCCGTAGCCTCTGGTCACCAGCCTGTCCGGGTTCTGAACACCTCTCGAGATCAGGTAGTCCTTCACCGCCTGCGCCCTGCGCTCGGAAAGCGCCTGGTTGTACTCCTCAGAGCCGATGTGGTCGGCGTGACCCTTGATCAGCAGCACGTGGTCCGGGTAGCGCTCCAGCGCCACAACGATGCTGTCGAGCAGCTGACGGTAGCCGTCCTGCACCCGGGCCTGGTCGAACTCGAAGCGAACCTTCTCCTCCATCAGGCGCAGCGTGCGCTCGTCCAGCTGAGGGCAGCCTTTGTTCTCGGCAGGGCCCGCTGAGTTAGGGCACAGGTCCTCGTGGTCGGCAATGCCGTCCCCGTCCGTGTCGATCGGGCAACCCTGCGCGTCCACCTGAACGCCGGCAGGCGTGTCTGGGCACTGGTCGTCGATGTCGGCAACCCCGTCGCCGTCTGAGTCAGGGCAGCCCTGAAGAGCGGCAGTGCCTGGCTCTGTCGGGCAGCGGTCGTCCTTGTCGGCCACGCCGTCGCCGTCGCCGTCAGGGCAGCCTTGCGTAGAGGCAGGTCCGGCCTCTGTCGGGCACTGGTCCTGATAGTCCGGAACACCGTCCCCGTCCGTGTCGATCGGGCAGCCCTTGCGGTCCACCTGAACGCCCGTCGGCGTGTCAGGGCACTCGTCCCTTCTGTCAGGAACGCCGTCCCCGTCCGTGTCGGTCGCAGATCCCAGGTTGAAGCCCAGGCCCACGTTGTGCTGCAGGTACTTGTCCCAGCCGCCGTCAACCTCGCGACCGTCGATGCCGTCGTTCAGGTCGAACATGAAGCTCGACTGCACAAAGCCGCTGATGCGGTCCGAGAAGCGAAGGCGGATACCGCCGCCGAGCGAGCCCAGAAGCGCGCTGTAGTTCTTGTCGAACGGACCAACAGGGTTGTTGGCGTAGGCCGTGGTGGAACCCTCCGTGCTGCCGAAGCCGGCGCCGATCGTACCCGACAGGTAAGGCCCGATGAAGGCGTCCTCCTTGAGGATCGTGCCGTACATCTTCAGCCTCAGGCCAAGAGAGGCCGAAGTCATATTGGCTCTGTACCAGTTACCTGCACCCTGCTGACCTGCGCGCATGTCCTGATAGCCCAGGTGAAGCCCGCCGTCGAAAGAGGGGCTGATGTAGCGGTTCAGCGACAGGCCGGCCCCGCCGTTCCAGTCAAACTTCCACCAACGGTTGATCATCTCGTTGTGCTGCTGCAGAGCCGTGCCGTACACCTGGATGTTCCAGGGCATGTCCGACGTCTGAGCTAGGAGACCAGGGCTTGCCGCAAGCAAGAACCCTAGCGCTAACGCTGCTTTTCGTATCTTTGTAACTAATTTCTGCATAGTTTTAATAGGTATATTATGATATGACAATACGTACTCACTATTCCTAGGTTCTCAAGTTTACTCTAATTTTGAAGTTGGCAAACATGAATAGTTGATACTCAATACAAAATAGGATTTAAAAGTTTTCATTTAAGTTTACTGTACTCTAAATAGCTAATGTAATATCACTACGGCTTAATTTTCAAAAAGGTATATTCCATGTTAATATTTCTTTTTAATCCAAAAAATGAAGACGAATTCAAATCTAGTTTGGCTTAAACGAAATACTATAAAAGAAAGGTTACCCAATCATCAAATTTGCACCTATACCCGTGCTTTCTTACCTGGCCATTAGTCTTTCTATTTCATCTGCTTCGAGCGGTATCTCTTTCATCAAATCTTCCGGACCGCTTTTAGTAATTAGAATATCATTCTCCAGTCGTACTCCCATTCCCTCTTCCGGAATATAGATACCAGGTTCACAGGTAAATACCATTCCTTCTTCAAATGGCCTGTACTTGTTTCCCACATCGTGTACATCAAGCCCTAGAAAGTGTGAGGTGCCATGCATAAAATACTTCTTGTACAGGGGTTTACCAGGATCCTGGTTACGTACATCACTTTCATTCAGTAAGCCCAGGCGAATAAGCTCGTTTTCCATCACCCTTCCTACAAAGGCATGATACTGATCTAATGTATTGCCCGGTACCAGCATCTGGGTAGCAGCTTTCATTACACGTAAAACGGCTTCATAAACATCGCGCTGCCGCTTTGAAAATTTACCGTTTACAGGCACCGTCCGTGTCAGATCCGAAGCATAATTGGCATACTCAGCACCAAAATCCATTAAGAGCAGGTCGCCGTCTTGACATTCTTTATTGTTATCAATGTAGTGTAAAATACAGGCATTTGCTCCTGAAGCAATAATGGAACTATAAGCGGGCCCTGTAGAACGGTTACGCAGAAATTCGTGCCATATCTCAGCCTCGATTTCGTATTCCATTACTCCTGGCTTAATAAAACGGAGTAACCTGCGAAAGCCCCTTCCTGTAATAGCACAAGCCTGCTTTATTAAATTTATTTCATATTCAGACTTAATTGCCCGCAGGTAATGCATTATAGGAGCGTTTCGTTCGTATTTATGCAGCGGATAACGTTGCTGGCACCATTTAATAAACCGGGAGTCCCGTGTTTCTACTTCTACAACCGCCCGCAAGTGCTCATTGGTATTCAGATAAACATGCTCCACCTCCAGTATCAGGCTATTTAATACCTGCTCAAACTCATGCGTCCAAAATATGGTGCTTATTCCTGATACTTTTTGGGCATGCTCTTTAGTGTATTTATATCCCTCCCATCTGGCAATCTGATCGTTTGTTTCCCTGATGAACAATACTTCCTTCATCCTGGGATCGCGCGCATCATGGTAAATGAGCAGGATGCTTTCTTCCTGATCTAGCCCAGTTAAATAAAACAAGTCGTTATTTTGCTTAAAAGCCATGGTAGCATCAGCATTTGCAGGCATTACATCATTCGAATGAAAAACTGCAATGGATGAAGGCTTTAGCTGCTTGCAAAACTTCCGGCGGTTCTGAACAAACAAAGCAGGATCGATAGGTGTGTATTTCATAGCTTTTGAAGAGGTAAAATTTGTAGCTGCACATATTTACTTTTAAAGATATACAAATAACAATTAAATATTTTACTTTTTATATACCTGGTTATTTCTAAACAGCTGTTTACTTTAGGTTATTTCAATCAAGATCATAGAAGCTTCTATGGTATTTCCGGAAGCTCATGCAAACAAAACAATTTGTATACTTGCACCCTGAATAAATAGTATCTAAGTTAATGAAGATAGGATTTGACGCTAAACGAGCCTTTACAAATGCTTCCGGGCTAGGCAACTACAGCCGTTTTATAATAGACTCGCTTATACAGCAATTCCCTCAGGACGAGTACATACTCTATACTACTAAACAGCATCAGCTTTTCAGTAACTTCTATAATTCCACAAACTCAGTTCATGTAGTGGAGCCACAAGGTGTGTGGCGGAAATTTTCCTCGTTCTGGCGAGTTTTCAAGTTAGCTTCTGTCTTAAAAAAGCAGCAGCTAGATATTTACCACGGCCTAAGCAACGAATTACCCTCTAACATTCAAAAGAGTGGCACCAAGGCAGTAGTTACCATTCATGATCTGATATACCTGCGCTACCCTGAGCTCTTTAAACCCATAGATCGCAATATTTATAATAATAAATTCCGACGGGCTTGTGAACAGGCGCATCGGATTGTTGCCATCAGCGAGCAGACAAAGCAGGATATCGTGAACTACTTCGGCACCGACTCTTCTAAAATAGAAGTAATTTACCAGGACTGCCACCCTATTTTTCACCAAAAATGTAGCGATGAAGCACTAGCTGCCATTAAACAGAAGTACAGTTTACCTAACCATTACCTCTTATGTGTCGGCACACTGGAACCCCGTAAAAATCAGCTTAACTTATTGAAAGCCTGGCATACATCCGGCACTGATTTAGATTTGGTATTTATTGGCAGGCAAACCAAATATACATACCTGCTGAAAGAGTATGTGGCACAGCATAAGCTGGAAGGGAAAGTGCATTTTATGCCGTACATACCATTCCAGGAACTACCTGCCTTCTTTCAGCAAGCCACAGTATTTGCGTATCCTTCCGTATTTGAAGGCTTTGGCATACCTATTATTGAAGCTTTGAATAGCGGGGTGCCTGTTATCACCTCCAAAGGCTCCTGTTTCAGCGAAGCTGGTGGAGAAGCTGCTATTTACATAGAACCAGGTGATGTAGAGGCCTTAGCGCAGGCCATAAACGAGGTGAGTCGAAGCCAGCACCTACGCCAGCAGATGATAGAAGCTGGTTATACACATGCTTTAAAGTTCCGGCCTGAGCACACCATCAAGCAACTATACGCTCTTTACGAACAGGTACTGAAAGACTAACAAACAATCATTGGCATGTTCCGGCTATCTGCTGCTTTCTTCTTTTTAAGAAGCACTTAATTTCTTTAATCAAAATCAGCATAAAGCAAAATTGCAAAAAGGTTTAATTCAGCCTAACTTGCTCTACCTAAATAGATAAAACACAATATATCTGATATAAGATAATGGCTCCAGGAATGAAATTCATTTTCCAGTTCAAAAAAAGATACAAGCTATATCTTCTCCTGTTTGTTACCCTACCACTTCTTTTTTCAAGCTGTGTTTCTATTTATATGCCCAATGTTCCCAATGTGCCTATGTTCACAGAAGAAGGCGAATTAAGTGCTGCCGGGCATATTACCCCAAAAGGCAATATTACTTTTAACACTGCTTATGCTGTTTCAGATCATTTTGGTGTCTTGCTTAATGGCTCTATGCTAAACAGCGAGCGCAAGAAGCGTGACTTCCGGCATAACCTCATAGAAGCGGCTGGCGGTTATTTCACAACTTTTGGGCCTCAGCAAAACCGTGTGCTTGAAATATATGGCGGCTACGGCAAAGGAAGTAGCGATCGAACTGAAAAGACAAGAAATGAACTGGGCGAACCCGCCTTCGAACGTTTTGAATCAAACTTTAACAAGTACTTTGTACAGGTTAATTTCAGCTCTAAAAGGAAAAGAACGTTTAAATTGTGGAACTGGGAATACCCGTTGAATTATGGCACCGTATTGCGTGGAAGCTATATAAACATGACTAAATACCTGCACAATGGTATTGCAGAGCCAACAGAGAGCAATATATTCCTGGAGCCGATCTTTTTCACCCGCTTAACACTTAACCCTTCTGTACAACTTCAATATACCAGCGGAACAACCATTGGCTTAAAAAACGGCAAAACGCTTACGGCCGCCTACTCTGTATTTTCAATCGGATTTGTGATTAACGTAGGCGGAAGGTCGCTTAATTAAGCTAATTACATTCTTAGCACCGCCTCCTAAATGAGGCATGGGCAAATCATTCAGAAGCAGCGAAAACATGTAATTTTTCCGTATCTTTGCAGGCTAATTTAAAATTGAATGCCTGATTATCATATCCATACATTACCGAACGGTATTCGTATCGTTCACAAACAAGTAATCCACACCAAAATTGCACACAGCGGCTTTATAATGGACATCGGCAGTCGTGATGAACTGCCCGAAGAAGTAGGCCTAGCACACTTTTGGGAGCACATGGCCTTTAAAGGCACTACCAAGCGCAAATCTTTCCATATTCTGAATCGCTTGGAATCAGTGGGAGGAGAGCTTAACGCTTATACCACAAAAGAAAAGATCTGCTTTTACAGCTCCGTGTTAGACAAACACTTTGAGAAGTCTTTCGAACTGCTTACTGATATCACGTTTCGTTCTGTCTTTCCTGAAAAGGAAATCGAAAAAGAACGTGGAGTTATTCTGGAGGAGATGTCGATGTACCTTGATACGCCTGAAGAAGCTATTGTAGATGAATTTGACGAGGTAATTTTTGGAAAGCACCCACTTGGGTACAATATCCTGGGTACAAAAGAAAGTGTAGCCGGTTTTAAGAAACAGGATTTCCTGAACTTTATAGACAGGAACCTTAGCACAGATTTTTTGGTATTTTGCTCTGTGAGTAATTTGCCATTCGAAAAAGTGTTGAAGCTGGCAGAGAAATACCTGGCTGATATACCAACTATTCAGAAAAGCCGCAACAGACTTGGCTTCGACAACTATATACCCCGCACAGTTACGCTGGAGAAGTCTATATCACAGGCACACTGTGTAATAGGCTGTCCTGCCTATGCCTTAAACGACAAACGCCGGATCCCATTTTTTATGCTGGTAAACCTTTTGGGCGGACCAGGCATGAACTCGCGCCTTAACCTCGCCGTTCGCGAAAAGCACGGACTAGTGTATACCATAGATGCCAACTATGCTACCTATATAGATACTGGCCTGCTCAGTATTTACTTTGGCACCGAGAAAAAGCAGCTGAAGCGCACAACATCTCTCGTGCTGAAAGAGCTGAGAAAGCTACGGGAAAAGCCGCTGGGATCGCTGCAACTGCATACTACCAAAGAACAGCTGATGGGGCAGTTAGCCATGGCCGAAGAAAGCAACATGGGCCTGATGATGATGATGGGTAAAAGCATCCTGGACCAGAATTCCATCGATTCTCTGAACGACATCTTTGAACAGATCCGAAGAATTACCGCCCAGGAATTAGTAGATATTGCAAACGACGTGCTAAGCGAGGACAAGCTAAGCTTTTTAAACTATGTACCTTTGTAACAAGCGAAGCTTGTTCAATTAAAAATTATGAATTAGAAATAAGGGAGCCAAACATAGTTTTCAAATTCCCACTTCTTCAAATTCTCAAATTTACATATGGAATTCATAGACGAGGAACTTTTAAATTATTCAGAAGAGCATACTTCGCCAGAAGGCGCACTGCTGCGCAAGGTTAACCGCCAGACGCACCTGAACGTGTTAAAACCGCGCATGCTATCCGGCCACCTGCAGGGAAGATTACTGGCCATGTTCTCTCACATGATACGCCCAAATCAGATTCTGGAAATAGGCACCTATACGGGTTATTCTGCTATTTGCCTGGCAGAGGGTATGCAAGCAGGAGGCATACTGCACACAATTGATAAGAATGAAGAGCTGGAAGACGTTGTGCGGGGTTATTTTGCAGAAGCTGGGCTTCAGGATAGCATAAAATATTATATTGGCCATGCACTTGATATTATCCCAACAATTGAAGCCACGTTTGATCTGGTATTTATTGATGCTGATAAAATTAACAATGCCCTATATTACGATATGGTTATAGATAAAGTAAACCAGGGTGGATACATAATTGCCGACAACGTGCTATGGAGTGGCAAGGTACTGGAGAAGTATCGAAAGAAGCTTGACGAGGACACTGCCGCCTTACTCGCTTTCAATAAAAAAGTACACGATGATGAACGTGTTGAAAATATTCTGATGCCAATACGGGACGGACTCCTGGTCGCACGCAAACTGTAGAAAGAGGCTAAAAGCCTCTTTTTTTATGCTTAAGTAGCAGAAACACTCAACTTTAAATTTTACGTCTCCCCTACCTCCTCCTATAGGGGAAGCAAAACTCCTTCTTTTTATAAAAATTTTATCCGCACATCTTCGTTTTCAAACCTAGGAAGAGAAACAAAAAACTCTAATTTTGTAGGTTCATATTATATTCTGAATAAACTATACTAGAGCACCTTACATGCTTCTGTTTAAACAGAAAGTATAACAAGAATTTTAATTAGCCTGTTTGTTTAATTACCCCTCGTTATGAGAAAAAGCTTACCTCTTCTCCTGCTGCTTTTGTTGCCGCTAATGGCATGGGCACAAAGCGCTGTAGTAGTACCAAAAAATATATATGTGGCAGATGTTCACCTTAAAATATCGGATGGTGCGCAACAGGAAATACAGAAAAAAGTAGATGCCCTGCATCGCCACCCCACCTACTTTAACATTAAGGTAAACCTGGCCGATGCTTATTTCCCTATCATTGAGCGGACTTTCAGAGAAGAAGGCGTACCTGATGATTTTAAATTCCTGGCTCTACAGGAAAGCGGTCTGATAGGCGATGCTGTTTCCACTTCTAACGCAGTTGGTTACTGGCAATTCAAGAAAGAGGCTGCTCAGGACTTTAGCCTTCGTATCGATCATATTATTGATGAGCGCAAACATATTATAGAAGCAAGCCGCGGTGCAGCAAAGTATTTTAAGCGCAGCAACAACTACTACGATAACTGGTTTAATACCATTCTTTCTTACCTGCTTGGCTACTCAGGTGCAAAAACAGCTACCAGCCCTTCTGATATTGGAAGTAAAAAAATGGAGGTAACTGAAAAAACACACCCTTACCTGCTCACTTTCCTGGCACATAAAGTTGCCTACGAAAACTTTGTAGGAAAAAGGCCCATTGTTTCACTCAGAGAAATGCGTGCCACACCTGGCCAAAGCCTGACCGATATTGCTTTAGCCACTCAGACAGATTATGCTGAGCTTGAGAAGTACAATAAGTGGTTATTGGGCAGTTCTATTCCTTCAGACAAAGATTATTATGTGATGGTACCAATACAGACTGGTGCCGAAGGTGGCCCGTTACTCGCTTCTACCACCACTTCAACGCCTATAGCCAAACAAACTACACAACCAGCCGCCAGTATCATTAAGAAAAACGGGTTAAACGCATTGGTTGCCAGAGAGGGCGATACCAAAGACAAGCTTGCTTTGCAGGCAGGCATTTCAACCCGGAAATTCTTAAATTATAATGACATGCATAGCTTTGACAATATCGAAAAAGGCAGCGCATATTATATTGAGCAGAAAAGGACTAAGGCAGATAAAGAATATCATGTCGTGCAGCCAGGAGAAACCATGCAGATGATTTCACAGCATTACGGCATGAGATTAACTTACCTGTTGTTTAAAAACCGTATGGACAGGGCTGAGGTTCCTGTACCCGGACGTGTGCTTTGGCTGCAGAAAAGACGTCCTGCTAAAACTCCTGTTGAGATTCGTGACCTGAAACAACAGCCGCTATCCGTGCCAAATACAGCTATTGCAGTAAAAGAAGCACCCTCACCAAAAGTTTCTGCTTCCTCAACTGAAGCAGAACCAGCACCTAAAGAAAATATCTTTACAAGATTTATCAACAGCCTGAAGAAAAAGCCAGCCGACACTACAGAAGAAACAGTGGTTGTTGCAGCTGAGGAAACTGAGGATGAAACAGAAGATGAAGCAGCTTTAGAAGAAGAGTTTGAAGAAACAACCTATTCCATAGAAGAAGGAGAAGCGGTAAAAAGATCAACCAAAGCGGCTGTTTATCCTGGCAAAAAAACTACAACAGCACCTGCATCGCCTCAGTCAAAGCCTGATTCGGGAACAGTAGCTCCAGTAACCACCACTGTAACCAACACTACTCCGGTTCAGGAATCTGTATTTTCTTCCCAGCCAGCTCCTGTACAAGAAAAAGCGCCTACACCTGTTACAAAAGCTACCACTCACGTGGTGCAACAAGGAGAAACACTGTATGGCATCTCCAGAATGTATGCCGTATCTGTAAACGATATTTCCACGTGGAATAACCTGGGCGATGAACCAATAAAAATCGGCCAGGAATTATTGATTGCTCAGCCGCAGATGGCACCGGCTGAGCGTCATGAGCCTTTTGCACCAACAGCAACAGGCAGTCCTTATCATACAGTAGAAACAGGGGAAACACTTTACCAGATCACCCGAAAGTATGGCATTACCATGGAAAACCTGCTGGACTGGAACAACATGACAGACACTAATATAAAGGTGGGTCAGCAACTACGCGTGGTGGCTCCCCAGGGATATACTGCACCTGCCGCCGCCCCAAAACCAGCAGCCTCCGAAACCAGCCAGGGGAACTACCATGTAGTGCAATCAGGCGAAAGCATGTACCAGATATCCCGCAAGTATGGAGTTACCATCAAAGACATTATGGAATGGAACAAGAAAAGCGACTTTAATGTAGCTGTTGGAGAAAAGCTTGTAGTAAGGAAGCCATAGGGGTAGAGACATACCTGGCAACCGTCATCAAAGAGGAAAGATCTTTCTGCAGGTCTTTCCTCTTTTGTTTATAATAGCTTTCTTATTGTTGGGTTTATCTCTCTTCAGGCGGAGTTGTGAGCGTAGAAGCAGACTGTAGTCCGGTCGCTATTTCAGGCAAAATACCTAAACGCTCATAAATAGGATCTACCATTTTACGCAGCCTTCCCAGATTTAAAGCAAACGGCACAATGCTAAGAGCACAAAGTACTCCACAGGCTGCCAGGGTATAGTTAACGCCCAGATACGCTGCCACAGAGCCGGCCAACATACTCCCGAAAGGTGCCATTCCCATAAAAGCCATGCTGTACAAACTCATCACACGGCCACGCTTGTCGTCTTCCACGATAGTCTGCAGCAAGGTATTGCAGGAGGCCATTGTCACAATCATGCCAAAACCGCTGAACAGCATACACACCAGGGACACCGGCAACACTTCCGAAAATGAGAAAGCGATCAGGCCCACACCAAAAGTCAGCATTGTAAACACCATCACTTTCCCCAAGCCCACCACTGTTTTGCGTTGCGCCAGAAACAAGGCTCCTATCAGTGCGCCTACACCCGAAGCACCCATTAAATAACCTAGCGTATTGGCCCCGCCATGCAGTATGTCTCGTGCAAAAACAGGCATCAGTACGCTAAAGGGCATCCCGAATAAACTCAGGCACGCCACTATACTAATGAGGGCTCTTATTGGTGCAAACCCGAACGCATAGCCAAAGCCTTCCTTCAACGACTGCCAAACCTTTCGTTCCTGGATCACTTTCTCAAAAGGCTTCAGACGCATGAGCAGCAACGACCCAATAACAGCCACATAACTGACAGCATTAATCAGAAAGCACATTCCCTCTCCTACTGCTGCTATTAAAATACCTGCCACTGACGGCCCTACCAACCTGGCCATGTTAAACATAGAAGAGTTCAGAGCAATGGCATTGCTTACATCCTCCCGTTTATCTACCATCTGGATTACAAAAGCCTGGCGGGTAGCAATATCATAAGCATTTACAATTCCCAGAAAAGCACTCAACGCCAGCACATGCCATATCTGCACTGTATTGGTAAGCACCAGAGCCGTTAGAGTAGAGGCCTGCACCATAGAGAGCACCTGCGTCACTACCAGCACCTTGTGCCTGTCAAACCGGTCTGCAACCACACCTGCAAATGGCCCCAGTACAAAGGAGGGTACCTGGCTGCAAAAAGTAACAGCACCCAACAAAAACACCGAATCTGTAAGGCGGTACACCAGCCAGCTCAGTGCGATCTGTTGCATCCAGGTGCCTATAAGTGATATACCCTGCCCTATAAAAAAAAGCCTGTAATTGCGATACTGCAAGGCCCTGAACATACCACCAATATTACTTGAAGTTTCCTCTGTTGCCATTAAAATTAATTTGCTGCACCTGTTTCTGCACAGGCTTTTTCTTACGTATAGCAGGTGTAGTGTTGTTATAGTTAGGCCGATTTCTTTTGGAAGCCCGTGCTATATGATTTAATTTTAACCTTGGTCGCAGCAAGACAGCCTGTGCAGCAGCCTGCTTTTCTAGCTATACCAGATCGTAATCAAGAGAACAATACCTGGAAAGCCAGTAAAATTTTTGTTCATTTTTAACACATAAATTCAGTTTATCTGCGGGATAACCCTTTATACTATGGATGAAATAAATGAATTCTTAAACAGAACTTACCTTCACAATACTGTCAGAGATTACCTTATTGCAACTGCCTTTGTATTTGTTTCCTTATTGCTAGTAAAGGCCTTTAAAAGATTTATACTTACCAAAGTCGCTAAGATTGCCGAGAACACAGAAACAAATCTTGATGATTCTGTGGTGCAAACCTTTAGCCGCTATGGTATTCCTATTATCAACATCAGCATTATCTATTTTGCTTTTGAATACCTCCGGCTATCGGCCAAGGCAAACGTGTTTTTAAGCAGGGTTACAACGGTTGCCATTACTGTTTTAGTCATTCTCTTTGTTTCTTCTACCTTGGTAATGCTGTTAAAAGCATACCTGAAGAAAAGGCACCAGGGCTCTGAAACTTTAAATGAGTTTGGGGCACTTAAACTCATTATCAACGCCATTGTATGGTTTATAGGCCTAGGCTTCCTGTTCGACAACCTGGGTTACGACCTGACAGCTGTTATAGCAGGTTTGGGTGTGGGAGGTATTGCAGTGGCGCTGGCAGCACAGAATATACTCGGCGACCTTTTTAACTATTTTGTTATCTTCTTAGATAAACCCTTCGAAATTGGCGACTTTGTGGTAATTGACGATAAGAACGGAGTTATTGAAAACATTGGCGTAAAAACAACCCGCATTAAAACACTTTCAGGCGAGCAGCTTATTTTCTCGAACAGCGACCTGACCAGCTCCCGCATTCACAACTTCAAACGGATGCAGCGCCGCAGAGTCTTGTTTAAAATCGGCGTTACTTACCAGACCTCTTACGAAGACCTCGCAAAAATTCCCGAGGTTCTGAAGTCAATTATCCTGGAACAAAGCCCAGTGGAGTTCGATCGTGCCCACTTTGTATCTTACGGCGACTCCAGCCTCGATTTTGAAATTGTATACTATGTACTAGACTCCAGTTATAACGTGTATATGGACATACAACAAGCTATAAATCTGGGTATTTATAAGTCTTTCGCAGAAATGGGCGTAGAAATTGCCTACCCAACCCGCACTTTATTTGTCGTGAATGAGCAGCAGGGAGGGCAGCAAAAGGATGAGAAAGAAAGTCCGCTTCTGGTTTAAGGTAATGCCATTTCCGATAAATCTAATCTAAAATGATTATTTATATTTATAAATTAAAACTTGTTATTAATCAAGTAAAGCTTTAGCTTTGATCAAACACTTTAGGGGTGTTCTGCGCTTGACGCATAAGCGCAGAACTGAGAAATACCCTCTGAACCTGATACAGTTAGCACTGACGAAGGGAAAAGTATATGATAAACAGACCTGTCTTCTTACTTCTTCTTACTGCCGCTCGGCACACCGGCGTTCAAGCTAACTGTATCCCAACCCGAGCGAATCATGAAGATCTTTATTAACAACCAGCCGGAGGAGCTTACGCAGCCTCAGCCTGTATCCGCTATTCTGAACCTGCTTCAGGTGCAGCACACGCGTGGCCTGGCCATTGCCGTGAACAACCAGATTGTGCCCAAAACAAACTGGCAGGCACACCTACTCCAGGATAATGATAAAGTAACTGTTATTCGGGCTACTCAAGGAGGGTGATCCGAATCAGGATTTACAAAATATCAGGATGAACACAATGTTTATAAAGGCTGCTACTCCTGCTCCTTAGCTGAGTTAATTTTAAATCATGCTGTAATCTAAACTTCTCAGCCCTATAAAAGAGGTCGGGAATTGAGTTAATATTTAGCAGAAGCATGCTAAGCTCTATCAATGTTCAAAAAATCCTGTGTCTTAAACCTAATGTCTACATACTAGATTCAGAAATATGAAACAAGACAAAATGCCTACTGCCAGCGCTATTACACGCGATCCTTTTCCGGGCTCCCGCAAAGTATACGTGCCTGGCCAGCTGCACGACATTAAAGTTGCCATGCGCGAAATTGTGTTGGAAGATACCGTGAACAAGTTTCTGGGGGTTGAAAACAGCGAACCGAACGCACCTGTAACAGTTTACGATACCAGCGGCCCTTACACCGACCCCAACATAGCGATAGATGTACGGCAGGGCCTGCCTCGCCTGCGGGAAGAATGGATTCTGAACCGCCAGGATGTGGAGGAGCTAGCAGAAATAACCTCCGACTACGGCAAGGCAAGGCTATACGATGAAAAGCTGGATGCGCTGCGTTTTGAGCACCTCCGCAAGCCGCTTCGCGCCAAGCCAGGGCAGAATGTAAGCCAGCTACACTACGCCCGCAAAGGCATCATCACGCCGGAAATGGAGTATATTGCCATCCGTGAAAACCAGCGTATACAGGAAATACAGGAACTGGGGCATCAGCACGAGGGGCATAGCTTTGGCGCCAATACTCCCAAAGGTTTTATCACGCCTGAGTTTGTAAGAGCCGAAGTGGCCGCGGGACGTGCCGTTATACCCAGCAACATTAACCACCCTGAAAGCGAGCCGATGATTATTGGCCGTAATTTCCTGGTAAAGATAAACGCCAACATCGGAAACTCTGCTGTTACTTCTAGCATTGAAGAAGAAGTAGAAAAGGCTGTATGGGCCTGCCGCTGGGGCGCCGATACCATTATGGACCTTTCCACAGGCAAAAATATCCACGAAACCCGCGAATGGATCATCCGAAACTCTCCTGCTCCGATTGGCACTGTTCCGATTTACCAGGCACTGGAAAAAGTAAACGGCAAAGCCGAAGACCTGACCTGGGAAATTTTCAAAGACACACTTATTGAGCAGGCTGAGCAGGGGGTGGACTATTTCACCATACACGCCGGTGTGTTGCTGCGCTATGTGCCGCTTACAGCAAAACGAGTAACAGGCATTGTTTCACGTGGAGGCTCTATTATGGCGAAGTGGTGCCTGGCACATCATAAGGAGAACTTCCTGTACACACATTTCGAAGATATCTGTGAAATAATGAAAGCTTATGATGTGGCATTCTCGCTGGGCGATGGTTTAAGACCTGGCTCTATTGCCGATGCTAACGATGCCGCTCAGTTCGCTGAGCTGGAAACACTGGGTGAGCTGACTAAAATTGCCTGGAAGCACGATGTGCAGGTGATTATAGAAGGCCCGGGCCACATCCCGATGCACCTTATCAAAGAAAACATGGACAAGCAGCTGAAGGAGTGCCATGAGGCGCCATTTTACACCCTCGGTCCCCTCACCACTGATATTGCCCCTGGTTATGACCACATTACATCGGCTATCGGAGCGGCTATGATCGGCTGGTTTGGAACGGCTATGCTTTGCTACGTAACGCCTAAAGAACACCTGGGCCTTCCAAACAAAAAAGATGTAAAAGACGGGGTAATCACCTATAAACTGGCTGCCCATGCTGCCGATCTGGCCAAAGGCCACCCGGGCGCACAGTACCGTGACAACGCCCTGAGCAAAGCCCGTTTCGAGTTCCGTTGGCAGGACCAGTTCAACCTGTCGCTCGACCCAGTCACAGCCCGTGAGTTTCATGATGAGACTTTACCGGCCGAAGGTGCCAAAGTAGCCCGCTTCTGTTCTATGTGCGGTCCGCATTTCTGCTCTATGAAAATAACGCAGGAAGTGCGCGACTATGCCGAAAAAACAGGCGTAGCCACCGAGGAAGTCTTCGATAAAGGAATGGAAGAAAGATCGGCTGCTTTTAAAGAACAAGGTTCCGAACTATACCTGTAAAATACCTCGCCCTGCTTTTCCAGGCTATGAAACCTGTTGCGTTTGCCTCTCCTTTGCCAGTGAAAAACGAAGCAAGGAGCAGGCAAAACAGCAGAAAACAAAAATAACCTTTGCCTGCCTTTGCCGCACCAGGCGGGCAGGCATACACCGTAACGAAACATGAAGAAGATAGCTAAACTGCATTACATCACCCAGGCAATTGCAGGTAAAAACCATTCCGAAGCAGCTGCCGGGGCTTGTGCTGCAGGGGTGGATTGGGTGCAGTTGCGGGTGAAAAACGCTTCTTACAACCTTTGGAAGGAAGAGGCACTCCGCACCCAGGAAATCTGCCGCCACTACGGCGCTACTTTTATCATCAACGACAACGTTGCTTTGGCTGCCGAAGTAGGTGCCGATGGCGTGCATTTAGGTAAAACAGATATGGCACCTGCTGCGGCTCGTAAGCTTATGGGCACTGCTAAAATAATAGGAGGCACGGCCAATACCTTCGAAGATATACAGCGGCTTATAGCAGCAGAAGTAGACTATATTGGCCTCGGCCCCTTCCGCTTTACCAGCACCAAAGAAAACCTAAGCCCTATACTTGGCCTGAACGGATACGAGCAGCTACTGCAGCAATGTACTCTGTCTGGCATCACAACTCCGGTTGTGGCTATTGGCGGCATTACCCCAACAGATATTGCTCCCTTGCTTCAGGTTGGTATACACGGAATAGCTGTTTCTTCGGGCATAAACATGGCGCAGGATAAAAAACAGGCGGTATCTCAGTTAACAGATGAACTGTACCAATATCAAACAAAATGAAAGACTTAACAATAGCCAATAAAACATTCACTTCCCGCCTCTTTACTGGCACCGGTAAGTTTAGCTCCAGTTTGGAAATGGAAGAAGCGCTGCTGGCATCCGGATCAGAGTTAGTAACAGTAGCACTAAAGCGAGTGGATGTACACAATCAGGACGATGACATTTTACAGCACCTGTCACATCCACAGTTCAGCCTGCTACCTAATACATCGGGAGTTCGCAATTCCAAAGAAGCAGTTTTTGCAGCTCAACTGGCACGTGAGGCACTGGAAACAAACTGGCTGAAGCTGGAAATTCACCCCGACCCCAAATACCTGCTCCCCGACCCTGTTGAGACGCTAAAGGCAGCGGAGGAACTGGTAAAGCTGGGTTTTGTGGTGCTGCCCTACATACATGCCGATCCGGTGCTGTGCAAGCGGCTCGAGGAAGTTGGGGTGGCAGCCGTTATGCCCTTGGGCTCCCCCATTGGCAGCAACAACGGCCTGCAAACCAGAGCGTTTTTAAAAATTATTATCCAGCAAAGCCACGTGCCTGTGGTGGTAGATGCCGGTATAGGTGCTCCCTCACATGCAGCAGAAGCAATGGAACTAGGTGCAGATGCGGTGTTAGTGAATACAGCCATAGCTGTATCTCCGAACCCGGTGCAAATGGCAAAAGCATTTAAAATGGCTGTAGAAGCAGGACGTATGGCCTACGAAGCAAAACTAGCTCCGGCAGGCAATTTGGCAGAAGCAAGCAGCCCGCTTACAGCTTTTCTGGATGAGCTATAATTTAATAAAGGACAAAGGACGTAAGACTTTTATACCTGCACGCGGTGGGGAAAGTATTCGCTGAAACCCATACCGTCTCGCGCCAGCAAAGGCGGCATGGCTCATGCAACTTAATTTCTGATCCGCTCAACTCATAATTCTAAACTTTTAACCTTAACTAATAAAGTGGGCTTTAACGAAGTATTTGAACAGTATAGCTGGGATGAGGTGAAGCAAGGCATCTATGCTAAAACAGGTGCTGATGTAGAACAGGCGCTGGTGAAACCTGTGCGCGATCTTGAGGATTTTAAAGCACTTATCTCTCCTGCTGCCATGCCTTACCTGGAGCAGATGGCACAGCTAAGTCAGCAGCTTACACAGAAGCGATTTGGAAAAACGCTGCAACTGTACATTCCGCTCTACCTTTCGAATGAATGCCAGAACATCTGCACCTACTGCGGTTTCAGCCTCGATAACCCTATACCCCGCACCACCCTCACCCATGAGCAGATTCTGAAAGAGGTGGAAGTAATTAAAGGCTATGGTTACGATCATGTGCTGCTGGTAACAGGTGAGGCCAACAAAACTGTAGGAGTGCCTTACTTCAAGAATGTGCTACAACTGATCAGGCCATACTTCTCGCATATTTCTATGGAAGTACAGCCACTCGACCAGCACGACTATGAAGAGCTGGTGCCACTGGGGCTGAATACCGTGCTGGTTTACCAGGAAACCTATCACCAGGAAGACTATAAAAAGCACCATCCGAAAGGCAAAAAGTCGAACTTCCAGTACCGCATCGAAACTCCTGACCGCCTTGGCCAGGCAGGTATACATAAAATTGGACTGGGCGTACTGATTGGCCTGGAAGACTGGCGCACCGATAGCTTCTTTACAGCACTACACCTGAGCTACCTGGAGAAGAAATACTGGCAAACGAAGTATTCTATTTCCTTCCCAAGGCTACGCCCTTTCTCCGGCGGATTGCCGCCTAAAGTAGAAATGAACGACCGGGAGCTTGTACAGCTAATCTGCGCGTATCGTATATTTAACGAAGAAGTGGAGCTATCAATGTCTACCCGCGAAAGCCAGACATTCCGCAACAACGTAGTTAAGCTGGGCATTACCTCCATCAGCGCCGGTTCTAAAACAGACCCAGGCGGTTACGCCTCGCAGGAAAAAGCGCTGGAGCAGTTCGAAATCAGCGACGAACGCACACCCGCTGAAATCATCCGCATGATCCGCAGCCAGGGCTACGAAGCTGTCTGGAAAGACTGGGACAGCGTTTTAAGTTAGAAAGTTAGCGAGGTATGGAGGGAAGAGTTAGGGAGGAATAGAATTGGAAATTTGGGGATGTGTGACGGGAAATTCAACCTTACTTTCTTATTAACTTTTTTCTTTAGCTCATTAGTAACAGCTCATTATTTAAATGATTTATAACTTTACAGAAGAACAGGTCAGGAGCCTTAAAAAATAACTCCTGTTTTAAATCCTACAAAACTCATAACTTTCAACCCTCAACTCACAAATAACTTTCTAACTCTTAAACTATCTAACTTTTTACCTCTTAACTTCCTAAGAAATGTTTTCTCCTGCCGAATATAACCGTTACAATCGCCAGATTATACTACCTGAAATCGGCCCTGCCGGACAGCAGAAGCTGAAAGAGGCGCGGGTATTGGTAATTGGAGCAGGAGGATTAGGTTGCCCTATTCTACAGTATTTAGCAGCTGCGGGTGTGGGCACCATAGGTATAGCCGATTATGATGTAGTATCGGAGAGCAACCTGCACCGCCAGGTTCTGTTTACA
The DNA here is from genome assembly GCF_005491705.1 of Pontibacter sp. SGAir0037. NCBI lineage: Bacteria > Pseudomonadati > Bacteroidota > Cytophagia > Cytophagales > Hymenobacteraceae > Pontibacter > Pontibacter sp. SGAir0037. The sequence continues at coordinate 4,921,417 of NZ_CP028092.1, read as the reverse complement.
GCAGAAGAAGTTGGGCAGCCTAAAGCAGAGGTAGCAGCACGTAAGCTAAAACTACAAAACCCTTTTGTGCAGTTTGTAGTGCACGGGCAGGGTATAACTGTGCAGAATGCGCTGGAGCTAGTGCAGGCGTATGATCTGGTGGTAGATGGCTCCGACAACTTCCCGACACGCTACCTGGTGAACGATGCCTGTGCTCTATTGCAGAAGCCGCTGGTGTTTGGCTCAATTTTTAAATTTGAAGGACAGGTAACGGTATTCCATTACCTGAACGGTCCCTCTTACCGCTGTCTCTTCCCGGAGCCTCCTGGCAAAGATGAAGTACCTAATTGTGCCGAGATAGGTGTTTTGGGTGTATTACCAGGTATAATTGGCACCATTCAGGCAAACGAGGCTATCAAAATTATATGCCAAATAGGCACGAAACTATCAGGGCGCCTATTCATGCTCAATGCCTTAACCATGGAAACAAGCGCTTTTAATTTCCGTCGAACAGATCAGGCCGAGGTAAGGCAACTCCTGTCAGATTATGAAGCCTTCTGCTCTCCTGCTACAACCACACCTGCTGCCGAAATAAACGAAATCTCCGCTGATGAACTGAAAGATATGCTGGATGAGGAAATTGATTTCCAACTGCTTGATGTGCGGGAGCCGCATGAGTACGAGCAGTATAATATAGAGGGAGTACTGCTGCCACTATCAGAACTGGAGCAGCACTTCAGCCAAATAGAACCTCAAAAAACGATAGTGGTGCATTGTAAAACAGGCAGCCGCAGCCGCCAGGCTATCCAGCTACTCCAACAGCACTTCCCTGGCACTACTTTCTACAACCTGACCGGCGGCATTGATGGGTATCCGTATTAACTAATGCCTCCTAAAGTAGGTTAAGATATCTATATCATTAACAATAATACTTTTTTTCAAGAAGCAGCAATTAATACTACTTTTGACCATAGTTCCTATGCACTCTAATTTGAGCGTTTATAGTCTGCGGTGACAACGAATGTAAGTACGCTACAAGCTCTGGCACATAACTTTCAAAATCTGGGTATTCCTTTCTGTTCTGCTCATATTCCTTTATTTTACTTTCCAGCAAAGGAATTAAGACACATTTATAGTCATAAATATGCAGTCTTCTTAAACGTTCTGCTTCTTTATCATCTTCCATAGATACAGCTATACGAATTTCACCTAGCCTTCAAGTGCTCAATAACACATACATACCAATCAGTAATGTAATGAGGGCTTAATATCTCTTGTAATTCCGGCGTAAATAAAATTAAGTCCGCTTTAATTTTAGAAGCATATTTTTCAACTAATGGATTAACAAAAGTGTGCCCGATTTCATGACTGGAGAGAAAGCGTGTAACGTCTGGATTGTCAAACCCAAATTTTTTATAAGCTGACAAGTTTGTTTGCAGAGGCAACATTTTACTTGAACTAATGACCATAGCTGGTATTTTACCCTCTGCCGACGCAATAGATGGCCCATATCCCCTGTAGTTATCATCTCCAGTAGTAATGGGCATAGCGGGAGCTAAATACAGCATATAGTGCGGAAATTCTCTTCCGTACCACTTCTCCATATAAGGAAAAGCATCGATACGAATATCTTTTTGGGCTTCCTGAAGTACGCCATTGTAAAATGAAACATTCTTTTTTAGAAACTTACCAACATTAGCCTGTATGTAAAATTTTCTTAAATTTTCTGTAAGCTCTGCTAACAAAGGCCTTACAGAAGGAGTAGCCACATCAATTTCAGCACCTGGGAAACGTGGACCAGACGCAGGAAATTCTTTTTGATTTAATAAGTAATCCATGATCGGGCCATTATCGTGTAAAGAGTCTCTTAGCGCCTGCAGTAGCTCAGCTGATCTTATTATCAGGGGATCGTTCTGATAATCCTTAAAATGGTTAAACGCAAAGTGAACAACAGGCTGATGGGAGTAATCTTGGCCTTTAATATTAAAAACATAATTTCCAATCCGTTCCACCGCTAACTTTTCAACAAAAAAATAGGTTTCGATGTTGCTGCTTATGATAAGAGAGACTTTAGGAGATAATTCCTTTCTATACTGAGCATGAACATTGTGGGAAAAGATAAATAGAATAAAAAGTGGGAATAAATTTTTCATAGCTATGCAAGGTTCACATTAAAGCATACAGAGTCTATACCAGTACCGTTAAAAAGTACTCCCATGATTTTAGCCGCATACTCACCCAAAGTCAATTTCATGTATCAAGGGCTATAGAAAATCTGCCATTACGAAACTTAACTTATAGTAATACGGATGAGCTACACTTGCTAATAAAGAGGTAGTAACTTCATGATCTGGTTAACAGATGCAGCAATAGCTAAAACGGTTGTCTGCTTCAGTAATAATAGTTAATTATTTTCCACTTTATAGCTCATACAAGCTTCTGCAACTCACTAAAGGCTTTTAAGGGATCTTCCGCCTGCCATACAGCACCTAAAACTGCAGCACCAGCAAAACCTAGTTCCTGCACCTTTGCCAGATTACTTGCATCTATGCCTCCTAAAGCTACGACAGGCAAGTTGGACTGCCGTACGGCTAGCGCTAACTCGGCAGGTGCAAAAGCAGCCTTGTATCCTTCTTTGGAAATACTGTTGAAAACAGGGCTCAGAAAAGCGTAATCGAAAAGCGGCTGAGGTTGTTTTATATCTTGTAAATGATGAAAAGAAGTAGAGAAGAGTAGGCTTCCTTTTGGAGTTGTAGCCACTCTTACACGTAGTGCTTCCGGGAAATGTAAACCTTTAACCTCAAACTCCTGAGCCAGTTCATGGTAACTGTGCAGCATCAGCCGGGAGTGGTACTCAGCAGGAATCTGCTGTATAAAACTGTGCATCTCCTGAAGAGTAAAACCTGGCTTACGGAGGTGCAGCCTCTCCAGGCCCCGCTCAAGAAGAAGATTTATATACTTATGTTCTTCAGGAAAAGGAGCAGGAAATGTCACAATGATCAGGTTCATGTACGGCTGGTACTTTTTTTAATAGTAGGAACTGGCAATATCGCGAATTTGACAGTAAATCTTATCCAGCTCGTTTAGAACGCCTTTCCTCAAACAGATGTTCTAAAGGTAGTAACGCAGGCGATAAAACCTTTACATATCCACCCCTTTTTCGTAATTTTAACATCCCGAAAATGACTTTTAAGTATAGTATTCAGCTAATACAGCAGTCACTTTTAATTCATAATTTCTAATTTTTAATTCTTAGGACGCTTTGCCAGTTTTTTCGCATTTACATACGCATACGCAGTATTCCCTGCTCGATGGGCAGGCCAGCATCAGCGCACTCATGAAGAAGGCGCAGGCCGATGGCATGCCTGCCGTAGCCATGACCGACCACGGCAATATGTTTGCTGCCTTTAACTTTGTGGCTGAGGCAAACAAATATAACGTGAAGCCAATTGTAGGCTGCGAGTTTTACCTGGTGCAGGACCGCCACCAAAAGAACTTCAGCAAAGAACTGAAAGACGTGCGCCACCACCAGCTGCTGCTGGCCAAAGACCAGGAAGGTTACCAGAACCTGGCCAAGCTTTGCTCCTACTCTTATATTGAGGGGATGTACAGCAAGTGGCCTCGTATTGACAGAGAGTTACTGCTTAAGTACCACAAGGGCCTTATTGCGACCAGTTGCTGCATTGGTGCTGAAGTACCGCAGGCCATTCTATGGAAATCAGAAGAAGAGGCAGAGGAGATTTTTAAGTGGTGGCTTGATCTCTTTGGCGAAGATTACTATATAGAACTGCAGCGCCACGGCCTCATGAACATAGACGGTACAGGCAAAAGCCAGGAAGATGTAAACCAGGTACTGCTGAAGTGGGCGAAGAAGTACAATGTAAAGGTTATCTGCACCAACGACTCCCATTACGTAGACCAGGATGACTGGAATGCACACGATATTTTACTTTGTGTAAATACCGGCGAAGACCAAAGCACACCGGTCGGTGACTTCCAGACACGCTATTACCGCTTCCTGTCAGACGACCAGAAAGTAATTTATGATACGGTGGAGAATGTGCGTCAGAAGTACGGCAACAGCCCGGGCATACGCCAGATGCTGCAACGCATAGACGAAGCCGGACCTAAAACGCGCTTTGGCTTCCCAAACGACCAGTTTTACTTTAAATCGCAGGCTGAAATGAACGAATTGTTCAAAGATGTGCCTGAAGCTGTAGACAATACCAACGAAATTGTAGACAAAATCACGCCTCCTAAGCTGAAGCGCGATATCCTGCTGCCCAATTTTCCGATTCCGCCAGAGCATGCCGATGCCGATGCTTTCCTACGCCACCTGACTTATGAAGGAGCAAAGAAACGATACATTGATATTACGCCTGAAGTAGAAGAACGCCTTGACTACGAACTGCGCATTATCCAGACAATGGGCTTTGCCGGTTACTTCCTGATTGTACAGGACTTTATTAACCGTGGACGCGACATGGGCGTGGGTGTGGGTCCTGGCCGTGGATCAGCGGCAGGTTCGGCTGTGGCTTACTGTATCGGTATTACCAACATCGACCCCATTAAATACAGCCTGCTGTTCGAGCGTTTCCTGAACCCGGAGCGTGTGTCTATGCCCGATATTGATATCGACTTCGACGACGTGAACCGCCAGCGTGTGATCGACTACGTGGTGGATAAGTACGGGAAAACGCAGGTGGCACAGATTATCACTTTCGGCACCATGGCAGCTAAGTCGTCGATTAAAGATGTGGCACGTTCTACCTCTCTGCCTTTGGCAGAAGCCAACGAACTGGCAAAAATGGTTCCGGATACGCCTGGCACTACGCTGGCAAAAGCCTTTATGGAAAACCTGGAGCTAGCTGCCATACGCGAAGGCGACGACCACCGGGCTTCTGTTCTAAAGCTGGCTGAAAAGCTGGAGGGCTCTGTACGGAACACAGGTATTCACGCAGCAGGTGTTATTATTGCCCCCGATGATATTACAAATTACATTCCTGTATCCACTTCTAAAGACGCCGACCTGCTGGTAACGCAGTTCGATGGTAAGGTAATTGAGAGTGCCGGCATGCTGAAGATGGACTTCCTGGGGCTGAAGACGCTTACAATTATCAAAGATGCTATTGACCTGATCGAGAAGAACCATGGCGTTAAAATAGACATTGATGAAATTCCGATTGATGATGAGAAAACGTACCAGTTGTACCAGCGTGGGGATACGATTGGTACATTCCAGTTCGAGTCGGAAGGTATGCGCATGTACCTCAAGGACCTGCAGCCTACCAACATTGAAGACTTGATCGCCATGAACGCCCTTTACCGTCCGGGCCCGATGCAGTTCATCCCGAACTTCATTAACCGGAAACACGGGAAAGAAGAAGTAGAATACCCGCACGAACTGCTCAAGCCGATCCTGGAATACTCTTACGGTATTATGGTGTACCAGGAGCAGATTATGCAAACGGCCCAGATTCTGGCCGGTTACTCACTGGGTGGTGCCGACTTGCTGCGCCGCGCCATGGGTAAGAAGGACATGAAGAAGATGGCCGAGGAGCGGGAGAAATTTATTGCTGGTGCCGCCGAAAAGCACAATATCCCCGCTAAAAAGGCCTCGGAAGTGTTCGACGTGATGGAGAAATTTGCCCAGTACGGCTTTAACCGCTCCCACTCTGCCGCCTACTCGGTGGTGGCATACCAGACAGGTTATTTAAAGGCGCACTACCCAGCCGAATATATGGCGGCGGTGCTTACCAACAACATGAACGACATTAAAAAGGTGACGTTCTTTATCGAGGAAGCGCGTAAGCAGGGGGTGGCCGTACTAGGTCCTGACGTAAATGAATCGTTGCTGAAGTTCAATGTAAACGAGCAGGGACAAATTCGTTTTGGCCTGGCTGCCATAAAAGGTACCGGTGAAGCCGCTGTAGATGCCATTATATCCGAAAGAGAGAAGAATGGCATGTATCAGGATATCTTTGACTTTTCAAAGCGCATTAACCTTCGTGCTGTTAACAAAAAAACTTTCGAGAGTATGGCTCTGGCCGGTGCTTTCGACTCGTGGGGGCTGTACCACCGTGCGCAATTGATGGAGATTCCGGAAGGAGAAAACATCAGCTTACTGGAGAAGGCAGTGCGATACGGCAACAACTACCAGGCAGAACAGCAGGCAGCGCAGCAATCGTTATTTGGTGGTTCAGCCGCCGTAGCAGCCCCGTTACCTAAAGTACCTGAAGTGGCCCCCTGGACACAGGCCGAAATGCTGCGACGCGAAAAAGAGGTAGTAGGTTTCTATATCTCAGGGCACCCGCTCGATCAGTTTAAGCTGGAAATTGACTCCTACTGTAGCTGTTCTTTAGACAAAATTGCCGAATACAAGAACCGTGATATTAATGTGGCAGGCATGGTATCGGAAGTTGTCATCCGAACGGCCAAAAACGGTAATCCGTTTGCGTTATTCTCAATTGAGGACTATGATTCTACTTTGCAGATGGCGCTGTTTGGTGAAGATTACGTTAAGTTCTCCCCTTACCTGAAGACAGGCTTGTACCTGTTCATTCGTGGCAAAGTACAGCTGCGCTACCGCACCGAAGATCAGTGGGAGCTAAAGCCAACCAACATTCAGTTGCTGGGCGATGTGATGGATAAGATGGCCCAGGGGGTACAGGTGAACGTGAATCTGGAGCTATTTACCCCAAATCTGGCGGAGGCATTGGAAAACGCTATTGTAACCAGCCCGGGGCAAAAACGCTTGGAAATCACCTTGCACTTACCAGAAGAAAAACTGGCATTGCCTACCTACTCCCGCCGCTACCGCATTGAACCAAAACAGTTTCTGTCAGAAATTAAAGGTTTGGGATTGGGTGAGTGTAAGTTGATATAAGCTATAGTTGTGTAATGCAACAACGCTCTGATAACAGCAAAAGCGGCAGGTTAGCTAACCTGCCGCTTTTGCTATATCTAAAAAACATACCCTAGAGAAGCTCCTAATCTAAGTTCTCCAAACGAAGGAGCATATTCCTTTTTCTGTTTATCTGTATAAGAATTGTTACTTTCCAGGCGATGAATCAGGTAATAACCAGCTCCACCAAATACATCTAAAGCCAAGCCATTATCCATTATTTTTTGATATCCTACTGTTACTCCTGCACCATAAGAACTCCAAACCTCTTTCTCTCTGGCTGGCAGTCTGATCAATACAATACGTGTGTCCGGATCTTTTGGAACAGCTTCTTTTTCATTATGCAAGCGCAAACGGTACTTTATGTATGGGTTCATATAGAACCCATGCAATGCATCACCTTCTGCATAAAAGCGAAACTCACCGGTAACTGCGTATGTAGAGGATGCGTCTCTTGCCGCAAGTGTTAACCTTTTAGGATAAGCCGTTAGTGTAATTCCTGCAGAATGTAGCTGATTAAGTTTACGCTCGTACATAACATTTATAGACCCACCCCACAAGGGGAGTAGATTTAACTTAAAAGCGTTTGCTCGCGGATCAGGGGCAACTGCTTCATCTTGTGCGAACAGCAAAAAGGATTTCGCCAGAAGTAAAAGCGTCAGTAACAATTTAATCTTCATAAAGCACAGCTTAAGTAGTGTATCTTGGTTAAATTATCCGGCTGCAGAACCCCAACGTTTGTTGATCATTTACACCTTTTCAAATTTAATAATACTTTATATTAATTAAAGTTAATTTAAGATTTTCAATTTTAAAACAGAAGCAGCAGTAGCTTTCTTGCGGATTTTGTACCATCATAATTCAACAGATCACTCAGCATGTACATAAGTATAAGAAACTCCTGCAGCAAATATCTTATGTAAATCCTATGTATTAGATATACCTACCAACAAAAAGGCCCGTCTTTAAAGAAAGACTGGCCTTTTTGTTAAATTAAACTTAACCGAATTATCTTACTTCCACATAAACGTCAGAAGCACCAGGTACATTTTTCGACACTGCTGGCTTTGGATCTCCGTTTGAGGTTGGCATTTCAAAAACCAATAATCTACCACCGCCATTCGCTCTTTCAGCTACATAAATATGCTTTTTCTTCATATCATAAGATACCTGAACCGGGTTTCCTAACATGGTATTAGGCCCCGCAATACGAATCTGGCTTCCAGCACCAATTGTTCCGCCATTGGCAACACTACTCCATACAGAGGTAAAATTGTTAATGACAGAAATAGCACCGTCTGAATCTGAAGTAGCGGCAGCAACATCCGTTAAAATCATTTTATCATCATGCTTCGAATACACAAGGCCGTGCGTTCTAACAATACCTTCGACCGTAACACGCTTAGTTGGCATCACCATACCTGATGGGTTGGTTAAAAAATCTTTAAACATAACGATATCACTGGTGTTATCAACCACAGCCCAAAGGTCCATGCCTTCACCATGTATGCCCCATAGATTAAAATCTACAGAATATGTTTTTTGCAATCTAACTCCACTCGGCGTACGCTCATATGCATATAGCATATTCATGTTGTTGTTTGCTGCACTACCCTGCTGTGCTACAATAATCATGTTTCCGATCATGGTTACGTCGCGCGCATTAGTAAAATTCCGTTCACTTGTAGTTTTCAGCTCTAAAGTTCCGTTAACAAGCTTCTGATAAACTTCCACTCTGTTGTTTCCTCTGGATGCGATAATCAGCTCGTTTCTTTCCTTGTTATAGTGAACACCCTCCGTATCTGTTGAACCAGGCGCTAAAGATTTCATTTCAAACGTAGCATCTTTTCCTGTCAGCAAATCATAAAGATCGTCCATGCTAAGAATAGCTAACTTGCCGGCTGTATTGCTGGTTACATAAGCCTCTATCTGCTTATTTATAGGAAGATGAAAGTTAAAGTCATCGTCTTTCTTACAAGATGAAAACGTAATGGCTGCAATTCCAAGCAGGGCACCTAAACGGAATAATTTTTTCATAGTTAAATGGTTTTAAGTTTAAAAATCCTTGTGATTTATACTTACGAAGTAAATACAGTAAATAGATTTGAGGTGGAAGCAATTCTACTTAAAAAAAAGGTCAATTTACCCTCAATTTTATACCACTATATAGTAATCATAAATTTAAGCAGCCTCTAGCACACATCTTGTTCTATTCTATAGCTGTAAGTTCTTCTTGTTTCTGAAACTTTTATTTACAACATTTGTTGATACAAATAAAATACACCCATTGGCCCTATTCTACCGTAAGTATAGGACAAGAACCAGCTTGAGTGTAACTAGTAAGACACGACAGCTTGTCATAGTAATAGAGTTTGGATGTATATTTGCCAAACCTATATTTGTTATTACCTTTATAACACAGAACTTATTTTATAAACCGTTAAAGTTATGGCTAATAAAGCAATAGAAATTACAGACGCGAACTTTGATGAAATCATCAATTCAGATAAACCCGTTTTAGTTGACTTCTGGGCAGAGTGGTGCGGACCTTGCCGTATGGTAGGCCCAATTGTAGAAGAACTGGCTGGCGAGTACGAAGGCAAAGCTGTTATCGGTAAAGTTGACGTAGACGCTAACCCACAAACTTCTGCTAAATTTGGTATCCGTAGCATTCCTACACTTTTGGTGTTCAAAGGTGGCCAGGTAGTGGACAAGCAGGTAGGTGCTGTTCCTAAAAATGTGCTTTCTCAAAAACTAGAAGCACAGATTGCGTAAGCAGTATAGAGAATAATTATAAAAGCGACAGCCTCTCCATGTGGAGAGGCTGTCGCTTTTATATACCTGCAGGAATGGGCTACTTTACAGATTCACACTCACAAAGCTTCTTGTCGAGGTTGCAGAGTAACTCATAGTTTCGCTCCACCTCTTTCATGGCAAGTTCTAATCTCCTGGTTTTCTCCTGCACCGCCTGTAGCGCCATAAAATCTGCCGGCTTTTTAGTGAGCTCATCCAGCTCTTTGATGGCTGCCGCCAAAAGAGTGCTTTTCTCGTTAATGCGGGTAAAATAAGCTTCCATGACCGTTGAAGCTCCGGCCACAGCCACTGCATTTAAGTTATTCTGGAAACAAAGCTGAAGACGCAAATATTTAAAAACCATTTGCTCGGCCTGCTTATTCAGCTCCTCCTGCTTATATAGTGCTTCCCGTAACCTGAAGCTATCGTAGCGCTTGTTATATTCATTTACAGCCTCTCGCACTTTATCGCGGCAACTGATACATTTGCTTGTACCAGCTTTTTCCAGCAAGCCATTACGCTGTGCTGTTGTCTCATCAGATGCCGGTACCTCTGCCAGTTTTTTCACATCTTTTTCGAAAACTTCCGCATACTGCATATCTTCCAATTTCTTGACAAGCCGCACAATGGCTTCGCCCTCCACTGAAGCAGAAAGGTATTCAGTTCGTGGCAGCTCTACTGCATATAGTTTTGCCAAAGCAGCCTCGCGCAAAGCTGGTGTTGCCCAAGCCTTCGGATTTCCCTCCAGCTCCCGTAGAGTGTTCACCAATATTTTGCCATTCTTTAAATTATGATCAGCCTCCAGGTAGAGGTCTGCATTATTCAGAATAGACTCATATTCGGGCCTGAAGATGTTCTTATAGGAGCTTGTATTACTAAACTCCTTCTCCCGCGCATCAAAAAAGGTTTTCAGGCGCTTATACTCCTGCATAATGCCAAACAGGTTTTTTGCATTAATCTCCGGGCTATTGTTTCGGTAATTTAACCGATAGGCATTCAGGTTCTGCTTCATTTCAGCAAAAACCCGCAGAAACTCCACAAACTGCTTTTCCTGCCGGAATGTCTCGTCGTTTATAAGTTTAGCGTCGTAAGCAGCCTGAATTTTCTGTTTCCGTTTCTCAATCAGCTCCATGGTCACCTCGTCGCCGGTTAGCACATCTGTTTTGTAGAGCGATTTATAGTTAGCCACAACCATGTAAGGATACTCGCTATAGCCAATTACCTCTTCCAACTGCTTCCGATCAAGTTTGTTGGGATTCTTGGTAAGATAGTCGGCCAGCTTAACAGATTTGATTGTTACCGTTTTCACCTCTCCGGGAACAAAAACATAAATTTTTACAGAATGCAGGCGTGTGTCAAAGTCTTTGCCTTCGTACAAACGAATAGTAGAGCTAAACTTGTACTCCTTCTTCTTTGCACGGGAACTAAGTAAATTACCAAACTCCCCTACTAATGCCATAGCAGCAGTGGTAGGATTTGTAAGGCGCGATAAGCTTACCAATTGCGTGGCTACCAGATTAAATACCTGGTCTCCGTCCTGATTCGTTACAGCCTTTGCATTTATAGCGGCATCAATGCTGTTCTGGGTAGAGCCAAGGGGCATTTTATCAATAATACGAACTACTTCGAGGTGATCGCTTACCTGCGTTTGATAATCGCTCTTGTCTTTATTTATATAGAAGTTGTAAAGCGGGTACACGATCTCATCGTTGCCAAACAACTTTACATTCTTAAGCTGCGCTGTAATAAACAGATATTCCAGCTCATAGGCATAGTTCTTTTTGGCTTTTTTCTTTACTCCCCCATCCAGCTCGTTTAGTACACGATTAAATTTACCGCCATTAAACAAGTAAATATCAGTTGAGAGATACTGCCATTCATCCGAAAACTCAAATTTATCGTTATAACTATAGCCCAGGCGGGTTTCTATAGTATGTTGAGCAACAGCCTGCTGGCACAGCAGCAGAACAAACGCATAAAGGATTTTTTTCATGTATTACATTAAATTCTTTCGGAACCGACAAAACGGATACAGCTTCTGCAGCAACCTAAACGTTATAGGATTAAATTAAGTGCACTTCGATGCAATTAAAATTTTGTAATCATTCATTATCCATTTACAATATATGTTTAAAAAACTGATACTTGGATTGGCTCTTGCAACAGCCTTCTCAGTGTATGCGCCAACTACCCTGGCGCAATCAGGGCCTCAAGCGACAGCCAGCACCACGGCTCTTTCAGAAGACCAGAAAATTAATAAGCTTATTGCTTACATCAGAAACCTGGAAGGCGCCACTTTTATCCGGAACGGAAGTGAACATTCGCCTGCCGAAGCTGCCGATCATTTGCAGGCGAAGTATAAAAAACATGCGAAGCGCGTTACAACAGCAGAAATCTTTATAGAGCAGCTGGCCTCAAAATCGTCTATGTCTGGTGAAGTTTACAAAATTAAGATGCCTAATGGCTCTGTAACCGAAGCAGGTAAGGTACTGAGAGCAGAGCTTCAACGATTATCACAGGCATCAGCAGGTAATTAATGGCCATAAAATACGTTATCAGCAAAAAGAAATTAATTGTAAAACCATAAACCAGTTCACATGCTGCAGCTCTTAGAAGAATCAAGAGGAGACTTAGTTGCCTTTAAACTTTCAGGTTCAGTAGATAAACAGGATTATGCAGTTATGCTGCCTGTATTAGATGAAAAGATTAAGCAGTACAGCAAAATTAATGTATATGCTGAAGTGCAGGAGGTAGATACTTATTCTCTGAGAGCACTATGGGACGACCTCAAGTACGATTTTAAACATGCAGCCGATTTCAGGAATGTAGCAATTGTAGGCGATAAAAAATGGCTGGACTGGCTTACAGTAATGGCTACCCCTTTTACTACTGCCAAAGTAAAATACTTTGAGCCTGCGCAAAGAGCAGAGGCTATGCAATGGGCAAAAGCTGATGCAGTGTAAAAGCTAAATACCTTGTGTTATATACCTGCACACATTGCATTTCTGTGCTGCTTTAGAGAATAGAAATGCAATGCTCTCTTTTTAGCTTTATCAAATATCCTTATGCTCTACAGCAAGGTACATCCATATGCTGTTCATATTTCTGCTATCACTTTTCCCTCTATTTTTACAATTGGCTTACATTCTTCAAAAATATATCTTCTAAAGAGGTTTAAATATATTTCTAGCACAATATTTGCCTCACCCTTAAACACCTGGGGCAGGTATGGCAATGTAGCTCATGTATGGTTTAACCATGATTCTTTCACATATTTGCAATTGGTAACCATAGGAACTTACATATTTCGAAACAACTAATTAACAACACACATGAAATTTAACTTTTTTAAGGCCTCTCTTTCTCTGGCACTTTGTGCAGGATTGATGACCTCGTGCGTTTCTTCAAAAAAATACGATGAACTAAAAGCTAGCAGAGATGCATTGGAGCGTGAGCAAGCCGCCAGCCGCCAGCAGGTCAATGATTTAACATCTAGCCTGAAGGACCGCGAAAAGAGATTGGCGGACCTGGAGCGCGCCATGAATGAGCAGCAAAAGGTACTCGACAACCTTCGTAACGAAGTAAATGCGGCCTTACAAGGTTTTAACCAAGGTGACTTAAATGTGAGCATCCGCGAGGGCAAAGTGTATGTATCTATGTCTGATAAACTTTTGTTTGCCACAGGCAGTACTAAGGTGAACGAAAACGGCCAAAAAGCAATCGACCAGCTGACTAGTGTACTGAAAAGAAATCAAAGTGTTGGCATTATGGTGGAAGGCCATACCGATGATGTTCCTCTTTCGAAAGGCACTTTTGGTATGCAGGATAACTGGGACTTAAGTGTGCTTCGTGCAACTGAAATTACCCGCCTGATGACATCAAAAGGTCTTTCTCCGGATAGAATTACTTCTGCAGGACGTTCTTTCTACCAGCCGGTTGATACAGGCCGTTCTCCTGAAGCAAAGGCGAAGAACCGCCGTACCGAAATTATTTTAACGCCAGACTTCACTGAAATCTACAGGATTCTGGGTATTCAATCATAAGTATATGCTTAAGCCTTAACTATAAAAGCCGATCTCTGTTATGAAAGAGACCGGCTTTTATAGTTTTACAAGCAATTAAAATTTCATGCCTGCATTGTCTTAGCCTTTCGAACAGCCACAAATAGCTCTTCCGGGTATTGAGAACCTATCAGAATAGGCTTCTGGTTATAAAAGTGTAGTTTCACTCCCTCCTGCCCCGATACATTATATGCTTTTCCGTGGGAAGTCCAGCGTATTCCCCAGCCCCCGTACTCATGAATCGGCTCATAAACTACCTGCTCATAATCACGGACAAGGTGAAGCGGAATTTCAACAGCTTTCAGGTGAAATGGCCAGAAGCGTAGTTTTAGCAACCCTGGCTCTACCTGTGTTGTGAGCGACATCCGGTAAAAGAACAGTGGTAACGCTGTTCCGAAAAGTGCTGTTAACAGAAAGGCGCCACCTGTACCTACCGGATTGTTTCCAACGGTATACCCCAACATTACCTGGTATACAAAGCCTGCCCAAAATAATGCCGCCACAGCCAGCACAATAAGCCAAAGCCCGATCTGCCTGAATCGCTGTTTTTCCTTAAAAAGTACCTGTGGTTCTGCCATACACTACCCTTTACCTTTGAAACAGGAAGAGCCGCTTGCTGTAGCAGCAGGCGGCTCTTCCTGTTTCAAATACAGAGGTTACCCGATTGCCTGCTCCAGGTCTGCAATCAAATCTTCTGCGTCTTCTATACCTACGCTTAAACGAATCAAAGAATCACTAAGGCCACCTTTCATACGTTCCACTCCAGGTATGCTGGCATGCGTCATGGTAGCCGGGTGCCCGCAAAGCGATTCTACTCCACCTAATGATTCAGCCAAAGCAAAGTATTGAAAGCGCTCCAGGGTTTTAATGGCGTCTTCCATTCGGTCGCCTTTCAGCACAAAAGAGATCATACCTCCAAAGTCATTCATCTGGGCTTTTGCAATGTGGTGGTTCTTATGATCTTCGAAGCCCGGCCACAACACTTTTTCTACCTTCGGATGCTTTTTAAGGTATTCCGCTACCTTACGCCCATTCTGGCAATGGCGTTCCATACGAATATGCAGTGTTTTCAATCCCCGCAGCACCAGGAAGCAGTCCTGGGGCCCTGGTGTTGCCCCGCAGGCATTTTGTATAAAGGCTAACCTGTCTTTCAGTTCATCGTCATTTACAATGATGGCTCCCATTACTACATCTGAGTGGCCTGCCATATACTTTGTAAGCGAGTGTATCACAATATCGGCACCTAAATCTAGAGGTGTTTGCAGGTATGGTGTAGCAAACGTATTATCTGCTACCAGCAAAATATTATGTTTTTTGGCAATAGCCGCACAACCTGCTATATCGATGATGTTCAGTAGTGGGTTGGTTGGTGTTTCTACCCAGATAAGCCGTGTTTTATCATTTATCAGCGCTTCTACACTACCAAGGTCATTCATGTTCACGAAGTGAAACTTGATACCGTAATCCTGGTAAATTTTAGTAAAAATACGGTAGCTACCGCCGTACAGGTCGTTAGTAGAAATAACCTCGTCACCCGATTTCAGGAGCTTCAGGATAGTATCAATAGCGGCCATTCCAGAAGCAAAACATAATCCGTGCTTTCCGTTTTCCAATGCTGCCAACGCATTTTGCAGTGCTGTACGGGTTGGGTTATGCGTACGGGAATACTCATAGCCCTTGTGGTCGCCCGGCGACTTTTGCACGTATGTAGAAGTCTGGTAAATGGGCGTCATGATAGCGCCTGTACTTGGGTCTGGCTCTACGCCAGCGTGTATGGCTTTTGTTCCGAATTTCATGTGCTATTGTTTAAAGTATTAAACGATATGCTGCAAGTTAATAAATTTGCTCTGTCTGAAAGGCTAATCAAATTTAATTCGCTGCTTTACTCCGGTTTCGGCACAACCAGCCTTGTGTTTCATGAATTGATACATCAACAATGTTTAAATTTTCTTTGCTCCGGAACTTCGTCCGCGAAAATGCTTTCACCTTTGTTTCTATGCTGCTACTGGTGGTTGTGCCGCTGGTTGTAAGCTCCACGCTTGCTTATCAGCTCTACCAGTACCAGGACCTTTTTCAGAACCTTTCGTTTGGGCAAATGCTGCTCTATTTTATGGTGATTTCCATAACCATGGCACTAGCACTTACACCCACTACCTTTGTAGCGCTGGTTAGTGGTTTTTACCTGGGCTGGCAGGCTTTTCCGGGCATTGTTGTCTCGTATGGTATAGCTGCCTTAGTGGGCTATAGCCTGGCCCGCTTCATTGATCACGGTAAAATGATGAGCTTCCTGAACCGCTTCGATCAGGCCAGGGCTTTGATGCAGGAGCTGCGGGCACAAAGCTGGAGCCTTATTTTCCTATGCCGCATTTCTCCTGTTCTGCCTTTTGCTTTGATGAACTTTGTGCTCTCTTTACTACAGGTAAACAGAACACGATTCTTCTTGGCAAGCATTGTAGGTATGCTCCCACGCACACTTTTCTTCTTCTGGATTGGCACGCAGGCAAACGATATTATAAATTTATTGCAAAACCCCGACAGTGGCAGCAAAGGCCAGATTTTAATGATTACCCTGATAATCATTTCGATAGGTGGCCTATACTTCGTTTTCGACCGTGCCCTGAAGAAAGCTTTGCGGAATGCCAGCATTAAAAATGAGTAAAAATTTATGCAGCCTCTTGCGTAGAACAAAAAAAAGCCTTTACTTTGCACTCACAATTAAGGAATGGTCTCGTAGCTCAATTGGATAGAGCATCTGACTACGAATCAGAAGGTTTGGGGTTCGACTCCCTACGTGACCACTTGAAAATCAGCCACTTACGAGTAAAATCGTTAAGTGGCTTTTTTTATGTACACACAATTTGCACACAAACTTTTTGCTATTCAGCCGACTTCTTACTTGCAAATAATTCTCTCCATAGCTACTTAACTTTTTTTCATCTTTCCTTCTTCCGAACCACATTGCTAGACTTATTATTATTTCAATTAATTTTCAGTAAAGCTTTGAGCTCCCCGCTACAGCCTCCTAAGTGTATACTCTGAGAGCTTTTTTACCCTTCCAGCCCATTTTTTCACAAGCCTCTACACGTCAAGTTTCTTGCTTTAGCAACTGGACAGACTTTCTTAATGTCTTTATAGTTAAAAAATCAATGATAAAATAGTTAAGGCCATCAAATAACCTTGCTCCTACTCTATTCTTACTCACTCGTTTTAAGATGACTGTATCCTCCTCCATCTTTAGACTGAAGCAAAATAGTTTAAAAAGAAGCTAAAAACACCACCCCTCAAGACACTCCAATATAAAAGTCCGAGGTCATTCATTCCGGCGCAATTTAGCCTGCCGCCCGGACACGGGACAAGGTAGTCCGAACAAAATGGGTATCCCTAAAGGGAGCCCTCCGCATTTTCTTCGGCTCCACCCTGCCCTTAGTCCGTTCGCCAGGCAGGGCAGGCACCATAATCAATTCCTAAAACCTTAAAAGAACAAGATTATGGAAAAGCCAACTAAAAAAACCGGAATGAACAAAGTAGCAGAAATCAAACTGACCTACCGCTCCAAAGTAAAACCGTCCGAGCGCCCACAGGTGACCAGTTCCACCGACAGCGCAGAGGTTCTCCGTCAAAACTGGGACACCGGCAAAATCGAATTTGTAGAACAGTTCAAGGTGATGCTACTCAACAGGGCCAATCGGGTGCTGGGCATTTATGAACTTTCCACCGGAGGTATCGCAGGCACCATAGCTGATCCTAAGCTTATCTTCGCGGCGGCACTCAAAGCCTGCGCCTCCTCCATCATCCTTTGCCACAACCACCCCTCCGGTAATACCAAACCAAGTGCGGCAGACCTACAGCTGACAAAGAAAATGAAGCAGGGTGGAGAATTGCTCGACATCGTCGTCCTGGATCACATTATCCTCACCAGTGAGACATACTACTCTATGGCAGATGAAGGGCTCTTGTAGCCCTTTTTTATTCATTACCATTAATGAATAAGATAAACATTTTTTTTCGTCCTAGCCAATAAGTAAGATTATGTAAAGTAGGTGTCGCCAATCTTAGGAAGAACACGACCTTGCTAAGGTATCTTTCCCTTTGCCACTCCCTTACTTAAGGCGGGCATCAAAGTCGTGCGGCCTGTTTTCTATTATCTTTATTCGCCCCGCATCCGGGTGCATCGGGTTGATCAGGTAATTACTCTCATAAGGGGAATGTACAGACGGCACTTGCATGACCAGATACTTATTCTCCCTAATCCACTCCTCTGTAAAAACCTTCAACTCTTTCGGATGGGGAAAGATATTCCAGTTAGCCGGAAGATCTTCTACTGTGAGTCTCTTGTGCTCCAGGTCGTCCGGAATCTCAATTTTGATTAGGGCATAATTCCTAGGAATGGACTTTGTATTGGCCAGCACTTCTAGTTTGGCCAAGGAGAAGCTTTCTGATGTATATAATATTCGCATCCCTTTGTCATGCCACCTGCCCGAACCGAACAATCCTCCAGTCCCAGCCAAGTCCACGATAAAGTCCCGATTGGCTAAACGATATACAATCATGCTTAGGAGTAATGACCGTATTGAATACCCACCAATAAATCCACCAACTGCTCCCTGCCGATAGATGAGTCCAACCAGTCGATTGGCCTTTCATCTCCCAAGGCGATATTCTTAGTGTTAAGCCACTCTGTGAAGTCCTGTTCGTCTCCAAACACTTCAATGCCTTTCGCAATGATTTTAGATATCTCGTAGGCGGCCTCAGACTCAGACTTTCCTAGCCGGCTTTTTTGCTTAATAAGACGCTGTAGAGTGCTCTCAGAGATCTCCAGAATACTGCTCATCATTTTGTTCGTCAAACCTATTCTGCTCTGGAGAACCTTGATAACAGCCACGGAAATACCTTCCCGTGAGGCCAGTATAAAATCATGTGTATTATGAATGTCGCGCCCAATGTTTTTGGGGCCGCCCATTACTTCTACTATCGAATCAAGTGACATAAGCATCAATTTGAATGTTTAAAT
The DNA here is from genome assembly GCF_005491705.1 of Pontibacter sp. SGAir0037. NCBI lineage: Bacteria > Pseudomonadati > Bacteroidota > Cytophagia > Cytophagales > Hymenobacteraceae > Pontibacter > Pontibacter sp. SGAir0037. The sequence continues at coordinate 4,902,669 of NZ_CP028092.1, read as the reverse complement.
ACAGTCATATGAACGCAATATAGTTTAAAATCGTTTATTTTATAATAGAAATATCAAACGCTATTTTGCTAATGAATTAAGAAACAAAAGTCTTGTAGTAAATATTAATGAATGTATATAGTATATTCGTTAATACAGTTCTGTTTATCCTCCCTCTATGAGAGGATAAACAGAATAACTCCTTACATCCAATAGTTGGCAGCAAGCTGATATAAATAAATGAACAGAAATTTAAAATGTTTCATATCCGCGTCACACAATGTTGACACAACTTCAGTTAAGAATATTCTTGCTGAGAATGGTATTGAGTCTTTTGACCTATACGATTTTTCAATTGGAGATTCTATTCAACAAATTTTAAAGAAGAAAATAAAAGAATCAGATTTTGCCATTTTTATTGTTACAGATACCAATCCAAATGTTATTTATGAAATGGGTGTCTGTGAAGGTTTAGGGAAACAACATTTCATTTTATTAGATAAGAATTTAAAAATTCCATTTTACTTAGAAAACAAGTTGTTCATAAGAACAGACTTGAACGACTCGGAATTTACCAGTAACTCTATTGTTAAGTTACTTTCAGATGTAAAGAAGAAACCGAAACAATCATATCATAGAAAGAATGACAGATTTGATAAAGTAACCGAATATTCAAATAAAATTAAAAGTCAGTTAAAACAAATTCTTCCAGAGATAAATGATTTAAGAAACTTTGATATTAACAATAACCAAAATGCAGCTCGGAATGCGTTTAGGATGGAACAAATTACGGCTAAAATTTTCGATATAATTAATCTTAATTATGTCGAAAATAATACAAATAAAGACAAAGGTATTGACTTTGCTTTGTGGAGTGATAACCTAGGGAAGGTTCTAGGAAATCCAATAATAGTAGAATTGAAATATGGCAGATTAGATAGAAGTAGATTAGAAAATGCGGAAAATCAAATTAAAAGATACATAAATATTTCAGATGCGAAAGTTGGACTTCTACTCTACATTGATAGAGATAACAATAGACCCAAAATAAAATCTTCACTAGCCCCCTTAATAATAAGCTATGATTTAGAGGACTTTGTAAATGAATTAATAAAAAATTCATTTGAGGCCTTACTTTTAAATCAAAGAAATAAAATAGCACACGGACTTGAATAATGGCAAGATATTCTCAACCAAAAATATCTCGATTATTAAGAGAGTCAGACACCGCTCCAAACACCGCTGTAAAAGGAGCTAAACTTGAAGAATTAGTTCGCTACATTTTTTGTAAAGTGCCAAAAGTAACTCATTATGACTCAAATGTTCTTGATGGCGTTAGAGCTCACGAATTAGATGTTATTTTTAATAATGATACTAGAAATTCAGATTTATATTTTTTGGACTATGCTATAATAACAGAATGTAAGAATACAGCATCTCCTGTAAGTAGTGCTCAAGTAGGTTGGTTTATAAGAAAGTTACAAGATAGATTTGCAACAACTGGAATCTTAATTTCATTGAGTGGTATTACAGGTGCAGCTGATGGAGTTAGTAATGCACATAGTGAAATAATTAATGCTTTGACGAGAGATAATATTAGAATATTAATTATAAAAAGAGAAGACATTTTAGCCTTTCAAACTACTGATGATTTGGTTCAGTTACTACAAAGGAAAATAATGCGTCTGACAATAAACAGAACGATTGAATAAAAGCCAGTCGCCATTAATGGCTATACGTAATGCGAGATAAAATGCTAATATGAACGTAGTTACAACGAATAAACAAATCACTAAGCGGAAAGTTAACTGGCTAACCCTTCGCCCTACACATAGCTAAGTTCGTTGGGCCACATGCAAATTTGATATCTAATATTATGAATAAAATAGAAAAACTTGAGAAAAGACTAGAAAAAACAAGAAATAGTTTAAATACTGACAGACTAGATATGTCTTTTGGAGAAATAATGAGCATGTATGAACGAGCAGAAATCATTATTGACCCAGACTTTCAAAGATTATTCAGGTGGGACACTTATCAAAAAACAAGGTTTATTGAGTCTATTTTAATTGGGATTCCAGTTCCTCCAATTTTTGTTGCAGAAGACGAAGATGGCAGATGGGAGCTTGTTGATGGTCTTCAAAGAATTTCGACCGTGTTCTCATTCTTTGGGGTTCTCAAGGACACAAAAGACAAAAATAATTGGGTCATGTGTAAAGGTGATTTGACTGAAGAATTGGAACACCTTGCATGTAAAGATCTTCCATTAAAATTTCAATTAAATATCAAAAGAGCCACTTGTAGAATAGAAATTATTAAGTGGAATAGTGCATTTGATATGCGCTACGAATTATTTAATCGATTGAATACAGGTGGCTCAGAACTAACAGATCAAGAAATAAGAAATGCAATTTTTAGGGGCGTTTCAAAAGAGTTCAATATTTTCCTGAGAGACTGTGCTAAAAATGACAAATTTGTTCAATTAATTCAACCTACAGAAAGACAGTTAGAACAGCTTTACATGGATGAATTAGTTTTACGTTTTTGTTCACTTACAGATGGGCAGGACGAGTTGTCTGAAAACATTTCCCAGCACATGACAAATTATATGAAAAAGGCAGTTTCAGATGACGAGAGAATTTTCCACTTGAAAAATTCCTTTGAAAACATGATAAACTTACTACACCCAGTAGGAAGGGATGTGTTTAGGGGTTCAAACAATGTGTTCTCAACAAGTTTGTATGATTGCGTTTCTATTGGCATAACCAAATATTACCAAAAGTATAAAGATCTCCGAACTGATGAGTTAATTGCTAAAGTAAATCAATTAAAGGAGTCACAATCCTTTAAGAAAGCCTCAGGTTCGGCTTCTGCAAGTAAATCAAGAATCTTAAAGCGAATTGAAGTAGCAGACGAAATTTTTGGTTGAAAGACTTTCTATGAAAACATTTGTTCAAGAAATATTAGCTGATATTGAGTGGAGAACATTTGAACTCGCTACTTTAAAAAGTATTCCGATTAGGTACAGCTTTAGTCCCGATCATAAGGAGTTGCATATTAAATATTCAATACCAGCTATTTACTCGATTTGGGAAGGTTTTGTGAAAAGTTGTTTTATAATTTATTCTAACCACCTAAATACATTATCGCTTAGTCGGGCTGAAATTTCCTATGCGCTTTTGACACACCAAATGGACTCGGAATGCGACTTCAATAATCCGAGAGTAAATTTCGAAAAAAAGATAAAGCTAGTTCAATCATTAGACAGCTTATTTCAAGACAAAATCATTATTACTCCAACCGTCCCGACTGAATCAAATGTAAATCTAAAAGTCTTGAATCAAGTTCTAGAACGTTTTTGCATTCCTAAAATAGATGACAAATACAACAACGGACTTAATAAGCTTTTACTCTTTAGGAACAAAATTGCTCATGGTGAAAATTCTATAATCGTCAATATGAATCATTTAACAGAATTTGTTTCTCTTGTAGAAAATTTGATGTTAGATATCGTGATTGGAGTTGAGGACAGTGAAAAGAATGAAACCTTTAAGAAATAAAAAAACACGAAGGCCCAACAATGGGTGTAAAACATGAGGCGGACAGTAATTTCCGCAAGCTCCTGGGTCTTTGCAAACTTAGTTTCGGCAGACATGTACTCAGTTTCGAAATACCTTGTGTTTCATAACAGAGAACGTCTTTACCTGGAGTAAAATCAAGGAAGATTTTCTTTACTATTCTACATCCTAGGCCTACCAATTACCATTATCGTTTTTTGTTATCTAATGTTGCTATTGGTTGCCAATCGGGTGCCAAGTATGAAATGATTTGCAGCAGTGTCTCCGTCTCAGAAATAAGGTGTTAATTCTTGTGATTTTTAAATAATAAGCTAAATGATTTTAACAGAAGCGCATTTTTCCGGAATTAAATTCAAAATCAAGGATGAAATTGCATTAGCTAAGAAGCATATCTATGTTGCAGTAGCTTGGTTTACGGATTATGAACTTCTTCAAGCATTGTTACAGAAGCAGAAACAAGGAGTATTAGTGAGTCTGGCATTAGTCAAGGATGAAATAAATTTTGGGGAATATGGGCTTAACTTTGATAGTTTGACTAATGCAGGAGGAAAGTTCTTTGCTCTTGAAGGTAGTCTGATGCACAATAAGTTCTGTGTAATTGATGGTCGTACCCTCATAACAGGCTCATTTAACTGGACACGAAAAGCTTCGGCATTGAATATGGAGAACATTGTTATCACTTATGATGATTTTGATTTAGCCCATAAATTTATTGAGCAGTTTCAACTCATTACAGGTTCTCGTGCTAACCAGGCAACTAACCCAAATGTAAATAGCATTCTGAAACGCTTGCAAGTGGTTAAGCATTTCATTGCATTGGATGAAGAAGAAGATCTATTGCTACAGGCTAATCGTTTGAAGAAAGATGCTGACGTAGAATGTATAGCTGATATAGTAGATCACATAATCGGGAAAGAATATTCTAAGGCAATTATCCTTATAGATCAACTTACCGCTAAGTATAGTCAAATAATAATTTATGAGAATCAAATGCTGTTCGCTCTACGGTTAGAGTTACGTGACCTTGAATACAGAACTGTTGCAATAGATTCTGAAATTAGTGAGAAGGAAAAGGTCATTAACCTCTATAATTACCTTCTTAATAAAAATCTTGGTGAACTACTGGAACAGATATTACAGTTAAAAAAAGAATATTCTTATTTCCACCGCAAAGAAAGCCAGTATTCTGAATCTGAATATCAAGAAGCAAAGCGCAAATATGAGCAGTACAGCCAACAGAGGGAAGAGGAAGAAAAGGAGGTATATCATGACTTATCTGCACCTGAGAAAGCAGAATTGAAGGTGCTGTACAAAGAAGCAGTTGTACTTTGTCATCCTGATAAGTTTCAAGGAAATAAACAAGAAAAAGAAGCAGAGGAAGTATTCAAGGAGCTTGGAAATGCTTACAAAAGGCAAGATATCAAATCAGTTTATGGAATTCTTGATAGCTTAAAGAGAGGAACTCTTATTATATCTCCTGACAAAGCGTCTGATGTGGAGCTACTTAAAATCAAAGTGGAGAAATTGCGAGTCACCTTGGAGAAGAAAATGATTTATCAAGATTTATTAGAAAAGTCAGAAGTATACCGAACTGCTTCATCCATATCTGATCATAGTAAGCATTTTGCGGTGTTAAAAACCAAATTAGAAGATGAGTATGAATTCTGGAGAAGAAGAGTTGGAAAACAAGCAACTTCCGCAAATATCGAATAGTAATGCTATTGGTATAGCATCTACTAATAATTCTGTTTTATGGGAAGTGCTGCAGGAAAGGAAGCCTGGTGTTTGGTATGCGAAAGGGATAAGGCAAATTAGCGACTTTGGTGATTATGACAAAGCATTGTATTTCTTTTTAAAAGAGGTTTCTTATAATCACGATCATTGGCAGAGTCACCTTTACTTAGCTTATCTCTATACTTGTAATATTACTTCTGGAACAGATGTAGTAGCAAGTAGTTCCCATTTTTTAAGAGCTTTGAAATTATCCCATAGGTGTCATAATGATTTTTTACATGAACTTAGCTATGATAAACAAACTGAGCTTTTATCATTCTATAAAGATAATATTAAGGGTGAAGTATTAAATTCAGATACTCTAGAAAAGATCTATATAGAGGAGGATAATCTTATAATTGCTTTTATTGTTGCTTCTTACATGGCGCTTCCATTCTTTACCCCGGATGTAGTAGCATATATGAAAGCATATAATGTACAAAGTGGTGAGGAAAGCTGGGTCGTTTACTTTATATTAGGAAGAGAATATTATTGTAGTGGTAACTATGTTCAGGCGCTTGAACACTTAAATATAACAATTGAACTAGAGCCAGAATTTGTGCAGGCATACTCCATGAGAGGAAATATTAAATCTCGATTAGAAGACTTCTTTGGTGCTATAGGAGATTATTCTCGCGCCATTAATCTTGAGCAAGGCACAAACCATTTATGGCGACATTACGAAGAAAGAGCAAATGTTCGAAAAAGAATAAATGATTATTATGGAGCTGTAGAAGATTTAATAGTAGCGATAAATAGCTGCAGTGAATCTACTAATCGCCATCTATATTGTGACTTGGCTTGTTTAAAAATAATCATACATGACTATCATGGTGCTATAGAAGATTGCACGAAATCTTTGGCATTAAGTGGTGACTATTGCGGATCCATGTCTAAAGGCTTTTATATAAGAGGAGTAGCTAAAGGTTTTTTAGGGGATACTGAAGGTGCAATTCAAGATTATACTAATTCTATCGAAGCATATCCAGAAAGTGCGATAGCATATTTCGGCAGGGCACAATCATATAAAGTTATAGGAGAAATAACCCTTTGTGAGCAAGATATGGCTGATTATGAAAGGCTGAAGAAGAGAAACGCAATAGGTAATCTTAGTTGGGGTGAACAATGGCACAGAGTATAAGCAATACGCATTTATTTACATGAGTTGTAATAGTCAAGATATAGTCTGACAGCTGTGGTTTAGCTGACAGGTATCTGCCTTAAAGTATTATTCCATGAGCCCGCGTCGTCGGGTTCATTTTTTTTCTGCACCACCCCTTGATCTGTGGGTGTAAGGGCTGGTTCCGAAAAAAAATGTTTGACAGGATCTTGCCTTAAGGTATCAAGCATCTTCTGCTGAGCCAGCGGGATCGTTTCGAGCAGTGTCTGGTAAGGTGTTCTGCCGAAGCAGTACTTGCCTGTATGCGTCCGCTCCTTATTGTAGTATTCGAGCCATAGGTCCAGATCTTGCTGCAGTTCTTCTAGAGTAGTATACACCTTTTTACGAAAAGCGATCGCATAGAACTCATCCTGCATCGTGCGGTGAAAGCGCTCGCAGATGCCGTTGGTCTGCGGGCTCCTGGCTTTAGTTTTACTGTGATCAATATCTTCGATAGCCAGGTAGAGTTGGTATTGGTGATGTTCTCTGGCCCCGCAGTACTCCGTGCCACGGTCTGTGAGAATGCGCAGTAGCTTCACATCATGCTGCTCATAGAACGGCAGCACCCTGTCATTGAGCATATCAGCTGCTACCAAAGCATTCTTCCTGTCATAGATTTTGGCGTGTGCCACTTTAGTATAGGTGTCAATGAAAGTATCCGGCCGACCAAGTGCATATTTTGTAGTTGAGTTGCAGGGCTTAGTTTTGCTGGTAAAAAGAGAGAGATGACACACCAGGAAAAGATGCTCCACTTAGTGGAGGCCTATGAGCAAAGCGGGCAGAGCCAGCGGGCCTTCTGCCAGGAGCAGGGCCTGAAAGTTTCACAGTTTATCTACTGGATCCACAAAGTACGAAAAGAAAAGCAGCAGGTCTCTGGTTTCATGCAGCTAAGTGCCGGGCCAGCAGCTGCCCACCTGGAGGTGATCTATCCTAACGGTGTAAAGATAAAGGTGCCTTCGGGTGATTTGAACACGCTTTCCCGCCTCATCCGGCTTTACTGATGTTCTCCCTGGGGTCCTCCCACCGCTATTACCTCTACCGGGGGCACTGTGACATGCGCAAATCCTTCGACGGGCTGTGCGTATCGGCCCTATGAACTACATATTTGCTTTGTTTTTGAAGTTCTGCGGGAAGAGGTCTTTGATGTTTTTGTGGTTGATGGACATGATGTTTTGCAGGGTGTGTTTTAGCCACTGGTAGGGGTTTACCTCATGCTTTTTGCAGATGGCCAGGAAGGAGTAGATCATACCGGCCCGCTTTGCAGCATCATGTGAGCCGGCGAACAGGTAGTTCTTGCGTCCCAGGGCCAGCGGCCGGATGGCGTTCTCCACCCCGTTGTTGTCGATGTGCAGGCTGCCGTCGTAGAGGTAGGCCGAGAGGGCGTCCCAGCGGGCGTAGGCGTAGGCCATGGCTTTGCCGATCTGGCTCTTGGGCAGCGTGCTCTTGATCTCCTCGAAGATCCATTTGCCCAGCTCGTTGAGCACCGGCAGCGACTCAGAGAGCCGTAGTTCTTTAATGGCTGCTGCCTCCAGCCCCTCTTCTTTTGCCTTCCTTTCCACTGCATACAAGAGCTGGATGAGGGTGAGCGCTTTGCCAGCCCTTGCCTTGTCATTTTCCAGGGCCCGCTCGAACTCTCTTCGGGCATGGGCCCAGCAGGCCAGGTGGGTGACCTCCTTTTTCCTGCCGTACTTTTCGTACACTGCGTAGCCGTCGGTCTGCAGGTAGCCCCGGAAACCATCAAGCATAAGCTTTACCCCCACCGCAGCGCGCGTGGGTTGGTAGTCGAAGAGCACCGTCCTGTCCAGGGGGGCATGGTAGACCCAGTACCAGCCGGTATGGGCGGCACCTTTCTTATCCGAGTCCAGCACTTTGATCGGCGACTCATCCACCTGCAGGTAGCCTTTTGCCTTGGTGTCGAATACCAGCTGCTCGTAGAGCGGCTCGAGCTTCAAGAGCGCCTCCTTGGTCCAACCCTCAATGGTGGAGGAGGCTATCTGGATGCCCTCCCGGGCGAAGCGCTGCTTCTGGCGGTAGAGCGGCAGGTGGTCCATGTACTTATCCACCAGGATGGAGGCCAGCAGTCCGGCCCCGGCGATGCCTTTGTCGATCACCCGTTCCGGCAGCTGGCCGATCACCACGCTTTCTTTGTCTTTGGCGGCATACTTATAGCGGATGTAGCGGCGGATGAAGAAGCGGGCCGGCTCGCACTCGAGCTCCTCGGTGACTTCCTGGCCGATGCACACCATCTGGGAGAGGTCTCCTTCCGGGTGTATCTCTACTTCCTCCACGGGCAGGTGCTCAGGGAGCTTGGCGCGACCGTGGTGGCGGGGGCGACGGCGCACGTAGTCGATCTTCTGCTTTACCTCCTGGTGCTGCTCTTCTACCTCTTTGGCCGCAGCTTCAAAGGGAAGCTGGAACTGGGAGGCGTCGCCCTCGAAGCGCTCGCGCCTCTGGCCGAACTGCATGCGGCGGTACATGGCCACCTGGGCCTCCAGGTAGGCGATCTTCTCGTCACGGCTGGAAATAAGCTCCAGCAGCTCCTGTTTGGAGAGGTTTTCCAGTACCGTTTGCATGCTCTAAAAATAAGCAAAAACAGCCATGGCACCAAGGATAATGCGTCTATGGTGGCAAAGAAAATCTTCTCCTGCGGTTGCTCTTCACCACTTCGATTCCTTCCACCATCAGCACCAGTTCGCTCCAGCTCATGGCGCTGCCCCCTGTCGCTTTGGGCAGCGGAAAGGTGCCCTGCTCGAGCCTTTTGTAGTAGAGCACAAAGCCCCCGTGTTCCCAGTGGAGCAGCTTGAGATGGGTACGTTTGCGGTTGAGAAACACGAACACTTCACCGCTTGTGGGACTGCGGCCCAGTTCCGATCCTACCAGACCGCACAAGCCGTCGAAGGATTTGCGCATGTCGCAGTGGCCTCGGTAGAGCAGGTAGCGGAGGGAGGAGGTGAGGCTGAGCATTTAGTAAAGGTGCAGCAGGCGGCTCACAAGGGCCAGGTCCCGGGAATCGACCCGTACCTGCACGCCATTGGGATAAATTACCTCCAGGTAGCTAGCTGCTCGCTCAGCGCTTAGCTGCATAAAACCGGAAGCCGGCTGCTTTTCCTTCCGTACTTTGTGGATCCAGTAGATAAACTGAGAAACTTTTAGGCCCTGCTCCTGACAGAAGGCCCGCTGGCTCTGCCCGCTTTGCTCATAAACCTCCACTAAGTGGAGCATCTTTTCCTGGTGGGTCATCTCTCTCTTTTTACCAGCAAAACTAAGCCCTGCAACTCAACTACAAAATATGCACTTGGTCGGCCGGATACGGCTGTGCGGTCTGGTAGGATCGGAATTGGGCCGCAGTCCCACCAGCGGGGAGGTATTCGTGTTTCTCAACCGCAAACGTACCCATCTGAAACTGCTGCACTGGGAGCAGGGGGGCTTTGTGCTCTACTACAAAAGGCTCGAGCAGGGCACCTTCCCTTTACCGAAAAACACCACTACTGGCGCTATAAGCTGGAGCGAACTGGTGCTGATGGTGGAAGGAATCGAAGTGGTGAAAAGCAACCGCAGGAGAAGGTTTACCCTGCAGCCATAAACAAGCTTTTTCTTGGTGCTATGGCTGCTTTTGTGTATTTTAGAGCATGCAAACGGTCCCGGAAAACCTCTCCCAAGAAGAATTGCTGCTGGCTTTCCGCCGTCTGCAACAAGAGAAAGACGAGCTGGGCAAAGAGAAGGACGAAAGGATCGCCTACCTGGAAGCCCAACTAGCCATGTACCGCCGCATGCAGTTCGGCCAGAAGCGCGAGCGCTTCGAAGGAGATGCTTCACAGCTGGCACTGCCTTTCCAGGCTCCTGTTGAAGCGGTAGCAGAGCAACAGCAAGAAGTAAAGCAGAAAATAGAATACGTGCGCCAGCGCCCCCACCACCACGGCCGGGCCAAACTGCCCGGGCACCTGCCTGTAGAGGAGGTGGAGATACACCCGGAAGGAGACCTCTCCCAGATGGTGTGCATCGGCAAGGAAGTGACTGAAGAACTCGAGTGCGAGCCGGCCCGCTTCTTCATCCGCCGCTACGTCCGCTACAAGTACGCCGCTAAAGACAAAGAAGGCGTGGCGATCGGCCTGCTGCCTGAGCGCGTGATTGACAAAGGCATCGCCGGAGCTGGTCTGCTGGCCTCCATCCTGGTGGATAAATATCAGGATCACCTCCCCCTGTATCGCCAGAAGCAGCGCTTTGCCCGGGAGGGCATCCAAATAGCCTCCTCCACCATCGAGGGCTGGGCCAAAGAGGCCCTTCTAAAGCTCGAGCCGCTCTACGGGCAGCTGGTGTTCGAGACCAAAGCAAAAGGCTACCTGCAGGTGGATGAGTCGCCGATCAAAGTGCTGGACTCTGATAAGAAAGGGGCCTGCCACCAGGGCTACTACTGGGTCTACCACTCCCCCCTGGACAGGACGGTGCTCTTCGACTACCAACCCACGCGCGCGGCGGCGGGGGTAAAGCTTATGCTTGACAGTTTCCGGGGCTACCTGCAAACCGACGGGTACGCCGTGTACGAAAAGTACGGCAGGAAAAAGGAGGTCACCCACCTGGCCTGCTGGGCCCATGCCCGAAGAGAGTTCGAGCGGGCCCTGGAAAATGATAAAGCAAGGGCTGGCAAAGCGCTCACCCTCATCCAGCTCTTGTATGCAGTGGAAAGGAAGGCAAAAGAAGAGGGGCTGGAGGCAGCAGCCATCAAAGAGCTGCGGCTCTCCGAGTCGCTGCCGGTGCTCAACGAGCTGGGCAAATGGATCTTCGAGGAAATAAAGAGCACGCTGCCCAAGAGCCAGATCGGCAAAGCCATGGCCTACGCCTACGCCCGCTGGGACGCCCTCTCGGCCTACCTCTATGACGGGGAACTGCACATCGACAACAACGGGGTGGAGAACGCCATCCGCCCATTGGCCCTGGGACGCAAGAACTACCTGTTCGCTGGCTCACATGAAGCGGCCAAACGGGCCGGCATGATCTACTCCTTCTTTGCTATATGCAAAAAGCATGAGGTAAACCCCTACCAGTGGCTAAAACACACCCTGCAAAACATCATGTCCATCAACCACAAAAACATCAAAGACCTCTTCCCGCAGAACCTCAAAAACAAAGCAAATATGTAGTTCATAGGGCCGATACCAATGAAAGTCTGCTGGTAGATTTTGCCTACACCTTTGATATAGCCCACGTAATAAGTGTCCTGCGCGCCCAGGTAGCCTGGGTGGTGTGTCTCGATCTCTCCATGCGCGGTTTTTTCTTCTTTGGCTTTCTCCAGGGCCACTACCTGCGCTTCTGTAAGAATCAATCCTTCTTCTGCTACTTTAGTTTCCAGCGCTTTTAGTCGCTTGGGAAAGGTCTCCAGCTGGTAACGAAGCCACACTGATCGCACGCCGCCTGGGGAGATAAAGATGCCGCGCTTCTTGAGCTCATTGGAAGCTCTTAGTTGCCCGAAGGCAGGTTGTTCAGTGGCCAGTGCCACCACTGCATCTTCAACGGCTTGCTCTACCCTGTTCTTAATATTGGGCCTTGCCCGGCTGATCTCCTGCAGAGCTGAAGTGCCGCCTTGCTCATAGAGTTGTTGGAAGCGGTAGAAGGAATCCCTGCTGTATCCCATCACTTTACAGGCTTGTGATACGTTGCCCAGCATCTCGGCCAGGTTTAGCAATCCTAACTTGTTTTTGATAATTTTGTCTTGAGTGGTCATGATATAATCGAGTTTAGATAAATAAATGCGTCACATTCAATTTAATTAAACTGTCAGATTATATCTTGACTATCTCACATGAGTAGAGGCTGTAAAATAAACTGTGTCAAGATAATGTTTATATTCCCAATGCCCTAAACTGTTAATTACCATTGTTGTAATTTTTTCCAATCTGGTGCCAGATAAGAACTGATTTGCAGTTGTGGCTCCGTCTCAGAAAAACGGTGATTTTCTGGTACAGCTCTAGTTTAGTATCATTCTGATTTTATGGTTCTGTTTTAATCTCAAATGAAATTTTTTATTTAATAAATTTTACTTGTTAAAGGAACCCCTACACTAAATCCTAAAGTGAATTTATCGGAACGGGACTTATTGGTTAAAAAGTTATTATTGTAGTCATTCCATTTTAACTGAATTTCAAAATTAGCTTTCGTGTCTTTGTCCTTTCCTGTCAGAGTAAAAGGGATTCCTAATTTAATATTTAGAGGATCATAACCCTTCATATATTTTTCTGCAGAGAAGCTAAGGCCTATTGATTTTTCTGCTAAAAAGAAACTAACTATTTGGAACCTTGTGAATGGAGTAAAATAGCTTGTATAATTTCCAATGTAAACATCCTTGGCCTGCAACTGGGCTAACTTAAGAGTATCTACACCTCCTAAATTCCTATAATCATTTATAGAATGTTTTTTAAGGGATGAGGTTATAATATTGTTGTGATTTTTTAATCCGCCTCCTAAAGATATAAACAAACGAATTTTTTCCTTCTCCAAGATATGATTATAGAGTAATCCTGCCTCAATATTATAAAGTTTCTTTTCGACTATTGGGCTAGTAAAGTCCTCACTTACCTCATAAGGCTGTTTAGTAAAAGGAACATAGATATTTAGGCTTAACCAATGGTTCCAAAACCAATTATACATTCCTTCTTCATCAATATTATCTGCCTCTCTAGTAATGTATGCTGATCTGTATTTTTTATTTTGTTTCTTGATATGGTCATCTAATTTTTTGATAGCCCAATTCTGGGCTTGTTCATCATCAATTAATCCAGATAAGGAATTTATGAAGTCTGTAGAATCTTCTTTCATTTCAGCATAAATTTGATTTTTTACCTGACGCCTCAAATATTCTCCAGCTTCCTGATCCGTATAGCTTATTTGTCCTGTTGAATCTAGACCAAGATTTACAAGGTTTTTCTGTTGTCTTAGTATTCGATTTGCATCATAGCTGATAATCCCTCTTCCTAATAAAGTCAGCTTTAGAACTGCCCCAATGTTTTCTTTCAATTTATTGTCTTCCCCAGAGTATATAATTGAAAAAGCATCTGCTACATTCATTTTTATTCCCCCAGTAAAGACCCATTTTGTCCTACCATCTCCAGAGGATGGATCTTTGGCATGATTAGTACCAATAAAAAGACGCCCATCTGTGGGGTCTATAATAAAATAGCTTTTGTTCAAAGATAAATCCCCTGTCCCTGTTAAGTACGTATTAACTTTTTTAGCCATAAACACATTGAGACCAGGATCGGTCATGAGGACAGTGCCTGTTGCGTTATCAAGCGAGTCTATAAACCTTCTAGATTTATTATAGATCTCTTGAGCATACGTGCTGCTATTTAAAAATATAAATACAACAATTATATAAAGCCTTAATAAGTGTCTCATGCATTATGATTAAAGTAATTGAATCTATAAAAACTGTATGCTATAATATTAGCAATTAACATGGTATTGATGGCGACAACAATACTGATTTTTCAGTATTGTTTACTTTCATCCTTTTTTATCAGGTTTTCCCAATAACTATTGATATTCACTTACGATGCGCTTAACCTGTTCCATGCAGCGCCTATTTTCCAGAGCTATGTTGTTGCATGGCTTTCTGAAATAATAGGTTGCTGATGTTAATTTTAAGCAGCTGATAAAAAGGAGAACGATTGCAATTTTTTTGTCTAGTCCTGAAATAGGTTGACAAAAAAGTCAACGAAAATGAAGGACAAAGCATTAAGAGAACGTATTGTAGCTGAGTATCTCACCTCGGGTCAGAGCTACCGAGAAGTGGCCGATAGATGTGGTGTTGATTACCGTAGCCTGCACCGTTGGGTAAAGGAGTACCAAGGGCGCATGAAAAAACCACACAAAATCAGAAGGGCCAGGCTGCTGCGGGAACTGCCCACAGACAAGTTGCCGACCAATGTCGAGACCCTGCAATCAGAGCTACGCAAAGCCAGGCTCTACAACCAGGCCCTGCAGGAGGCTATCCTCATAGCCGAGGAGGAGCTCGGAACTCCCATCCTAAAAAAGTCTGGCACCAAGCAATCCTAAGAGTGGAGCAAAGAACGCCCTTCCAAGCAGTTGGAGTGCTTTGCCGCTTGTTTGGTTACAGTAGACAGGCGTACTACCAGCACCTCAGAATTCGGCAGCAGCAAGCGCTGAAAGAGGACTTGCTTGTGCAAGAGGTACTGCGAATCCGTCGCACGCAGAAGCGGCTGGGTGCGCGCAAGCTGCTGGTGATAATGTCTCCTTTTATGGCTGCCCATAACATTGAAGTAGGCCGAGACGCCTTTTTTGAACTCCTGCGCGAGCGCGATCTGCTTGTCAGGAAGCGAAGGCGCTCTAAGCCCCAGACCACTTTCTCTGGTCACTGGCTGCACAAGTATGAGAACCTGACTATAGGTTTTGTGCCCAAAGCAGCCGGGCAGCTGTGGGTGAGCGACATCACCTATATTCACCTGGAGGAAGGCTTTGCCTATTTGAGCCTTGTTACCGATGCTTACAGCCGCAAGATCGTCGGCTTTTACCTAAGCGAGGATCTTACCGCCTGTGGATGCATCCGGGCTTTGGAGATGGCACTTGCTAACTGCCCCATGCTAGGTTACTTGATCCATCACTCCGACAGGGGTATTCAGTACTGCAGCCAAGGTTATGTCAGGCTGCTGCAGGAGCGGCGAATCGCTGTCTCCATGACCCAGAGCGGCGACCCGCTGGAGAATGCGCTGGCCGAGCGGGTGAACGGTGTCCTCAAGCAGGAGCTCCTGGAGGCAGTGTACCCTGACTTCATGGCGGCCCAGCTAGCCGTGGCCACGGCAGTGAGCATCTACAACTATCAGCGCCCGCACTCGAGCGTGGACATGCTCACGCCTGTGGAGGCGCACGACAGGACCGGCGAGCTGAAGAGACACTGGAAAAATTATTATACTGACAAGAAGGGAAAGGAGGTGCCCATGCAGTAAGGTGCAGGCCAGGAAGGCTTGTTGTTGCCAGAACCCCTTACTTATGGTGAGGGTATAAGGTGTAAAGGGATGGCAGGATTAAGAAACAGCTGTCAACCTGGTACAGGATTAACAATGTAAACTGTCAACTTTTTTCAGGACGAGTCATTTGCTTTTATTGTGAAGCAATCGTCCCATAAAACGGCAGATTAATGAGTACGTTTTATCAGTGAGAGCTGAGCACCAGGTATAAAGGCTATTTTTGGCTATAGGGTAAGTTGATTTTCGGTTGAAAACGGATTGCTCTGCGGCTGATGTTCGGTTGCTGTTATATCAAAAAAGTGGGTATTGCAGGGATATACAAAACTTGCTGATGGACCTGAAGCGAAACAGCAGCGAGTTAAAAACAGAGCTTCAAGAGTAGTTTTAGCTGCTATTCAAGCACAAAACATTCTTTTCAAGCTTATTTGCTCTTATTTCGGGCTTGTTGCTTCTCGTTGCTGAGTTGTTGCTACCTGTTTTAGGCTTGCAGCGCATCTCAAGAATACGTTACTATTTAGGACGATACATTATCTATCTCATTTTACCGTCTCAATAAATAAAAACAGAATTTAATTTGTGAGACGGAGGAATGAGACAGATAGTAGATTTGACTAGCCTTGCACTTCTGAGTAAAGGCGCATGGCCTGCGTCGCCTGAAATTCACCACCCCTACTTGTTCTAAACCCACCCATGTTAAGCTCCTGGGCAATTTGCCGCCAGGTCAGCTTTTGGTAGATTCGCAGGGATTTAACCAAAGCGGCTGCTTTCCTGTTGTTGATGTTGGCTTGCGCCTTCTCCTGGATGGCCACCACTCCTATCGAGGAAGCCTCGCCATTCATAAACACAGCGGAAGGAAGACGCCACTCCCCGTCGCGCTTACGCTTCTCATCCAGGGCCGCTTTGGTGCGGAGGCTGATGAGCTCCCGCTCCCGGTCGGCGATGGCCATGAAAAGGGTGAGCGTGAACTTGTCCAAGTTGGGAATGTCACAGGACTCCAGCCTTCCCTCCAGTTCGGAGTAGATCCGGAGGGCCTGCTCGGTATTGCGACTAAGCCTGTCTATTTTGGCCACCACCAGCGTCGCCCGGTGCTGCTTGCAGAGGGCCAGCGCCTGCTGCAGCTTTGGCCGGTTTGTAATGTCCTTGCCGCTCACCGTCTCTACAAACTCGGCCACCGGCTCCTGGGAGTAGAAGTGCCTGACGTATGTGCGCTGTGCCTCCAGGCCCAGGCCGCTCTCGCCCTGGCGCTTGGTGGAGACGCGGTAGTAGACGATGATGGGCTTGTTTTCTTTCATATTTTCACTCTTGTTACAAAGCTTCTACGTTCGTAGAAGTAATGTAACAAAGATAATTAATTTCTCCTTTCAGACATTTCTACCCTTGCCTCGGCAAGACAAAATCCCAGTTTCCATGTTTGGAAATACCTTCTCCCGCCTATCTTCCCCTCGTATTTGACTTTCAGCGTTGTTCACCAGTATCAATAAGTGCGGCTGCGTGCCCCGATATCGAACTGTCAATCTCAGGCGATGGCAAGGCCTCATCTATGGTAAGGATATTCTATCTGTTATGCCCTTTGCCTGCTTTTCCTGGATTGAAAGCAGAATTGTTCGATCTGAATCCCTTCTTTATAGGAAGCGGCGACTTCGGCTAAACGAAAGTATTCTTTGCCAAATAGAACCCTAAAATGCGCGCAACGAGCTCTAAAGGCTGTTTTGGCAAAGCTTGAGTTTGGCAAAGTTGGCAGAGGACATCGGAGTAGTTGGCAAGGAACGCCAACAAAAAACTCACTGTCAATATATTAGATATCGTACCTGCCACTTATGGCTTCCTCTTCTTTAACAGCGCATTGGAGCAGAAAACATCAATGCCGCACATCTTGGCAAAGAACAGGGCGGCGCGCCTGCTGCGATCATTTGTAGGAGAAGCTGAGTTTTTAGGATAGGCTGTGGATGTTGAGTAGGTGGGGTGGGTCCACCTCCAGTGCCCGTGCAAGCGCGAAGAGTGTGCTGACGGTGGTGTTGACCTCTCCCCGCTCAATCCTGCCAACCTGGTTGACGGGTATGTCGGCCTGGTAGGCCACCTCTTCTTGAGAGAGCCCCTTCTCCAGCCGGATGCCCCTGAGGTGGCGCCCGAACCTTTCCAGCAGTTCCGAGTCCCTTACTTTGGTCACGGGGCAAGTTGAGGATTCGCCGTTGGAATTATTAACACATATATGTGTTATAAAGAGAATTTCGCTATTCTTGCAACTGATTGGAGGCTGCCTTTAAGGGAACAACAGCTACAAGACCTAAACTTAAGAAGAATCAAATGGAAAAGTATTTAATCGGATTTGCCCAGGTGCCGCTGCAGGAGCAGGAGCCGATAGTGGTGTCGGCCGAAGGTAAGGGGCAGGCCTGGGAGAAAGGTATCCGCGAGTTTGTTATCAAGCAGGAGCAGTTCCTGAGCAGCGTCTATGTCAATACCGCGGACTCTGTCTTTGCGGAGGCTCTGTGGGAGGACGAGGAGGGGCCTCTGCTAAGCAGCGACGGCTTCAGGGAGGGGCTCACGCAGGAGGAGGCCTGGGAGATTTTCGAAGATAATCTCAACGATTTCTTCCGTGATGCACCAGACTATGCGAACCTGTACCTACGATTCACCAAGGACACGGTCACCTCAGACTGGCAGGAGGCAACGGAGGCATGGCAGTTTCCTGAGGAAATGCTGGCCGATATCTACAGAAGGGGCGGCGACTGGGAACACCTGCAGCTGCATGTCATCCCGCTGAGGGAGATGGAGTGATCTCAAGCAGTTTGTCCAAAAGCTGCTCTCGGAGGTTCGGGGTATGTTGGACCAGGTATAGAATAGTCTCTAGCAGCTCCTTGTCTGAGCGGTTGGTGACGTCTTCAGGTTTAGGCGAGGGGGGAGCGGGGAAGGGGATGCGCCTGGTATCCCTCCACCTTTTGGGGTCCAAGTTGGTCAGGGTGAAGAGGACGGCGCCTAGAGAAGGCGGCACCTGTACAGTGGTCTCTTTACTGGTTTTGAGGTGCTTTGCCACTGTGCCGTCTGGCAGCAGGGAATGCGCGTAATACGCCTCCTTCCTCGTGTACTTAAAGCCCTTAACCAGCTTCAGAAGGCCAGTCTCCGCTGCCTCCAAAACCTGCCTGCTTTTTGCCTTACCGCTTTTTCGCTTGCCTATTTTATAAAGAGCTCTTATTTCTCTCACTTCCTTTCTCCACCTCCAGAATGTCTGGTACGGGACACCTGCCTTTTGGCAGCATGCGGCAATGGAGTCCAGGCCCAGCGCGTACTCCGAGCAAATGGCGAGCGCCAGCCCGAACCTGTCCCGGTCCTTGGGAGATGAGAGACTCTCCCTCATCTCTCGGATACTCACCTCGTCTAGCAAAGGAGTATGCTCTGCCAGAATTTCCGAAAGCAGCGCCTCCCGCTTGCCTTGGCTGAACTTATAG
This sequence comes from Pontibacter sp. SGAir0037, assembly GCF_005491705.1. Lineage (NCBI taxonomy): Bacteria > Pseudomonadati > Bacteroidota > Cytophagia > Cytophagales > Hymenobacteraceae > Pontibacter > Pontibacter sp. SGAir0037. The sequence goes on along the minus strand of NZ_CP028092.1, from coordinate 4,883,759 downwards.
CTTGACAAGGAGACTAAAACGTTCTTTACAGGGGTAACATGCTTTTTTACAGGTGCTTGAATATTTTGTTTTTTACTGCCTTCTACTGTATTGTGCTTTGCCACCTCATGCTTGAAGTCACGCAGATAAGGAATAAGCAGGCTTTCCTCATAAACAAAGCGCCTACTTTCCTGCCGGGTAGCTGCACGGTACAGTGTCTGGTCAGTACGCTTCAGATAACTTATCTGCCGTTCAATGGTGCGCTTGCTAGTCTTCACGCCCTGACCGATAAGCATGGAAAACAGTTGGTCAATAGTCAAGAAGGCCATGGCTTCCGTGTTGTACAGCTAAAGATAAGGTCTGTTGGCGGAGTTAAGAAATGTTGGCGGAGATAATTTTGGCAAAGTTGATAAAACTGCTCTGTTTTGCATCCCGCAAAATGTGGGTGCCTGTTGCACAACTCATCTATCGGTTTACTTGCTCTCGGTCTTACTTCAAATTAGATGCTTAAAATCCAAGCTCAATTTTCCAGCTGGAGAAGTGATGGTAGCAACACTTCAAAAAGCTTAGGAGAGGCTGTTGGTGTTCCCTTTCCATGGTGATGGCTGGAATTGCAATGTTTTACTGGAGACTTTTTTCAGGCAGCCACAGCTTGGCTGTACAACTGGTTTTCATATTGGCATGGCGTCAGATAACCTAGTGCCGAATGTTTCCTTTTCCTGTTATACCACCCTTCGATATACTCGAAAACGGCCAGTTTTGCCTCTGCTATGGTGGCAAACTTGTGGTGGTACACCATTTTGAGTTTTCATCGTCTTGAAGAAGCTCTCGGCCACCGCGTTGTCCCAACAGTTGCCCTTGCGGCTCATACTCTGCTGCACCGGCATTCCCTCCAATTGCTCCTGGAAGGCACTGCAGGCGTATTGCACGCCTCGGTCAGAGTGAAACAAAAGGGAGTGGAATACAGGCCTGTTTCTCACGGCCATTTGGAAGGCAGCCACCGTAGTTACCTCCGCCTCCATCGTCTCGCTCAGGGCCCAGCCCACTACTTTTCTATCGGCCAGGTCCAGTACCACGGTCAGTTACAGCCAGCCTTCCCCAGTTCTGATGTAGGTCAGATCAGATACCCACTTCTCTGCCGGCCTTACTGCCTGGAAATCCCCTGCCAAATGGTTGTCCGCTATAGTATAGGTATGACTGGAGTCGGTAGTTCGCACCCTATACTTCTTTCGTATAATACTCTGTATATGATGATTCTGCATAAGACGGGCTACCCTTGGGCGGGAGGCTCGAATGCCCCGCTCCTCCAGTTCAAAACTTATCCTGGGACTGCCATAGCGGCACTTGCTCTGCTCATATACTTCCTTGATCTGCTCCACTAACTCCTGTTCTTTCTCATTGACAACGTCGTGCAGAACTACAAAACCCGCAAGGCTTTCCAGTAATTTACTTTTTTAATAATTTCTATACCGTTTTCGGCCTCTTTTCCCGAAAACAGCCCGAAACAGAAAGGCCCGGCGCATTGGCCGGGCTTCTCTGTTTCTAATTAATTGAAGCATTGAGATAGCAACCTATCCCCAATTATTCCAGTCAAGTTCAAATATATCTCGCCATAAACCTTTCCCAACTTCTAAATCTACTACTTTTTCAAGGCTGTTATCAATACCTAATATTGTACCTAAAGGTATTGTACGAATGTCTTCTTTAGGCACGTCAGGTCCAGCACCCGAAAATATTTCCCATTCATCTGTTTCCCATCTCATTACTTCGGTAGCTTTCTCTCCATAAAGAACCTTTAAGTTAGTTACTGCGGTAGAGTTATAAGGAACCGGATAGTGCCATTCTTTAACTAACCATTGCCAAACTGGTTCTTCAGTTATACCAAATACCTTTGACATATTAGGAATATCAAGAGTATTATATTGCTTGTCTGGTATAATCTGTAAAAAATGAATATCCTCTTGATTATAAAAATCGAAAGCTCCTAAGGCTATTAATTTACTCCAAGATTTGTCAACTTTTGACAACGAAAAAGAACCTAAAGAATTTACTCCTAAGGACATTTTTTGCCAATCGCCCCCTTTTGTGAGTTCCTTAATCATATTATCAATAGCAGTACTAATATTATCTTGAGAATAAAATTCACCACCAGCGAAAATAAGTTCTGAACCAAAAGTTTCTTTACATCCAATTGTATAAGCGAACCTTGGCAAAGCGCCCCCACTTACAAAAGTTAAATGGTATCCATCACTTTCAATATTTTTCTTAATTCTCTTTAAGAAATCAGATCTTTCAATCATGTCTGTAAGTGTTACTACTTTCGTTAGTTTCCGGATCTATGAACCTGTTTATGGCAATCTGTACAAAGATTAGCCGTATTCTCTTTAGTTGTACCACCTCCATCTGCGTGCCTTCTTTTATGATGCGCTTGAACATCTTTCGTTGTCACTGGTTTATCACATCCTTCACATTTACCTCCACGTTCGTTCAACATTTCTTGTTTTTCCGATTTCGTAACTACCCGTTTTGGATCTCGCTGCCCAGGAGGTACTGAACCTTTGCCTTTTCCAGGAGCTGGAAGTTCAGAACCATTTGGCATCTTTACCTTTCCGTTTTCTCCGACTTTATCAGCTACTTTCTTGCCAGCTACAACAGCTTTTGCAACAACCCTTTCCGTCTTACTTACTTTATTTGCCCCATTTACGGCGGCTCCCAGTGTAGTAAGATTTCTTCCCGCATTTAAGGCAGATAAACCGGAAGTTGCTGCCCCAAGTGCGGCTGAAACCGCAATAGATTTACCGTCAATATTCGTAAGCGCATCGCCTAAATCCTGGCCCTGAATAAGGTTTGCTGTTACCTGGATGCCGTAATCGGTAGCCGCACCAATAATTGCTCCTACAACAAAGTTAGGCAAACGGCCATCCGGGTCGTTATGTGCAATCGGGTTATTGAGAACAAAATTATACGGGCTCCAGCTTTCTTGGTCTTCTTCTTCGCTGTCCGGATCAACTACGTGCCAGCGTCCAATTTGAGGGTCGTAAAAACGCCAACCGTGGTCGTTCCAGTTCAGTCCAAACTCCTCCTGTTTCTCCTTTCCGTTGTACTGGAACCTGTTCTCCATTGATCCGATCGCCCGGCTGCTGATGCCTGCCTGCACCAGGCCGAAGGGGTAGTAGTGCGACTCCTCCAGCAGCTGCCCCCGCACGTGGGTGAGCTGGAAGTTGTCGAAGTAGACCAGCTCGTTTGCCTCGTTGGCAACGTAAACATAGGCATACCCGCTCTTGTTTGCAACAGGCCCGGCGGATCCCACCAGCTGCAGGGTTCTTTTAGTGCCCGCCGCCAGGTAGTCCACCTTCAGCACCCGGCTGCTGGCCTGGTCGAAGCGGAACTGCTCGTCGAAGAAGAGCACGCACAGGTAGGCCTTGGGCGCCTGCTGGCTCGCGTTGTTTGGGTTGGTGCTGGCGGCCGGGTTGAGGAAGCCCGCCAGGCCCGCGTCCCCCGTCAGCTGCTGGCCGATGAGCGCCTCGTTGCCCTGGATCACCCCGCCGGCCACGCCCGTGCCCGTCAGGCTGCCCAGCACGCTGGCCACCATGCTGCCCAGCGGGCTGGCCCCGCTGTTGTCGGCGCTCGGGATGCTGTAGGCGTAGTCCACCTGCGTCTGGATCCGGTCCCCGGCCATCACCTTGAGCAGCTTGGCGGCGCCCACTCCCCCGGTCGCCTTCCGCACGCCCATCGCGTTGGTCACGCTGCCCCCGAAATTGGTGGAGGTGCGCACGGCCGCCACGTTGATGCTGCCCCCCTGCCGGTTCTGCCACTGCTCGTTCTGCTGGGCGATGCCGGCGTCCTCGAAGGTGAGGGCCTGGTACTGGTCCGTGCGCGGCTCCTCGGTGAGCGTCATGCGCACGTTGCCCAGGTGGTCCTTAAGGAAGTAATCGTAAACGAAGGCCGCCGCCGTGGCGCCCTGCGCCGGCTTGTAGCGCACCCGCCCCTCCTCGTGGGAGATGAACTGCAGCTCCTCGCCCTCGTACACGGCCCCGGCCAGGTAGTGGGTGACCTTGGTCACCCCGTTCTCCTGCACCGTCTTCTTGAGCTTGGCCCCCGAGGCGTCGTAGGTGTAGGCGATGGTGCCCCGCACCGTGCCGTCGGCCTTGCGGAAGGTAAGCTCCTGGGGCAGGTTGAGGTGGTTGTAGGCAACGCCGCCGGCCGCACTGCTGCCCAGCCCCTTGTTGAGGTCCTTGGTCATGTTGCCCGAGGCGTCGTAGGCGTAGTCGGTGCCGGACTTGGCGTTGAAGCCGTAGTTGAAGTCTCCCAGCTTCGTGGCCGCGTCGTTCTTTTGGTCCGTCACGGCCTGCAGCCTGTTGCCGCCCGACAGGTAGCTGTAGGCGAGAATGTCGATGTCGGCGCTGCCGCCCACTTTCCATCCTTTCTGCGTCATGGACAGGATGTTGCCGTTGGCGTCGTAGGCAAGGCCGCTGACGCTGTAGTCCACGCCCGCCGTCTTGTTGAAGCTGCCCCCGGTGTGCTGGTTGAAGGCCGCCCCTGACAGCCTCCCGGTCCCGTCGTAGCTGAAGTCGTACTTGCGCACCTCGTCGTCCCCCGTCGACTTCCACACCGTCCCCGCGATGTTGCCCCCGAACTGCCCGGCGGCGTAGGAGCCGATGGCCGTCGCGGTCGTGGCCTTGACAAGGGTCTTGTCGTAGCCTAGGTCATAGCCGAAGTAGGCGGCCGCCGTGCTCCCGGTCTGCTTGGCGTAGTCGCGGTTGGCCCCCAGGAGCCAGCCGCGGATGTTGTAGTCGTAGGCCTGCGTCTCGAGCGGGTCGGAGGCGGTGCCGGGCTTTATACCCAGCTTCTTATTTTTGAGCTGGCCCAGCGCGTCGTACTCCAGGCGCGAGAGCGTTTTCCAGGCGCCGCCGTCGATGCTCTTCTCCACCTGCGTCAGGCGCCCCAGCACGTCGTAGCCGTGGCGGGTGGCCTCCTGGGTCTCCACAATGCTTTGCGGGGCCGCCTCCTTTTTGAACTGGCGCCGCAGGTGCGTGCGCAGCGGCTTGCCCGAGAAGTCGTACTGGGTGGTGGCGATGTCCACGCCCCCCGTGTGGTTCACCGTCTGGGTCTGGATCACCCGCCCCTGCTCGTCGTAGAGCAGGGCCGCGGAGACGAAGGCGGAGGTGCCCAGCACCCGGCTGCGGGTCCAGGTCACCAGCCCCTTCACGGCCAGCGTACGCTCCAGCGGCTGGGCGTAGAGCGGCGAGGCGTTGTAGGTGAGCACGAAATTGGTGCCGTTGAGGAAGGTGCCGCTCCCCTGCAGGGCGGAAGAGAGCCCGGCGGGGAGGCCGCTGTAGTCGTCGTAGTGGGTCTCGGAGAGCAGCTCCCAGTTGGTGGCGGGCGTCGCGGTTGGGGCGAAAGGGTAGTCCGCGGCCGCGGCCCCCATGGCCTGGGCGCTGTGGAAGGCCCGGTCGCTGGCGCTCGTCCAGATACCCGTCTTCACCGGCCGGTTGAGCGCGTCGTAGAGGGTCACCAGCCACCTCTTGGCGCCGGTGGCCTGCACCGCGTCCTGGGTCATCACCAGCCTGTCGCGCCTGTCGTAGACCAGGGAGACGGTGCCTGCGCCGGGCACCTGCTTCATCACCATCCGGCCCCGCCCGTCGTACTCGTAGCGGAAGCAGAGCTCGGCGAGCTGCGCCGCCGTCAGCGTCCAGGCCGTGGTCGCCGAGGCGGGAACGCTCTCCGTAGCTTTCGGCTGCACCACGGCCCGCAGCTGCCCCAGATCGTCGTAGACGTAGTAGGTGCACAGCCAGCCGGCGTGCCCGCTGCCCGTCCCGGTGTCCTTGGAGGCCGTGTGCTGCACCTTCCGCAGCACGACCAGCCCGTTCTTGTCCTTGAACTCTACCTTCTGCCTGCCGTCCTCGTCCTCGGTCACCGTTTTGGAGAGCTCCCTATCCGCATACACGGAGGCCGCTGCGTAGGTGCCCCAGGTGCCAGTAACATCGCTCACCCGCCACAGCCGCACGGCGTCTGCGGCGCTGTTGTGCAGGTGGCTCACCTTCACGCCCCGGCCCTGGCTGACCCAGCTGTTGCCGGGCGCGTAGGTGCGCTCCACGCGGTTGAGGGGCGACGCCTCATACTCGGTCTTGCCGTAGTAGAAGGTCTCGCCCTGCCCCCTAACCGGGCTCTGGGCGTTGGCGTCGCTGTAGAAGAACTGCTGCTGGTCGAAGGGGTTGAGCTTGAAGGCCCCGTTGCTGACGGCGGTGTTGCCCCCGGTGCTCCCCGCCGCGAAGGGCAGGTAGGCCCGCGCCTCGCGGCCGAAGCCGTCGTACGCCCTGGCCGTCACCAGGTCTGTGGCGGCCGTGCCGGTGGCCATCGCCCCCTGCCGGACCACCGTCTGCAGGGGCCTGCCCAGCCCGTCGACGTACTCGGTGCTCATGCGGAAGCGCTCGGCGGCGGCCGTGGAGGTGATGTTGGCCGCGTTGGTCTCGGGCGCGGTGGCCTCCCAGGCCCGCACCTGGCTGACCTTGGTGCCGGCCGGGTAGGCGGCGGGCTTCACCACGGTGGCGTCCTGCGAGCTGGCGTGTAGGGAGACGAGCAGGGCCAGCGATAGCAGCACATGCCCCAGGGGGCTCTTCCGCCCAATCAGGCGGTACGGTAAACGCTGTTTCATAGGGGGATCGGTCAGGGACCTTTTTAATGTTCTGTTGGAATGCTTATGAGTCGATGTCTTTAGATTTTTCACCTGAGCTGGTAGCCCACCCGGAGCAGGACGGCCTGCGTGCGCGGCGCCTGCCGGTAGCTGAGAAAGTCCCAGAGCAGCTGCATGCTGCCCCGCGCGCTTCCCCGGAGCCGGTACTTGACCGCCAGGCCCGCCAGGCCGCTCGGCTGCCAGCGCCCCCCCGCCGTGTCCCCCGCCGCAGGGGGCAGGACCGCGCGTCTGGGCCCCGGGCGGTGGTTGAGCTCGTAGCCCGCGTAGGCCAGGTAGCGGCCGCCCAGGCGGTACTCGCCGTAGGTGCGGAGCCCCAGCCCCTGGTGGCTCAGGCGCAGGTCCCGGATGCCGCTGCCCCAGCCCAGCCGATAGGAGGCCCCCAGGCCCGCACTGGCCCTGTCGTGCAGCCGGTAGCCCAGCCACCCCCCCAGCTCGCTGGAGGCGGGCAGGGCATGGCGGGCGCCCTGCGACTGCACGTTGAAGCCGTACTCGAGGCGCTGGAGCAAGGGCCTTGCCCGCTGTCCGTTCGGCCTGAAGCCGTGGGCCTCCGCCTCGGAGGGGCCGATGCCCCCGCCCTGGCCCAGCAGGGAGCCCAGGCGCTCCTGGGTCTCCCGGAAAGGCTCCAGCAAGTCGCCGCCCGCCTCCCCGAAGCGGTCTCGGAGCGCCTCCCCAACAGAGGTTAGCGTCTGTATCCCCGGCTTGGCGGCCTCAGGGCCAGTCCCCTGCAGGTTGAAGATGCCCCCCAGCTGCGAGCGGGCCTGGAAGAAGGACTGGAACCGCGGATCCTTTGCCAGTTGCCGCAGCAGGGCCGCCTCCAGCCGTCCCGGCTCCGAGACGCTTTTCTGCAGCTCGTCGGCCTGGGCGCCGAAGTAGTAGACCTGCTTGCGCAGGGGCTTGAGCCTGCCGCTGAGCCCCGTGCCCTGCAGGCGCTCGAGCAGCTCCCGCTCCCGCTGCTCAAGCGCCTGCCGTATGTGGTCGGTGCGGTCGAGCCGCTCCTGGAGGGCCTCCAGGGAGGAGAGTGCCTGGGCCTGCGCTGTACCGGAAACACCGCCCTCCTCCAAGAACCGCAGCGCGGTCGTCAGCGAGTCGAGGTGACCCGTGTAAACCCTGGCATAGGGATCGCTTCCGGCGGGCGTCTCGGCCAGCCTGCGGTAGCGCGCCGCGGCATCGCCTGGGAAAAGCTCCCGGGCCCGCAGCGAGTCCTCCCGCAGCAGCCGCTTTCGGAGCCGCTCCTCCCGGCGGGCCACCCTGTCCAGGTAGCGCCGGGTCTGCCGGGCCAGCCGCTCCTCCGCCTGACCACTCTTCCGCTCCAGCGAGCGCCAGAGCTTGGCAGGCGGGCTCGCCGCCTCCCTGAGAGGGGGGCTTCCCTCCTGTGCCTTTGCTCCCGAGGCCAACAGGGCCAGGGAGAAGAATAGAATCAAGACGCGTAGCATGCTGGCTCAGTGGTTATGGTTGTGGGAAAATCGGTGTATCATTGGTAGATAGGCCTTAGGCTAAGGGGTGTCGCAGGAGATAAGCTCCCCGGCGTAGCTGTAGCAGAAGGCCTTGAGGATGTTCTGGCGGTGGTCCCTAATCAGGCGAAGCCTCCCCATCCCGTCGTACTCGTAGTGGGTGGACTGCCCCCGCGCGTCCGTCACGCTCGTCACCCCGGCAGAGGGGCTGTAGGTGTAGGTGGTCACCTGCGCCTGCGGCAGCTGCGACCGCAGCCCGTTGAGCTGCGCCTGCTGGGCGGCCGTGAGCGTGGCCGACGAGGCGATCAGCGACACCGCCGCCTCCCCGCCCAGGGCGTCCCGAACCGCCTCGTAGGAGGCGTTCTCCACCTGGGCAACAGGAAGCGAGTGGTTGTAGCCCCAGATGTAGGTCAGCTGAACGTCCCCCTCCTTAGAAACTGTTTTAGGCTTGCCACGATCGTCGTAGCCGTGGTAGCGCAGGCGAACCTCCGGTTCGTTGCCCAGGCTCTGCGTCTCCACCGTCTGCGGAACGAACACGCCCTGACCCGCAAACGGGCGGTGGTAGTTGGTCCTCACCGTCACCAGGTGGCGGACATCCTGCCCCTCGGCCACCGTCTGACGCTCCTCCACCACCGGCCGCAGGATGTTGGCCGCCACCATCTGCCCGTACACACTAGAAGCGCCCCCCGTCGAGGCCACCAGGTCCTGCGGGTACTTGAGCTCCCGCGACTGCGTCTCTCCCCGGCTTCCCACAAAGCTGCTCCTGCGCAGGAAGCGCGTCGCCGCGTCGTACTCGTGGCGCGTCTCCGTCTTGTAAGACACCGTCGACGTGCCCTGCCTGCTGTACTCCTGCACCGTGCTCTTCACCAGGTCCGTCCGGCCCGTCACAGGGTAGAAGTCCGACTTTAGAAAGTAGATCGGGTCTGGAGACTGTTTTACCCAAAATGAATTCTCTACATCACTATCTGCTCCAAGGTAGAAGTACTTGACGGGGGCCAGGGAAATGGAGCGGAAGCGCTCCATGCGCACGGCATCCTGGTGGTAGCTCTCATCCTTGGAGAACTGGTACTCGTTCACCGTCTCTTTCAGCAGTGCGTTCTCCCGGCTGTAGACCAGCTCCCTTTTCAGAAGCCCCAGCTGACTCTCGTTGATGATCGGGGTCGTGTAGGGAAAGGTGGAATTGTAGCTCGGCGGGTGGTCGGCAAAAGAAGTGAAGTAGCTCTCCGTCCGACCGTTGTCCTGCCCCCCCTGCGTTTCACGCTCCACCACGCGCCTGTAGGTCACAGGGCTACCGTTGGAATAGGCAATGTCAAAAACAGCCGAACTGGAGCGTACAATGGAGTTGGGACTGAAATTACCATGGTAAAATTCTTCGGGTTCAGGGTTGTTGGGGTTATCTTTATCTGTTAAAGTGCCTCCATTTGTGCTTCTCCAATCATAGTGTACCCTGTGGGTGTAGGTGGGGTAGGCGCCCAGGGCTCCGGAGGAGGTTACCCCGTCCTCCAGCACATAGGCGTACTCCCGCACCCTGGCGGGCGTAGTAGATATCCCGTCGTAGTCTGTCAGCTTCTTAGCACGCAAGCCACCCACCCAGGGCTGCAGGTGCCTGAGCGTCACAGTCGAGCTCGTCCCCGCGTTCACCTCTCGCCACTTGACCTGCACGTAGTTCTCAAACTGCAGCCCCCCCGTCGTGTAGAAGGTGACCGTATGCGTCCCCTGCACCATGTTGAGCAGGCTGAAAGTGTAGTAGATCGTGTTCCCGTCCCCGAGTAGGGGATCACCTTCTGGACGTATTGATAGCTAGGGCTGCCCGGGGCGCGGATCTCGGCGACGACGCTGCAGCCCCCGTAGGGGCAGGAGCCGTAGCCCGGGATCTCGAACTCGAAGTTGGTTGTGGTGTTGGGCTGGCCGCTGAAGGAGACTTGCGCTACAGCGGAACTCCCGCTTGACAGGTACACCGAGGTGTTCTTGTCCGTGTAGGGGGGCTGCTGCACCGTGTAGGTGAAGCTCTGGTCCAGCCAGTTGTCCTGGGCCTGGTTGGCCTCCAGCTCAAAGACCGTGTAGCCGCCGGTCGGGTAGCTCATCTTCGTGAGCGAGCCCGCCTTGACCCGCTCCGGGTCCGTGTCCCGGTTGCCACCCAGGAGCTTGTAGTTTGAAGCCTTCCTCTCAGGCCACGGGTAGATCTCCTCCGGGATCAAAGACCCCGTGTTGCTGTTATAGTAGCCCCAGTGATCCTTCATCCAGCTCATCCTGTCGGGAAGCGGACGCCAGTGGTACTCGAAGGCGTAGGGCTTGCTCTCCGCCTCCGAGGCCCCGCTGAAGGGGATCACCTGCCGGAGTGTGGCCCGGTTGGTCGAGTAGTCCTGCACCAGCCGGAAGCCCCGCCTGGCCCCGCCAGCGTCCGTGATCGTGATCTTATCCAGCAGGCGGTCGCCCACAAGGTCCGTCCTGCTCTCTGCCTTATAGCTGTAGCTCATCTCCACCCCGTCTGGGAAGATGATCCGCTTCAACCGCTTGCCGCTTATGCTGTTATAGCTGATTGATGCCGGTGATCCAGGTTTATCCGCCCTAGGGAAAATGCCAATAACATCCGTAAGCGTCTGGCCGATGCTATAGGCTGGGATGGTAGTATCTTCATACTCCAGCACAATTTTGTCCTTGCCCGAAGGCGTGGCGATCTCGGTCAAATACCAAGAGGAGGTGTATACGCCGAAGACAGTATTGGCACCACTATCAGTTGTTTTCTCCACCGCATCAAACACGTATTTATAGCCGTTGTCGTCGGTGATGGTAAAGCTGTTGATCCGACGATCTGCCCCACTATGAATCATGGTGTTCTCAATCTTGAGCTGGTCGAGGTTGTGGATGAGCAGATCTCCCTGCCTGCCGTAGGAGAACTTGCCGCTCCGCCCGCCGAAGCTGTAGCTGAACAGGTCCCCCTGGCTGTCATAGGTGTTCGTGTAGATAAGGTTGTAGGGCCTGGCGCTGATGTCGAAGGGGTTATTACCCGCTTCTTCTTGTTGGGGCGGCGTGTAGGCCATGAAGCCGTATGTAGGTACCTCGTCGGGGATGCCGCGCATCACCCGGCTCACCACACCGCCTGCATTCAGCGCCCAGCCTATTCCCACACTCGAGGCCACCTCGTCCACCTTCACCCCGCCCGCATGGTAGTCCAGCGAGACCGACAGGCTCAGCCCGTTGGTCGCTCCAGAGTAGGAGTAGATCGGCACGCTCACCCGCGGAATGCCCGTCGAGAGCCCCACCGGCACATTGCCGAACTTGCCCAGGGCTGCCGCGTTCGGGGACGGCGGGAAGACCTTCTCCAGGCTCGGGTTCAGCGAGCCGGGGGCTGTTTGGCCATGCACCCCGCATACAAGGCGAAGGCAGATAAGCGCAACAAGTATACATTGCCTTCTACAGGAAGGCAAAATCATAGCCCGACAGCCCGTTTTAGCAGGTAGAGAGCAACGCCACGCCCCCGCGTTTGGCAGCACGGCGACCGCTGCAATCAGTATCTTTTTCATGTCCACGGTAAAATGTTATTTACTTGTAAGGCTGTTATGTTTCATCAAGGCACAGGCACCTAGTAGTGCTCAAGGGGTGTCGCAGGAGATAAGCTCTCCGGCGTAGCTGTAGCAGAAGGCCTTGAGGATGTTCTGGCGGTGGTCCCTAATCAGGCGAAGCCTCCCCATCCCGTCGTACTCGTAGTGGGTGGACTGCCCCCGCGCGTCCGTCACGCTCGTCACCCCGGCAGAGGGGCTGTAGGTGTAGGTGGTCACCTGCGCCTGCGGCAGCTGCGACCGCAGCCCGTTGAGCTGCGCCTGCTGGGCGGCCGTGAGCGTGGCCGACGAGGCGATCAGCGACACCGCCGCCTCCCCGCCCAGGGCGTCCCGAACCGCCTCGTAGGAGGCGTTCTCCACCTGGGCAACAGGAAGCGAGTGGTTGTAGCCCCAGATGTAGGTCAGCTGAACGTCCCCCTCCTTAGAAACTGTTTTAGGCTTGCCACGATCGTCGTAGCCGTGGTAGCGCAGGCGCACCTCCGGCCCGTTGCCCAGGCTCTGCGTCTCCACCGTCTGCGGAACGAACACGCCCTGACCCGCAAACGGGCGGTGGTAGTTGGTCCTCACCGTCACCAGGTGGCGGACATCCTGCCCCTCGGCCACCGTCTGACGCTCCTCCACCACCGGCCGCAGGATGTTGGCCGCCACCATCTGCCCGTACACACCAGAAGCGCCCCCCGTCGAGGCCACCAGGTCCTGCGGGTACTTGAGCTCCCGCGACTGCGTCTCCCCCCGGCTCCCCACAAAGCTGCTCCTGCGCAGGAAGCGCGTCGCCGCGTCGTACTCGTGGCGCGTCTCCGTCTTGTAAGACACCGTCGACGTGCCCTGCCTGCTGTACTCCTGCACCGTGCTCTTGACAAGGTCCGTCCGACCCGTCACAGGGTAGAAGTCCGACTTGATGAAATAGATCGGGTCTTTATCCTGGTACTTCCAGTAATCCCTCTCAGGATCTGAATTAGAAACCCCCCCTTCTACAACAGGATCATGCCCATAAAACCTATACTTAACGGGGACTAGGGAGATAGAACGGAAACGCTCCATGCGCACGGCATTCTGGTGGTAGCTCTCATCCTTGGAGAACTGGTACTCGTTCACCGTCTCTTTCAGCAGTGCGTTCTCCCGGCTGTAGACCAGCTCCCTTTTCAGAAGCCCCAGCTGACTCTCGTTGATGATCGGGGGCGTGTAGGGAAAGGTGGAATTGTAGCTCGGCGGGTGGTCGGCAAAAGAAGTGAAGTGGCTCTCCGTCCGACCGTTGTCCTGCCCCCCCTGCGTTTCACGCTCCACCACGCGCCTGTAGGTCACAGGGCTCCCCAAACCATAGGCTATGTCAAAAACAGGTGAACTGGAGCGTACAATGGAGTTGGGACTGAAATTACCAAGATAAATTTCGTATGGGTTAGAAGGGTTCTCTGGTCCGTTCAGGCTTCTCCACGCATAGTGCACCCTGTGGGTGTAGGTGGGGTAGGCGCCCAGGGCACCCGAGGAGGTCACCCCGTCCTCCAGCACATAGGCGTACTCCCGCACCCTGGCAGGCGTAGTAGATATCCCGTCGTAGTCGCTTATCTTCTTGGCACGCAGCCCGCCCACCCAGGGCTGCAGGTGCCTGAGCGTCACAGTCGAGCTCGTCCCCGCGTTCACCTCCCGCCACTTGACCTGCACGTAGTTCTCAAACTGCAGCCCCCCTGTCGTGTAGAAGGTGACCGTGTGCGTCCCCTGCACCATGTTGAGCAGGTAAAAGGTATAGTTGATCGTGTTCCCATCCCCCGAGTAAGGAATTACCTTCTGGATGTACTGGGTGTATGAAGCGCCCGGGGCGCGGATCTCGGCGACGACGCTGCAGCCCCCGTAGGGGCAGGAGCCGTAGCCCGGGATCTCGAACTCGAAGTTGGTTGTGGTGTTGGGCTGGCCGCTGAAGGAGACTTGCGCTACAGCGGAACTCCCGCTTGACAGGTACACCGAGGTGTTCTTGTCCGTGTAGGGGGGCTGCTGCACCGTGTAGGTGAAGCTCTGGTCCAGCCAGTTGTCCTGGGCCTGGTTGGCCTCCAGCTCAAAGACCGTGTAGCCGCCGGTCGGGTAGCTCATCTTCGTGAGCGAGCCCGCCTTGACCCGCTCCGGGTCCGTGTCCCGGTTGCCACCAGCAAGCTTGTAGTTTTTGGTGGGGATGTCGTTGTAGGGGTAGATCTCCTCCGGGATCAGGTGCCCCGTGTTGCTGTTGTGGTAGCCCCAGTGATCCTTCATCCAGCTCATCCTGTCGGGAAGCGGACGCCAGTGGTACTCGAAGGCGTAGGGCTTGCTTTCCGTCTCCGAGGCCCCGCTGAAGGGGATCACCTGCCGGAGTGTGGCCCGGTTGGTCGAGTAGTCCTGCACCAGCCGGAAGCCCCGCCTGGCCCCGCCAGCGTCCGTGATCGTGATCTTATCCAGCAGGCGGTCGCCCACAAGGTCCGTCCTGCTCTCTGCCTTATAGCTGTAGCTCATCTCCACCCCGTCCGGGAAACGAATGTGTTTGAGGCGCTTGCCGCTTACAATCAGGGTTCCTCCCCCGACAGAGGTCTCCCTACTTCCCCTTGGGAAGATACCTATAACCTCTGATGCGCTTGGCCCAAGGTTATAAGGTCCAATCTGTGTACTCTCATACTCCAGCACGATCTTATCCTTGCCCGAAGGGGTGACGATCTCGGTCAGATACCAGGAGGAGGTATAATCCCCAAGTACTGTGTGGTAGCTCTGATCAAAAGTCTGTTCTGCGGCTCCGAAAACGTATTTATAGCCGTTGTCGTCGGTGATGGTAAAGCTGTTGATCCTTCTGCTCATGCCCGTTCCGGTCATGGTCTTCTCAATCTTGAGCTGGTCCAGGTTGTGGATGAGCAAATCCCCCTGCCTGCCGTAGGAGAACTTGCCGCTCCGCCCGCCGAAGCTGTAGCTGAACAGGTCCCCCTGGCTGTCATAGGTATTCGTGTAGATCAGGTTATAAGGCCTGGCGCTGATGTCAAAGGGCACGTTTCCCTCCTGCTCCACCTGCGGCGGCGTATAGTCCATGAAGCCGTAGGTGAGCACCTCGTCGGGGATGCCGCGCATCACCCGGCTCACCACGCCCCCAGCGCTCAGCGCCCAGCCTATCCCCACACTCGAGGCCACCTCGTCCACCTTCACTCCTCCCGCGTGGTAGTCCAGCGAGACCGACAGGCTCAGCCCGTTGGCCGCTCCAGAGTAGGAGTAGATCGGCACGCTCACCCGCGGAATGCCCGTCGAGAGCCCCACCGGCACATTGCCGAACTTGCCCAAGGCTGCCGCATTCGGAGAGGGCGGGGACACTTTATCCAGGCTCGGGTTCAGAGAGCCGGGGGCGGTCTGGCCATAGCCCTCATACAGCAGGGCTAAGCAAAAAAAGACGCAAAGGAAAGACTGTTTCATATACAAAGTTCAGTTCACAGCTTAAGGTGAAAGGAAACACGGCTAAGGGAACCGAAGTCTCACCAAAATTTTAAAAACTTTATATATTAATAAAGGAATGTTTTATACGAAAAGTAACATTGATTATCCTCTATATTATATGTTCAAATAACCGCACTGGCGCGCCCAGATGCAGAAATGGGTCTGATAAAAATTGCCAAAAGTAACATTTCAGTGTTACACCACTTATTAAAAATAAATGTATTGCTGAAAGTTTGTGAAGGGAAGACGCATTGTATAAAAATGCAGAAATGCTTGTTGTGCTACCTTAGATGCCAGAGCTCCCATAACACACGTTATGTTAAACAAAGAGATGAATACTTCTAAAAAACAATAGGCCCTCACCTCTGACGGGACAGCGGGACCATGCAGAAACATAGCAGTATCGCCCCTTCATCTGCCAGCGGTCTATCTCCTGCACAGGTCCCGGGTCATGCCTCTGCCCGCGCCTCGGCTACCGTAACCTTCGCTCACAAAAGCCGCTCCCCTTCTTTGTTGTTACCACGCTTTGGCTTATATTGAGATGGGAAAGGGCAAGGCGCAGCCTACCCCTGCCTTTCCCCCTCCTCGCCTTGCGGGAGCTGCACCGGCTTTGCCCGGTGGCTGGGCAGCAGCAGAGTCCCCTAACCAAAACCGCCGCACCATGAAGCACCTGAAAAAGTTCCTGACCCGCCTGCAGACCTTCGAGCTCCGCCTGGTCCAACGGCATGTGCCCGTGGGCCCCCTCGGCCATAGGGAAGTTACTGTCTACGACCTGCGGCACGCGACGCACTACGACGAGGCCGCCGCCTTCGAGAGCCAGCTCCGACTCCTCTCCCAGATGGCCGCTCTGGACCTGCTTCCCCTCCACCACCCCCAGCTGCAGCTCGTCCTGCACCAGCTCACGGGCATCGAAAAACGCTTCAGAGCCTTCTGGGTAAACTTCCACAACAACGCCCTGGATTTAGGAGCACCTTACCCCACCGCCTACCTGCACCAACTCCAGCTGCCAAATCTTTTCCTGGTGCACAACCTGCAGCCGCTTGATGCCGGCATAGCCATTCGGGAGGAGCTGGTGGACGATCTGGCCGAGTCGGTCAAGCTGCGCGAAGCGATGCTGGCCAGCCTCCTCCTGCACCTGCAAACGCTGCTTCCCACCCCGGAGCAACAGGAACCGGTTTCGGATGTTCCTCCCAAACCAGTTTCAGGTACTCCCCGCTTCGTGGACGGGGTAGCCGAAAGGCTCTTCGACATCCTCAAGGGCTACTTCAGCCCAGAGGACCAGCAGCAACTATTGCCCCTCCTGCTGGAAAACAAAGGCGTCACCTCTCCCCTGCTCTTCCACGGGAACGGCAACCAGCTGGCTGATGCTTTCAAGCAGCTCTACGAATCCAACCTCCTCGTCGGCTGCCTCAAAGGCGAGCTGGAGACCTGGATCTCCCGGTACTTTGCCTACGTCTACCGCAGGCAGCAGCGGACCCTGCCGCAGGGGTACCTGGCCGCCCTCATCTCCTCCAACGCCAAGCCCTGCCAATCCCCCATCCTGGATGTAAGAAAGCAGGCCGACGGTACTTACGCCGTCTTCCCCGTCCTGCGCACCCAGAAAAATTATACCATCCCGTAGGAAACAGGTAGGATAGCGGCCAGCCTTCTTGCAGCCCATCCAAATAAGCCCCTACCATTGCAGCAACAACCACAAAAACACACGCTGCCATGGAACACTTCACCTTCGAGCAACTGCCCCAGGCCCTCAGCCTGCTGCACGAGAAAATGAACCGCATCGAGCGACTGCTAGTGGAGCAACAGCCCCCACCCGAAAAGGAGACCCTGCTCAACGTCTCCCAGGCTGCCACCTTCCTCCACCTCTCCGTGGCCACCCTCTACACCAAGGTCAGCTGCCGGGATATCCCCTACAGCAAGCGGGGCAAGCGCCTCTACTTCCGCAAGAGCGAGCTGGAGGACTGGGTACGGCAGGGACGGAAGAAGACCGTCTCCGAGATCCAGCAGGAGGCCGTGCAAAAGGCAAGTAACAACGGCAGGAAGCGCTACTAGGTTATCTGCCTGCCATGGAAAACAAGCACTACCCCCTGGGCAGCCCGGAGAGCTACATCCGGGTCCAGACCTCCTACTACAAGCGCTGCCGACAGCCTACCCTGCAGGGGGACTTCACCGAGCTGTGGGTCCCCTGGTCGGCTGAGACCCTGCGCCAGGACCTCTCGCGCCAGCAGGTCAAGAAGATCCGCCGCTACGACGGCTTCTGCTGCGTACCCAGCCACCTGCACTTCCAGGAGGCGGTGGGGAGCTTCTACAACCTCTACCACCCGCTGGAGGGACAGCCGGCGGAGGGGCCTTGCCCGCAGACGCTTGCCTTCCTGCGCCACATCTTCGGCGAGCAGTACGAGCTGGGGCTCGATTACCTCACCCTCCTCTACCGCAGCCCCACCCAGCACCTGCCGGTGCTCTGCCTGGTGTCCAGGGAGCGAAAGACGGGCAAGACCACCTTCCTCAACCTGCTCAAGCTCCTCTTCGGGCGGAACGTGACCTTCAACGGCAACAGCGACTTCCGCTCCCAGTTCAACGCCGACTGGATGAACGTGCTGCTCATCGCCGTGGACGAGGTGCTGCTGGGTCGGAAGGAGGACTCGGAGAAGATCAAGAACCTGAGCACGGCCCGCACCGCCAAGATCGAGGCCAAGGGTAAGGACCGGCGGGAGACCGAGTTCTTCGGAAAGTTCGTCCTCTGCTCCAATAACGAGGAGAGCTTCCTCCTGATCGAGCCGACCGAGACCCGCTACTGGGTACGGAAAGTGCCGGTGCTGGAAAAAGAAAACATCTACCTGCTCCAGGAGATGAAGCGGGAGATCCCCCACCTGTTGCACTACCTGCTCCGGCGGCCACTCTCCGTACCGCAGGGTCTCTCCCGGATGTGGTTCTCGGAGAAGCAGCTGCGCACCGAGGCGCTGCTACGCGTCATGCAGGGCAGCCGCAACCGGGTGGAGACCGAGCTGCTCCTCCTCTTGCGGGAGCTCTTCGAGGCCACCGGCGAGCAGGAGCTGCACTTCACGGCCAAGGACCTGCTTGAGCTGCTCCGGCGTCACCAGCCCCGCCTGACGCGCCAGCAGGTGCGGCAGGTGCTCCAGGGGGAGTGGCAACTGGTACCCGCTCCCAACAGCCTGAGCTACAATACCTACCACTACAACGCCCAGGGGGAGCCCTGCCAGGTAAGACTCACAGGGCGCTACTATTCCGTTTGCCAGGACTGGATCCGGCAAAAGTTTGATGAGAGCTACTAAAATCAACTGTTACACTTTGTAAATCAATCATTTACACGCTTATCATATACTTTATTTTTTGATGAGGAATGATGAGTACGATGAGCAGGCTCATCACAGCCAAACAGCGTGATGAGGCTTTGATGAGGACTTATTTTATTTATTATCAGGAAGTTAAAGACACAATTCATCAAATCATCAGGAAAAAGCACAGCTCCTACCCGGTCATTTTTACGCTTGCTTCTGAAAGGGAAAAACATGAACATACAGCAGATCAACAGCGGCCTGGCCATCACCGACTTTTTGGCCAGCCAGGGCTTCCGGCCCGCCTACACGCGCGGTGCGGACTGGTGGTACATCTCCCCCATCCGCCCGACCGAGCGCACCCCCTCCTTCAAGGTCAGCACCCGGCTCAACCGCTGGTACGACCACGGGGCAGGCGAGGGCGGCAAGCTCTTCGACCTGGCCCTGCGCCTCTTCGGCAACGGCGAGGTGAAGGAGACCATCCGGCTCCTCTCAGAGGAGTTCTTCTTTTCACAGGCAAACGTTCTGCCCCGGCAACAAACGCACCGTATCCCGGACGTACCCGGAACCTGGAAGCATATAGCTCAAACGGATGCCGTCCAGAAGGAGACAGTCACTCCACCCGGTACCTCTTCCGGTATCACCATCCTGGAGACACAGCCCCTGCGCCAGGGCAGCGAGCTGGCCGCTTACCTCCGCGGTCGGGGCATCCGGCACGGGACGGCAAAAGATTATTGCCGGGAGGTACGCTTCGCCCTCGGGGAAAAGGAGCACCGGGCTGTCGGCTTTGCCAACCGCTCGGGCGGCTACGAGTTGCGCAACGCCTGGTTCAAGGGCTCCTCCTCCCCCAAGGATATCACCTTCCTGGACAAGGGAGGGAAATCCGTCTGCGTGCTGGAGGGCTTCCTGGATTTCCTATCCCTGCTCGAGCTCAAAGCGCACAGGCAACTCTCTTCCAATTTCATCATCCTCAACTCCGTCGCCTTAGCGGGCAGGAGCCTGGAGCTGCTGGAAAAGCACCGGGAGGTGTACCTCTTCCTCGACCGGGACCAGGCCGGGAGACGGCTGACCGAGCGGCTGCTCCATTCCCATACCAAAGCCATCGACGCCTCCTCTTTCTACCAAAGCCACCAGGATGTGAACGCCTACCTCGTGGCCAGGCAGCAGCAGACTAAAAGGCAGCGGCAGAGGCCGGGGCTTTGAAAGGGCACTACCTGATTGCGTCGTGGAGCAAGGCTGTTTGAGAGTGGGAGCAAGTTTGTGTTTTTGTCATACAAAAACCTTTTCCCGCCCCTGTGCTCCCGGTGGTCGCAGCAGGGAATTTACTCAACATCATACCAAGGCTAAACATGGAAACAAACAGAGACGAGCGGCCTGAGCCGCAGCGAAGGAAAGGCGGCCGCCCCGCTAAAAGCATCAAGCGCAGCTGTACCCTGGTGGTGCGGCTGACGGAGACCGAGTGGCTCCTGGTCCGGGGCAAGGCCCGGGAGGCGGGGCTGAGCGCCTCGGCCTGGTTCCGGATAGCCGCCAAAAAGGCAACGGTGGTGGCACGGCTCTCCCCGGAGGAGGCGGCCCAGCTGCGCATGCTCTCGGGGCTGGCCAACAACCTCAACCAGCTCGCCCGCCTGGCCCACCGCGAGGGGCTCCTCACGGTGCAGGGCAAGTGCCGCCTGGCCCTCGAGGAGATCAACCGCCTGCTGCAAAGCCTCTCCCGCAGATGATCGGCAAGGTGATGATTGGCAAAAGCTTTGCGGGCTGCGTGCGCTACGTGGCGCAGAAGCAAGGGGCGCGGGTGCTGGCAGCAGAGGGGATCCGCACGGATTCCGTCTCCGCTATGGTCGCCGACTTCCACCTGCAGCGCCAGCTCAGGCCCGAGCTGGGCAAAGCCGTGGGCCACATCGCCCTGAGCTGGAGCACACATGACAAGGAGAAACTCAGTGCGGAGGTGATGGCGGAGCGGGCAAGGGAGTACCTGGAGAAGATGGGCATCCAAGACACGCAGTACCTAGTGGTCGAGCACCGGGACCGGGAGCATCCGCACCTGCACATCGTCTACAACCGGGTGGACTACCACGGCAAAACCATCCCGGATAAGCTGCAGCGCCGCCGCAACGCCCGGGTATGCCGGGAGATGACCGAGCGCCACGGCTACTACCTGGCACCGGGCAAAGGGCAGGTGAACCGCCAGCGCCTCACAGGGGCCGACAAGGCAAAGTACGCCCTGCACGATGCCATCAGCTCCGCCCTGGGCAAGGCCAGCAGCTGGCAGGAACTGGAGGCGCTGCTGCTGCAGAAAGGCATCACGCTTCACTTCAAGTACAGAAGCGGCTCAGAGCAGGTGCAGGGCGTCAGCTTCCGCCAGGGGGAGATCAGCTTCAAGGGCTCTGCCATTTCCCGGAGCTTCAGCTACCGCGGCATCAGCAAACAGCTGGAGCTGAGCAGGCAGCAGGAAGCGCTGTCGGCACTGGTCCAAAAGCAGCAACAGGTTCACCTGCATATCACAAGGCCTGCTGCTCCTGGCCACACCCCCTCCTTGCTTCCCTCTGCCGGCAGCGGCTTATTATCCCCTTTAGGCCAGGCAGAGAACGCAGCGCCTGTGGAGGATTACCACTTGCGGAAGAAACGCAGAAAGAAAAAGAGCAGACACCTATGACACCAGCGGAATTAGAAGAACGGGTGGCCGACGCGGAGCGCGTGCTGGCCCTCCACGGCAAACGGCTCGAAAAGCTCGAGCATCCTGCCGAAACGGCAAGGCCCGGGCAAGAGCCAGAGCAGCAGGCGCCTGCTGCTCCCGACATCTCCAGGCAGCTGGAGGAGCTCAAGGCCCTCCTCGGGCGGCATGACCTGAGCCTGCAGGCCCTGCAGATCTACGCCCAGATCAATTCGTTCCGCGACACGATCTCCAAACTGCCCAAGGTGCTGCCCGTCCGGCACCACCACCACTTCGAGGACAGGTCGAGAGGCTTCATCATCGGGGCCATCGCCTGCCTGTTGGCAGCTGCCATTTCCGCAGGGCTGTGCTTTGGCCTGTACCGGGAGAACGGCAGGCTAAAAGTGAACGAGGCCAAGTACAGGGCGCTGCAGCAGGCTTACCCGGAGGCGGTACAGTGGGTGGACTCCACTTACCATCGTCATCCATAAGAGGCCGCAACCAACGTAAGAGCGAACAACCCAAAAGCAAGCCGTTTAGTTACGGTTCCCTTCTCCTCCCCTATCTAATGGCTGCTCCTTTTCCAGTGCATGCAGTTGCTCCGCCAGGGCGAGGATGTCCTGGTGGACACGGGTGAGCAGCTTCATTTTTTCCTTCTCAAGCTGGAGCAGCTGCTCGAAGAGCGCTACCGCTTTATCAATGGCATGGTGGCTGGACGTTGCGCAGGTGGCAAGGATATGCTGCTGGAGGTGTCGGACAGCCTCTTCTTCGTCAAACCGCCTGATGAAACCTGCTGTGACCCCTAAGCCCTTTGCCAGCCGCTCCAGCGTCTGGTCCGGTATGGTTTCGCTCTGCTCCAGCTTGGAGGCGTTCTGCTGGCTCATGCCAGTTGCACGGGCTAAGACAGCCTGCTTCATGCCCAGCACTTCCCGCAAACGCTGTACCTTGTGCCCCAGGTGGGGCCTGGGCTCCTGTTCCTCCGTTCTCTTTGACATAATAGCTGTTTATAACCGTACTGGTAATGTAGCAGGGCAGGACATGACTAGCCACTCCCATTCATTTCAGTCTGCAGGAACACGATATCATCCGGCTGCATCAAGGACCACCCGGAATGGCGGCTGCTTTCACCGTTTGCATGACATCTTGGTCTGCTGTTTGCCTAAGATGGTACATTATCTTTGTGTACCGAACCCAAAGCCTGTGTACTTTACTCATCTTATTGTTTTTCGTACTCAGGCGAAAATGCTATATTTGATACATGGAAACGACTATGAAGCCCGTGCACATCGGAAGAAAGATCAGCCGCATTAGAGAGCTGCGCGGCATTAAGCAGGAAAGTCTTGCCCACGAGCTGGGCGTGAGCCAGCAGACGGTGTCGCGCATTGAAGCAAGTGAGGCGGTGGAAGAGGAAACGCTGGTGAAAATTGCCAAGGTGCTTGGCGTTCAGACGGAGGCTATAAAAAACTATAGTGATGACGCTGTCATTAATATAATTTCTAGTACGTTAAATGACAATGCTGGTTCAGTTAACAATAACTGCACTCTTACCTTCAATCCGCTTGATAAGCTGATGGAGGTAATGGAAGAAAATAAAAAGCTTTACGAGCGCCTGCTGCAGAGCGAGCGGGAGAAGGTAGAGTTGCTGGAGCGACTGATGAAGAAGGAGTAGTATTTGCTGTTTGTACTCTACAATAGATATAATGTAAAGCCCGTCAGATATAGACTGATCTCGGCGGGCTTTGTTATACAATAGGTACAAGTAAAGCCTGTCGGTACTTTATCAATATATCCTGCTGACACACTGTTGTCATAGCATTGTGATTAACTTGCAGGCAGATCAACCGCTTAGACCAGATGTCGGCACTCTTAAAGGATATTTACAACAAGGCCCTGGTGCAAAGGCTGGCGGCCAACCTTTCACAACATCTCCCTTTGTTTCAGCAAAAGGAATTTACCCGGGCCGTGCTGGATGAGCAGTGGGAAAAGCTGGAGCTGAAGGAAAGGATGCGGCACATTACCCGCTGCCTGCACCGGTTTATGCCCCTGCCCTATCCGCAACAGCTCGATCTACTATACAAAGTTGCACCGGGCTATACAGGACTGGCAGGAATAATCTTCCCTGACTTTGTGGAGGTGTTCGGCCTGGAGCACTACGGGGAATCTGTGGCGGCGCTGGCCGCTTTTACATCCTACTCCAGCTCCGAGTTTGCCGTAAGGCCTTTTATCCTGCGTTACCCAGCGCCTATGCTGGAGCAGATGCTGCAGTGGGCAACACACGAGAACCACCATGTCAGGAGACTGGCCAGCGAAGGGTGCCGCCCGCGCCTGCCCTGGGCCATGGGGCTTCCGGCTTTGAAAAAGGACCCTTCGCCTGTTTTACCTATCCTGGAAGTACTAAAGGCCGATCCCTCTGACTACGTGCGAAGAAGCGTTGCCAATAACCTGAACGACATCTCCAAAGACCACCCGGACGTGGTGCTGCAAATTGCCGCTTCCTGGCTGGGAACAGACGAAAACACGAACTGGATTATCCGGCACGCCTGCCGTGGCCTGATCCGCAAAGGTCACCCGCAGGCGCTGGCTTTGTTTGGCCTGCAACCGGTGCAGGAGGTAAAAATCATCGACCTAGCAGTGGAAACGCCTGCCGTCAGCATCGGCTCCAGGTTGAGCTTCCGGTTCTCTCTTCATGTAAGCCAGCCGCAGAAGATCAGGATCGAGTACGTCATCCATTACGCCAGGCCCGGCGGTAAACACGGCACCAAAGTGTTCAAACTGGTGGAGAAGTTTTTCGAACCCGGACAAGCCGTGTTCAGCAAAAGCCATTCTTTTCAGCAAATGACCACCCGCAGGCATTACCCGGGCGAGCACCGTGTAGCCATCTACCTGAATGGCGTCGCCTTTGCTGAAGCTGCCTTTGAGGTGGTGTGATCAGGCGAGCAACCCATTCCCACTGCCGAAGAAGCATAATAAGCAACTTCATCTAAGTCTTTTACTTTCTGCATCGGCAGTATATTATGACCCCAGGCAGATACAAAGTCATACTTAATATT
Source organism: Pontibacter sp. SGAir0037 (assembly GCF_005491705.1). NCBI lineage: Bacteria > Pseudomonadati > Bacteroidota > Cytophagia > Cytophagales > Hymenobacteraceae > Pontibacter > Pontibacter sp. SGAir0037. The sequence continues at coordinate 4,859,650 of NZ_CP028092.1, read as the reverse complement.
CTAATAAGATCAATCTATAGGACATTAAGCTTAACTAAGCTTACCGAGACTGGCATTCTTGAAAGCTGTCAGCTGCGCTGTGTACTGCCTCTTCACACTATCCTCAAAGCTATCCAGGTAGCTTTCGGTAGTCTTTAGATTAGAGTGCCCCAAGGACTCAGATATAAGTTCTATTGGTGCCCCTGCCCGCTTGAGGACGGTGGAGAAAGAGTGCCTGGCCGTATAAGTGCTTACATTTTTCTCAATGCCAACCGCAGCCGCCACTCGCTTAATGTACTTGTTGATGGTCTTGGTGGCGTGCTGAATCTTTGCCCGCTCCCGCTCCGCCGATAGCTCCGGCTCAAGTAAGGGAAACACATAGGCCTCACTATAAGCAGGTTTATTGCCCCATCTCTCGATGATCTCGTCTATCACCGGTGTTCGCATGGCCGTGATAGCTTTAAGGTTCTGGCGGCTGGTGCGTTCCGTTTTAGCCCTGACAAACGTGATGGTGTCCTTGTCGAGCTGCCTGTATTTCAGCCGCGCCATGTCCTTCACGTTGATCCCGTTGCACAGGTAGGAGAAGACCCACAGGTCCCTTGCACGGCCTTCATTTTCAGAAGCAGGCTGGTAGGAGAAAATCTTCTCGATGTCCGCCAATGTCAGGGCTTTCTTCACATTCCGTCCCGAAGGTATCTGGTATTTTCTTTTGCCGAACGGATACAGGTCGACGGTCACCTCCCCGGCAGCGATGGCATTGTTGTAGATGGCCCGGACCGCTCTAAGGTAGATACCGATGGTGGTGATGGAATTGCCGTGTAGAAGCATCCATTTCTCATACCCCGTCAGGAAGTCAACCGTGACAGCGGCATACGCCAAGGGTTTCCGCTTTTTCAGCAGATTTTCCTTTTTCTCGTTTGCTTTAGCCCGAGACAAACCTTTGTTCCTGGTTAAGGGCTCCTTGTGAATGTAAGAAAGCAGGCTAAGGCTGGCACTCTCATAACTGCTGGCTGTTCCTACCCTGCCCTCTTCCGCCAGCTTTTTGACCTGTTGTTCGAAGGCAGTGAAGACATCATTTTTGACGGCCGCTTTTAGATACTTCTTTTCGAACTGCTCAAACGTGAAGACATCCAGGTTACGAATGATACCGATAGCCTTCTGCTCTATCGCCTGGAAGGCTATCCGAAGCTCCTTGTATTTTCCCTTAGGTTTTTCAGCCTGGACTTTGGAGAATTCTGCCTCGCTTAAAGAGTAGCTGGTGTTGTAGTATTTGCGCTGCCGTTGGTAGGTCAGCCGTAACCTTACCGGAAAAGAACCGTCTTTCAAGGTCCTTCTGGTATCCAGCATGACGGAAGTAAGTACAGGTATCATGTGTGTGCAAATAATTTTCTGTACACACAATTTGCACACAAACCCTCAAAAAGTCAAGGAATATTGCTAAGTAAGGCGAAACAAAAAGTGCTTAATTTGGCTAAAAACAGGCTTTTTATAAATATCTAAAACTAACAATAAAGGACATCGTCATGACTACGAATCAGAAGGTTTGGGGTTCGACTCCCTACGTGACCACTTTAAAGGCCCTTAGCAGCACGCTAAGGGCCTTTTTTATTTGCATACAATTTGCACACAAACTTTCATTATTTATCCGTTTTCTTATTTGCAAAAAATGGGATGCGGCAGGATTGAGATTGTAGAGCAGTTAAAGGTGATACTGCTTAACAGGACCAACTGAGTGCCGGGCATTGATGAGCTTTCTACGGGAGGCTCCGTAGCTGCCAAAACTTACCTTCACTGCAGCACCCAAAGCCTGCGTCTGTTCTATGTCTTTTGCCACAACCACCCACCACCCCTCCCCAAGTGCGGCGGATCTACATCGTTTTATATATTTATTTAATAGTTCCCGCTCTATCCTTAGATTTCAGGAGAAGGCTATTTTGAAACAGCCTTTTGCCTCTATGACTATTTTTCTATCCTTACCTTCTTCAGAACTTTACCTTTCCGATCAATTGCCTGCATCAGGAGCATATTTTCCGTTAGAGCAAAGGTCATAAAGCCCTGTATAGGCGCAAAGAAGTCGTGCGGAGCCCTTGGCTTCAAGCTTTCGTTTGCCTCTGACCCTGCGCCGGAAATAAAATGATGGGTCACCTTGTCCTTCGGATGATAATACTGCAAGTGATGCTCATGACCGCTCAAGTATACATCCACTTTATACTTCTCAAATATCAGTTCCAGGGAGTGGCGGAAGTGTGGCTCCTGCAAAGCCCTGTTACCGGCAGTATACATCGGGTGGTGCCCTATCACTATTTTCCATTTTACGGTGGGATCGTCATTCGCTAATACCTGCTCCAGCCATTGCTTTTGAGCGGCACTATCCTGCTGCACCAGTTCCTCGCCATAAGTGCTCTGGTAAGCGGCCTTGTCAAAGGTGTTAGTATCAAGGTAAATAAAAAGTGCTTTTGCGTCTTTCCCTACATTTCGCTTGAAGGTATAATAGCGGGCGGACATGTTCCAGCGCTGGCTGATGTGGGTATAATCAACCTGTGCCTGTGCATTTCCAGCATAGTCGTGGTTACCCAACACCGCATACCAGTCGCGGTGCAGTGGGTACTGGTAAAAGACATTCTCGAATGATAACTGCCACAGCGGATCCTGTACACTCGCCACCCCGTGAGGATAAATGTTATCGCCCGTGGATATAATAAAGCTGGCATTTATGCCTGTCACGGCTTTTGCCAACTGTTCGGCCATATCTTTCTGGAAATACTCCCCTCCCCTGCCAAAATCTCCTACGGCAACAAATTCCAGCGCACCGTCTATCGACTCCAGCTTCTTAATATAGCCGCCGCGGTACCCTTTGGCATATTCGGCCTCATAATCCTTGGTTTGTGCCTGCGCCTGCAGGCCATAAGCGGCACAAGCTATAAATACAACAAAAAGCCGCTTGATTGACATGTATGACATCTTATTTTACTTGACAACAGAACTTATTCAACCGAGACTAAAAGTTCGGGTCGAAATTAAAGAAGATCGGGTTTGACAGTGCTACCATGTTCTCGCTTAGCTGCATTGACTGCGGCACCTCCGGATAGTCTGTCGGCGAGCCCTCTACCACCACACGGTAGTAACTCCGGCCAAGCGCTTCCGGTATATCAGTAAACTCTACCACTGGCTGGTTACCAGTTACTTCAAAGGTGCGAAACTTACCACCGTTCTTCACCACATTTATGGTATAGGATGCTCCTAGAACAGTATTGCCTGTCAGCTGCACGCGGAATTTGACAGCCTTCCCCGTAGACTTGGCATTGTCGCCCATCATCATGTCTTGCTTGCCGTCCTGGTCTAGATCGGCATGGAACTCTACACGCGGTGCATAAGGGTTAGCACTGATAGAAACGCGCCCGTTCGTAAGGGCATCTACAACCGCCTGTGAAGTTCGCTCGGTGGCAAACACCCACGTGGTAGGGGTACCGACATAGTTGGCTGTTGCCTGCCTACTGTTTTCCGTGGCCTGTTCTGGTGTATCAGGCACGCCATGGTGCGCATCGCTTCCACCCCTGCCCGTCAACTTTCGCCCCGATGAGAGCATATCGTCCCAAATCATAATAGCATTGGCATTTTTAGACCAAAGCACCGAGTTCCATACTTCAATGGACTTGATCATGTCATAGGAATATCCGAAATGGTCTTTCCCGCTCGGGTGGTTCGCAGACAAATGAATGCCAAGGTCATTTACCACCTTTCCGATGACTGTATCCCGTTGGTCGCGCACGTCGAACAGCCGCTGGTGATGATATGGTTTGGCCGAAAACGGATTGCCGTGGCCTCGTGTAGTAGTCCATTCTGCGCCATACAGCAGCAGCACGGAGTCTGACTTGAACTCGGGATCTGCCCAGGTATTGTTTGCTACGTCTCCATTCACATGGTTATCGTGGTCGGTAATGCAAATGAAGTCTATACCGACTGCCCCAGAAAAGTTAAGAATCTTTGAAATAGGATTGTTCGTTGACTCCTTGCTATGCCTGGAGTGCACGTGAAGGTCTCCTTTGAGCCATACGCCATCGGTAAGACTGGCAATGGGAGGCAGCGTACCTACATCCTTTGTTGCATAAGGGTTGCTGTAGCCTGCCTGTTCCGGTGCAGCACTGCTGACGCAGCTTGATATGCTGCCAAGTAATGCAGTACAGACAAGGCCCAGAAGCAGAATACTGTTTCTGTTACTTTTGAAAAACATGATAAAAAATAATGGAATTAAAATCAAACTTATAGTAGCATAAAAGCCTGTCAGAAAGCTGTTCTTTATAACTTGAAGGACAGCTTTCTGACAGGCTTTTATAAATGTTACTTCTTGAACAACGGGTTAGCTCTCAGATAAACATTTCCATCGAAACTCACTTCGTAATCAGAAGCAAAATGGGTGCTTTTCTGATAATAATCTGTTGTAATGATTTGTGCTCCAGATTTACAGGCAGCTTCAAACTGGCTTCTGTCGTTCTTTCGGGCTTGCTCAGTATTTGCATCTGCTCTGGTACGCACGATGTACCCCTTCTTTACCAGCTCCTGTATCCTGGTTGCCTCTTTTTCAGGGTCATTCAGAATTAAAATAGCTGCTTCCGGGGTTCCGGGTTCGGCATTTGCAAATAACACGCGTCCTTTCAGTGATGGATGGCCCTGAATGTAAGTAGTTCTTTTTTCATCCTGCTCATCCAGCACAAAGATAAACTTGCCTTTTGCCTCTTGTAAGGATGGCCAATTACCCTGAAGCACGGCTTTCTCCAGGGTGCTATACTTGCCTCTTACCTGGTCTGGCGTTAGCAGTTTATCTTTCCCCAGTTCATCCAGTATCACGCGGTCGAGCTGATCTAACACAGCAGCAGTAAATTTTTCCGGAACAGTGAATCCCTCTTTCTCGATGGCCTGATCTTTGGCATTCATGGTGATGAAGACGGGTTGATGGCCGGGGTGCTGGTCTGACCATTTTTTCAGGTCCTGCAGGCAGTTTTTCAGCGTCAGGTAATGGCTCCTGAAATCTACTTCCTGGATATGGAATATTTTAAAGCCAGGTGCCATCATCTGCTTTTCAGGGTCATACTCATTTGCCTGGTTCTTCACCCAGTCCAGCCCCTTCGGGTGCGCATACTTGCCCCCTTCAGTATCTGCATAGATATCAATCTCCAGGTTTGCCAAGCCCATATTCAGCTGCTCTATGATGCTGACATGGCTATAGTCTATACCAGTAGCCAGGTCACCGTTAGTTTGCTTCAGCATCTGAAACAGTGCAGGGTCGATAGCTTGCTTGTAACTGTTATGAGACCCTATCACCTGGATATGGTTTAGAGGCATTCGAGCTGCTTCTTTCTCAACTTTACCGGCTAACTCTCCTTTCCTGGCATTTGGAGCCTGGGCCACAACCGCACCAGACAATAAAATGCTGGATAATAAGATGACGATTCCTTTCATTGTTGTAGCCTTAGTAACCCTGGTTTTGCACTAAAAATCCTGCTTCGCTGGAAGCACCATCGATTGCTCTTTGAGGAATCGGGAACAATCTTTTGTGTACATCACTATCAGTCTTCCCGGTCCAATTGCTCTCGTATTTGCCAAATCGTATTTGATAATTTCTTCTGAACCCTTCCCAGTACAGTTCAAAGCCCGACTCACGGAACAATATATTTAGGTCAATACTACTCAAGGCAGCAGGAGTCTGATCAGGCCGGGCATTTCTGGAAGTTCTTAAGGTATTGATATCGGCCAAAGCCCCGGCATTGTCACCGCTTCTCAACTTGGCCTCAGCACGCATCAAGTAAATCTCTCCCAAGCGAATCAAAACAAGATCGACACTACTATAGCTACAACAATTGTTAGCGGTATGACTAAACTGATACTTTGAAAAACGATATCCTGTGTTATGCAAGCTCCCCGGACCACTAAAATCAACATTGCGTGTATGGTTAACATAGGTTAGATTTGCACCACTCGTTCTTTTATTAATTACAGGATATATCCTTACTTTGCCATCGCCGCAAGTCAGAATATTGCCTCCTCCATCTTTTCTGGGTCCCCAAATTACACCGCGGAGTATTCCTCTGTCAATCTCAAAATCAGTAGCATTCACACAATAATAATGCTCTGAATCATTCATTGGAGTTATACCAGTAAGATCTTTAAGTGCATCAGGAATAACCGTATTTTCTTTATAGAAACGGGCATCGGCATCGGCAGGATCTACATTGCCGTAGGCATCTACCCAGGTCTGGTAAAAATCAGGGGTAACTGCTACCGCATCCGTCCCACGTGTATTCGGAAATTCCGGTCTTGGAATCAGGTCACCGGATATAGACCAATAGGCCCATCGTTGGTGTTCGTTTTCAAGCACCCCTCTTTGGTCAAGTGCGAATATAAGCTCAGGATTAGAGTGGTTATTATCACTAAACAAATCGAAATACTCAGGAGATAGTGAATAAGGACCAGAAATAATATCGCTGGTGTATTGTATAACCTTATCCATATCCTCTCTTCTAAAGTTAGGTGTACCGTATGGGTCGCGATAAACGGCAGCATTCAGATACAAACGTGCCAGCAAAGCCTTTACAGCATCTTTCGTTATTCTACCCGGGCCTTTATTGTTGTTAATGACGTTCACAACCGACAAAAGCTCACCTTCGATATAATCGATTGCTTCTTGTCCTCTTAGAATTACTGATCTTTCGCTGGAAAGCTCTTTCTTGAAAACAAGGCCCCAGTTATCAAGCGCTAGCATATTGAGGTATGCTTTCATGGCGACCATTTCATAATAACCATCCTGGGCATTTGAATTGCCTTTTTCTGATTCCTGCTTTAATCTTTCCGCAGCAATTACTGCTCTCGATAAAGTTAAAGTTATTTGCGTCCAGGTATCCCCTACCAAGCTATTACTAGGGGTCATCAGATGTTGGTGAACCGCAATAAACTTGCCACCATCATACCAGTCTGTACCCCCACGATAGGGAAGAATGCCTTCATCAGAAGCAACTTCCTGAAGTCCGAAATTCACCGTATGCATCCATACGCCAGACCGGAGAAGACCATATACCGGCGCTATGGAACCACTTACAGTTTCTGCTTGGCCGACTCCTGTCAACTCATCAAAAATTTCTTCCTCTAAAGAGGTACAACCCAAAAATGTAGAAAACAATACAATTATAGGCAGGACTTTGTAAAACTTCTTATTCCTCATTTTATTTTGCATTTCACCGTGATGTTAAAAGAGTCTTTTGTTTATTTTATAATGTTACATTAACACCGAGCAAAAATGTCCTTGCTCTTGGGTAAGTAAATCGATCAATACCAAATGTTTGTATTCCACCTGAAGCAGTTCCCGTATTGATTTCAGGGTCAAATCCTGAATAATCTGTTATGACAAATAGGTTTTGCCCGGTTAACGTAAGACTGATTCGTTGAAAGGCATCTCCTAATCTGCTACCAGTTAAATTTAAATTATATGCCAGTGTAGCGTTATTTAATCTTAAGAAAGAGCCATTTTCCAAATAGCGTGTGGACACAGTATTGGCATTGCTTAATATCTCGTTAGGGTACTGAACAGCAAAATCGGTTGTATTATTAGACTTGGCCAATTGTGCTTTACTGAACAGGGTCATGGTCGTGTGATTGTAAATCTTATTTCCTGCTACACCATTAAAATTCAAACCCAAGTCAAAAGCTTTGTACTTGAAGTTTAGGTGATATCCATAGATAATTTTAGGAATCGCACTGCCCACTACAACACGGTCGTTGTCTAATATTTCACCATCTCTATTGGTGTCCCTAAATATATTCTGCCCATTATCAGCATTGATACCATCAAACTGGAACATATAGAATGCCCCTATTGGCTCATTGTTAATATAGCCGTTAATAGTCGCGCCCGATTGTCCAGAGCCTTGGGCTGCACCTGTAGTTAAGACAGAATATGGCGAATCTTTCACTTTATTCTGGATATAGGTAATATTACCTCCAATATTATAAGAGAAGTTGTGCTTTGGGTCGCTATTGTAATTCAAAGCTAATTCGATGCCTTTGTTAAGGATTTTCAAATTAGGGATATTGGTCCAGTACATATCATAAGGCTGAACAGGATCGGCAGGAACAACTTCCAAAAGTATATTAGAGGATTCTTTATTGAAATAATCCACTGTACCGGTCAAACGGGAATTAAAGAAAGTGAAATCAACTCCTACATCTACCTGGGTGGATACCTCCCATTGTATATCTGGGTTTGCCAATCGGGTAAATACAATCCCATAAGGATAACCTTGCAAGGAACTGGCATCGGTACCGATGGGATAGGTACTGTTACTACCGGCACCGGTTATTAAACGCTGCTCTAAATAACTGGCTTTTGTGATTTTGGAGGGAATCTCCTGGTTACCTGTTCGGCCCCAGCTTGCACGTAACTTTAAGTTGTTAAAAAATGAACTGGCCATAAAATCTTCGTTGCTAATATTCCATCCTAAAGCAAAAGAAGGAAAATACCCATACCTGTTATTCTCTCCGAACTTTGAGGATCCATCGGCACGCAGCGTACCAGTAAACATATATTTATCTGCATAGATGTAGTTCACCCTGCCGAAGAAAGACTGCAGCTGATTTTTAATGGCTTCCGAACTTACCGGAGTAAAAATTTTATCTGTACTGGTATGGTCCTGGTAAATGGGTTCAATATTATTTTTGGTGAAGCCGCGGTATGTCGTTATCCGGGTTTCATCAAAAAATTCCTGGAAAGAATGTCCTGCCAACACAGTAACGTTATGAATATTCCGGTTCCAGTTATAGGTAAGCGTATTCTCAACAAGTTGATTGGTATTCGCACTTATGGCAGCATCCAATACCCCATCAGAAATATTTGCCTCATTGATAACAGCCGTAAAGGGCTTGTACTGCTGGTTTCTGGTAGTAGCCGAATAATCAACCCCTAAGTTCAGCTTATAAGTAAGGCCGTTAACTATTTCTAAGGATGGTGAAATATTCGCCAAAATACGGTTATTAATGGCATTGTCACTAAATAAATCATACCTGGCAAGTGGATTCAAAGCGTTTGTGTTCAATAAAGTAGGTTTACCATCGGTATATGCCGGAATAGTCGGATTTAAATTAAGCATATCGCTTATGGTAGAAGTGATACTGGGGCGTAAGTTTTCGGTGCGGGAGGCCGTGAGGTTATAATCTATATTTAATCTGCCATTGAATGCCTTTTGATTCATATTCAGTTTCCCCGAATAACGTTTTAGCCTGCTATTCTTCAGGATTCCTTCCTGATCCTGGTAGCCTACCGAAGTGAAGTAGGAAAAATTATCAGTACTGGCTCCGCTCATAGATAAATTGAAATTATTTGATACCCCCTTTTGGGTCAGTTCATCTTGCCAGTTCGTGTTTGCACCAAAGTCATCTAATGTTCCACCTACGGCTACCACCTGCCTGCGAAAAGCGTCGGCATCGAAAACATCGATTTGATTGGCCATAGACGACACAGCGGTGGATGCAGAAAAATTAATCTGCGGTTTTCCCTTTCCTTTTTTAGTGGTGATTACGACAACCCCGTTTGCTGCTCTGGAACCATATACAGCTGTTGCACTGGCATCTTTTAACACATCGATACTTTCGATATCGTTAGGGTTGATAAAGTTCAGGGGATTGGTGGAAACACCCGTTGAGGAATTGTCCAGCAAAAACCCATCGACTACATAAAGTGGCTGTGTTCCCGAACGCAAACTACCAATACCCCTGATAATTATATCTTGTGCTGCCCCGGGTTCACCACTATTTGCGGTTATGGAGACACCAGCTAATTTACCCTGTAAGAGTTCACCTGGGTTTGTTACCACACCCTTATTAAAATTTTCACTAGTAACTGAAGAAATGGCACCCGTAACGTCTGACCTTTTTTGGGTACCGTAGCCAACTACAACAACTTCTTGCAACTGCTTTGTGTCTACTGCCAGCGTAACGTCGATGCTAGCATTAGATACGGCAACTTCTTGTGTCTGGAAACCAAGCATAGAGAAAACAAGTGTTGCATTGCGCTTAGCTTTAATGGTATAGTTTCCATTTGTATTCGTCGCAGTACCGTTCGAAGTATTCTTAACCATTACAGTCACCCCTGGCAAAGGCCCTTTGTCATCCCGAACAGTTCCTGTAATCACGATTTCATCACCCTGCCCCACTTGCTGGTCGACAGACAGAGCGGCAAAGCTTCCTTTAAGGTTATTAGCATATAAGCTGCCTGGAAAGGATAATGTCGTTCCACATAGAACTGTCGCAAGGAAAATGGGCCTTAATTTAAAAGGTGTGCTAGATCTTTTTTTCATACATTTTTATTGAGTTCTAAAACTGGATATAACTGTTTGCTCTTTACAAGAAGTCAGAAAACTGGGGATACAATTCGAATCACTCTACACGAAAGCTTAAAGCTTTATCTGCAGCATATCTGTAATAAATTAGCTCTGTCTGCAGGAAGCCTGCCGCTTAATTCTATGCTTCAAACAGAAATTATAGTTCAGGAGATCGCATCACTAAACGTTCCAGCAATGTGTGTTAATCAACCTGCTTAATCTTATGCAACAATGGAATCTTTAGCGCTGTAACATCTACAGGAAAATTGCCTCATTCCAAAAAGCGAACCTTATTTAGCGCAGTAATATTTATCACAAAATAAGTAGAGGAACATTACTTGGATATTTCTTTACTGTAATAGAAATGTTAATTAGACACAGCTTTTATTAATACATTATTAAGGATTTATAAAAACAAGAGGCAATTCTGACAAAATCAGAAACATAAACCTGAGAATTGAGAAGAATATTTTATTGGGTGAGGAAGAGAAACAACCAAAGAAACTACAGAATATATAAAAAGCACTGTAGCATTTAACCATCATACTTTCTGATAAAAGACAACCTTTTTACCACGCGAAAACAATGATGGAATTTTATAAGAAGCAAAGAGAAAAGAAGCCTATTAATGATACTTATTTATCACCTGCATAATCATTTTAAACAATGCTGTATTTTCGTATACCCCCCGGAAATCCAGCGAGTGCGGGCCGTAGGCAAATACAGGAACAGGAAGGGCCGTATGATCATCAGTACTAAAGTTGCCAATTACAGCTCCTTTACGAACATCTCCATATAGTAAACTAAGGCCGCCTGTTTCATGGTCTGCCGTAACTATAAGCAAGGTTTCTCCATCTTCATCAACAAACTTCATGGCCTCTCCCACTGCTTTATCAAAATCCAGCATTTCCTGCACTATGGTCGACATATCATTTTGATGCCCCCCATGATCTATTTGAGCACCCTCTGCTACAATAAAAAAGCCCTTTTTATTTTTACTTAGAACTTGAAGGGATTTATTCAGTGATTTTGCCAGAAAATCACCTCTGCCTTTCTGCATGGAGGTAGCCACCTGGTCGTCCAGCACCACGAACTTGCTTGCTGAAATAGTGTCCAGGGCAGAAAATTTATCTGAAGTAACATAGCCATTCTCCTGCAGTTGGCCTATGAGATTCTGTCCATCCTTACGCCTAGAGAAAGCGCCGTAGTTACCCCCAATCAGTATATCCACTGGGCTATTGATGAAGTCTGCAGCAATGGCTTCGCTAAGGTTACGCTCTGTTTGGTGCGCATAAAAGCTGGCGGGTGTGGCATCAGTAATATCCCCTGCCGATATTATGGCACTTTTCATTCCTTTCACGGCAACCAGTTCCGGAATAGAAGTTAAACGGTTGCCAGCTGAATCTACGCCGATGAAGCGGTTGTTTGTCTTCTGCCCTGTTGCCATGGCAGTTGCGCCTGCAGCTGAGTCAGTTATATAGCTGTCGGATGAAACGGTTTTCGCTAAGCCAATGTTCAGAAACTGAAACAGATTAAGTTGACCGGCAGCAGCTGTGTAGCCAGCGTAAATCTGTGCCAGTCCCATACCGTCTCCAATCATGAGAATTACATTTTTTACTTTTCTGCGCTGGTCGTTGTGCCTGTAAGTTGGAGTGTAAATACTTACAGGCGTTTTGTGCTGATATGCGTTTTTTGGAAGATTTTCTAAGTAATTGCTTAACCCTATTACATCATCCGTCCCTACATAATCTACCCCCAGGTGCACAAGCGTTTGCCAGGTATTTACATTATCCGGAGTGGCCCAGAACCGGAACTTTTTATTCAGATGATGTACACTGTCTATTAAGTGCCGGATGCGGTTTCGTTCGTCTTCCACAATCAAGCCTTTCCCGTTCCATTGCGTGTACTTCCGGAAACTATCGCTGAACATAGCAATCCGCTGAAGCTCATTAGGAGTATAAAACTCAGCCGGGTTGCCATCGAACTGGATAAAATTGGGGTACTGTGCCCAAGTGGATGGCGCCGGCTTGCTGCCGCTAATCACGAGCTGTATTGCTGTGTTATGGCTTATAGCAGGAAACTTTTCCAACGCTTTCACCAGTACCGGCAAGGTGGTTTTCCCATCCGTTTTAAGATCAAACAGCAGTTGCAGTTTCCTCTGCGGTTGGCTGTAGGGGGCTCCTTTATTCTTATCTATCAACTTCTGGAGGGGCTCCAGGTATAGGCTTTCCAGGGTACGGTCAGGTTGAATTTCCTCCTGTTCATGCGCCACATATAATTCACCGTTTTGCAGAAATATGTCTGCTTCGATAGAGCCAGCCTGCCGGTAATAAGCTGTTAAGAGCGGAATAGGCTGCTGGTAATCGTTATGGGCATGTACATTCGCCACCGTATAGTTGTTTTGAGCCATTAAGCCCTGATGAAGCGAAACAAGCAGTATGAGAGGGAATAAAGCTTTCCTGAGGAACATATAATTATTGGAAGTAGATGAAGGAGTAGAATAAACTAATGGCATTTTTACTTTTGAATGGCCGCTTCACAAGAGCCAGATTGGATTCGTCAAGGCTACCATATCTCCCTTTAAATCCCGGACTTCTACCCGAAGATACTTTGTTGCCCCAGCCGCAATACGCCAGCTAAACGTTGGGTTACTTCCTGTGGCCTTTTCGGAAGCCAATATTCCCTTATCGCCCACCAACGTAGCGGTAAAAGCATCAGGAGTACCCGTTACAGCTAACGAAACATGCACTTCCTTACCTGGCGAAGTGGCTAGCTCATTGCCGATACCTGCCGTTACAGCTCCTGCCTTGGCGGTGAAGGTTAAGGTGGTTTCTTTTCCCTGAGCCAGATAGGCTTTACCCGCACGAAGGCCTGCCATAATCTCCTTCCTGGATAAAGCTTCTGCTTGTACTACGGTGTGTGGTGAGCCTACCGGATTGTCAGACAATTCCGGAGTATGTGAATCGCTGGCAGCAATGGCAATTTTTCTTTTCCCCTGGCGCAACAGGCTGTCCCACCATTCCAATGCCAGCTCATCCAGCTGGTTCCATTTGGCGTGCCCGTTCCATACTTCAATGCCGTCAAATAAATCTGCATCAAAACCAAAGCTGTTAATACGCTCTTCGTTGTAAAAGGGATGATTGATGATAGCCAGCCCACCATCAGCTTTCACTTGATTCAAATAAGTACCAATCATGTTGTCTTCAGGCGTATACCGCCATTCAATCCATGAGGTAGGACTTAAGCCAATGGCGTTCCAATGTCCGAAGGCCGTGGTGGTAACTTCTTCGCCGTTTATCACCAGAAGTTTATCTGTTTTGTATTGACCCCAACTGAGGTTGGCGCTGTTGGTATTATGCTCTGTAGAAACTATAAAGTCCAGGCCATTTGCTTTTGCCTCCTGTAGTAGTTTCTGCTGGCTTCGCTTGCCATCGGAGTGAAAGGTGTGCATGTGCAGATCACCTCGGTACCAGCCCGGCTTGTTGTTCACCGTCTCCGGCGCAGGCGAGATCTTAAATGGAGCTTTGTTAACTCCTTTTACAAGTATAACATCAAGTTGCCAGTTTATCCCTTCGGCAGTGATTGTAGAGGGGTAAATGAGTATATTCCAGATACCGGCTTTTATCTTACCTGCCACATAACCTGTAGAAGCCTCCGATGCATTCATGAAAAACTCGGTTTTGGCACCACCTGACCAGCCCCTGAATCCTGCTGTGTTTCCCAACTCGAACCCTTCTGGGCCATAGATGCCTAAGTTAAGTACGTTCTTGCCCTTATCAGAGTAAGTTTCCTTTACCCGAATCTCTGTAACGCCCTCAGGAACAGTAAAAGGTACATATACCAGCTTGAAAAGACCTTTTGCAGGGATAAAACCTGATAGATTTACCTTTAATGTATCTTGGGCATGTAAGACTTTTATGCTTAGCAAAAGACATATTAGGGTGATACTAAACTGTAGATTTCTAAAAAGCATAGAGAGAAGCTTAGTGAGTATAAACTGCTTCGACTTTGAGAAAAAGCTGCACCCTGAAACGAGGAGAAGTATATAACGGCAGGGAGGTATACTTATCATCTCTTTCGTAACTTCTGAACTTGTAACTCTTTTCTCAGTTTACTTGATGCGAAACTACTGCCTCTATGTTAAGTGCTGATTAAGGCTTCTTTAAGTTAAGGTTAAAAACCCCCTGCTCCTGATATCACCCCCACTTATTTAAACTTGGCGCACGCAGAGCTGGTCTTGCCTCCTACTTTGTTACTACTTCAATGCATCATTAAGCAGCTTTTTGTCTGTTGCATACCTGTATTCCAGAAGTTTTGTCAATCTTGGCGCTTCTTCGTCTGTAACATCTGGAAGATTTTCTTACAATTTCAGGGTCGAATGCTATTTATCCTAACCTTTAGATTAGCGAAATAGCGTTTATCTGATAGCTGTACTTTCCAATTACCAGCCGAGTATAGAAGTAGTGTGTACCTATAGCCGCTCTTTAAAAAGCAAAAAGCTCAGGAGGTACCTGAGCTTTTTGCTTTTGTTCTACAGTGCTTGAGCGATTGCTAAATGGCAAAAAGCAACCCCATTACTGCAAATATCAGCACAATATAAATGCCTCTCTTCAAGAGGTACTTCCAAGGCTGCTTTTCCAAAAGAGAAATAGTACAGATAGCCGAAACCAGCCAGCCAATTCCTCCCATCAATCCTGCCAGTAAGCCAAACAACATGCCCCCTCTTCCAATAAACAAAGCCAGGTTAAGCGACATAAAAAAAGACAGGTAAGAAACACCAACAACCCGTGGCATACTGCGCCCCCTCAAATCCACTTTAATATGATTCACAGAAGCCACCCAATCTTTCCCGAAAAAAGAATACCAAATATTGCCAATCAGGTAGGTTGCAACAGCTGCCACTGTTACATTAAACCAATTGAGGCTTTGAATTATATCTGAAACTTCCATATATAGTCTCTTGACGATATCAAACTAAAAAGGTTACATAATCACCAGCAGTGCTACAGCCTCGCCAGGTATTAAGTTTGTCTAGAAGAAGAGTGGTTGTGCGGAGAAAGGGATTAGCATTTTCCTATTTAATAAAACGGATGCTTAAAAGATCCTGCAGCAAAGCTAGTCGCTGATAGCTACTCAAATCTTATCTCAAATATTAATATTATTTTTAAACTGAACAACAAAAATATTAATAATCAGATATTTATTTTTTGTAAACATCGTAAGCATTACGTTTTTCTCTCTACGTGCAATACATGCCCCCTTTGCTGAGTGCCTGTTATCCGGGTACAAGCCAATGCTTTTAAAGGAAATCGGCTATCGGCCGTTCGGTTAATTTAGTAGAGAGGGTGCCGATAACTAAAGATTCAAATTAAAACCACCTTCTGTTGAAGTTTAGGCTTTAATAGTCCATTTTTGTTCTATGAAAACACTTCGTAGAATGCTGCAGCTTTGCCTGCTGCTAGCTCCCGCTCTTTTTAGCTATAGGGCTCAGGCACAAACTGATCGTATAAAGGACTTCAACCAGAATGGCTGGTACATGTACTTCGGAGATCATAAACTTACAGATAAATGGGGAATCCATACTGAAGCCCAGCTCCGCAGGCACAACATAGTAAGTGATCCGCAGCAGTTTCTTCTCAGAACCGGAGTTAATTATAATCTAACGAATACAGCTATGTTCACATTGGGCTATGGCTTTATCGAAACGCATCCTTATGGAGATTTTCCGGCCGCAGGTAAATTTCCGGAACACCGCATTTATGAGCAGCTGCAGGTAAAAGGCAATATAGAACGTGTGGGCCTCCAGCATCGCTACCGCTTGGAGCAACGCTGGATAGGCTCTGCCGCCGCCGATACATATACCTACTTAAACCGGGCCCGCTATATGTTAAAAGCCACGCTGCCCCTTTTAGGTACAACGATCGATGCTAAAGAGCCTTTCCTGGCAGTGTATGACGAAATTTTTATTGGTTTCGGCAATAATATTCAACGAAACATATTTGATCAGAACCGCGCCTATGCAGCAGTTGGGTTTAAGTTTAATGATGCGGCCACCCTGGAGTTAGGTTACCTGAACCAGATCCTGCAAAAAGCCAGTGGTACCGTTTTCGAGCATAACCATACGTTACAGGTAAGTTTGTTCTATAATATCGATTTTACAGGTAGTAATTAGCTTCCTTTTTAACTAAAAAAGGCGAGGGTGAAACTATATACTAGTTTCACCCTCGCCTTTTAAAATCCGCCGGTTCTTTAGCTTCCGTTATGCAGCTACTTCTTCCGACAGAGTAAACTTAGCTTTAAAAGCATTCAAAGCTGCTAGCACCTCCTCATTTACGGCATTTTGCTGGTGATCTGTTAACATCTCTTCCCATGAGGTAAAAATTCTCCAGGTCTGCTTCTTCCCAAACTTAGCTGTCTCGGCCTCCGTCATGTCTCTATGAAAGAAAGCATACAGTTCAATATCTTCTTCTCTGACAGGAACCCGGATACACCAGCCACCACTGTTTAACACCGATATCACTTCAGCAGGTTTCTGGTTTCTGGATGGCATGTAATAATAACATACCTTTGCCTGGTTCTTTGTCGGGTGATTTATATTTTTTGCCAAAGCTTTATAAAATATTTATAGTTTAAATACCCCGGTCAACTGCTTAGGCCGCACTAATCAAACAATTAAACTTGCCTATGGATATAAACAGGTCGTTTGATAAGCCTAATTTCTGATCCTGCCCTACTATACTTTCAAAGCCTGTGCCTGGTTTTATGGATTGCACATTATCATAAAACAATGCCATAGCTTATTATTTTAGTCTAATCAGTAATTTTCTCCAGCTAATATCTCTGTGAATCCTTTATCAAGCTTTGGGTATACCTAATTGTAGAAAATTCACTATTTTTGTAGCATTATTATTCTTCAATTAAAAAGCAGATAATTATGGGAATGTATCCTGAATATATGGTAGCTCCAATCCGTGAAGATTTAACTTCAGCTGGATTTGAGCAGTTAATGACGGCAGAAGAGGTAGAACAGGCTTTATCTTCGACAGAAGGTACAGTATTGGTTGCTGTTAACTCTGTTTGTGGTTGTGCAGCTGCAAAAGCCCGCCCTGCCCTTAAAATGGCTGTAGCTTCTTCTGATAAGAAACCAGCTAAATTGGTAACTGTGTTTGCTGGCATGGAGCAGGATGCAGTAGCAAAAGCCCGTGAGCACATGTTGCCTTACCCTCCTTCTTCTCCATCAATCGCTTTGTTTAAAGATGGTGAATTGGTGCACATGATTGAGCGTTACCACATAGAAGGTAATGAACTGAACCGCATCGTAGACAACCTGAAAGGAGCTTTTGAAGCGTATTGCTAAGCAAAGGCATCCATCATAAACAGGAAAGGCCGGCAATATTGCCGGCCTTTCCTGTTTATGATGGTCAGATCCTATTTGTGTGGCTACACGCTTAGCTTTCGCAGATCAAAGCCAATATCCTGCCTGAAATAACGGTCTTGCCAGGTAATTCTTTCAGCCGCTGCATTTGCCTTTGCCAGTGCTTCTTCCATTGTGTCGCCTAAACCTGTTACAGCTATTACACGGCCACCATTATTCAGCAACTTGCCATTTTCAAACCTTGTACCTGCATGAAATACCAATGTATCGGCATCCACATGCTCTATTCCTGATATCTCTTTTCCTTTTTCGAAACCTTCCGGGTAACCACCAGAAACCAGGAACACAGTTGCTGCCGTGCGTGGGTCAACTTCCAGCTTAAACTCCCCGAGTTTATGGTCGTGCAAAGCACAGAACAGCTCTACCAGGTCAGATTTAATGCGAGGCAGTATAGCTTCTGTCTCGGGATCTCCAAGCCGCACATTATACTCTATCACATAAGGCTCTCCATTCACATTCATCAACCCGATAAACAAAAATCCTGTGTAAGGAATATTATCAGCCTGCAAGCCCTGTAAAGTTGGCAGTATAACCCGCTCTTTTACCTTCTGCATAAACACGTCATCAGCAAACGGAACAGGAGAAATTGCTCCCATCCCACCTGTATTCAGGCCTGTATCACCTTCACCAATGCGCTTATAGTCTTTTGCCTCCGGCAGAAGTACATAATCTTTTCCATCTGTCAGAATAAAAACAGATACCTCTATCCCCTGCAAAAACTCCTCGATCACCACTTTGCTGCTGGCTTTGCCAAACTTGTGGTTACGCAGCATATCTTCCAGCGCATCTATGGCTTCATCATAATCCTGAGCGATAATTACTCCTTTACCCGCTGCCAAACCATCGGCTTTGATTACCGCAGGGTAACTGTGCGTGCGCAGGTACTCCACTGCATCACGGAAATTATCTTCTGTAAAGGTCTTGTAGGCGGCAGTAGGGATGTTATGCCTTGCAAAGAAAGCCTTACAGAAATCCTTACTACCTTCTAACATGGCTCCGGCCTTAGTCGGTCCGATTACCAGGATATGCTTCAGAAACTCAGAGCTCTTAAAGTAATCGTGAATACCTTCTACAAGAGCATTTTCCTGCCCCACTACCATCATCATAATGTTGAAATCGGTAGCAAACTTAGCCAGTTCCTCAAAGTTATGAATGTCAATACTGGCATTCGTGTGAAACTCAGAGGTACCTGCATTACCAGGTGCTACAAATATTTTGTCGCAGTATTGGCTTTGGCTTAACTTCCAGGCTATGGCATGCTCTCTGGCTCCAGATCCTATAATAAGTACGTTCATGTTTAGGTATTCTTCTGTTGGTTGATTGTATAGCTCCCGGCTACTAAGTTAAATAATTTATAACGGCTCCTGCTGCCAAAAAATGGTTTACGAAGGGTATAAACACAAAGAGGCTGGTGTATTACCCAGCCTCTTGCTTATGAGTTAGTATTAGTTGGCATACTCTGACAGGAACTTGATACGCATCAGGCGCAGGTCTTCTTCTGTATAGTCATCGGTGCCAAGCTCTTTAAGCGCTACCGCAATATTATCGGTGCTGGCCTGCATAAAGTAGTCGTAAATCTCATCCTGGCGCTCCTCATCTAAAATATTATTGATGTAGTAGTTCAGGTTTAGTTTCGTTCCTGAGTAGCAGATGTGCTCAATTTCTTCAATCAGTTCCTGCATCGTCAGGTCTTTAGAAGCCGCAATCTCTTCCAGGTCTACTTTCTTATCTATCTGCTGAATAATGTAGATCTTTATTTTAGATTTGTTAACTGTTGTTTTCACTACCACATCGGCAGCTGTTACAATGTCGTTCTCATCTACATACTTCTGGATCAGGTCTAAGAATGGCTTACCGAATTTCTGCACCTTGCCCATACCAACACCCGCAATGTGTGCCAGGTCTTCTTTTGTAGTTGGGTAAACAGTGGCCATCTCTTTCAGCGAAGGGTCCTGGAACAGCACGTACGGTGGCAAGCCTTTTTCCTTTGCCAGCTTTTTGCGCAGGTTCTTCAGCAGGTCGAAAAGTACTTCGTCGTGCCCGGCAGCAGCCTGGGTTTCTTCTTTTTCCTCATCCTGTTTCACTTCCTGTTCATAATCATGGTCTTTCGAAAGCTGGAACGAATGTGGGTGTTGAATAAAATCAAGCCCTTTCTGTGTCAGTCTCACCACTCCAAAGTTCTCGATATCTTTCTCGAGGAACTCCGACAGAAGAATTTGGCGCAGCACCGAGCTCCAGAACTGTGCGTCGTTTTCTTTTCCGGCACCAAACACTTCTAGCTGATCATGGTCGTAGCTGGTAGTATACTGGTTACGTAAACCTGTTAATACTGCTGTGATGTGCTCAATTCCAAAGCGCTCGCCTGTTTGCTGCACCGCTTTAAGCGCCAGTTGCACCTCTGCCTGTCCTTCAAATCGTTCTTTCGGGTGAAGGCAGTTATCACAGAAGCCGCAGTCTTTTTCGTAAGCTTCACCAAAGTAGTGCAGCAACTGCTTGCGGCGGCAAACTGCTGAATCGGCGTAGGCGGCCATCTCCTGCAGCAACAGTTTAGAGTTGTCCCGCTCCGTTACCGGCTTATCTTTATTAAACTTCTCCAGCTTGATAATATCATCATAACTGTAGAACATGATACAGTTCCCTTCCAGTCCGTCACGACCGGCACGGCCCGTTTCCTGGTAGTAGCCTTCTATCGATTTTGGTGTATCGTAGTGAATCACAAAGCGCACATCTGGCTTATCAATCCCCATTCCAAAAGCAATAGTAGCCACAATTACATCAGCTTCTTCGTTCAGGAAAGCGTCCTGGTTAGCCATACGTACACTGGCGTCCAATCCGGCGTGGTAAGGCAAAGCCCGCACATCATTTACACGAAGCAGTTCGGCAATCTCTTCTACTTTTTTTCGGCTAAGGCAGTAAACAATACCGCTTTTACCTTTATTTTTCTTTACATACTGTATCAGTTGCTTCTTGGTGTTGTGCTTCGGACGCACCTCATAGTACAGGTTAGTGCGGTTAAAAGAAGATTTAAACACAGAAGCTTCATCCATCTGCAGGTTGCGCTGAATATCGATCTGCACCTTTGGCGTAGCTGTAGCTGTCAGGGCAATAATAGGCAGATTGCCAATCTGATCGATAATGCCCCGGATGCGGCGGTACTCCGGGCGGAAATCATGTCCCCATTCCGAAATACAGTGGGCCTCGTCAATGGCTACAAAAGAAATGTTGGAGTTGCGCAGAAATTCTACTGTTTCCTCTTTCGTAAGCGATTCAGGCGCCACATATAGAAGCTTTACTTCACCAGCCAAGGTTTCCTTCTTCACTTTATTAATTTCGGCTTTCGAAAGCGTAGAGTTCAGAAAGTGTGCATTTACACCAAATGCATTCAGTTGATCCACCTGGTTTTTCATCAGGGCGATCAAAGGTGAAATAACAATAGCAGTGCCAGGAAGCGAAAGAGCAGGCAATTGGTAACACAAAGACTTGCCCGCACCGGTAGGCATAATCACAAAGGTATTCTTCCCGTTGATAATGTTGTTTATTATCAGTTCCTGATTTCCTCTGAATTGATTATACCCAAAAACTTCCTTTAATTTGTTCTTGAGATTGATCTCTTTAAGTGACATGTATGTATAGCAAAAAATATTATTCTTGTCTGAGAGGCATCTTTCCCGATTACCTTAACACAAATTTAACTTGAATCTCCTTAATAATATAACGAAAACTGCAAAAAAAGTCTTAGAGGCTGAAGCTGAAGCCGTCGGCAGACTGGCAGATTTAATCGATGAAAGCTTTGAAAATTGCGTTAAAGCCATTCTTGCCATTAAAGGGCGTGTTGTTGTAACGGGTATTGGCAAAAGTGCCAATATTGCATCTAAGATAGTTGCCACTCTTAACTCAACCGGTACTCCTGCCCTTTTTATGCATGCTGCCGACGCCATACACGGCGATCTGGGTATGATACAGCCTGAAGATTTTGTGATTTGCATCTCTAAAAGCGGCAACACCCCGGAGATAAAAGTTTTAGTACCTCTTTTAAAACGAAAAGGTTCTAAACTGGCAGCTATGGTATCGAGCACCGACTCATATCTTGCCAGATGTGCCGATTTTTTACTTAATGCTTCTGTAGAGCGCGAGGCTTGCCCTCACAACCTGGCCCCCACAACCAGCACCACTGCGGCACTTGCGCTTGGCGATGCCTTGGCCGTAGCACTACTGGAAGCCCGTGGTTTCAGTTCTGCAGATTTTGCTGTTCTGCACCCTGGCGGATCATTAGGAAAAAGACTATATTTGAAAGTAGAGGATATTTACGGACAAAATGAGGCTCCAAGGGTAAATGAGACAGCATCTGTAAAGGAGGCCATCATTGAAATTTCATCTAAACGTCTGGGAGCTACAGCGGTAGTAAAAGAAGGCTCTGGAGAATTAATAGGTATTATAACCGATGGAGACGTTCGTCGTATGCTCAACAATCATGATTCGATTGGCGGTATCCGCGCTGTTGATATTATGACGGTTTCACCTCTTACCATTGAACCCGATCAGTATGCTGCGGAAGCCATGGCAATTATGCAGGAAAAGAACATTACACAATTAGTAGTAACAAAATCAGGCAAATTCGAGGGCTTTGTGCACCTCCACGATTTATTAAAAGAAGGACTTGTATAGTATCTAATAATAGCTCCCATGGATAATAATACTTATGTAATCATAATGGCAGGCGGAATCGGAAGCCGCTTCTGGCCATTTAGCCGTACCAATTTCCCTAAGCAATTTCACGATGTGCTGGGTATCGGCGAAAGCATGCTCCAAATGACAATGAAACGCTTCAGAGACATTTGTCCTGTGGAAAATGTATTTGTGGTTACAAACAAAGATTATGAAGGCCTGGTAAAGGAGCAACTGCCTCAACTCAGCGATAACCAGATATTGCTTGAGCCTGTTGGTCGTAATACGGCTCCTTGTATAGCTTATGCTTCTTATAAAATCGCCCAGCTTAACCCAAATGCAAACCTGGTGGTAAGCCCCGCCGACCACGTGGTATTAAAAGAAGAGGCTTTTACCAGAGTAGTTACAGAAGGACTTAAAGCTGCCTCGCAAAGCGATGTGCTTATTACACTGGGCATCACACCAAGCCGGCCAGACACTGGCTATGGCTACATTCAATTTATAGATGATGACTCCAGCCCTATAAAAAAGGTGAAGACTTTTACAGAAAAGCCTAACCTGGAGCTGGCTAAGATGTTCCTGGACAGCGGAGACTTCGTTTGGAATTCGGGTATCTTTATCTGGAACGTTAAAAGCATTCTCAGTGCGTTCAGACAGCACTTGCCCGAAATCTCTGAGATTTTTGAGGATAGCTCTGCCGCTTATAATAATCCGCAGGAGCAAAATTTTATCACCAACGCTTACTCTCAATGCCGGAATGTATCGATAGACTATGGTATTATGGAGAAGGTAGACAATGTATTTGTAGTTCTTAGCGATATCGGCTGGTCAGACTTAGGCACCTGGAACTCTCTTTATACAATCGGGGAGAAAAATGAAGAGGGCAACGTAATAGACGGGGACACCATTCTTTACGACACCAAAAACTGCATCATCAAAACGCCAAAAGAGCGCCTGGTAGTGGTGCAGGGCTTAGACGATTATATTGTAGCCGAGTACGACAATGTGCTTATGATCTGCAAGAAGTCTGAGGAGCAAAAAGTAAAAGAATTTATGTCCGATGCAAAAGCAAAAAAAGGAGCTGGCTATATTTAAGCACAACAGCCCATTCCGGCTCTTATATCGGCACCAGATACAAAAATTTTCTGTGCTTACTTAGGCAAGCAAGGCTCGAATAAGATCATAAAAGCAGAGGCCTGTAGCAAAAGAATGCTACAGGCCTCTGCTTTTATAGATAAGTAATTTTAAACTACAATGGCTCAAATCTGTTGAGGTTAGCATAGCCATTTTCTCGCAGGCGCTGGCTCATTGCTTCGTACAATATAATGCCTGTCGCGACAGACACGTTCAGCGAACCTATTTGGCCTACCAGCGGAATGCGCAATCTGGCATCTGCACGTTTCAAGTACTCTGGCGAGATGCCGTCTTCTTCGCTACCCATGATAATAGCAGTTGGCCCTACCATGTCTACTGTGGTGTTGGTCAGGTGCTCCTCTGTTTTCTCGGTACAGGCTACCAGCTGTATCCCGGAATCCCGGAGGTAATCGAGTGTTTGCTTCAGGTTCGGCTCGCGGCATACCGGCACCAGGTGTAAAGCACCTGCCGATGTTTTAATAGCATCAGCATTCACCTGGGCGCCTCCTCTGCTCGGAATCACTATGGCATCCACGCCTAAACATTCTGCATTTCGGGCTATAGAACCAAAATTACGCACATCTGTTATCCTATCCAGGATCAGCAGCAAAGGGTTCTTTCCTTTCTCGAACAGCGACGTTACAATCTCTTCTAAAGGATAATAAGTGATGGCAGAAATAAAAGCAACTGCTCCCTGGTGGTTCTTTCGGGTCAGGTTGTTCAGCTTTTCTACAGGCACAGTAGCCACCGGCACATCCGCTTTTTTAGCCAGATCAGTAAGCTCGTCTATATTAGCGTTGCGGGCACCTTTCTGCAGAAAGATTTTCTCCAGCACCTTGCCTGCCAGCATTGCTTCTATGATAGGCCGAAGCCCGAATATCATTTCAATTTTATCTTCCTTCGGTTGTCTCGGACGACCTCCGTAGCGGTTTCCACCGCTTAAATGTCTGTTACTCCTGCTCTCCATTTTGCGACTGTGCTGTACCAACTCTCCTCATAATCTCGGCGCCGTACCAGCTCGTAGTGATTTTCTGTAAAGTTATTCTGTTTTTTATTAAAAACGAATTTAAGGTAAGGACTTGTATTCGTTTCGCGATAGGTCCAGGTTAATACATCTCCCGATTGATTTACTACATCTGGCTGCCCGAAGATAATATAGATCATACCTCTATCTGTCGCCCAACCACTTTTATGAGACGTAAAGGCCTTATTGGCCGCTTCTACTCTACTGTAAAAAACACGAATTAACTCTCGCGCTATACTTTTGTCTTTGGCTGTTCTGAGCCAGAATTCATCTACTGCCGCCTTCGGATCTGCTGCATTATACAAGGCTCTCCGCTCAGTGGAAGTAGTCATATAGATGAGTGGCTGAATGAGTTCATCGGCTGTGGTAAGCAAAGGAAACTTCTCCGGCCGCACCAGTATGCCAGTGGCAGAACCAGGCGAGGCATTTACTAGGTAAAGTCCGGGTTCCTCAAAACGAATGGTATCGCCAGAAGAAAAATGCAGCTTCTTCGTAATTTTCAAGGTTCGGGGAACCTGCTGCTCCTGGCTAACAGCCATTGGCGGTAAAGCAGGCGGAAAATCGGCGTTCAGGTGCTGTAATTCGATGGTTTTCGAAGTATCTTCCTGTACCACAACAACTTGCTCTGATGCATTGAGATACGTTTGAAACAAAGGCTTACCTGTACCTGCCTTTGTTAACAGGTAATCCTTTTGCAGCATCTCTTTGCGGAGCGTTATGTTTTCAGATAAAACAACTCGCTCCTGCCCTTCCGACGTCTGCCAGGCCCTAAGCTGAAAGGCATCACCTGCGGAAAACGACTCCTGCGGCAGAGCAAAGGTAAGATACACCGCTTCCTGTTCTGTTGTTCGTTTTAATAGCTTTATCGCACTTGTTACAGCCTCTCTGCCTTCTCCTTTTCTCACTGCATAATCAAACCGAAACACTTCTTCCGACAGGTCCATCACCTGCCTTACATCTTCTACCTTAAAGTACAGAAAGAGGGAGTCATTTGCAGCATTAAAATCGTGGTTCAGTATAATTTCAGATTTTACAGGCTTAAAACCTGTATACTGATCCATCTGGCTATCAAACATGGGGCCTCCACACGAACAGAGCAGGCACAGGAAAGCAAGGGTTAGATTAGCTGTATGTTTCATCGCTACCAGATTGTATTAAACTATAATGCCAGGTTGTAGCCTGGCATTATTACTTATTCGAATCGTTTTTTGTTTAGCGGCGAATACGCTGCAAGTACCCCATTAGATCCTGCTGAATCTGCGCAGCACGTTCGTCCATACCTATAGCCTGTGCTTCTCCCATCAGTTGCTGCAGTACATACAGGTTTGTCTGAATCTCCATGTCAAACAAGGCGCCTTTCGTCAGGTAATAGTCTACGGCCGTTTTTGAATTCGCAGCCATCGCTTCTAATAATTGCTTGGCCCTGTCTTCTTCACCTATTTCAGCCATCATGGAGATAAACTGAGGCGTATAGTAATCGTATGGCACCGTTTCTACAGGCAGTTGTGTAAAGCAGTGGTCAATTATTTCTTTTGCTCTGGCTGTATTACCCTGCTCTAAATAAGATGCCGCCAGCTTCGCAAATTTATCACGGGCATTGGCTGCAAACCTGTAGTAGTTCTCATCGTGGTAAATACTAGGATCGCTGAAACCACGGAAGCTGAACTTCTTCATCATGTTCTCATACATTACCTCCTGGTTTATATTAGCAGGAGAATCTTCGTCGCCACCAGACCTTACAGGTACTATGCGCGTTGTTAAACCTTCTAGCTGGAAGTACTCCGATAAGCCCATGTAGTCTGCACTGTTAACAGTAGTAGAGAAGTACACGGGGCGTTCCCAGTTGTTTGTTGCCAGCAGGTCCAGTATAATCAGGTGTTTCTTCTCGATCAGCGACTTGTTAATAGTCCACTGCATTCTGTCTACGATTTCATTTTGCTTATTGGCTGATACAAAGCCCATGTCAGCAACTTTCTGCTTATCAATTTTCAGGAAGAAGTTCTTTGTAGGCATTGTCGTTAACGTGGTGCCAGAACCAAACACCTCCTGTAGTACCGGGTGCTTCTGCTTCACCAGGCTGATGAACTGTACCAGGTCCATACCCGATGCCACCTGCGGCTTCTCTACAAATGGCAGGTAATCGTTGGTGCCTTGCCTATAGTTTTCGTTTTCCAGAGATAAAGGCCAGGGCTGCGACAGGTAAGAAGGGCGCTTCATCTGATCGATATACCAGTCTGTGTTCAGGTAGCTCAGAACGGCCACCCTTACATCGGTTCTGTATCCTTCTACCTCCTGCACATACCAGAGCGGGAAGGTATCATTATCGCCATTTGTAAACAATATGGCATTAGGCGCACAGGAGTCTAACAGGTTCTTAGCCGAATCTACGGAGTGATAGCGGTTAGAACGGTCGTGGTCGTCCCAGCCCTCTGCTGCCAGAATGGTAGGCGCTGCCAAACAAACCACCACCGCTATAGCAGACTGAAGCGACCGGTTAGCTATTATTTTACCCAGCAGGTCCGCCAGCCCCAGCACACCTAAGCCAATCCAAATACTAAAGGCATAAAACGATCCGGCAAAAGTATAATCCCTTTCCCGTGGCTCAATAGGCGGCTGGTTCAGGTACAGCGCAATGGCAATACCGGTAAAGAAGAACAAAAGCCCGATAATAAAAGCATCGCGTTCATTTTTACGAGCCTGATAGATGAGTCCCAGTATACCTACAATAAGCGGCAGCAAATAAAAGCAGTTTCGCGCCTGGTTGTTAGCAATTCTGGCCGGAAGCCCGTTCTCATTTTTCCCAAACCATAGAACTCCGGCCTGCTGCACATCGCTCTCGCGGCCAACAAAGTTCCACAGGAAGTAGCGCCAGTACATGTGCCCCAGCTGGTAACGGAACAGGAAGCTTAAGTTTTGCCCAAAAGTAGGCATCTGCCCTTCGCGCAAGTCAATCCATTTTTTGTATTCCTGCAAATGCTGCGGCTGGTCACTGTAGATACGCGGCAGCAAGGTTTTATCTTTACTGGCATACACGCTTTCTAACTTATTGCCGGTATTAATGTACTTGTCTTTGCCTTTGATGTAACGGGGCGCCCCTTCTACCTGCTCTATAGGCTGCGCGTTATATTGCGGGCCATATAGCAAGGGACGATCACCGTACTGCTCACGCTTCAGATACGCCACAAAGCTTAGGATATCCTGCGGGTCATTCTCATCAATAGTAGGGTTATAAGACGACCTGATCGGGATCATCATATAAGAAGAATAGCCTATCAGGATAAAAACGAAAGCCAGAACAGCGGTATTCAGAATGCGGTTCTGATTTTTGATAGAGTAACGAAGTCCGATAACAATTGCTGCTACCAGCAAAATCACAAAGAAGATGATGCCGGAGCCAAACGGCAGGCCAAGAGAGTTTACAAAAAATACTTCTATGTTTCCGGCTAAAGAAGGCAAACCAGGTATGATTCCCCAAAGTATGGCCACAACAATAACCGCGCTTACGGCAAAAGCTATTATGCCGCCTTTCCAGCTTGGTTTATACAATCGGAAATAATAAATAAACCCAAGGGCAGGAATAGTTACTAGGTTCAGCAAGTGAGCACCGATGGAAAGCCCTACCAGGTATGCGATCAGGATCAACCATTTATCGGAGTAGGCATGCCCCACTCTTTGTTCCCAGCGCAGCATGGCCCAAAAGACAATAGCTGTAAAGAAAGAAGACATGGCATATACCTCTGCCTCTACTGCAGAGAACCAGGCAGAATCGGTAAAGGTATAGGCTAAAGCACCTACAGCGCCACTTGCCATAATCAGTAAAAGATTACCTGTGGTAACGGCTTCTCCTTCTTTTACCAGTAACTTACGAGCCAGAATAGTAATTGTCCAGAACAGGAACAGCACTGTAAAGGAGCTGGCCAAAGCCGACAGCAGGTTTACCCACCATGCTACCTGAGAAGCATCGCTGGCAAACAGAGAGAAAATACGACCTAGTAACAGATAAAGCGGAGCTCCTGGCGGGTGCGGTACTAAAAGCTTATAAGAACAGGCTATAAATTCGCCTGCATCCCAGAAACTGGCAACAGGCTCCAGTGTTAATACATAAACGGTTGTGGCAATAAGAAACACAATCCAACCTACCAGGTTGTTAATCCGACGATAATCCATCATAGCGTTTTTACAATTCAGCCTCGAAAATACTAAATATTGATAAGCCGATATGTACTTTTTACAATAAACACAAAAAAAAGCTGGTCTTTCGGACCAGCTTTTCTATAACGGAGTTTTATGGATTCTATTTTTGAAGCACCAGACGTTTTGTTTCAACAGTCTTGTCATTGATCAGCAAGCTGTAAAAATAGATACCGGCCGGATATACGCTCATGTCCATATCCAGCACAACGGTAGTATTGTCCGGGACAGGAGGCAATTCGAAAGTGCGCATTACTTTACCGATCGTGTTTGATACTTTGATTTTATAGTTATCCCCGCCAACCTGGGTAAGCGAAAGACGCGTAGCCCCACGCGAAGGATTAGGATAAGCACTGATGGAAGGCAACTGACGTACTTCACGCGCCGGAGCAAAAGAAGCGAATGTGATGCTATACAGGCTTCTGGTAACGTTATCAGACTCCCCGCCATGGAATTCAGAGCTCACAGCCGAAGCAAAAATCTTAGAGCAGGTATGTTTGCTGTTGTCAACCACAAAAGCCGGGCGGGCATTCTGGGCAGACAAGGTAAGCTCTGCTTTTTTCTCAGGCATCAGTTTCCACAGAGTAGCTCCGCCTTTATATACCGGATCAACTCCCAGGTTTTGTTCCTGATTTGCTATCATTCCATTTTTATCTGCTGCGAAACTCAATAAGTGAGAGCTTATAAGCGTTACAACAAAAAATATCTTCGTAAAAGTCTTCATAGTCAGTACCTCAAATTTTAAACTGCTGCTACAGTATTGGCTTGGGTTAACAAATATAGTTGATCTTGAGCAGAATAATTTAAAAAGTTGTAATTAATTTATCAGGATTTAATAAAAATATAATACAGTTTTTGCGCTTCCTGCCCGCCTTCCACCAAAACAACAGTATCAATAATTGTGCCCTTTCCTTCTAAACCACGCCCAACCAATATAGAAAACTATAAATTTTTTAATTCATTAGAAAAAATCAATAATTTATTTGATAACCTATAGCTACTACTTTCATTGAAAAAGGCCAGCTAAATCAGGTAAGCAATTTCTTTAAAATCAAAATACTGCAATTGCTGCTCTATCTCCACCGCTAACCTGCCACTCTCCTCTACCCCCACTATTGTGCCGGCCACTCTTTTGCCGCCTACCTCAAAGCAGGCAGGCTCCTGGTAACGATATAAAGCCTGCAGGTAATCAAATTTGAGCTGGCCCAGCTTACCAGCTCGCAATCCTAGGTAACGCTTTTCCAATAGTTCCAGCATACGAACGGCAACTTCTTCCACGTTTAATGCTTTATTAAGAATCTTTGAGACCGAAGTTGCCGTAGGATTGCCGAACACTAATTGGTTTATGTTTAAACCAATCCCGACAATGCTATGTTGTATAATTTGGCTGTTTATAGTATTTTCTATTAATATCCCGCCAAGTTTACTATCTTCAAAATACAGATCGTTGGGCCACTTTACTTTTGCCTGAGCAAGCCCCAGCTCATGCAATAAGTCTAGTACTCCCAAAGAAACTGCTATATTTAAGTAAAATTGGTGCCTGACAAACAAGAAAGAAGGTGACAAAATAACAGAAAGCGTAATATTTTTGCCAGGTGCAGCCTCCCAAAAATTACCTCTTTGTCCTCGCCCATTCGTTTGCCTGTCGGTTATAATAGTACAGCCTTCTGTGGCTTCATTTTTGATAAGAAGCTTATGGGCTTCTGTGTTTGTAGATTCGCAAACCTCCAGCTTGTATAGCTGATGGCCCATAAACAACGTATTAGGCAACATACATTAAACAGAATTTAATACTTTTGTACTTCAAAATTAAAGATAGCAAATGAAAGAAAATAAGATTGAGGCTAATTCAGACATATTGGCAGAGCTTGTGGTAAAAGGTATGCAGGAAAGAAAAGCTACCGATATTGTCGTACTTAACCTTAAATCACTTAAAAATGCCGTCTCCGACTATTTTGTAATAGCATCTGCTACTTCTGATACGCAACTCGATGCCATTGCTACTTCTGTAGAAGAAGAGGTGTATAAAGCCCTTCATCAGAACCCATGGCAGAGCGAAGGACGCATTAATAAAGAGTGGGTGCTGTTAGATTACGTAGACGTAGTGGCACATATATTCCTAAAAGACAAACGTCAGTTTTATGCTTTGGAAGAGCTTTGGGGCGATGCCAACATCAAACAGATAGAATCTGTCTAAAATATTAATGACAGGAATCCCAACAAACCTGGATGGGTAACTGTTTTTTATCAAAGTTGATACTAAAAATTCATGGCAGAAAAAGATAAACAACCAAAAAATAAAAAGAAGAAGCCAATGATTCCGCCCACGCCTCCACGGCCTACTATGCAATTGTGGATGCTGGCGATTTTGATCCTGGTTATCTTCGGACTCACCTACCTGAACAAGAGCAACTCTTCTATCGAAATCGTACAACCTGATTTTGAAGAAATGCTGCTCAGCAACGATGTAGACCGATTGGTTATCGTGAATAAAAATGTGGTAGAGGTTTATCTGAAAAGGGAAGCCCTCAACAACGAGAAGTACCGCTCACAGCTCGAAAGCCGGGGCGTACTCTCCATGAACGAGCAAGGCCCGCATTATCATTTTCAGGTAATCTCAGCCGAATCGTTTAAAGAAGACCTCGAAAAGCTGCAGGCTAACGTACCGCGCGACCAGCGTGTAGGCTATACCCTGGATACACGTACCGGCTTAACTGACTTTTTCTTCCAGTGGGGCTTCCTGATTCTGGTGCTGTTCGGTTTCTGGTTCCTGATGCGCAGGGTGACAGCCGGTGGAGCCGGTGGTCAGATCTTTAACATTGGCAAATCGAAAGCGGCTCTGTTCGATGCTGAAAACAAAGTAAAGATCACCTTTAAAGATGTAGCTGGTCTGGAAGAGGCAAAAGAAGAAATCCAGGAGATTGTAGAGTTCCTGAAAAACCCGACCAAATTCACCATTCTGGGAGGTAAAATACCTAAAGGAGCGTTGCTGGTTGGCCCTCCGGGAACTGGTAAAACCTTGCTGGCCAAAGCTGTTGCAGGCGAAGCCGATGTACCATTCTTCTCACTTTCAGGTTCCGACTTTGTAGAAATGTTTGTGGGTGTGGGTGCAGCACGTGTCCGCGACTTGTTTAAGCAAGCAAAAGCGAAGGCGCCATGTATTATATTTATAGATGAGATTGATGCGATTGGCCGCCACCGTAGCCGCGGACAGCAACCAGGTGGTAACGATGAACGTGAAAACACGCTGAACTCCCTGCTGGTAGAAATGGATGGTTTTGCTACAGACTCAGGTGTTATTATCCTGGCAGCAACTAACCGCCCTGATACACTCGACTCTGCTTTACTGCGTCCTGGCCGTTTCGACCGCCAGATCAGTATAGACAAACCAGATATCAATGGCCGTACCGAAATCTTTAAAGTGCACCTGGGTCCTCTTACACTGGCCTCAGATGTAGATGCTAAGAATCTGGCTGCCCAGACTCCTGGTTTTGCCGGTGCCGAAATTGCCAACGTTTGTAACGAAGCAGCCCTGATAGCTGCCCGCCGCAATAAAAAAGCAGTAGATCAGCAAGACTTTAACGATGCTGTAGACCGTGTGATTGGTGGTTTGGAAAAGAAAAACAAGATTATCTCTCCGGAAGAGAAGAAAATTGTGGCTTATCACGAAGCTGGTCACGCTATAGCAGGCTGGTTCCTGGAGCATGCCGATCCGTTGGTAAAAGTAAGTATAGTTCCACGTGGTGTTGCCGCTTTAGGTTATGCACAGTATCTGCCGAAAGAACAGTTCCTGTATACAACTGAGCAGCTGATCGACGAGATGTGTATGGCACTTGGTGGCAGGGCCGCCGAAGAAATCGTTTTCAGTAAGATATCAACAGGTGCGCTAAGCGACCTGGAGCGTATCACTAAAATGGCGTATAGCATTGTAACCATGTATGGTATGAACCCTCGCATAGGCAACATATCTTACTACGATTCCAAGCAAAGCTCCGATTATTCGTTTAATAAGCCTTATTCTGAAGCAACTGCCGAGACTATCGATAATGAAGTGCGCAGCATTGTAGAAGCCGCTTACGAACGAACTAAAAAGCTGCTCACAGACAAGCGCCAGGAACTGGAGACGGTTGCACAGGAGTTACTGCAGAAAGAAATCCTCTTTCAGAACGATCTGGAGCGTTTAGTTGGTAAGCGTCCTTTTGGCACCCTTACCACCTACCAGGCACATACAGCAGGTACAGACCGTAGCCAGACTTTAAGCGAGGCGGAGCAGGATAAACATGCCCTCGAGCTGGAGCAGCATGCAAAAGCACATGTACAGCCGGTTAGCAAGCAGCAAAATGCACCTGCCCCTAAAGCGTCTGAAGAAGAAGACGATGATACTCCTGCTGAGAAAGGTAACTCTGTCAACTCCAGAACAGCTTGATAAAAGCAGGCATGTACGAAGCAAAAACAAAAGAAATAGTATTAAGAAGAGTAAGAGAGGCGCTGGCTAAGTCTGCGCCTTTTCTTCCTCCTACCCCAGACTTTACAACCGGATTACACCTGGCTATTCCAACAGAGGAAATGTCGGTGGTTTTTGCTCAGAATTTCTTGAACAACAGCGGCACCTTCTTTTATTGCGAATCAGAAGAAGACTTCTTTGATCAGCTGTACGTCTTTAAAAAAGAGCAGAACATACAACACCTGTTTGTGTGGGAGCCTAACCTGCAGAATATCCTGTATCAGGCTGGCATAGACTATATCGATAATGATGAAAACTTTGTACGTGATGCCGAAGCTGGCTTAACTACCTGCGAAGCCCTTATAACCCGTACCGGGAGCGTTTTAGTCAGCTCTGCCAGAGCAGGCGGAAGAAGGCTAAGCATATATCCTGCCACTCACCTGGTGGTTGCAAAAGCCAGCCAGTTGGTGCACGATATCAAAGACGGCCTGCAGCTGATCCGGGACAAGTACAAAAATAATTTTCCCTCTATGATATCGTTGGTAAGTGGCCCAAGCCGAACTGCCGATATAGAAAAAACATTGGTCATGGGAGCCCATGGTCCTAAACAATTAGTCCTTTTCCTGATTGATGACCTTCCGCATTAAAGAACTGGCGCCAGGTAAAAAAGTATACTTTGCTTCTGATTTCCACTTAGGTGTCCCTAACGCTGCAGCCAGTAAACAACGAGAGCTGAAAATAGTACGTTGGCTCGACCAGATACAGCAGGATGCCGCTGCTATTCTGCTGGTTGGTGATATTTTTGATTTTTGGTTTGAATACAAGCATGCTATCCCCAAAGGCTATATCAGGCTTTTAGGAAAACTTGCTGAAATAACAGACGCAGGAATTCCGGTGCTTTTTTTCACGGGCAACCACGATATGTGGATGTTTGATTATTTCCCGCAGGAATTAAATATTGCAATTATGCGCCATCCTATTTCAACCCGGATCGGGGAGAAAACCTTTTACATTGGCCATGGCGATGGCTTGGGGCCCGGCGATCATACTTATAAATTCCTAAAAAAAGTATTCGCCAATAAAGCCTGCCAATGGCTTTTTGCTCGTGTACACCCTAATTTAGGTATAGGTGTGGCCAACATGTGGTCCAGGAGAAGCCGCATCAGTAATAACGAGAAAGATGAAAAATTTTTAGGGGATGATGAGTGGCTGATGCAGTATTCAAAAGAGGTAGAGGCGAAACAACACCACGATTATTATGTATTCGGGCACAGGCACTTACCACTCGACCTGCCGGTAACTGAAAACAGCCGCTACATTAACCTTGGCGAATGGGTCAATTTTTGCTCTTATGCTGTGTACGATGGAACTACACTTAAACTAGAGCATTTTGAAAAATAACATTTGCTTTATCGCACTTTTACAGCTGTGCCTGCTTATTTCTCCGGCTTTTGCACAACAGAGCTACAGCACTTTAACCTACAGCCATAGCCTTTCTACCAGTTCTGCTTCCACTATCTCACAGGATCGTGATGGAAATATATACATGCTGGATGCAAAACGGACATTGCGGAAGTATGATCCTTCCGGTAAACCTTTACTTCACTTTTCTCCGACCACCAGAGGGCAAATAGCAGCCATAGAAGCCTGGAATCCGCTGAAAGTGCTGCTTTTTTACGAAGACAGACAGGAAATTCTTTTGCTCGACCGCTTTCTGAGGCCAATTACCAGTACCCAGCTCTCCGACTATAATATTTCGGGCACTGTACGGGCTGCTACTCAATCTTCCGACGATAGCTTCTGGCTTTTTAATGAAACGGAACTTACACTCAGCAAACTGGACATCAGAAACAGGAGCGTGACGGTAAGCACCCCTCTTAACCTGATCCTGGACCAGGCCAATTTGGATGTAAGGCAACTGCGCGAATACCAGAACAAGGTATACATGCTGGATGCTAACGGAGGAGTGTTGGTATTTGACAATTTAGGCAACTACACGACTAAACTTCCTTTTACAGGCCTCTCCTATATAAGCTTCTATGGCAATGAGCTGTATTTCGTAAAAGATAATATTCTGTACTTTTACGACTTATATCAGCAAAAGCAACGCACCATAGCACTTCCTTCTTCTAAAGTATATCAGGCAGCTTTCGTGAGCAACAAGTATACATACCTGTTTTCCCAAAAGGAACTGGATGTATACAATCTACAACCTTGATCTACTTAGCCTTTGCCTTCTGAAAAAAACTTGAGCCCGATAACTCCCGCTATAATTAAAAGCAAACAGAGTATGCGCATCATGTCTTTGGGCTCATTCATAAAAAACATACCCAATATAGCCGTACCAGCAGCACCAATACCTGTCCAGATGGCATAAGCTGTACCTAAGGGCAATGTTCTCATGGCCTGCGAAAGCAGAACAAAGCTCAGAATCATCACAACTACTGTAACAATGCTGGCACCAACCTTGGTAAATCCTTCGCTGTACTTTAACCCAAATGCCCATCCTATTTCGCAGAGTCCCGCTAAAATCAGGTAAAACCAAGCTGTATTCATTCTTTAAAGTTTAATGTGAATAAACAGATACTTAAACAGGTAATACCAAAGTATCTGGAGAACTAACGGAGCCACTAGTTTGCGAACAAAAGCCTAACTGCAAAGCTTTAGCCAATATCTTTTTTTACTGCAGGAGATAATCTGTGCCTTTGTGTAATCAGATATACAATAGCGGCAGTACATCCTGCACTGGTTATCACTACTTTTAGCCGCAGATCAATTGCAGCCAGCAAGTAAACCGTGAGCAATGCCAGTATAGTTACGCTCAACCAATGTAAAGGATAGTAATTTACGAGAGCCGCCTGCTTGTAAGCCTTCAGAAAATGCCCGGCATACCCCATATACATGAGGGCTGCAAACGTGGTAAAGGCGGCAGCCTGATACCCAAACACCGGAACAAGCAAAAAATTAAGCCCCAGATTTGCCACGCCAGCTACTAAAGACACCTTCCAGAGCTTATTGGTATGTTCTCTGTATGCCAGTAAATTCATAGCGGCCAGGTACATGGGCCTGAAGTTATACCCCATCAGGATAATGATTGCCAGCGGGTAAGCCTCCTGTAAAGCCTCATTCCGGATCAGGAGCTGAAAAACCTCCTTCATCCATAAGCTGCCCAGCGAAGTAGTCAGCAGAAAGAGAGTCTGCAAAGCAAAGGTCATTCTTCGGGCCAGCTTAGCGGCCTCAACATCTGCTTGCTGTGCGTAATACCGCATATAAAAGGGAGAGGCGGCCTGTACAACTGCATTGCTGGCAATCATAAAATAATTGCCAAAGCTGGAAGCAACATTGTAAAGGCCTATCTGATGCAGCGGTACTTTGAGGACATCCAGTACCAGCCTGTCGGAATTATCCAGCAGAAAAAACGAGAAATTATGCGGCACTACAGGCAAAGAAACATGGAGGGCTTTCTTAATCTCGGCCCACCTGAAGTTTATAATCGGCCACCACTTTAGCTTTACATATACACTATAGCTATTGAAAAGGAATCTTACACCCGTTGAGAGGAAGTGCGCATAAAACCAGCCCATATAGCCCATTCTCAGGTAAACAATGGTAAAAACCGTAGTTGCGACGCTTACTGCTCCAACCAAGAAAGACCGCAACGCCACCGGCAGAGGCTTCTGCGACAGCTGGTAGTATAAGCTTGACTGCATATCTGTACTTGCAAAGAACATAACCGGCAGGCTGTACAGACAGGCAATGGCAAAGCGATCTTCAGCAGCAATCCCGGGCACAGCCAGGTACAGCACACCCAGCATCAGCAGGCCATACAGCATCGACCACAGCAACAAAAAACCATGTAGCTGCCTCCATACCCACACATACCGCTTCGGATACCGGGCAAACGCATTCACCATCACCACCGACAGGCCCAGCGACTGCAGCATGGTTAGAGCATAAGCATAGGCTGCCACGACTCCTGCTACTCCATAATCATCAGGCGTGAGGTACTGCGTAATAAGAGGCAGCGCCAGTACACCAGCCAGACGAGGCACTTGCGATGCCAGTCCGTAAATTGCCGCATGTGAAAGTAATTTCCGAAGCATTGCCTAAAATTATACTTTATTTTTCAGCACTTTCTACTTTCATGCTGAATTGCTTAGCGGTTCTGGAGGCTTTTATGAAGCACCTTAGCACTAAAAAACCGAATTAGGTGTTCACAAGCCGACGACAAATAGCAGCAGCTGAAGCAAAAGCTCAAAAAATTAGTATATTTGTTAATTATCATAATAGAAAAGAAGAATTAAATAAGCTTAACAGCTATATAAGGAGATAAAACTGTGGGATGTAGTTCATGTTCTAGTGGCGGATGTGGCACAAAAAGCGGCGCTGACAGTAGCGTTGCCGGCTGCAAAAGCAACGGCGGATGCAGCACAGGAGGTTGCAACCGTTTAAATGTGTTCGACTGGCTCAGCGATATGGAATTGCCCACATCGTTTGAGGAATTCGACATTGTAGAGGTTCGTTTCAAGGGAGGTCGTAAAGAATTCTATCGCAATACAAACAGGTTAAATCTTACTACCGGCGATGCCGTTGTTGTTGATGTACCAAACGGCCATCATATAGGCCATGTGTCGTTGAAGGGCGAGTTGGTTCGCCTCCAGATGCTGAAAAAGAAGATAGACAACAACGAAGAGATCCGAAGCATTTACCGTATCGCCAACGAACGCGATATGGAGAAGTTTGACGAGGTTCGGGATATGGAAGGCGGCACCATGTACCGCTCACGCGAGATTATACAACAGCTCAACTTAAAAATGAAGCTGTCAGATGTAGAGTACCAGGCAGATAAAAGCAAAGCTACTTTCTACTATTCTGCTGATGACCGTGTAGACTTTCGTGATCTGATTAAGAAGCTGGCAGAGGAGTTTAAAGTGCGTATCGAAATGCGCCAGATCAGCCTTCGCCATGAAGCGGGTCGTTTGGGAGGTATAGGCTCTTGTGGTCGTGAACTCTGCTGCTCTACCTGGCTCACCGATTTTAAGAGTGTATCCACTACAGCAGCCCGGTACCAGAACCTGTCGCTTAACCCTAGCAAGCTTTCCGGCCAGTGTGGCAGGCTGAAGTGCTGCCTCAATTATGAGCTGGAAACGTATATGGATGCCTTAAAGGATATTCCTACGGTTAACAGGCCTTTGCAAACGCAGCAGGGTGATGCCATTCTGCAGAAAACCGACATCTTTAAAAAGATGATGTGGTTCGGCTACAAAGGCGACAATAACTGGTATCCTGTGCCTGTACTGCGTGTAAAGGAAATACTGGAGCAGAATGCCAAAGGTGTTGCGGTAGAAGCCTTGGTTATTGAAGCGCAGGCCGAGCCAAAACAAAACGAGTTTGTGGCACAGGTAGAAGGTAACCTTGAGCGCCTCGACGACAAATTCAAGAGTAAAAAGAAAAAGAAGAAAAAGAAAAAGAAAACTGATGCTGAAGGTACCGCGGCACAACAGCAACCTGTAGAAGCTCAGCCAAAGCAGCAACATGCCGAAGCAAGGCCTCACAGCAAAGAACAGGAGCAGCAACACAAGCAGCGCAAAAGCCATAAACCTTTTAAAAACAAAAATAAAGCGCCAAGAGAAGATGCTCCTAAAGCCGGAGCGGCACAAGCAGGACAGCAACAGGCTCAGCCCAAACCAGCTGCTGTGGCAGAAGCTGGTCAGCAGCCTAAAAAGCACAAGTCCCGCAAGCCATTCAGGGGGAACAGGTCAGATCAGCAGAATAAACCGCGTACAGATGCCTAAAAAATTAGCGCTACTTGCTTCTCTGGTGCTACTCATGCTAAGCAGTTGTGACCCTAACCGCTTATATGAACAAAATACAGAGATTGAAAACGGAGACTGGGCAGTAGAGAACACACCAGTATTTGAGTTTGTAGTACAGGATACTACCCAGCGGTATAATATTTACTTTAATGTAAGGTACTCGCTTTCCTACGACTACTATAATTTGTATCTGCGTCACCAGTTGCTGGGGCCGGATGGCCAGCAGCTTTCGTCTCAACTGCACGAGCTGCACCTGATGGATGCTAAAACAGGCAGGCCGCTAGGGAAAGGCTCCAGCGATATTTATGACTTGCAGGCGCTCGCTATTAAGAATGTAGCTTTTCATAAAGTTGGAGCGCACAAGCTTGTATTAACTCAATACATGCGCCGCGATCCGCTGCCGAATATCATGTCGGTGGGTGTGCGCGTAGCCAGGCACTCAACCGAATAAGTAGCTCTTTGTAACTTACCCATGGCCCTTGCAACTTAATGTTGTAAGGGCCATTTTTATTTCAAGCTTTCAAATGAAATATTCATCGGATTAAATGCTGATACGTACAAGATGCAGGAGAAACAAAAACGGTAATTTTCAAGTATCCATTACCCCCATACCTACACATAAGCATGAAAACCACCCTCTGTATATTAGGCGCAATTCTTTCGGTATTCTCTTTTCTGCCGCTCATCAAAACCACTGCCTGGTGGATCAGAGTACTTGATTTTCCGAGAGCGCATGTCGCCATTATCTTATCCGCGGTTTTAATTACCTACCTGGCGCTTTACGGCCTTCCGACTGCTTCAGCAGTAGAAATTACAATGCTTGTCATATGGGCTTTAGCTATTCTGAACGAAGTCAGGTATATCTACCACTTTACCCCGCTGGCCCGCAGAGAAGCTTTGCGTGCGCAGAAGCAGGCACCGGATAATACCCTGAAGTTTATGATCTCAAATGTCAGGATGACAAACAAGCATTACCGGAAGTTTCTTGAGCTGGTACTGCAGGAGCAACCTGATATGCTGGTAATAAATGAGCCGAACGAGAAGTGGCACCAGGAGTTGCGGCCTGTGCTGGATAAAGAGTACCCCTATTCTATTAAAAAGCCGCTCGAAAATACATACGGCATGCTTTTTTACAGCAGATTTAAATTACATGATACCGAGGTACGCTTCTTAGTAGAAGACGGTATCCCTTCTATGTATGCTGTAGTAGAACTGCCTGGCGGCGCAAAGTTCGATTTATTTCTGGTACACCCTCAGCCACCGCGCTTCCTGAAAGATACAGAAACCAGGGAAGCAGAGCTGCTTATAGCCGCTAAGATGTCGAAAAAAACGCCTTATCCTTCGATTGTGGCCGGAGACCTGAACGATGTAGCCTGGTCGAGAACTACGAAGCTATTCAAGCACATAAGCGGACTTATTGACCCACGGGTAGGCCGGGGCTTTTACAATACATATAATGCCTTTGTTCCTCTGTTCCGATACCCCCTCGACCATGTTTTCTACGATCCCGTTTTTCGCTTAGCGGAACTTCGCCGGCTATCTAAATTCGGTTCCGATCATTTCCCGATAGCCATTACGCTAAGTTATGAACCACAGCACGAGCAAGCGCAATATCATCCTAAACCTGTGCAGGAAGATAAACAGGAAGCCCAGGAACTGATAGAAGAAGGTCTGGAAAAAGGGGAAGAGAACAACGAGGAAAAGAAAAGCTCAAAAGCCTGAGCAGAAAGCTAAAAAAACCCGCTCATGAACATGAGCGGGTTAAAATAGATGGAATGGATAGTCGGGAGACTACTTATATGTATAACTTAGATTTTCTCTACGTTAATTGCATTCAATCCTTTTTTACCTTCTTTCACCTCGAAAGAAACGCGATCGTTTTCACGTACTTCATGGATAAGACCAGTCTGGTGAACAAAGATGTCTTGGTTTGTATCGTCAGCTACGATGAAGCCAAAGCCTTTAGATACGTTGAAAAATTTTACTTTACCTGTTTGCATGATAATAAATTTAAATAATACGACAAAGATAGGAATTACTTTGAAATAACAATCACCCGAGCTTAAATATTAGCAAAAACATCTGAAATACTGGCACTTCCAAACCAGAACACACAACTTTCCCAGCAGATTTAGCCTATATAAAACAGCCTGGCGATGCTGCTTTACACGCTATTCCGGCCTATACTTTACGCCCTGCCTATATATTTAAAAAATTATATTTTAATAGACCAGATTCAAAATCCTTAAAAGAACTATGTACCATTAAGTTCGTATAGCTAAAACGGTCTGTCTCATTTAAAAACAGCTTAAAAACTATAGCCAATCCTGCTTTCTGTATGACTGGCAGCCTGTTTTATTGAATAACAGATTATAGAAAAAGAACTATATTAAATACTAATAAAACCAAGGAGAATTGAACTATGAAAGAAAACGAAAAAAATCAGGCGACGGATCAGTCAACAGACTCAACCAATGATGCGTCAAATTTCTTATCACGCAAAGATGAAGGCGGCAGTAACGATAGCTCATCAACTGCATCTGCTTCTCCGGAAGCCTCTTCATTAAAAGGCTCTGGCAAGACTTCAGCCTCTGACTCTAAGTCTTCTTCCACCAAAGCAAAGTCAAGTTCTAAAACCGACGCGAAATCTTCTGATTCAAAAAGCACTAAAGCAACTGCCAAATCAAACGATATTACTAAAAGCACTGCCGGCAGCTCTTCTTCCAAAAAGCAAAGCAGTGGCAAAGATTCAGGCAGCACTACCACAATGGCTAACACAGGCACTGGCAGCACCAGTGATAGCTCTGAATCTAAGATGAACAGCTCCTCTTCACAAAACAACAGCACACAGAGCAGCAGTAATTCTGGTTCTCAATCAAACAACAACCAGGACGAAAGCACGAAGGGAGGCTTTGGCGGCCAGAGCGGCTATGGTTCGCAAGGGGGCTATGGGTATGGTTCACAGAACAGCAACTATGGCGGCCAAAGCGGTTATGGCTACCAGAGCGACTATGGTTCTTCCTCTCAGGGCGGTGGTATGTCCAGAGGCCAGGGCTATGGCGGTGGCTATAGCAGCAGCATGAGCGGCCAGGGTGGCGGTAGCTACGGCGGTGGCGGCAACTATGGCGGCACTTCCGATAACGATAACGACAGAAGCGCACGCTACGGCTCTCAGGGCAGCGACTACGGCAACTCCGGGGCAAGCTATGGCGGCTATTCGCAATGGAACAACGACAGAGGAAACAACAGTGGCAGTGGCAGTGGCAGAGACCGTGACAGAGATGACTACAGAAGCTCTATGTATGGCAGCTCTGGCAGCGACTACGGCGATCAGGATAACCTGGGCTCAATCGGCGGCTTTAACTATGGCAACCAGGGTGGCATGGAAGGCAATCGTGTCAGGTTCCAGGATCAGGATTACGGTGCTTCCAGAGGCGGACTGCAAGGCGGCTACCAAGATAGAGAAGGAGACCGCCAGGGTGGCATTATATCGGGAGGTACTTCGGGTGCGTTTGGTACACAGGGAAACTCCTCTCAAAGCTACTATGGCAGCTCCGACAGCGGCCTGAGCGGTAACTTCAGAAACCAGGGTGGCGGCTATACCAGCAGCAACCAGGGCCCGAGAAACTATTCCGGCTCCTCTTATAATTACGACAACGACAATGTGCAGGGTGGCTATGGTTCACGCAGAAGCAGCAACCAATCTGGCAATGGCTCATCGCAGGGCAATGGCAACTATGGCGCACAAAACAACTACGGCTCCGACGATATGGGCTGGGGCAACTACGGCAGCGGGCAGGAAGGGCGTGGCTCCGGCAGATCGAATTCGAGCGGAGGCTATGGCGACCGCGACCGTTATGGCTCAATGGGCTACGGCTCATCAAGAGGCATGAGCGAATACGACCGCGACGACCGTGGCTCTTCCAGAGGATATGATTCTCAGAGCTCAATGCAAGGTGGCTATGGCAGCCAGGGCGGCTACGGCTCCAGAGGTGGTTCTTATAACGATGAGTACGAATCTTCCAGAAATGAAAGAGGCGGCAGCCGGGGCGGACAAGGCTATGGTAACCAAGGATATGGCAACCAAGGCAGAAGCTATGGCGCAGGCCAGGATAGCTATGGCTCGCAGAGTGGTTATGGCAGCGGACAAAGCGGCCGCGGTTCCAGCATGACAGGCTCAGGTTCCGGCAGATCGAACTATAGCGACCGCGATGACCGTGATTTTGGTGCATCCAGTGGTTATGGTGCTAACAGAGGCTTTAGCGGTGGCGGCTACGGTTCTTTAGAGAACCAGTATAACCGTGGCAAGTATGGTCAGGACGACTGGAGAGAAGGTGGCTACAACCAGGGCGGCCGAGGCGGCGATCAAAGCCGTTACGGCTCCATGGACAGTGGCACTTCTTATTACAGCGATAACCGTGGCTCTTCTTCGCGCGAAAACTACCGCAATAGCTCCGGCGACCAGAGCTCTTCCAGACGCGGTGGTTATTCTAACTACAACGAGAACGAAGACGACAACCGTTACCAGAGCCGCAGAAGCGATCGCTACCGCGACATTAACAGAGATGATGATTAACAGAAATAAGTTTAGCACAGAAACAAAAAATCCCTCTTATAGAGGGATTTTTTGTTTCTGTGCTAAACTTAGCTGCTGCCGTCCTTATCAGGCAGGTATAAAACAAGCTTTATAGTCTTCGGCAAACTGGCTGAAGCTATGAGGGCTGTTTCCTGTAATTTCTTCTACGGCAGTAGTTACCTGTGCTCCGTACCCTGCTCTATAGAGCCCGTAAAGCTCCAGCATGGCATCGGCTTTCCAGGCTGGCATCTGCTGCGACAGCATGGTTTCACGTGCAGCTTCTTCCGGCACATCTACAAAAGTGATCATCCGGTCTAAGGTATGTGTTAAAACCGTAGCTATTTCGCTGTGGCTAATGGCCTCCGGACCTGTTAAGGTATAGGCTTTATGGTAATGCTCATCAGAAGTAAGCACCTCTACGGCCACAGCTGCTATATCGCGCACATCAATATAACTAACCTTTCCCTCGCCAACCGGCAGGTAAAACTTATTGTGCTCGTTTATACTGTCTGCATTATAGTTTACAATGTTTTGCATGAAGCCGGAAGGGCGCAGAAAAGTATATGGAATGCCACTTGCCTCTATGTACTGCTCGACTTCGCGATGCCACCGGCCCAGCTGTATGCCCGGCTCTGCTTCGGCTCCGCTGGCAGATAACTTCACAATGTGCCTTACCCCCTGTTTCTTTGCCTCATCTACCAGGTTTTTCTCCATCTCTACCTGCCCTTCTGTAAAAGGAGCAACTATAAACAAACGATTGGCATGTGTAAAAGCGGCGTGTAAAGAAGCCGGATTTTTAAAATTGATTTCTGTTACCCCTACCTCTGGCAGGCGCTTCAGGTTTTCACCTTTTATAATGGAATGCACTCCAGCACGCACATGTACTTCGCGCATAGAAAGCTGTTTTATTACTTCACGGCCTACAGTGCCTGTGGCACCTGTAACCAATATCGTTTCCTGCATAAGGTCTGTTTATTAATGATGATGCTTCTGCTATACTACGGCAATTGCTATATAGTTGGTTAATTCTGATGCCTC
This sequence comes from Pontibacter sp. SGAir0037, assembly GCF_005491705.1. Taxonomy (NCBI): domain Bacteria; kingdom Pseudomonadati; phylum Bacteroidota; class Cytophagia; order Cytophagales; family Hymenobacteraceae; genus Pontibacter; species Pontibacter sp. SGAir0037. The sequence continues at coordinate 4,814,984 of NZ_CP028092.1, read as the reverse complement.
GGCGCAAACGTTACCAGGTATAACTTTCCTCTTTCATTGGATACAAGCAGCTGGCCCGGAGACAGGTAAAGCACCGCCTCTGCCTGACCTGTTCTGCCAATGGGCAGGCAGTAGCGTTTCCCATTAAAGTTAACCTTACCCGCAGCACTGGCCGGCTTAAATAGGTATAACCTGCCGTAGCCCAGCAAAGCAAAAGCATCTTCTGCAGGAGCTATATCGGCAGCGGTAACAGGAGATTGCAACCTTAGCTCTTCCTGGGGCTGCACATCGTATTCTCCTGCCTGCGCAGGCATTTTATACAGTCTTGTGATCGGTTTAAAGAGGGCCCTGCTCTTGGAAAAGAGGTACAAGCTATCTGAGCGGTAAAAGAAAGCCTCCAGATCGTAATGTCTTTTTCTGAATGGCGGCGGAAATACCTCCTGGTCGGCAAAGCGGAAGTTAATGGTATCTGTTACTGCCATAGTACCTGCCTGTACTTTATAAACCCGCAGGTCGGTGCGTGTGTTGGCGTTGTTACCGAAATCTCCAATGTATAAATTACCGGCCTTATCCTTGGCCAGGTCTTCCCAATCGTAGTTAGAAACAGGCAGCGATACAACATCTAGTAAGTCTCCTTTTAAATTGGTCAGAAAAAGATCGCTTTTAAGACCACTGTCGCCATGTGTCCAGAAGGTGCTGTCGGAGGCATGGGCCAGACCGGAACTTTCTAGTATACCCTCATCCACAGTAGCAATCCGCTGCACTTTCACTTTATAATCTTTCCGTAGCCGCACAAAATCGCTATGCCACCTGTCGCCGCTACAACCACAAATTAAACTTTGCAGGTATACATAAATAGTAAATAATTGAGTCATCTATTTTAGGGGGCAAATCACAGCTGTATACTTCATGCGCAAGAATGGGTATAGATACGATACTTTTCAGATGCTGAGGTATCAGAAACTATTCTGACGATACATTCATCTTTAGCCGCTCCAGCACCTTGGCTGCATCTGCCCAGTACTCCCGGCTATACACTTTACAATACGGCCACTCCCGCTCCTGTAGTTGTTTGGGTAAATCGGCATGGTGGTGGCGCACCGATGGCTGGCTATAATATAGATCGTCGTCGGTTAAAACGACGCCCATGTATTTTTGCTCCTGCTTTACCGAAAGATCGGCGAAAGGCAGCTCCTGCTTTAGTAACGGCAGTTGCATCGCTAACTTTTCTTTAAGAGAAGGATAATGCGCAGGCATAGGTACTTGCCGGGGAGCAGGCGCATACTTTCCTTCAGAAACAGCACGAGTATAGGCCAAGTATTCTTTCAGCAATTTCGGACCTGCATGCACGGCAGCATCAACCTGCAGTTCTTCTGCATAGATACTGCTTACCACCAGCACCTGCTTTCTGGCTCGTGTAACTGCTACATTCAATCTGTTCTCGCCTCCTGCCTGGCTCAGACTACCGAACTGTGCTACTACCCTCCCCTGTTCATTTGGTGCATACCCGACAGAAAGTATGATCAGATCTTTTTCATCACCTTGTATGTTTTCGATATTCTTTACTACCAAAGCTTCGGGCAAGAGCACCTGCTGTAGCATAGCCTGTTCTTCCAGCAGATCCAGTATCAGTTGCTGCTGCGGGTAATTAAATGTGATAACGCCTATTTCAGTCTGTCCTGTTTTTAGCTGTTCCAGTACCAGTTCCACTACCCTGGCTGCCTCAGGCACATTACAGTTCTCTTTCCAGAGGCCGTTTACCTTTATAAACGCGATGGCAGGTGTGGCAGCATTCAGGTTGTGGCGATGCGGTACCAGCTCCAGTTTGCCCTTATAAAAACGGCTGTTCGAAAAGTCGATCAGTTCCGGGTACTGGCTGCGGTAATGCTGCGTAAGCATTACGTTTGGCAGGTACAGGTTACAAAGCTGCAACAGCGATTCAGCCGAAAACTCTTCTTCGTCTTCTGCTGTAGCCCAGCGGGTGCGGTAAATGTCGGTTGGTTTTAGCTGCTGCTCATCGCCGGCCACCACCACCTGCTTGCCTCTCATTATACCGGGTATACCTGTTTCGGCAAAACATTGCGAAGCCTCATCAAAAATAACTAAGTCGAAGTAGGCCTGTAGCGGCATTATGGCCGATACTGTTTCAGGAGAGCACAACCAGCAGGGCACCAGGTCCAGCACCTCCTCCCCGAACAGGGCAAGCAGCTTACGGATCGGGTACAGGCTTCTTTTTTTGCTTACCTGTGCCTGTAGCCTTCGGTAGGTAACGGCATTTCCCAGGCGGTTATACGTTATATTCCGGTAGGTCTGCTCCCGCAACCGCGACAGCACAATCTCCTGGCTCAGCTTACTTTTCTCTGCCAGCAACTGCTGCAGCTCCTGCTCTATGGTATGTAGTTCTCCGCTCGAAGGCAGCCGCAAAACCGGCTCCTGTTGCTCCAGATCCTGGAGCCAATGCAGGTATAGCCCGTTCAGAAACAATTCTACTCCCTCCTCTGCCGATTCCGGTTTCTGCATTACGACCTGCTGTACTACTTCCTTTTCAGCTTCTGAAAAAGATGCAAAAGCCGTGTCGTACGCCACCAGCGTTTCGAAATGCTGCTGCAGTGCTTTTAGCAGGATTTCCTTATGCTGATCATCCCTTAGCAACTGCATTACCTGCTCACCGGGCAACCACTGCAGCCACTCCTGGGTTAGCTCTTGCAAGTTATTAACTGCGCCTGCCAGCAAACCTAGCTGCTCTTGTAGGCTACTTTGCTCCCACTGCGCTTTATGCAGCACCTGATGCTTATGCAGTTGCCGGAGCAACTGGCAGGCTTTTAGCGCCTGCTCTGCCAACTGCAGTTTTTGCAGCATTGGCGTTGGATTATCTTCTAAACTCAGTTTAACTGCCAGGCTACTATTCACAAAGCTGATCATTTGCGTTGCCTGCTCTCTCAGCTCCAGCCGATACCGGAGTTTACCCACGTTTGCCTCCGTTAGCGCCCAGTTGTATCGCGACAGCGCCTGCTTTAGCACTTTTTTATCAACGGAAAAGGCCCACCCTATACCTTTAAAAAAGTTTACATGCTGCTGCTCATAAGCTATTAAAGCACGGTTCACCTCATTTACTAACCCTTCCGGAATAGCAGCATCAGGCGCAGGGCAAACCATGTATAAGTCGTGTAACTGCTTTACCTGCTCCGACAGCTCTTTAATGTTGCTGTTTTTCTGTACCAGTTGCTGCACGGCTCTTGCTACTTCTTTGTGCTGCAGCAAGTTTTGTAGTTGTGTGATAACTGGCAGGGCATTTAAGAACACGGGCAGCTGCTCCCAGGCAAAGGCGTAGCCACTGCAGTGGCTTAATTGCTGCTGCCAATAAGTATAGTTAGGCCGTATAGTATCGATTAGCCCCTCCAGCCGATTTCGTTCCGCCCAGCCCCAGCCTTTCAAACTGTGCCGTGTTTTCAGTACAAAATCTTGCTGCTCAAACACCTGCGCCTGTTCCAGGTAGCTGCGGAGGCGAGGCAAGAATTCAACTAAGGTATCGGCTGTAAATCTTTTGTACAAAGTGCCCAAGCGCAGGTGAGGTCTTGACAAATTACTTTGCAGGTATAACTCCTTGGCAGACCAGCCGCACCGGCTTGTACTAAAGAGCGCCTGCTTAAAGGCTTCTAATGTCTGGATGCACTTGTTAATGCCACGGCTTACTTCCAGAAAACGCCGATCGGTATAGATGCTGTTCAGGGCCAGGTTTTGTTTACGATATTCCTCTACCTGCTCTACCTGTAGCTGAAGTTGCTGGTAAATATTTCTTCTGTCGGCATGTATATCATGCACCAGGGCAGCGAAATCAGCCAGACCTTTCGAAGCCAGCCGTTGGTGCACCACATCCAGGGCTGCCCGCTTCTGGCTCACCACCAGCACCTTTTTGCCTCGGGCCGTAAAGTCAGAAACCAGGTTGCAGATAAGCTGCGATTTACCTGTTCCGGGCGGCCCCTGCACCACCATCGATTTCCCCTGCTTGACCTGCTGCAGCGCTACCTCCTGCGAAGCATCCAACCCGAACACGGTAAAGGTATGTTGCGCCTGTGCACTTCCTGCTCGTTCTGTTTCAGGCTGAGAAAAAAGATCCTCAGGCTGCTGTAGCTCCTCCCGCTCCAGCAGCTCGTCGTAATCAGCCACCAGGTAAGAAGCTGCCTGTGGGTAAATGCCCAGTACGGCTTCCTGCTCCAGGTGCAGTTGCCCTGGCTTTATTCTTTCTTCAAAATCAGCCTTCTTATACGCTTTAAAATGAGCAAGCCTATCTGCAAACAGCTCCCGCCCCACATGCACCGCCAGCCTGCATTCTTTAAGCAGTTCGTACAGCTTGGTGCGAAAGTCCAGCGGGTCCTGCGAAAGAGAACTTATATCGAACTCCACCAGCTCTTCTGCCACAGGTACGTGCATATATTGTGCATAGGCCAGCAAGAAGCTTTGGTTAAAGTGTGCCTGCTGCATAGTATCCTGCACCAGCTCCCACTCCTGCGCCGCATTTACCTGCAGCTGTACCGGGAAAAACAGCAAAGGGCAACGCGCTACTGTGCCATCCGTAAACCTGCCATGCACAAAAGGCCAACCCAGGTATAACTCTTTGCTGCCCCGCTCCTCAAACAGCATTTCCTGTTTTCGTTTTATCTGCCGCAGCTGTCGGCTCACAGGTGTTACTGGTGCAAAGCGGCTATCTGCATAAGGGCAAAGCTGTATTTTTTGCTTTCCGGCAAGCAGTCTTTGTATGATACTGAAAGCAGACTCACTGTTTAAAAAGTCCAGCTCCTGCACATCCAGATGCATCTCTTTAGACAAACGCAAGAGCATCAGCGCCTTATTATTAGCACTCAGGTTCAGGAGCCGACGGCGGTAGTTCTTGAGAATGTTTTTCATTTTGAATGCTCAAACAAAAGACACAGGATGTGAGCCATAAGACAGTGCGAAGCTTTCGCCGTGCATGATACGGCATGTCTCATACTTCAGGTTTTCCTGTAAACGGAGAACGGCATCAGGCAAGTTAACAGGTTTTGAGCAGAGTTGGAAGCACCAAATACACAAGAAGTATAACAAGAACCCATGATCTGACGATAAAGCTCAGGGTTTAGTTTAACAATGGTGCAGCCAAAGGCATTCCTAAAGTATTTCTGATTTATAATTTCTCACGCCCCATCCATATTTGCACGATCGGTCATGTTGTTTGCAGCTTCTGTCAAGAGGGAAGGCTACCTGTAAGTATAGCTTTGTAGTGTACTTTAATTTAAAGCAGATGGCACAGCAAAACAGACACTATTTAATTTTAGGCAGCACGGGCAGCATTGGTTATGCATTTGCAAAGGAGGTGCTGCAACAGGGCGAGCAGGTAACTTTACTTGTCAGGGACAGGAAAAAAGCCGAGAAGCTTTTTCCGGTGTCTGCCAATTTACAGTTTGCAGAAGGTGATGCGCAGCATAAAGAGCTGCTACAACAGCTGGGTGCTCAGGCTACTCACATCTTTCATGGCATTAACTATCCTTACCCGAAATGGCAGGGCAATATGCAGCGGGTAACAGTAAATGTTATAGATGCCGCAGCTGTAAACAAAGCCACCATTCTTTTTCCTGGCAATATTTACAACTATGGCCTTACCCGCGAAATCACAGAGACCAGTCCTGAAGCTCCCAACACACGGAAAGGCGCTATTCGTGCAGAGCTGGAGCAACTGCTTAAACAAGCTGCTGCAGGCAAATGCCAGGTAATTAATGTAAGGCTTCCGGATTTCTGGGGACCGAACGTACTGAATGAAGGAATTGCTCCTGTCTTTAGAGGCGCCTTGCACGGGAAGGCCATGCCCTGGCTGTACCGCAACGATATACCGCACCAGCTTGTGTACACACCCGATGCAGCGCTTGCCTTTTATGAGCTCTCCAAACTTCCGCAGCCAGAACCCTATGCACTTTACAACTATGCAGGCGAAGTAGTGCCCAGCATAAAACAATGGCAGGCGCAAATTGCAGCTATGGCAGGCACCAAACCGACGCATAAACTTTATAGCAAAGCCATGTTTTCTGTTCTGGGTTTATTGATGCCTATGATGAAGGAGATTTCGGAAATGGCTTACCTCTGGCAGAACACCGTGCTCCTGCGCGATGATAAGCTACGGCAGGCTTTACCTCAGCTGCACCGTACCCCAATGCCGGAAGCCATACAGGATACGTTGCAATGGTTCAGGGAATACGATGCAAAATAAGTGTTAAGGAATAAGCACCTGCTGCCTGTAAAGCTGCGGCGGCAGGCCTGTCCATTTTTTAAAAGAATGGGAAAAGGCGCTGGGCTCTGAGAAACCAAGCAGGTAAGCTACATCTGAAACAGTATGCATCCCGCTTTTGAGGTGGCGGATAGCCAGTTCTTTGCGTACTTCATCTAACTGCGCCTGGTAACTAGTACCCTCTTCCTGCAGTTTGGCCTGAAGCGAACGGATACTAAGGGCCAGATTACGAGATACTGTCGTGATGGTAGGTTCTTCTCCTTTGAGCAGTTGAGCCAGTTCCCGCTGCACCCGCTCGGTAATGCTTTTGGGTTCCCGCAGCCGTTGCAGGTACTCGTTCGCATATTGCTCAAACAGCAGGTTCAGCTCAGGGTTAGCACTTACGACAGGCTTTGCCAGCCACTCCGCATCAAACACGAACCCGCTCTGGGGCATATCAAATAACAGTTCTGCATTATCGAAAATGCGCTGGTGTTCTTCTGTACTGTCAGGTTTAGGATAAGCAAAGCTGATTTGCTTAAACGGTATCTTTTCTCCTACCAGTGCAGCAAAAGCACTGCTGTAAATTACCATTTCACAATCGATGGCATACCTTGGCTCTGTTAAGGCCGGGCTTACTACCTGCAATACCACATGCGCTTCCTGCCGCTTTACTTCAAAGCTTGTCTGGATACCTTCACACACAATATCCTGGTACTTACACAGCTTCCTGATTGACTCATGCAGATCAGGCGCATTCATCATAACATAGGCAATAATACCAGCCGAAGTGGGGTTAACAGCTTCGCCTATCTGCAAGGCAATGTTCGGATTTTGTGTGATGCGTGCCGCCTCTTTCCAGAGCGCCACCATTTGCGCAATTGTTACCCGTGCGTTTACATCCTGTAGCTGCTCTGCTGCAATACCTGCCTCCCGGCAAAGTTCCGCAGCACGATAGCCCTGCAGCTGCAGCACATGCAGCACCAGATTTACAGAAGAAGCACTTAAGGTATGTTCGTGTGGTTGCATAAGCTGTTTTTAGAGCATGATGACATTATGCGCTATTTGCAGCGCCAAGAATAGAATTTAAACATACTCTGGCGAAGATAGCAAACACAAATTAGATATATGGCTTAACTTCTTTCAGAGAAAAATATTTAGCCAGTATGCAGAAAATAAAAAATAATATTTAGATATTTGTCTAAATACCTAACAGAACAGTGAACAAAGTATTTAAAGCCCTTAACGACCAGACCAGGCGTGATATCCTGAACCTGCTAAAGGAGAAGGATATGACAGCAGGTGAAATTGCTGAGGCTTTTAACATTACCAAACCCAGCATTTCGCATCACCTGGATATTCTGAGCCAGGCAGAGCTCGTTACATCGGAAAAGAAAGGGCAGTTTGTAATTTATTCACTTAATACTACTGTTCTGGATGATATACTGAAATGGATGATTACATTAAAAAGCTGACTCATGACATTGAAAAGCCTTTCACGAGAAATAGCAATATGGTTTGCAATGCTGCTACCCTTTGTGTACCTCGCATGGGTATGGGATGAACTGCCGGAGCGTGTACCTATTCACTTTAACCTGCAAGGCGAAGCCAATGGCTGGGGCAGCAAAACAGGATTAATCGGGATCGTGTTCGGGCTTACTGTATTTATCAACCTGCTGTTGTTGCTCATTCCGAAGCTCGACCCAAAAGGGAAAATCGAAAATATGGGCAGCAAATATGATCGGTTCCGCCTGCTGATGGTCCTGTTTATGTCTGCTTTGGCTGTGCTGATTATCTATAGCGCCAGCAGCCGGGAGACTTTTAGCCCAAACCTGCTGTTTATCCTGATCGGTGGCTTATTTATAGTGCTGGGCAATTATTTTCAGGCATTAAAGCCGAACTATTTTATTGGTATCCGCACACCCTGGACGCTGGAGAGTGAGACTGTCTGGAAGAAAACGCATCGCATGGGCGGCCGCCTATGGGTGCTGGGTGGCGTTTTGATTATCCTGACTTCATTTCTACCACAAGGTACCTTTAAGTCTGTTCTTTTTATAGCCACTATTGCGGCTGTCTCACTTATCCCAACTGTTTACTCTTACCTGGAGCTACGGAAAGAACAGCGGCAACTTAAGCTTTAGATAGTAGGCAAAGGACACCTTGGCAAGGGGGTAAAAGACTTTCTTGCTCTTTGGGTTAATCTGAAAAGTATAACCTTACATTCCGATAAGCAATGTCGTGCTCTACAAAACATTTACGTGCTTTTACTTTTCTGAGCAGATCTGCAAACTATACATAAACTAAACCTGAATTTTATGAACCGCTTTCCACTGCTTTTTCTCATTTCACTTCTAGTTCATACAGCTTTTGCACAGCAGCTTGTTAAATCAGATCAGGTTATAGGGGATTGGGGTGGTATAATAGATCCGGATGGAGCAAAACTAAACCTGATCTTTCACATTAAAGCAGCTGAAGACGGCTCTCTTGCCGCTACCATGGATATACCTGGCCAGGGCGCAGCCGATATCCCCGCCAAGGCAGTACGCCTGACCTCCGACAGCCTTTACTTAGACTTCAGCCATGTAGGCGGTATTAAGTATGCAGGTAAAATAACCGGTCCTGAAACCATAGACGGGCACTGGAAACAAGCGGGCATGTCGGTTCCTGTTCCCATCAGTAAAGGAGCAGCTGCTGCCATGCGAAAACCGCAGGAGCCGCAACGGCCTTTCCCTTACCAGGAGAAGGAAGTAGCAGTTGAAAACAAGGACGCTGGCATTACGCTGGCTGGCACGCTTACACTTCCACAGGGCAAAGGTCCGCACGCTGCCGTTATCCTTTTTACGGGATCCGGCGCACAGGACAGAGACATGAGCCTACTGGGGCACAAGCCGTTCCTGGTGCTGGCCGACCACCTGACACGGCAGGGGATTGCCGTGCTACGGCTCGATGACCGGGGTGCAGGCAAATCGGGAGGAAACCCTACCACCGCCACTACAAAAGATTTTACTTCTGATGGCATGGCTGCTTATGCTTTTCTAAAAACACAGGCCGGTATCAACCCTAAAAAGATTGGCGTGCTGGGCATTAGCGAAGGAGCTAATATAGCTGCCAGTGTAGCCGCCCAACATGCTGATGTTGCTTTTGTAGTGCTAATGGCAGGAGGCGCCGTGCCTGGCACAGAATTACTTTTAGCCCAGAATGAAGCCATTTTTAAACAAGCTGTTGCAGATCCCGCTCTTTTGCAAAAGCTGTTAAACCTGCGCAAAGCCCAATTTGAGATTGCTGCAACTGAACAGGATGTATTTGAAGCTTCTAAGAAAATCAGGCAACTGGAACAGGAGGCCAAAACCCGGTTAAACGAACAGGAAAAAGCACAACTGGGGTTAACTCCTCAAAGCGAACAAGCACTTGTTGCCCAGTTAAGTAGCCCCTGGATGCGCTATTATTTAGCTTACGATCCTGCACCCGCCTTACAGAAACTTAAAATGCCGGTACTGGCTTTGAACGGCAGCAAAGATGTGCAGGTGCCAGCTGCGCAGAATCTCCCTGCTACTGAAAAAGCCCTGAAAGCAGGAGGCAATAAAAAATATACTGTTAAAGAATTGCCCGGGCTTAACCATATTTTTCAGACAGCCACTACAGGCCTGCACACAGAGTATGCGAAAATACAGGAAACCATGGCTCCTGTAGCGCTGGATACCATTACACAGTGGGTGAAGGGTGTTGTGAAGTAGGAGATACTCCTGCTTCACAGTTCTACTCATACTGTAAAATAAGTCTCCAGCTCCTGCAGTGTGTTTTCTGTCGTAGCCATATCCTGCACTACCTGCCCTTTCTCCAGAATAACGATGCGTTCGCACACTTCAATTACGTGGTTCAGGTCGTGGCTGGAGATAAGCATGGTCATGTTCTTTTCCTGGCGCAGCCGCTTTAACAGGTTCTTCAGGCGAATCTGTGAGCTTGGATCGAGGTTGGCAAATGGCTCATCCAGGATCAGCAGCTCCGGGTTAATGAGTGCGGCGGCGGCAACACCTACTTTCTTCTGATTGCCTTTCGAGAAGTCGCGGATGTACTTTCGCTGACTCAGTATCTCTCCATTAAAGAAATCCAGGAAGGGTTGCAGACGTTCAGTGATGTCACCGTCGGAAAGCCCATGCAGGTCACCTACAAATTTGAAGTATTCTTCGGGTGTGAGATAATCAATTAAAAAGCCTTCATCCAGGTGTGAACCTGTATAGGTTTTCCACTCTTCGGATAAAGCAACATTAACTCCTTTCGAAAAAACTTCTCCTTTAGACGGACGAATCAAGTCCAGGATCATGCGAAAAAGCGTTGTTTTGCCTGCTCCGTTGTTACCAACCAAACCAATGGCTTCGCCTGCCGAAATACTTAAAGCAGGTATCTGCACTACTGTTTTGCCATTGTAGGCCTTCTCCAGGTTCTTAACTTCAATCATGGTGTATGGCTTCGCCAAATTAAAAATTAGAAAATATAAATTATGAATGCACAATTCGCTGCTTGTAAACTATACTGAAAGCGCATGATATACTATCGGTAAGCTTTGGATTTCTTAACTCTGTCTGAAGCCTGCCGCAATTTTATACTTGTGCTCCACAAAGCGCTGGGTTGTTAGCCGGAGCAACTGGCGGTGGAAAACAAATCCGGCCAGGCCGATAATCCCTATTGCAAACACTCCCCAATACGGTATATCCAGAAAACCAAAAGGAGCATAAACAATCAGGGGCAGCAACATAAGCGGCAACTGCATTACAAATTTAGAAGCGCCTACTCCCTGCCAACTAAAAGCAGAACCACTTAAATTTAACCTGTTGCGGTTTAACACTGAAAAATAAAATACCACAAACGCATTGATGCCTATGTTAAAAAGAAACGCAGCAAAATTGATCAGAATAATTTTATAGCTTATAAAAGCATAAGGCAGTGTAAGCAGAAAAGCGACAAACGTAACAGGAACAAAAAACCAGAACTTTGCCTGGTAGAACTGGTAAGGCGAGATACGCCTGGAGAGTAATGCATCAAAATGCGCGCTCTGCCAGCTTGGGATAAACTGCCCGTAATTAAACATGAACATGCCTGTTGTAAAAATGCCTACAAAAATGAGCATGGCAAACCCATCAAGAAACACAGGATTATTATAGAAGATGAGGCCATAAAAGATAAACAAAGCCGAAATAGTGATGATAGACTTGGAGCGTTTGTGCCGCCAGATCAGCTTCATTTCCAGCGCAATCAGTTTGCCTACATCACCAAAGCGCTGCAGAAAAGCAATGTCTCCGCCTGATGCCTTTGTTTCTTTTTTTACCGCAATTTCTTCGGGATACGTGTGGGCTTTTAAGAACTTGTAATTCAAAAAGTAGGCAAACAATACCAGCAAGGCAGGAAGCACAACCAGCCAGGGCTGTTCTAACAGATAGTCGAAGGCAATACTGGATGCCTCCCGTAGCGAAAATACGTGCAGGTAATCCAACAGTATCAGGCCTACCACCGCCAATCCGAAGTAAAGCGTCATAACGGGTTTGGTGCTCAGCTGCCGTTTAAAGTAGATGAGCAGGAAATTATTAAAAAAGGTAAGCAATAATAAAGAGATCAGCCATATTACTCCCACGCCTGTACCATAGGCAGGTATAACTGCATCGAATAGGAAGGGCACAAATACCAGCAGCAGGAAAAAGTTAAAGATGCTCGGAATAGATTTCAGCAACACAAAATGAATGAGCTTGCCTTTTGGAAGAGGCAGGTGCAGGTAGGGCTGAATAGATAGAATAGGCAGTTCCTGCAACATGAACCGCATAAACAGATCAACTAAAAAGTAAAAGAACATGAACCCGTTAAACACCCAAACAGGATGCTGCCCCGGGTACATCTCCAGCAGCAGGTTGTCTACAAAAAAGCCCAGCACCAGGAAGTTCAGCCCGAAGTAAGCAATAAGAACACCCAGAATAATGTTAACAGCTCTGTTTTTTTGGAATACCGAAGAGCGTCGGGTTTCCAGCCATTGGTGTGATAACAGTGTCAGAAACATGAGGAAAAGGAAAATGTTGTAAGTCTATTCAATATAGGCATTTCCCTATCCCCGGCCAAGTATTATACTATTTCTTTCGTAAAAAGCAGTTGGTGGCAGGATGATTGCTTCCTCATCCCAGGTAAATTATCAGGGCACCGGATCGTAACCGCTCCCGCCCCAGGGATGGCACCGGCCAATCCGCTTTAAGGCCATCCAGCCTCCTTTAAAAGGCCCGTACTTCTTTACGGCCTGCACCGCATAGGTGGAGCAGGTAGGTGTATAACGGCAACTGGCAGGAGTGAGCGGGGATATCATGTGCTGGTATACCCATATCAGGCCTAATATAAGCTTCTGTAAGAGCCACTTCATGTTATAAGGCTTTGCCAAATTAAAAGTTAGAAATCTGCATCAGAACTGATGAGCACAATGCCCTTCCGGTTACCCTTTTATGGGAAAGTCAATTCTCAAATTCAACCTTGTGCATTTTCTTTAACCTATATATTTGCAACTATATTGCAGCATTAAGAAATACTGCACAGTTTTTGCTAAATTTGCAGCAAGTCATGTTTACACGTCTTTTACGCAGCACGATGGCTATAAGAAGATGCCGTGTAAAGATGAATTTTTTAACTAAACTAAACACAATACATGTTTAAAAGAATTTTATCATTCCTGCTTTTAGTTTCGCTAAGTGCTCCATTTGCGGCCAAAGCAGACGAAGGCATGTGGCTGCCTATGCTCATTAAGCGCCTGAACCATGCCGACATGCAGAAAAAGGGCTTACAGCTTACAGCCGAGGAAATTTACAACGTAAATAACTCCAGCTTAAAAGATGCCATTGTGCAATTTGGCGGCTTTTGTACCGGGGAATTTATTTCTAAAGAAGGCTTGTTATTAACCAACCACCACTGCGGTTACGGTGCCATTCAGTCGCACTCTACCACCGAACACGATTACCTGACCGATGGCTTCTGGGCCATGGATCGCAAGCAGGAGCTTCCGAACGAAGATTTGTTTGTAGACATCCTGGTGCGGATGGATGATGTGACCGGCCAGGTGCTGGAAGGCATTACCAATGCAACGCCAGAGCAGCAGCGCGCACAAACTGTAGCACAGCGCATGCAGGCAATCGCTAAAGAAGCCAGCAGCAATGGCCAGTATGTGACTTATGTACGCGACTTTTTTAACGGCAACGAGTTTTACCTTTTCGTGTACGAGCGTTACAACGACGTGCGCCTGGTAGGTGCTCCGCCTTCGTCGGTTGGCAAGTTTGGTGGCGACACCGACAACTGGATGTGGCCACGCCACACAGGCGACTTTTCTATGTTCCGCGTATACATGAGCCCGGATGGCAAACCGGCTGCTTACAGCCAGAACAACGTGCCTTACAAACCAAAGCACCACCTGCCTATTAACATTGGCGGTGTAGAACAGGACGATTTTGCTATGGTTTTCGGTTTCCCAGGCCGCACCAAGCGTTTTATGACGTCACAAGGACTGCAACTGGAGGTGGATCACCTGAACAAAACCCGTATTAAACTACGTGAGAAAAAGCTGGCCCTCTGGAAAGAAGACATGGATAAAGATGCTGCAACACGCATTAAATATGCTTCTAAATACGCCTCTACTTCCAACTACTACAAATACTCTATCGGCCAGAACGAGGGTATCAAGCGCATGAAAACCATTGAAGGTAAGCAGGCAGATGAGCAGAAGTTCCAGGCCTGGGCAAATGCCGATGCGCAACGCAAAGCTCTTTATGGCAATGTGCTGACAGATATCGACGAAGCTTACGCCAACATCGAAAAGTATAACCTGGGCTCTGTATACCTGAACGAAGCTATACTGGGCACTGAATCGTTGCTGTTTGCTTACCGCATGATGCCGCTTTACAATGCGCTGAAATCAGGAAATGAGGCTGCAGCTAAAAAAGCGGCAGACGACATAAAAGCAAGGGCTGAGGCACACTTCAAAGATTACAATGCCGCAACCGATAAAAAGGTGTTCGCTGCTTTGCTGCAGTACTACTACGAAGATATTGCGAAAGATCAGCAGCCGGAAGCTTTTAAGAACCTGGTGAAGAAGTACAACGGCAACTTCCAGAAGCTGGCCGACCATGTATATAATAACTCTTTTGTGGTAGCGCAACAAAAGCTGAATCAGTTCCTGGCAAACCCTACCCAAAAGCAACTGGAGAATGATCCGGCTTTCCAGGTGGTACAGCCTATCATCGAAAACTATACTGCTAACATTGCTCCCAAAATTGCAGAAAGCAATGCCAAGCTGAATACAGCCAACCGTTTGTATGTAGCAGGTCTGCGTGAGCAGCAGCCAGACAGAGTATTTTACCCGGATGCGAACTCTACATTGCGCCTGAGCTATGGCAATGTAAAAAATTATAAGCCTTACGACGGGGTTACCTATAACTACTATACTACGCTGGAAGGTATTATGCAGAAAGAAGATCCGAACAACGAAGAGTTTGTGGTGCCTGCTAAGTTAAAGCAATTGTATCAAGCCAAAGATTTTGGCCGCTATGCAACCAAAGACGGACAGCTTATCACAAATTTTATCACGGATAACGATATCACGGGCGGTAACTCCGGTTCTCCTGTGATTAACGGTCGTGGTGAGCTGATCGGTCTGGCTTTCGACGGTAACTGGGAAGCCATGACCGGTGACTTGGTATACGACCCGGACTACAAGCGTTGCATTAACATGAGCTCAAACTACCTGTTGTTCATGATTGATAAGTATGCAGGCGCTACGAACCTGATCAACGAAATGACGATTGTAGACACCAACAGCCCAGGCTCTGCAGATGCTACTGCAAGTACGGCCGCTGGTTCTTCTAACTTGTTAGAAGAAGCGGTAAACGAGGCAAAAGCTGACTTGGCAAACGGCAAATCCAGTGTTAAGATCAAAAAGAAAGAAGGTAAGAAACAAGTAAAGCTGGAAGTGAAAAACTAGATTTAACTTTTCTACAGGAAAAGGCGCTGAGGTATACTTAGCGCCTTTTTTGTTTTATTTCACCTGGAATTTTAAACATTAACGCTGTCAACTTCCGTACAATAATACCTATACATAATGCCAATAAACAGGTAATAGCCTTTCATGCTGAAGCAACTATACCTTTTACTGATTTTCTTATCTCCCTACTTCGCTTACGCTCAAGCCGATATACCTGCCGGTGCCCGGGCGGCTGCACTGGGCAATGCTTCTGTAACACTGCCAGATATCTGGGGACTGCATAATAACGTGGCTGGTATTGCTCGCCTGGAACAGGCACAGTTTGGAGTTTACACCGAAAACAGGTTTGGCATGCGGGCCTTATCTACAGTTGCACTACAGGCCGTTTATCCTACTGCTAGTTATGGCAATTATGGGCTCAGCCTGAGTCGGTTTGGCGATGAGCTCTTTAGCCAGCAGCACATTGGTTTAGGCCTAGGCCATAAATTAGGGCAATTTAGTTTGGGCGGCAAAGTAGATGTATGGCAGGTGGCGGTACAGGGGTACGGCAGTAGAAAAGCCGTAGCTCTGTCGGTAGGCGGGCAAGCCGAAATTGTACCCGACCTGAACTTTGGTGCCTATGCTTACAATATTAACCAGGCAAAACTGGCCGAGTTTGAAGATGAACGGTTGCCTACTATTATGAAAGCCGGCCTCTCCTATCGCCCATACCAGAGAGTAGTACTGCTGGTAGAAACAGAAAAGCACATCGATTTTGCGGCTGATTTCAAAGCTGGCCTGGAGTACCTGCTGCTGCAGGAAAAACTGGCGGTACGCACCGGCTTCTCCTCCGAAACCAATAAAGCTACGTTTGGTGCAGGCTTTCAGGCTCGGCAGCTACAGGTAGATTATGCTTTTGGCTCCACTACTTTACTTGGCATCAGCAACCACTTATCTGTCTCCTATAAACTTCGCAATTAAATTTTTTCTTTTACCACACCTCGTGATACACGCCTGATAAACGGCTCTATAGTTAAGCCCTGTACCACCAGCGAAAGTAGCACCACCGCATATGTAATGGCCGTAATCACTTCCCGCTCCATCTCCTGGGCAAGCGAAAGCGCTAAAGCAATAGAGATTCCCCCACGCAGGCCGCCCCATGTCATAATAGATAAGGTATTGGGCGCAAAGGTCCGGTTAAGGCGCAACACAAAGGAAGGAACGGCAAGGGCAATATAGCGCACCAGCAGCACAATGCCAGTTGTAATAAAACCAACTAAAAGATAAATTGCATGAAACTCGATCAGCAGCAGCTCCAAGCCTATCAGCACAAAAAGAATAGCATTAAAAATCTCATCTACCATTTCCCAGAACTTGTGCAGGTAATCAGCAGTGGTTTTGCTCATGGCATGTTCTATGCCCTGGTTCCCGATAAAAAGCCCTGCCACTACCATTGCCAGTGGTCCGGAAAAATGCAGTATCTGCGCCAGGCTATAGCCGCCCATTACCACCGCCAGCGAAATAAGTACCTCCGTTTGATAGTGGTCTATCTTTCGCATAAACCTAAATGCAATATACCCCACCACCAGGCCTAACACCAAACCGCCTCCTACTTCCTCCAGAAAAAGTTCTCCTATAAATGATGCCTCAATATTTGCTGCACCTCTTTGGGCAATCATGTATAGCGATGTAAAGACAACCACTCCTACCCCATCGTTAAACAAAGATTCGCCGGTTATACTTACCTCCAGCGATTCGGGTATATCGGCTTTCTTAAGTATGCCCAGCACGGCAATCGGGTCGGTAGGCGAAATAAGGGCACCAAAAATGAGGCAGTAAATATAATCTATCGGCATGCCCATCAGTTGCAGCAGGTAGTAAAACAAAGTACCCACCACTGCAGTAGAAATAAGTACCCCAACCGTAGCAAAAGTAAGTACAGGCCACTTTGATGCCGACAGCTTTTCCAGATCAGTATGCAGTGCGCCGGCAAAAAGCAGGAAGCTCAGCATAAAATCCATCAGGAAATCAGAAAAATCTATTGCTTCCAGCCTGGCTCTGACCACCTCTATAAAAGCAGGCGATACCATACCTATACCCTGCACCACCAGCGACACAAAAAGCCCCGCCAGCAGTAACCCGATAGCACCAGGCAGTCTGATAAATTTCTGGTTGATATAGGCAAAAAAAGCAGAGGCAGCCAATACAGCTGATAGGACGTGAAAAAGCTCCATGTAACAATTTTTAGCTGAAGTATAGTAAGCTAATTATTTACTGCTTGTTACTTTTAGCCTGTAGGTGCGCCAGGTGACAAGTAAACATCAAGAATTTATCTGCCTATGGTACGAAGTTTACTCCTGTGCTGGTTAAGTTTTTTTCTGATGGCGCCGCTAAAGGCGCAGGATTATCCACGCCAGCTTTTCGACTTCGACCTGTTTGTGCAGGAGCTTTTTGCGCAGCAGGAAGACGAGAACGTGCCCTACGAAGACTTTTACGAGACGCTTTTTCAGTACTACCAGCGCCCCATCGACCTGAACAATACGAACCCGGAAGAACTGGCTTCCCTGTTTATTTTATCGCGTCCGCAAATTGCCTCTTTCTTTGGTTATATAGCCGAAAACGGAAAACTGCTGAGCATTTACGAACTACAGGCGGTGCCTGATTTTGACATGCTTACCATTTACAAGCTGGTGTATTTTGTACGGGTAGATGATGCAGGGCTTAATGCTGACCAACGCCCGCTGTGGCAGCGTATTGTAGGAGAAGACAACAATGCGCTTGTTTTCAGGTATGAACGTACCCTGCAGGAACGCCGGGGCTATACGCCACTAGACCCCAACAGTCGCTCTACCAGTCGTTATGTAGGCTCTCCTGAAAAACTCTTTATGCGCTACCGTGTAAGCCACACCCGCGATTACAGCCTGGGCATTACAGCCGAAAAAGATGCAGGAGAGCAATTTATCTGGGACCCCGATACCCGGCGCTATGGTTTCGACTTTTATTCGGCTCACCTGCAGCTGTACAACAAAGGCCGGTTTAAAACGATTGCGCTGGGCGACTATCAGCTGCAGTTTGGGCAGGGGCTACTGTTATCTTCTGGCTATACCGTAGGCAAGGGAAGCGAAACCATTACTACCGTAAGTCGCGCAAACTTGGGCATCCGGCCATACAGCTCTGTACTGGAGTATGCCTATTTCAGGGGAGCCGCTGCCACTTACAAGCTGACAGACCAGATCGATATAACAAGCTTCTATTCCAGTAAACGCGTAGATGCCAACCTGCAGGCCCAGCTGGATACTCTAGAGAACTTCGGTGATTTTTTCACGGGAATACAAACCACAGGCTTCCATCGTACGCCTACCGAACTGACCAACAAAGGGCGGGTGCGGGAGCAAATAGCAGGTGGTAATATTACTTACCAGAGCCGTAACAGATCTTTTCTGGCAGGTGTTACAACAGTAGCAACCAACTATAGCAACCGCATACAGAAAGCAGGGGCGCCTTACCAGCGCTTTGAGTTTGAAGGCACCAGCAACCTGAACATTGGTGCAAACTATAGCTATACCTATCAGAATGTATACTTCTTTGGAGAAACAGCTCTGTCGAAAAGTGGTGGCCTTGGAACCATAAACGGGCTTGTTGCCAACTTGTCGAATAAGGTTGAACTGGCTATGCTGTATCGTTACTTCGACCGGAATTTCCATAGCTTTTACGGCAACGCCTTTAGCGAAAGCACCCGTAACATAAATGAACGCGGCTTTTATACAGGCATCAAAATAAAACCTTTTCCCAAGTGGGAGCTTACCGCCTTCTACGACCGCTTCCGTTTTCCGTGGCTGCGCTACCGTGTAGATGCGCCTTCGCACGGTGATGAATACCTGGCCCGCCTCCTCTTCAGGCCGAACAAACAAACTACCCTGTATGCGCAGCTACGTGCAGAAAGTAAAGGCCGTAACGTGGCCGACAATATAACCAATATAGATTATGTGGGACAGGCCGAGCGCACAAGCTACCTGCTCTACTATGAGTTTTCTCCTACTCAAATGGTAAATCTGCGTTCGCGGGTGCAATTCAGCAGCTTTGAGCTGGAAACACCCAAAAGCACGGGCTATTTTATTGCACAAGATATAAACTTTAATTTCAGCCGCTTCCGGTTCAGCACCCGTTACGCCATTTTTGATACTGATAACTACGACACACGCATTTATGCTTTTGAACGGGATGTGCTCTATGCTTTTTCCATACCTGCCTTCAGCGGCAGAGGCACCCGGCTGTATGGATTGCTTCAGCTACGCCTGATGCGCCAGATGGATGTTTGGGTAAAGTACGGCATTATGCATTACCGTAACCAGGATACCATCGGTTCAGGTTTGGAAACAATAGAAGGCCCCAGAAGATCGGATGTAAAAGCGCAGGTGCGGTATAAATTTTAAAATACAACTGTGTCTCTAAAATGTAGGGCATCTTTTTGAAGCTTATAACCCTACTTTACTACTTCTCCGCTCCAGCAGGCAGATATCCCGCCACTGTCCGTGTAGTTGCCCCAGTCGTTCCCGCACGCCTATCAGCCTGAACCCACACTTTTGATGCAGCTGTATGCTTGCTTCATTTTCCTTGAAGATGCCTGCCTGTAGTGTCCAAAATCCTTCCTCCTCTGATTCTTCTACTAATTTAGATAGTAGCATTTTACCTATGCCTCTGCCTTTTGAAGCCGGATGCACATAGACACTTACCTCTGCCACACCACTATACACGCATCTTCCTGAAACAGGCGTTAGGGCAGCCCATCCTACAACCTGCTCCTCTTGCAGTGCAACCAATCGGCAAGCAGCCAGATGCTTTGCATCCCACTCCGGCCACTCCGGGGCATTTGTTTCCAGAGTAGCGTTGTTGGTAGCAATACCAAGCGCGTAGATTTCTTTTACCTGCCCGTAATGTTCAGGCAGCATAGCAGCTAAAGTAATATTTCCAATGATCGTTTGCATAGCGAAAGAAAGTAGTAGTCTACGAACGGCCAAAAGCTAACATTAATTTATATTCTTCACAAATACAGCCTGCTGTCCGTCGGCCTTTACAATGTTGTTGATAAACTCTACCATGGCCGGATAAGTATCTCTGTTGTAACGGCCTTTGTGCATTTGCAGCGACCTGATATAAACCAGCTTTTGCCCATCTACCTGCACCTTTGCCTTATATTCTCCGAACTGCGAAGTATGCACAACCTCCTGTGGCTGGTATTCTAAAGTATAACCAACCGGTATCTGATATTCTACGGTGTCTATATCAAAGAACGACATGCCACGCACCACTTCATATTGGCGCTTTTCTACCTGACGTGGCGCTGACTCCCACCTGTTCATCAGGTTAAGGGTAACAAACATTCGTTTTCCACTTAGGGTAGCACACTGGCGCAGGTTCAGCTCCAGCTTTTCTGTTACAGTAGGAATCCGGTCTTTTGTCTGGTTAAAAGCAAAACTTGCTATTTCGAAAGAAGGCATTTTAATATTGTTATAAAGCCATTTCTTCTGGTCTTCGGGCTTGAGATGATTCATCATTCCATCATAAGACTCCTGCTGTTCCCCCGCATATAATGTTGTGATGCGGGCCAGGCCATTCCCTTTCTCGTCCAGGCTAACAGCTATAGAACGTTTTTGTAAATTATCAGGGGCTTTATAATCAGGTGTTTTTACTATTTTACCACCTGTTGGTGTTATTAGTAAAGCATTGCGGTTTCCTGTTGAGCTTCCCATATAACCTGCCGATGCATTCTGGCTTGTACATTCCAGCCATAGCGTATCCGCTTTCATCGGCACACACAAAATAACATGGTTAAACTGTGAGCTCGGGAAATCGGCCTGTATGTTAGGAATATTATCTCCGGCCCTGATTAAAGCATGATGAGATTCTATACCTATTGCCTGCAGCATTGACTGCGTGTAATTTGTTAAAGCTTTACAATCTCCATATCCTTTTGCATCGACAAAAGAAGCTTCAAAAGGTTGCCAGCCACCTATACCCAACTGTATAGAAATGTAGCGTGTGTTCTGCTGCAGGTAATTGTATACTATTTTCACCTTCTCTGCCGGATCCTGTGCTTTGGCTACCATATCCTGCAGTTTCTTTTTAGTTGCCTCTGGCAGTACTCCTCGGCCTTCGTTCAGCTTGTTAATCCACTTTCCATAAGCTTCCCAGGTTTCCATGTTACCTCTGTAGCCTTGTACTTCAAAATCATTTGGGGCTGTTCGCACCATTGGTATTACCTCTGAAAAGTAAGGTCCGTATGGTTCTAGCTCCACAGCAGCTAAGTTATTTACTTTCCAGACATACACCTCATGTGTAGGCGTGCTTTCCTGCTTTACCTTTTCCTGCAAATTGTACTCCTGGTAACGCAGATTCATCCCCTTCGGCATTAAAACTTTAAAGGAGGCGTCTTTCACTGCTAATTTATCATCATCCTGAGGAGCCCAAGTAGGATAAAAAAGCATATTGTTAGAGGTAGTCTGGTACTCGTACTCAACTACATAAGGGTAAGAAGTATGGGTAAGATCAGCAATTTTCACCCTATTATCTTCAAACAAGGAAAAATCATTAATAGAGCTAACATCTACAATATCGCTTTTCTTTAAAGTTTTAATTTTCTTGCCGAAGCGATCATAAGACGTTCCTTTGATGAAGTCTACTTTACTAAGTTTATCGTAAGGCACATACAGCTTTGCTCTACGTTTTCCGTTATCATTCAGAATGGTAATAGTAGTTTTAACAAGCGTTGTTCCACTGCTTATCGAATTAACTGTAAACGTTGTCTCTTCCGACACAATCACATTAGCCCCTTTCTCAAGATCAGCGCTGTATGCCCTGCCAGGTAATACAACAGCAAGTATCAAAAATGCAATGCTTAAACTATAGCTAAGCACATTGGTAAAAATTTTCATACGCTTCGTAATGGTATAACCTAAATAGTAGGATGGTATTTTTGTTAAGCTATGGAGTATTTGCAGAAAAGCCGCTGCCGGTACAGCAGCGATTTTATGGTACTTTCTAATTTTGCGCGATTTTTTTAAGCACTATCTGCTCAGCATGTTTCGCCACAATCTGGTTGTAGAACTCTTTTAAGGAAGCATATTCCGGGGCATAAAACACAGGTTTGCTAATACTGATTTTACTCAGTATCTGGATTTTGTTTCCATTCTTTTCCACAACATACATAAACCTGCCTCCATTCTCAGGTAAGGCCACTACAGCATTCTTGGGCGATTCCTCTACTTCAAAGCCATCCGGTATGGTAATGGTACATATATATGTTTCGTCTTTCGGAGCAGCAAAATCTACCGGGTATAGCCTTTCTTCCAGTTTAAAAGGGTTCTCTTTTTCTGCCTGGCTCAACATAGGGTTAATGTAAAGCATGCTGTTTTTCTGGCCGTTGCCGCTCACTCTGATGTCGTATACAAGTTCCAGGGCTTTTCCCAGATCTGTCAGGTTCTGAACCTTGGCATTCTCAATTTTATAGTTCCCAGACTCTTTCGCCATTTTCTCCGCAAACTTGTCCTCGCCTTCTTCCAGAATAACTCTGCGCATAAATAAGGCATTATACCCGCCGTTCGATTCTGTGGCCTTACCCGACATATCGCCGGTTTCTGATACTGTAAGCGTGCTGGTAAAAAAAGAAGTCTGCTGCCCCGTAGGCTTTAGGTCCACCCAGCGATTGTCGCCATTCTTTATAAGCCTGCCCTGGCCGTTCAGGCAACGGAAAGGCAGCATTCCTGCCGTTAACAGGGGATCTGTGGCATCGAGCAGCACTTCATAATCGCCTAGTTTAACATGCGACAATACATAGTTAAACTTGTTCAGCATAGGAGAACCCAAAGGCGGGCGACCGTGCTCTCTGGTACTCACCAGGACAGGTGCCGCATCTAAACCTGCTTCCAACAACATAGCTGTTAACAGTATGTTAATGTCTGCAGCATTTCCTATGTGATTATCAAAAGCCTTGCGAATAGGCCCGGTTGTTAAATAATGATACTTGCCATTCCACTTGACACTCTTCTTAACCAGTTCGTGTATAGCAGCTATCTGCTCCTCTGGCTTAGTGTATTTGGCCGCAATGGCCGCTATTTCATTTTTAAAGAAGCCATTCCTTCTCAGCTGTGTTCCAAAATTTTCTGACTTCATCAAGTCCACTGTTACTTCGTCCCAGTTGCCTGTCATTACCCTTGGTATTTCACCAGGATATTTTACTGTCTGAAGCTCGAATTCAAGTTTAGTCTGATAGTCGCGCATAGTGGTAATAAAACTTTCCGGGCGTAAGGCAGGTGCATCTTTTACAACCCATAGGTGGGTTACATTCTCCGCCTCTACCTGCGTAGAACCGCCAGGTGTTCTTCCTCCTCCTAAACCCGCATCAATAGAGGCCTCCCAGGTAACAGTGAACTTCTCCCTGCCTCTTTCAGTTTTAGATTCATCGCTAAAGCGCAGGTAACCTTGCTGGTTCAGCTTGTAGTTGAAATACTCCGGAATGCGTACTTTATACTGGCTATAAGCGATAGGAATAAAATCCTGGAACTCCCATTCTCTCAGGTTGTATAAAAAGTCGGATGTGATGGTATAAGAAAATTCTATTACAGAGCCTTCTTTCACATTCGGCATGGTAAACTTTTTAGTGAACCAGTATTCACTTGTCTGTTCATCAAAAATAGCCTTTCCTTCCAGCTTCTCTTTCACCACTTTGCCATCTACCAGATTATAGGTAAAGCCTTTAATGTTTATAACCTTTTCTTTGGAAGCGTTCTTTTGATAAAAAGGGATAGAAATGTTGGCCCAGTCGTAGCCAGACTTCTTCAGAATTTTTATTCGGGTTTGCCGCTCAAACACAAACTGGAATCCTTTGTAGTAAGTAAAGTAAGTATTGCCAACATCGGAGAGTACTACAGCTGCAGCACTTGTGTCTTTGTCGTAGGTGAGCATTTTTAGCTCGCTTTCCTCAATTTTGCCAAATTTGGCTGGCGCTTCTTGCGCATGTGCAACAACAGAAGTAGCCATCAGGCACAGAAGTAGCAGAAATAATTTAGTAGAAGTTACTGCTTTCATAAGCACGAAATATAAAGGTGGAAGTTTTTTCTTCAGATTTAAAGAAGCCTTGGATACATCTTATAGTGTTTTACCCTCTCCTTTTTTAATCACTATACTTTCAGCCTGTTTAGCTACAATCTGGTCGTACAGTTCTTTCAGGTATGGATATTCTTCAATTCCAAACACAGTTTTATTGATGCTGATCTTACTCATAAGCGTTACTACATTCCCCTGCTGTTCTACTCTATAGAGAAACTGTCCGCCTTTGTTAGGCAAAGCAATGCTTACAGGCGCTGGTTTTTCATCTAAAGTATAGCCAGCGGGCAGTGTAAAACGGTAAGATAGCGTTTCATCTATCGGAACCGCAAAATCGACAGGGTAGTAGCGGTACTTAAGCTTGAATGGGTTCTCTTTCAAATTCTGCCCCATCATCGGGTTCAGGTAAATCAGGTTATTTTGCTGCTTATTTCCCTCTACCTGAACTTCATAGCTTAGCTCCAGCGGCTTCTCCACACTGTGCAGATCTTTGAAAACTGTTCCGCTTCTTTTATAGTCTCCGGCACTCTTGTTATGCTCTTCTGCATACTTCTGCTCTCCCGCCTCCAGAATTGAACGCCTTAAATCGAGGGCGCTATAGCCCTGATAGGAATCAGTAGTTTTTCCTTTTACTTCACCAGTTTCAGAAATGGCAAATTCCCCTATTCTAAACTCTGTATAACTAGCTTTAGGCTTTAATGGCAGCCAGACATCGCTTTTAGATTTTACCAGCCTTCCTTCACCATTCAGGCACTGATAAGACAGCATACCGGCTGGCAACAAAGGATCTGTAGCATCGAGCAGATAGTCTTTATTGTCTATTTTTACATGAGCTACTATGTAGTTGAATTTAGTTAGCAGAGGTGTTGCTTTATAAATTTTGCCATGTCTTCTGGTACTAACCAGCACAGGTGCTGCCTCTAAACCTGCCTCTTGCAGCATAGCCGTCAGCATCAGGTTAATTTCGGCCGCGTTGCCTTTGCCATTGTCGTATACCTTACGCAGAGGGCCGCCAGTGTAGATAGAGTGCATGCCATCCCATTTCACTTTCTTTTTTACCAGCTCGTGTATGGCCTCCATCTGCTGTTCAGGTGTGTTATACTTGGCAAGAATAGCAGCTACCTCATTCTTAAAGTAGCCTTTCCGGTTCAACTGAGTTCCGAAACGCTCACTCGACAGCAACTCGTCAATTACCTGGTTCCACTCGCCAGTCATTGTTTTAGAACCTTCAACCGGATGGTGCACAACCTGCAGCTCAAATTCTATCTTCGCTCTGTAATCATCCAAGGTGGTTATATAGCGTTCTTCTTTTAAGGCGGGCACATCCTTCATTTTCCAGCTATACACACCTCTGTTAGTATCCAGATCGAAGCTGTCACCACCACCTTTACCTGTTTTATGGAACGGATGATAACCATTATAGAGGAACTTGTAATCGAAATACTGCGGCATCTGCACTTCATATTCGCTCCAGACTGTAGGCACAGAGGTCTGGAACTCCCAATCGCGCAGGTTGTATATAAAGTCTGATACAATTATGTAGGAATACTCTACTACAGAACCTTCTTTTACATTAGGCATCGTAAATTTTTTAGACGACCAATGTTCGTTGATTTGTTCTTCGAAAACAGCTTTTGTCTCTAACTTATCCTTGGTTAGTTTTCCGTCCACCAGATTATAGGTAAAGCCCTTAATACTGTTCACCTTCTCCTTACTGGAATTATTCTGATACAACGGAATAGAAACGTTTGCCCAGTCATAGCCAGATTTCTTGAGAATTTTGACACGAGTATGCCGCTCGAAAATCAGCTGTGTTTTGCCGGTTGTAAAGTTAAAATGAGAATAGGCATGATCGGAGAGAACTACTGCTTCAGCGCTGGTATCAGCTTCGAAGGATTTAAGAGCCAGTTCCTGCTCTTCAATTTTACCGAATTTTGCACCCGCATCCTGAGCTGAAACAGAAAAGTAACTTCCTGCCAGAATGATAAGGCAGCAATAGAATTTAACAAAAGCTTTTGCTTTCATAGAAAAAGTGTTGAAAGAGTATTATGAATATGCTTAGCTTGATGATCTTTTTGGGGCTCGTACAGGCCCAACCATGACACCCATCAAATTGCCTCCTAAATTAAAATATTTTAATAGATAAATTCAATACTACTATATAATATTTATTTAATTTATTCGTTAATAAATTATGATGTGGCGCTGAAGGCAATGTGAGGTTGATTTTGGTGTTGATTTGATGTTATTACTTTATGCCCCGGCAAGTTGAATGCTGTTTTGCTGTGTTGTTAGCAGATTTTTCCTACCCCTTTACAAACGAAGAAGCCTGTGGCAGATGCCACAGGCTTCTTCGTTTGTAAAGGGGTAGCCAGTCAGGAAGCTAATTATATGAATGTAGGCTTACTTCCTGCTAAATATTAAAGATAGGAGGTAAAGTTTTTACTGTCTTGCCAGAAAGAACGACATGCTTCCCTTTGCTCTTCTATGAATTGAGGATCTTTTTTAAGATCTTTCCAGTCGCCGTATCCTAATCTTTCACATAATCTGAAGAATGCATCGCCTTGGTTTTTTTGCCCTTTAACCGGGATAAGAGAGCTTAGCAATGGCCTTCCAGCAGCATGCTCTTCTTCTGAGATTTCACATATAACTTCGTTTAGCTGAGACTTTTCAAAAGAATTATCCAGGTTAAGGCCTAGTTCGGCTTCATATACAAGGTTCTGAAAAGACATAAGATTTGCTCGACCACGAGCCACTTGGATGAGTTTCTTTCTGATGCGGGAATTCATAAGTAATAATCTATAAGTTGTATAGCAGATTGTTACATAAAGCCAATCCAGTTGGCACAACCTACCATAATTAAAGATATATATAGTATTTTATACTTATAAAATCCGCCTTTTGTTACAAAAAAGTTGTTTTTTACTAAAAAAACCTTCTTCCTCCCGAAACAAAGTGCTTTAAATACGTACAGGTAAGGTTTCTGAATATTTAACCCGACTGCTTTTCAGACAGGAATTTCCAATAGCGTTTGGGCATGTGCCGCAGATGCAGCTTCGGGTTTCTGCGCTCGGGTATATTTACATGCTTAAAGTACACCTGCCATAACTGCTGATATTTTTCTTCCTCCAGGTGATAAGCATGATTAGGGAGTATGCCTATAGCTTTATGCTGCAGCAGCGGTTCATCCAGCGTTACAATGGCCGTGGATGTTAAATCATAATACAGGCCATAGTGCCTTTTGGTATCATAAATAGCCCACTGCTGATCGGCGTACCTTCTTTCAAAATGCCCCTGGATGAGCGGAAGCACATTATAATCAGGTGAGATAGCCGCATAAAACAGGTTATCTGCCGTTTTCTGAAAACGCACAAACGCTTCCATCCTATGCTTTTCCCGATGCACTTGCTTTCGGATCTGCTGTACTTTAAGCACTGCTGCTACTGTAAAATTGCCTGTTATATCTTCCTTACTCTCAAAGGCAAGGCGGGCAAAATCAAATATCAGTTTTTCAAATTCGGGCTGCTCCGACAGATAAGTATAATACAGAGCCTGCAATGCTTCGGTGGTAAGCCTTTTCTCCAGCCCTTTCCATACCCTTCCGGCTTTTACTGCATCTGCTGTTATAACAATAGTATCGTAGAACATAGAAGGCTGTGCCATGCTTTCCTGTTCTATACTAATTGGCCAGACCTTTCGCTCAAAGGCTTCGAATATAATTGTCAGCAGCCCTTCAAATGAGCCATCGTAGCTATAGTGGCACAAATTCATGGTTTACTTGGAATTATGATGCGCCCGCGATGTATCATGCGGTGCATCAGATTGCAATCTGGCAGAGAGGCTCTGCAACTGCGGAACCAGCATATTTAATTTGCAGCAAAGGGATACGCGGGCAACTTTCTGATTCTTTCTCATAACATTACTATCTATTGGTTGGGAAGATGATTGATCTGATGTTAAAGTTTTCTTATGAATTCTTTTTCTGGCCATTTCACATTGCTTCCTGCACTTACTTTTACTTAGCCTACTTGCTTAAACAGGTCCAGCTGCTGTGTTAATAATGCACTTCGCTTAGAGCCCTCTCCAAAAAGTATTTTATTCCTGATATGCAGCGAATCCAACTCCTGCCGCAGCATACTTTTGGTGTTGCACGTTATAAAGTATTTTGCCCTCTTGAGTACTACCCCCATCTGGCGCAAATGCTCAAACTGCAGTGGTGCAAAACGCCGGGCGGACACAATTTTCTGAGCAGACTTCACACCGATGCCCGGCACTCTTAAAATCATTTCGTAATCGGCCGTATTTATTTCCAAGGGAAAAAAATACCGGTTTCGCAAAGCCCAGGCCAATTTCGGGTCCACATCCAAATCCAGGTTCGGATGATGCTCGTCCAGAATCTCCTGTACATTAAATCCGTAAAAGCGCATCAGCCAATCTGCCTGGTAAATGCGGTTTTCACGAATAATAGGTGGCTCCATTATAATAGGTAACCTGCTATCGGAACTTACCGGCACATAGCCGGAGTAGTATACCCGCTTTAAGCTATAGTTTTTATACAGCTGGTCAGACAGCTGCAAAATCTGCTTATCGGTTTCTGCCGATGCCCCTACTATTAGTTGCGTACTCTGCCCTGCCGGTGCAAACACCGGAGCTCCTTTAAACAACCTGCTTTCTTCCTTCGCCTGCACCAGTTGGTCTTTAATAGAGCCCATTGGCACCAGTATTTCCTTATAGTTTTTCTCCGGTGCTAATTGCTGTAAGCTCTGCTCCGAAGGCAACTCTATGTTTACACTTAGCCTGTCGGCATACAAGCCTGCCTCCTTTATCAGCTCTTCGCTGGCACCAGGTATTGTTTTAAGGTGAATATACCCGTTAAACTTATGCTCCTGCCGTAGCTTCTTTGCCACCCTTACCAAGCGCTCCATCGTATAATCTGCATCTTTAAAAATGCCGGAGCTCAGAAACAACCCTTCTATATAGTTGCGCCGATAAAAATTAATGGTCAGGTCTACGACCTCCTGCACTGTAAATGCCGCCCGCTTTATATCGTTGCTCTTGCGGGTAACACAGTAGGAGCAATCGTAAATACAGAAATTGGTGAGTAGTATCTTCAGCAAAGACACACACCTGCCATCTTCGGTATAACTATGGCAGATACCCATTCCCTCTGCATTTCCTAAACCCTTATTCTCATTCTTTCGCTTTCCCCCACTGGAAGAACAAGAAACATCATATTTAGCAGCATCTGCTAATATCTTTAGTTTCTCAATCACTTTATCCTCCATCTCCCTGATTTACTTTTGCTTTAATAATTTAAAAATACTAGCCGCAGTCTTTTTTACCAATATTTTTAGCTAAAAGTTATTCACATTTTATCAACACAACTAATTTTATTAGCAAACACAGTTAAAACATTACACACCGCTTTGCGTAAAACTTCCGTCCTGAAATTGACCCTAAGGCATTATCACAACTACCATTTATTTGCGTTATATTAGGTGGCATTAATTGCATCTGAGCCACGTATATCTATATATGTCTTCTTGTCGCCCTTTATATTTCTTTACACGCATCGCACTGCTGGCAATATTGTTATTGCTAACGGAGCTATGTCTGGCACAGGAAGTTTCACCTCCACAGGATAGCACCCGAACCGATACCACGCAGAAATTCGATGAGCGGGTTATGAGCAGACTCCGCGAAATCTCAGAGCGAAAAACCATTATGGGTAAGTTGCTGAAAGCGGTGCTTGTGTTCGACAGAAAAGATGAAGAGCTGACGGGTTTAGATGCAGAGCTGATAGAGCGGGAGTATGAAAAGCATAACTATAAAATTGTCAGGTCTATTGAAGTTATCACACGAAATCCTTTTGGTTACTCTATTACCGACACTACACAATTACCGAAGAATTTTTTTGAGAAAGCCGGTAACTCCCTGCACGTAAGAACCAATAAGCGCTTAATAAGAAACAAACTGCTGTTTAAGCAGAACGCTCCCCTGGAGCCTTTAGCCCTTGTAGAATCGGAACGCCTCCTCCGCCAGACAGAATATATTTTAGACACGCGCATTGTCGTGGACGAGTATTCCACAACAGAGGACAGCGTGGATGTAGTTGTTATTGCCAAAGACATCTTCAGCCTGGGAGGCTCAGGCTCCTACTCTCCTTCCTCCGGCTCAGGAAGAGCTGCTATCAGGGAACTCAACTTCTTAGGCCAGGGGCACCAGCTGCGTTCGTCTTACCGGTTTAATATGGTGGCACCCCGCCCATGGGAGCTAACCGGCGAATATACTATTGAGAACATTGGCCGGACTTATATATCAGCAGATCTTAACTATATTAACCAGAACTATTATCAGGAGAAAAGTGCTTTTCTGAGCCGCGACTTTTTTGCCACCAATACCAAGTATGCAGGTGCTGTAGGAGTTAGCTGGATAAATGAGCGGCTGCTCCTGCCTATGGGCCCTGATGATGTTACACCGCCAGGCTTCGGAAACCTGGGATATACCAGGCGTGACTTCTGGCTTGGCAGGGCCTTCCGGTTTAAATCTTATAACCTCGGCTTCGAGCCCCGCGGACGGCTGATTCTTGGTGTCAGGGCCATAGACACTAAATTTACGGAAACTCCTACCGACAATTACCAGAACAACACGCTGCTGCTATCTAGCATCGGTTATAGTGTAAGGCGTTATTATAAAGACCGCTACTTATATGGTTTTGGCCGGACAGAAGACATACCAGCCGGCACACGCGTTTCTCTTACCATGGGTCAGGAATTCGGGCAACGGGAAAACAGGCGGTACATCGGCACAGAATTCGCCTTTGCCAAATATGCCCCTAGCTTCGGTTATTTGTTTGGCAGAGCAGCTTATAGCTCTTTTGTTACCAGCAGCGAATGGGAACAAGGAGTACTTGAGCTAGAGGCCCTCTACTTTACGAAACTATACGAGCGGAACAACTGGAAGCTACGCCACTATATTATGGCTCGCACCACCTATGGCATTAACCGAAATCCCGAAGAGTTGATTTCTATTAATAACGAAGAGGGGTTGAGAGGCTTCAGATCGGAATTCCTGCGCGGAAGCAGACGCATGGTAGTTAATTACGAAGCCAACCTTTATACTCCACTTTCGGTGTTTGGCTTCAGGCTGGCTACGGTTGCTTTTGCAGATCTGGCATGGCTATCGGTCGGCAACAGCAGTTCACCACTAAAAGAAAAACCCTACCATGGTTATGGCATCGGCTTCAGGTTTCGAAACGAATATTTGTCGTTCAGTACAATCCAGATTATGCTGGGTTATTACCCCAGAATGCCCGAGTACGAAAACCTCAATAGCTTCCGCTTCTTTCAGACATCCCGCCCTTACTATGAGTTTGAGGACTTCCGGTTTAACAGGCCCGGTGTAGCACAGTTTCGCTAATCGTAGCGAACAGCTTTTTTTAACAGGCACGTACCAAGTAGCAGAGCGGCTGGCCTGAAACCTTCTGCTTTATTTTCTCTATTTTTGCAGCATACAAGAACAACCTATTAAAACTATGGTAGACCTCGGCAATTACAATGAACTGGAAATAGCACGCGAAGTGGATTTTGGTGTATACTTAACTTCTGAGGATGGCGATATTTTGCTCCCCAGGAAATATGTACCTGCTGGAGCCCGCATTGGGGACAAGGTGCGCGTGTTTGTTTACCGTGATTCCGAAGACCGTGTAATTGCCACAACCGCAGAACCAAAGGCAACGGTACGGGAATTTGCCTGCCTCAGGGTGAAAGACAGCACTCCCATTGGCGCTTTTCTGGATTGGGGATTGGAGAAAGACCTGCTGGTACCTCTGCATCATCAAAAAGAACGCATGGTTACGGGGCGCACCTACTGTGTGTACATCTACCTGGATGAAACAACAGACCGTATTGTGGCCACTACCAAACTGGGCAAATACCTGCAGAACGAAAATATAGAACTTACCGAAAATCAACAGGTGAGCCTATTGGTAACCGGCTTTACCGATATAGGGATAAAAGTTATCATTGATCAGCTTTATGCTGGTTTGCTTTACAAGAACGAAGTGTTCCAGCATGTGCAGGTTGGGGATAAACTGCAGGGCTACGTTAAGGCAATCAGGCCTGACAACAAAATAGATGTAACCCTTCGCAGAACTGCCAGTGCAAAAGATGAAATAACAGAAGCCGCTGACAAAATATTGGATGTTCTGAAAAAAGCCAAAGGCTATTTACCTATCTCTGATAAAAGCAGCCCAGATGAAATTTACGGCATGTTGAGCATGAGCAAGAAAACATTTAAAAAGGCTATTGGTTCTCTTTATAAAGCAGGCATAATCTATATAGCAGAAGATTATATCCAGCTAAATACTCCTGAAGACAAGTTTTAGCGCTCTGACAGGAGAAAGATGCTGGCTTCTTAGCCAAGTTAACTGCAAAAGCGTAATTCCAGCATAAATAGTAGCTCATGCAAAGAATAAGAACCGCCCTAATTGCCGGAGCCAGTGGTTTAGTAGGTGGCCACTGCCTCAACTACCTTTTAAGTAGCGATCGCTACAGCCAGGTTATTTCGGTTGGTCGCCGCGAGCTACCCCTCATCAACCCTAAGCTGGAACAACTGGTAGTTGATTTTGACAACCTGAAAAGGTTTGCCTCCGAACTGGCAGCTGACGATATTTACTGTTGCCTTGGCACCACTATAAAGAAGGCAGGCTCTCAGGATGCATTTTACAAGGTAGACCATACCTATGTTGTGCAGCTGGCTAACATTACCGCCAACAGGCAGGCCTCTCAGTTCTTAGTGGTTTCGGCCATGGGAGCAGATGCAGGCTCGAGCCTGTTTTATAACAGAGTGAAAGGAGAAATGGAGGCTGACATTGTGAAAAACAGCTTTACGTCAGTACAGATTTTCCGCCCTTCGCTCCTGCTTGGCGACAGACCTGAAAAACGCCTGGGAGAGGCAATTGGTGCTGCCATTATGAAGCCTCTCAGCAGTCTGATGATCGGTCCTCTAAAAAAATACAGGCCTATACAAGGCGAAACAGTTGCAAAAGCCATGTTGCAGGCTGCCTCACGGGAGCAGCCGGGTATTCATATTTACCCTTCCGACCAAATTGAAAAACTTGGTTCTCAACCGTAAGCCCAGCCTTTCCGTAAGCTGCTAAGCACTAAGCAAGAGCTTCTTTCAGGTGCAAACGAGGGAGGTAAAACCTCGTCTTATCATATAAGCAGCAATAATTTATGCAGGAGCAAACTCTACATCATATATTCCCTAAAGCATCCCGTTACGATCCGGATTGGGTGCGCA
This sequence comes from Pontibacter sp. SGAir0037, assembly GCF_005491705.1. NCBI lineage: Bacteria > Pseudomonadati > Bacteroidota > Cytophagia > Cytophagales > Hymenobacteraceae > Pontibacter > Pontibacter sp. SGAir0037. Next base: position 4,781,391 of record NZ_CP028092.1, on the reverse strand, counting down.
AGCACTCTATGGGCGAAAACGTGCTTTTCAACCTCGAAAGCTTAACGAAGTCGGTTCCTCTGAAAGCCGGAATGCGTGTTCTGGATCTTGGTTGTGGCAAAGCCATCAGCTCTATTTTCCTGGCAAAGGAATTTGGCGTTACAGTATGGGCTGTAGACGAGGCTATCTCGGCCAGTTCCAACTACGAACGCATCAAAAGCGAAGGCTGCGAAGACAAGGTAATTCCGCTCGAAGCCGATGCCCGCGCGCTGCCATTTGCAGAAGAGTACTTTGATGTTGTGGTAGTAGTAGACTCATATACCTATTTCGGCACCGACGAAAAATACCTGCCTTACATTGCCCGCTTCATAAAGCCTGGCGGCTACATTGCCATAGTAGATGTATGCTTCACCCAGGAAATAAAATCTTTGGAGCAGGTGCCTTCCTTTCTGCAGGAAGATTACCAAAACTACTGGTATTTTATTCATACAACCGACTGGTGGCGCAAACTCTGGGAGAAAACAGGCCTTGTGCAGATTGAGGCAGCAGAAGAGCTGGCAGAAGCCGACGTGGTCAGGCAACACTATATACAGGATTTCGAGAAGAAAGGAAAGCCTGATCCGTTTGCTAAAGCGCTACAGCTTGACCAGCAAAACTTTATCTCTTTTTTTAAGCTGATAGCCCGACGAACAAAAAAGACAGTTTACCTGCAGGACTATAAAACCACAGCTAAAAAATAAAACCTCTGTGTAATATTTTCTCTTCTCTTCGTTAGAAGTTATAATTTTGCGGCATAAACAGGACGAGCAATGCTCTTCTGCCACAGTTCAACCTTTTTAACAATAAAACATGAAAACTTTTATCCGCCTATTTTTTACTCTTGCGCTTGTAGCCGCTTTTTCTGCAGTGCAGGCACAGGAATACACAACAGGCATTGGCTTAAGAGGTGGTGTAGCCTCAGGTCTTACTGTAAAGCACTTCATAGAACGTGATGCCGCTATCGAAGGGATTTTAAGTACAAGCTTTAACTACAGAGGCACTGTAATTACCGTGCTGTATGAAAAGCATGCTCCTGCCTTTAACGCAAGAGGCCTGCAATGGTACTATGGTATTGGCGGACACGTTGGTTTTTATAATGGCCGTTATTATTATAACGCGGGCCACAGACGCTATGGCGATAAGGGCATTTTTGGAGTGGGTGTAGATGGCATTCTGGGCCTTGAGTACTATATCCGCGATATTCCTTTCACAATTGGTGCTGATATCAAGCCTTACATAAACATACCTAGCGGAGGTGGCTTCTGGGATAGCGCCCTGCATGTACGCTATGTATTCTAAACTAGAAACCTGCTTAACCTAAAGCAAGAGGGGCCGTTGCACATCTGCAGCGGCCCCTCTTGCTTTAAAGCTCTTCACAAAGGAGTAGCGGTACCTTATCTGTTACCTACACTTTTAAAGCCAAGGCTTAAAACCCGATATGCACCAAAGCATCGCCTTGATTTACAACGGGCATGTTATTTACTCCTATAATATAACCGGCGGCAGGTGAGTTAACCTTTACCTCCATTTCTCCATAAGGATCTGTAATGGTACCTATTAATTGGTTTTTCCTGATATAATCACCTGACCGGATGCTGCTTCTGAATAAACCTGCGTTCTTGGCTCTTATCCACAGATCTTTTGAACACACAATTGTTTCTTTAGTAGCTGCAGGAGCTGCTTCAACCATTCCCAGGTGGCGCAGCAAGCGGCAGGTGCCTTCTATACCGGTTGCGATGCCTACTTCATCAAAGCGCAGGCTCTCACCTGTTTCGTATACCAGAATGTGTTTTCCTAATTTAAAAGCTTCTTTTCGCAAGGAGCCCTGCCGGTAAGGTGCATTTAAGATAAAGGGAGCCGCAAAGGCTTTTGCCAGTTCCACATTTTCCGGCTCACTCATCACACAGCGGATTTGCGGATAGTTTGTACGGCTGGCGCCACCGGTATGAAAGTCTACGCCATAATCTACATAGGGCATTACTTCTTTCATGAAACGATGCGCTACACGACTTGCCAAAGAGCCATCTCTGCTACCCGGAAAGCTGCGGTTAACATCTTTTCCATCCGGCACCTCCCTGGAGAAATTCAGGAAACCATAGATATTAAGTATAGGCACTGCAATAATGGTCCCTTTTAGCGGGTACAGCATCTTTTTGGTAAGCATACGCCGCACAATTTCAATACCGTTCACCTCATCGCCATGCATACCTGCCATAAGCAGCACAACAGGCCCATCGTGCACCGAACGGAAAACATACACAGGTATTTCGATAACGGTGCCACTCGGCAGCTTTGAAATGACCAGCTTTGTTAATACTTTTTCTCCTCTGTCTATAGACTTACCATTGATAATAATTGATTCGGGCATGCTTTACTCGGTCATTTTCTTGGTGGTCTTCTTCTGCACCAGGTCTTCCACATATTTGATCACCTTTCCGGCAATATCTTTGTTTGTAGCTTTTTCAATTCCTTCGAGCCCCGGAGAAGAGTTTACCTCCAGTATAAGCGGTCCTCTTTTCGACTGCAGCATATCTACGCCTGCAATACCTAGGCCCAAAGATTTAGCGGCCAGCAGTGCCGCCGCTTTCTCCTGCCGGGTAAGCTTAATCAGGCTGGCATTGCCGCCACGATGCAGGTTAGAGCGGAATTCACCTTCTTTTCCTTGCCGCTTCATGGCTCCCACCACCTCGCCATTTACCACAAAAGCACGAATGTCGGCACCGCCCGCTTCGGCTATAAATTCCTGCACAATAATGCGCGCCTTCAGGTTATGAAATGCCTCAATAACAGATTCAGCAGCTTTTTTTGTTTCGGCCAGCACTACTCCGAGGCCTTGCGTACCTTCCAGTAACTTTATCACCAGCGGAGCACCACCTACTTCTTTCACCAGTTCAGCCGTGTTTTTAGAGTAATTGGTAAAAGCGGTTTTAGGCATACCCAACCCTGCTCTTGACAAGATCTGAAGGCTGCGCAGCTTATCGCGGGAGCGCAGAATAGCCTGAGAGTCTACCGCGCTTTTTACTTTCATCATGGCAAACTGCCGTACTACCGCCGTTCCGTAAAACGTAACCGAAGCACCTATACGAGGTATAACAGCATCAATTCCGCTTAGCCTCTCTCCTTTATAAAGAATATGCGGGTTACCTTGCTCTATTACCAAGTCGCAGCGCAAGTGGTCGAGTACGATGGCCTCATGCCCCCGCTGTTGTGCCGCCTCTACTAATCGCCTTGTAGAGTACAGCTTGGGATTACGGGAGAGAATGGCTATTTTCATAAATATTATATCTTCTTTTGTTGCTTGTTTCTTGATTTAAAGGCGACATTTTTTCGGGAAACATCTACCACAAACCTGCCTTTCAGGAGCTTCCGGCCAATCAGAACAGGGTATTTCATATCGCTACGGTCCGAAAGCGAAAACTCTGCTTCTATCACTTCGTCGAAAACCTGAATTTTAGTAGTGATAACGTATCGTTCCTGCACATCGCCAAAAGAGTTTTTAATTTCCCTGAAATCGTACTCAGAGAATTTTAATTTTTTATGGTTGTACTGCGGATGGGAAGGATCGAGCAAATCCAGTGCTATTACTTTTGTACCGTCTGGCTGCACCTCTTCGTGTATATCAGAGCAATGAATAGCTGAAGTATAAGCCCCGGTATCAATTTTGGCTTCAATCTCCTCTATTCCGAGTTCTGGGAAAGAGACTTTCTCCCGTCTCCCGATTAACTTCTTTTCAACGTCTGATCTTTTAACATCCTTGTTTTTCATCAATTGCTAGTTAGAGGCTTCCTGATTTAGAAATTGGCAATATGCACCAGTTACGCTTCTTATTTCCTTTCTCCTGCCCAGGCACTACTGGCTTACCTTTATAAAAGAAGTAAAAGTACAGGTAACATTCTTTAGGTAAAAGCCCCTGTACTTTTACCTAAAGCTTATTCTGATACATCCGTTGCTCAGGTTCTGTACAGCAACCAACCCTACTGATTGGCGGTAGCGGCGGCATTACTACTGTACGTGATCCGGTAGATGGCATTGTGCTTATCATCTGACACCAGCAAAGAACCATCCCGCATTGTTACCACGTCCACAGGGCGCCCCCAATCATCTTCGCCCTCCAGCCAGCCTTCGGCAAATGGTTCATAAGCCACGGCTTTGTTTCCTTCCAGCGTTACCGTCATTAGCCTGTAGCCTACTTTGCTGTCTCTGTTCCAGGAGCCATGCTGTGCCATTATAATCTGATTTTTATACTTGGCAGGAAACATGTTACCTGTGTAAAACTTAAAGCCTAAAGAGGCAACGTGCGCTCCCAGTTTCTGAACAGGCTTTTCGAACTCGTTACAGTTGCGCTGGTTGCCAAATTCCGGATCAGAAATATCGCCCTGGTGGCAGTACGGATAACCAAAATGTAAACCTTTCTGAGGTGCTCTGTTCAACTCATCCGAAGGAACATCATTGCCTAACATATCGCGGCCGTTGTCGGTAAACCAAAGCTCTTCTGTTTCAGGATGCCAGGCGAACCCTACTGAGTTACGCACACCTTCTGCATAAATTTCCTGGCCTGTACCATCTTCATTGATGCGTGTGATGGTAGCATAAACAGGATTATCACTCTTGCAAATATTACAAGGCGCACCAACAGGCACATACAGTTTCCCGTCAGGGCCAAAGGCTATATACTTCCAGCCATGGTGCGCGTCGCTCGGATACGTATCGGTTACTACTTCAAATTGAGGTTTATTGCGAAAACTCTGTTCTATATTACGGAAACGAATGATACGGTTGATCTCTCCTACATACAAATCCCCATCTTTAAAAGCCACTCCGTTGGGTGAGTTCAGCCCGGAAGCAATTTCTACTACCTCATCTGCTTTTCCGTCTCTGTTCTCATCCACCACAGCATACACCTTGTCTTCAGTACGCGTACCTACAAACACAATCCCAGACGGGCTTATAGCCATTGAACGTGCGTTTTCAACACCTTTGGCATAGTAATCTATCCGGAAACCCTGCGGCAGCTTTATTCTTTCCAGGTCTTTATCCAGAGGACCTGTCGGTAAGCTGATGCCTGTATCTTCTGCCTGCTCATTTTCGGTCGGGCCGGTTTTAGCTACATCATTATTCGATTTGTTGTCGGATGAGCAGCCTGCGTTTAGAGCCAAGGCAGTTATACCGCAGCACACGTACAAGAATATTCTTTTCATAGAGGTTTAAATATGTCTGGTGTAGTATTAGTTAACAGAGATTATTTGCGCGGTGCTCTTTAACGACTGTTGCACCTGTATTGCTAAGATACGTATACTTGATAATATACCTCACAGTTTTTGCCTGAAGGTAGTATTCACACTACAAAAAACAGCCCGATGCTTTACACACTTGCTTTTCTATGTATAACAGTTCTACAGCCCCAACAGGTTAGGCCTGGTGCGCCTGAGGCCTTTGCCTCTGCACTGCACACTTCTATAAAACCTGATGGCGCGAGCACCCTGGATGAGTTAGGAAACAGGCTGCTCGATGCTTTAAGCGCCGGTTCTTCTGATGAGCTAATGCCTTATGTGCTAAACCAGCAGGCATACGAAAGGCTTCAAAAACAAAGTTCCGCACAGGTAAGCCAAACCTTGGAGTTAACATCTCCGGAAACTCTGGTGGAGGCGTTTCAAAGCGGGTTTAAGACTGTTATAGCAGAAGGCGTTTCAGCCAACATAAACTGGTCGCAGGTTTCGCCCGGCGGAGTAGAGCAACAGAAGGCGGCTAAAGCACAGCAAATCATTCCTGCCGTACTCCTGCTTTCTGACCAGAACAACCGCCAGATCAAAATTGATTTCGAAGCGGTGGAAGTAAGCGGCAGGTACTATTTCTTCAGGCAGATGCGCCTGGCAACAGCTCCTTAAGCTTTAGGTAAAGCTGAGCCGTTTATTCACAGTTACCAAACTAAATCAGCAGAAAAACTGCTATTCGTTATAAATAACATGCAGCACTGTCTGCCCCACTGCCTTAAGAGTGTTGCGGCTGATAACATCCATGTTATCTGTATGCCTGTGATGATAGTCGCCAAAGTAGTCGCCGTCAGAAGACACTAAATTGTACTCGATAATATCGATCATGCGAACACCGCCCCACTCGTTTACATACACATGGTCGTCGGTTATAGCCGGAGCATTTTCGTAAATAAAATATTCAGAAAAGCCCAGGTTATTGCCTGCTCTCCACACCTTATCCACCACCTCTTTGGCATAATTCATAGAGGCTCCTTCACGGGCAAACTTAGCGCCCTCGGCTCCCACCATATCTAACAGAATGCCGTATTTGGCCCTGTAGTTTGGCACATGCTTGTTTTTACTCCAGTATTGTGCTCCAAGGCACCAGGTGTTATCCTGGTAAGGGAATTCGCTATTATCCGGCTGGCCATAGTCTTCTCCATCAAAAAGAATAATATCAACACCAACATTGGGTTTAAGCTCAGCAGCATGCATGGCACGCGCCACTTCAAGCAATATGCCTACACCACTGCCTCCGTCGTTAGCTCCGTCTATTGGTTTATCCTGATCTGTTTCTGCTTTATCGGCAAAAGGACGCGTATCCCAGTGGGCTGCCAGTAACACACGGTTGGCAGCTTTTGGGTTATAGCTGGCAATAATATTGCGCAGGTTCAGCATGGTGCCGTTAAAGGCCCGCATCTGGAAGCTTTGCACCTGTACTTCCAGGCCATAGCTTCTCAGTTGGCTGATAAGCCAGTCGCCTGTGGCATAATGTTCTGCTGTGTTAGGAACACGAGGGCCAAAGGCCACTTGCTTTTCCACAAACTGATAGGCAGAATCAGCATTAAAGGCAGGAGCCTCTACAACGGGTTTCTCTACTTCGACTGTTGCCTGCCCGTTACTACCTCTCTCAGACGAATCGCAACGGTAGAGAATAACAGTAAAGAAGAGCAGCACCGCCAGCGTGTTGAGTCTATTCTTCATAAGCCCAGTCTATTCCAGTTTTAAGATCTTTAATGACAATGCCCTGCTTTTTAAGCTCTGCACGAATAACATCTACCTTATCGTATGCTTTTGCCTCTTTCGCTTCTTTGTAAAAGTCGAGTACCAGGTCCAGCATATTTTCCAGGTCGCCGGTCGGTTCTTCTCTTAAGCCCAGCACATCCAGCACCAGCTCATTATAGGTATTGCGGATAGTATCGAAAGTACCTCTAGACAAGGCATCTATCGGCAACTGCCCCAGGTAAAGGCTGTTAATCTTTTTAAGCAGGTTAAAGAGCGAAGCAATGGTTCTGGCTGTATTCAGGTCGTCATTCAACCCACGATAGCAATCCTCGCTAAGTTTGAGCAGCTCCTGGTTCAGCTTTTCATCGGGAGTGGCCTCTGCTTCTGAATACTGCAGTTTCTCCAGTACACGCAGGCCGTTTATAAGCTTGGTATAGCCTTTCCGCGCAGCCTGCAAAGCTTCATTACTAAAATCGAGCGTGCTTCTGTAGTGTGCCTGCAGTATAAAGAAACGTATTGTCATAGGACTATACGCCTGCTCCAGCATCGGATGATTTCCGCTAAAAAGGTCGCTCAGGTTAATGAAGTTACCCAGCGATTTGCCCATTTTCTGGCCATTTACTGTAATCATGTTATTATGAATCCAGTAGCGGGCAGAGTCAGAATGGTTATGGCTGGCCTGGCTTTGCGCAATTTCACATTCGTGGTGCGGGAACATCAGGTCCAGGCCTCCTCCATGAATATCGAACATAGTGCCCAGGTACTTCCGGCTCATGGCAGAGCATTCGAGGTGCCAGCCCGGGAAGCCATCTCCCCAGGGCGATGGCCAGCGCATGATATGTGTTGGTGAAGCCTTTTTCCAGAGGGCAAAATCCAGCGGCGAATGCTTCTCTCCCTGCCCCTCCAGCTCACGTGTATTATTCAGGAGGTCCTCCACTATACGCCCCGAAAGCTTTCCGTAGTTATGGTTTTTGTGGTAAGCCGGTACATCAAAGTAAACCGATCCGTTTTCGATATAGGCCATACCGTTTTCCAGTATCTCCTCAATCATCTGGATCTGCTCGATAATGTGCCCGGAAGCACGCGGCTCAATATCAGGCGAAAGAACATTCAGCTTGCCTATATCACGCTGGTAAAGATTAGTATAATACTGTACCACCTCCATGGGCTCCAGATGGTGCAGTTTTGCCTTCTTCTGGATTTTGTCTTCTCCTTCGTCAGCATCGTTTTCCAGGTGCCCTACATCAGTTATGTTTTTTACATAACGCACTTTATAGTTAAGTTGCTTCAGGTAGCGGTACAGCACATCGAATGTAACAGCACTACGGGCATGCCCCAGGTGCGGCTCGCCATACACTGTTGGCCCGCATACATACATGCCAACAAATGGCGCATGTAAAGGCTCAAATACTTCTTTCTTGCGTGTAAGCGTGTTATAAAGACTTAGTTTATGTTGCATGTGTATCTTCAGACAAAGCTTTTCACCAGCTTTGTAATTTATACTTTAATGTTAATTATTCAGGTACTGTACAAAAAACAGACCTGTCAGGGGCTACTAAGGCAGCAATTCCGGTTTCACGCCTCAAAACTATAAATTCCACACCCTAACTCCTAATAGTTCTATTCCGTGTTTGGTTCCAGTACGTATTTGGCTGCTATCGGCAGGTGATCCGATAGCCCCATTTCCTGGTGTGTTCGGAATTCATAGGCTTTCAAACCCTGACTATAAAACTGGTTATCAATCCGGAGAAAAGGTATTGGCCCGTTATAAGTTGCACCAAGCCCGCTCCCCGCTTCCTCGAAAGCATTGCTCAGATCCTGCCGCAACACCTGGTAAGTATAACTAAAAGGAATGTCGTTAAAATCTCCGCAAACTATAAAAGGATACGGACAATCATCAAAGTGAGCCTTCAGCACCTCTACCTGGTGGCCTCTGGCAACAAAACCATTTCTTAAACGCCTGGCTAAATTACGCCCCTCCTTCTCCATAGCATCCTGGTCACCGATAGACTGATACGTATTTTCTATGTCTTCGCTTTTGATGCTCATCGACTGCAGGTGTGTCGCATATACACGTACCGTATCTCCCTGTATATTAATATCAGCCCATGCAACACGATTAAGGCTGGATTCCGAGAAATGAATTGTTCCCTGATTTACTATGGGATATTTTGAAAAGACAGCCACTCCAAATCCCTTCTGTCTCCTGTCGGAATTCACTGCTGAAAAATATTGCGCTTTATCATACCTGGTCCCGATCCGGCTGATAGCATTAAACACATCAGAGCTTGGGTCGTTGTAAAATTCCTGTATGCAGTAGATATCGGCAGGATGAGTGGCTACCCAATCTACCATTTCGGCTGTTGCCTCACGCTCACTTTCATCGTGGTTGGCATGCCTGTTAAACATGTGCACATTGTAGCTCAATACCTGAAAGGCTTTAGAGTTATCAGGTATTGCCCCTTCACCGCCATGTATCGAGAACTGCCTCCCGTAGTAGCTCCAGCCTAATACCAGCACCATTAAAGAAAGTACCAGCAACCATGACCGCTTTAAGATCCAGTAAACTAAAAAAAGAAGATTGAGCAGAAGTGCCCCCGGCAAAGAGAAGGCAATAAAACCGGCAGGCCAGAACTGGTAAGGCGGTATTTTCAGGCATATCACCCCCGCGAGCACCCAGAACACCACCCCGATGTTCAGGATTACCCAAATCCATTTCCTTACTTTTTTAAAAACTCCAGCCACAGCGGCAAACTTACTAAATCTGCATTTATGTAGGTTAACGAATGGCTTAGAATATATTTTAAATTAAATAGATGCTTTCGAACTATGTTTAGCAGATACATGTTATCCTAGCATTATCCCCTCATTCTGCCTTGCACAGGATTTTCAGAAACATTTTATACTATTTTTTATTGATAATGATTAATTCCTGACGCTGTAATCACTATCTATTGTTTATAAAATGTTTTTATAGTAAATTTGTGGCATAATTTCTAAGGAGATGAGGGGGACACAAAGTCCCCTTCTTTATTTTCTTTTAGCGAACTATGGCACTAACAGCACAAACTATACGCGCAATGGCGGAAGCAAGTCTTCCGGATTCGGATCTGTTTATAGTAGACGTGGCCGTGTCTGACACACCTGTACGCCCGAAGATTACGGTTCTGGCAGATGGTGAGCAAGGCATCACCATTGATCAGTGTGCCACTATCAGCCGCCGCATAAACAGCAGGATAGCAGAAACGTTCGGCGAGGAAATGAGCTATGTACTGGAGGTTAGTTCTCCGGGGGTAGATTTTCCTCTGTCGCAGCCGCAGCAGTTCAGACGCAATATCGGGCGTAACCTGAAACTGAAGCTGCAGGACGGATCAGAAAAAACCGGAAAACTGGAGGAGGTAACGGAGAGCGGCATTAACCTGATGGAGGAAATTAAACAAAAAGGTAAAAAAGCTTCGTATCTGCCGGTGCAGGTACCTTTCGAAGAGATTGTGAAAGCAAATGTTGTAATATCTTTTAAATGATAAAATAATGAATAGTTCAGTCCTGATCGAGTCGTTCGCTGAATTTGCGAAATTCAAGAACATAGACCGCCCAACCATGATGCGTATCCTGGAGGATGTATTCCGCACCATGATCCGCAAAAAGTGGGGTACTGACGAGAACTTTGACATCATCCTGAACGTGGAGAAGGGTGACCTGGAAATCTGGCGTAACCGTGAAATTGTAGACGATAACTCAGAAGATATCTGGGATCATGACAAGATCAGCCTGTCTGAAGCTCAGAAAATTGAGCCTGACTTTGAGGTAGGTGAAGAAGTATCGGAAGAGATACAGCTGGAAGACTTTGGCCGCCGTGCTGTACTTACTGCCCGCCAGACCCTGATCCAGCGCATCAAGGATATGGAGAAGGAACTGCTGTTCCAGAAGTACAAAGACCTGGTAGGTGAGATTATCTCCGGCGAAGTGTACCAGGTGTGGAACCGCGAAGTGTTGTTACTGGATCAGGAAGAAAACGAGCTGCTTATCCCAAAAGGAGAGCAGATACCAAAAGACCGTTACCGCAAAGGCGATGTGGTACGTGCCGTAGTACAGCGTGTGGAGATTGTGAACGGAAACCCGAAGATCATTCTGTCGCGCACCGCACCGGCCTTTTTAGAGCGCCTGTTCGAAAACGAAGTGCCTGAAATTTTTGATGGCCTGATCGCTATCAAGAAAATTGTGCGTGAGCCAGGTGAGCGCGCCAAGGTAGCAGTTGAGTCCTTTGATGATCGTATCGACCCTGTTGGTGCCTGCGTAGGTATGAAAGGATCGCGCATCCACAGCATTGTGCGTGAACTGGAAAACGAAAACATAGATGTGATCAACTATACAGATAACCTGGAACTCTACATTCAGCGTGCCCTTAGCCCTGCTAAGATCAGCAGCATGAAAATAGACGATGAAAACGGAAGGGTTTCTGTTTTCCTGAAGCCGGACCAGGTATCACTTGCCATTGGTAAAGGTGGCCAAAACATTAAGCTGGCCAGCAAGTTAGTAGATATGGAGATTGATGTGTTCAGAGAGTCTGAAAGCTATGAAGAAGACATCAGCCTGGAAGAATTTACAGATGAAATTGAAGACTGGGTAATTGCTGAATTGCGCCGCATTGGCCTTGATACGGCGAAAAGCGTACTGGCAGTTTCCAAGGAAGATTTATTGCGCAGAACAGAACTGGAGGAAGAAACGATTGATGATGTGCTCTCTATTCTGCGCGAAGAGTTAGAAGAAGAAGATAACCAATAGTTGTAAGTTGTGCTCTATTCGTATTATTTTTGAAAATCAATAAGAATAGAGCACCATTTTACCTGAAGCTTAGGTTACCATTACGAACATTAAAGAATTAAAAAAGACAGCATATTAGAACATGGCAGAAGAAAAAATAAGGAGGCTTAAACAGGTTGCAACTACTTTGAACATTGGTACATCTACAATTGTAGATTACCTCTCTGCTAAAGGTTTTGATGTGGAAAATAAACCCACATCCAAAATCACAGGAGAACAGTTCAATATGCTGGCTAAAGAGTTTGCTTCTTCTATGCAAGATAAGATAGAAGCAGAAGAATTATCCATCAGCAAAAAACCGCAGAGCAACCAGGTTATAGCTTCAGAACAACCGCAGGAAACTAAAAAGCCTGCAGAATCTGACCAGGATATTCTTATTAAAACAGTGCATCAGCCTAAAGCAGACACTACTCCTAAAGCCCCGGCAGAACCTGCCAAACCAGAGCCTACTCCGGTAACCAGTAAATTGCCCGGCTTTAAAGTATTAGGTAAAATTGAACTGGATGAAAGAGGACGTCCGATTCCGAAGCAATCAGAACCTAAACCGGCAGCACAGCCTGCTGCACCAGCTCCTAAGCAGGAGGCAGCTCCACAGGCAAAAACAGAAGCACCTAAAGTTGAAGAACCTAAGCCGCAACCTGTTGTAGCGCCTGAACCTGCTAAACCAGCACCTGTAGCTCAGGCACCGCAACAGCCAGCAGCTCCACAGGCAGAGGTTCCTGCAAAACCTGCACCAGAGGTAAAACCTCAGGCACAACCAGAGGCTCCGAAGCAAGAAGCTCCGGCCCCTGTTGTAGCTCAACCAAAACCAGAAGCACCGGCTGCACCAAAACAGTCTGCCGCGACACCGGCTGCAGCCACAACACCAGCACCGCAAGCACCAGCAGCTCCTTCACAGGAAGGCAATAAAGCTCCGGCGCAACCGACTGCTCCAACAGAAGATAGAGAGACAGAACAAATAGAAACAATTACAGCAAAAGCCGACCAACTGAAAGGCCTTACTGTACTGGGCAAAATTGAATTACCCGATAGCTCACGCAGAAAAGGTTCTAAACCAGTTGCATCCTCAGATGACAGGAAGAACGGCAAAAAGAAAAAGCGCAAGCGCATTATTGTACCTGGCCCTGAAGGGAACCAACCAGGACAAGGACAACAAGGCGGAGGACAAGGTAATCAACAGCAACGTCCTCAGGGCCAGGGAGGCCAGCAACAGGGTAATCGTCCGCAAGGTGGTGGAAACCGTCCTGGCGGAGGCGGTCACCCAGGCGGACCCCGTACAGGAGGCGGCCCCGGTGGTCAGCGCCCAGGAGGAGGTTACCAGGGTAACCGGCCTGCCGGAGGCGGACAAGGAGGACGCAACAACTTTACGCCACGCCCTGAGAAAGCAGAGGTTTCGGATAAAGAAATCCAGGAGCAGATCAAGGCTACGCTTGCTAAGCTGAGCAGTGGCAAAGGCGGAGGCGGTAACCGTGCGAAGTATCGCCGTGAGAAGCGCTCAGCTATAGCTGACTCTCTGGAAGAGCGTCGTATGCAGGAGCAGGAAGAATCTAAAACACTACGTGTAACAGAGTTCGTTTCTGCTAATGACCTGGCGGCTCTCATGAATGTGAGTGTAAACGACGTTATCAAGGTGTGTATGCAGCTAGGTATGTTCGTTTCTATAAACCAGCGCCTGGATGCAGAAGCCATTACCATTATTGCTGATGAATTTGGCTATAACATCGACTTTATTACATCTGAAGACGAACAAAGCTTAGATGTAGTAGCAGAAGATAGCGACGCAGATTTACAGGAGCGTGCCCCTATTGTAACAATCATGGGCCACGTTGACCACGGTAAAACATCTTTGCTCGATTACATCCGAAATGCCAACGTAACGGCTGGTGAGGCTGGTGGTATTACCCAGCACATTGGTGCCTACAGCGTTAAAACAGAAGATGGCCGTCAGGTAACCTTCCTCGATACACCAGGTCACGAAGCCTTTACAGCGATGCGTGCCCGTGGTGCTAAGGTAACAGACGTTGTTATTATTGTGGTAGCAGCTGACGACTCTGTAATGCCACAGACGAAAGAAGCCATTAACCACGCTCAGGCGGCAGGTGTACCAATTATTATTGCCCTGAACAAAATCGATAAACCGGGAGCAAACCCTGATAAAGTTCGTGAAGAGCTTGCCCAGATGAACATTCTGGTAGAAGAATGGGGTGGTAAATACCAGGCCCAGGAAGTTTCGGCTAAAACAGGTGTTGGTATACCAGATCTGTTAGAAAAAGTATTGCTTGAGGCCGAGTTACTGGAACTGAAAGCGAATCCTGATCGAAATGCAGTAGGTACAGTTATAGAAGCCTCCCTTGATAAAGGACGTGGCTATGTAGCTACCGTACTGGTACAGACAGGTACTCTTAAAATTGGAGATGTGGTATTGGCTGGTTCTCACTACGGTAGAGTGAAAGCAATGACCGATCACCGTGGTAAGAAAATGAAGATAGCCGGCCCATCTACTCCAGTGCAGTTATTAGGCCTGGATGGCGCACCACAGGCAGGTGATAAGTTTGTTGTGATGGAATCTGAGCGTGAAGCAAGAGAGATCGCGTCTAACCGTTCTCAGGTACAGCGTGAGCAAAGCCTGCGCACACGTAAGCATATCACCCTTGATGAGATTGGCCGTCGATTGGCAATCGGTTCATTTAAAGAGCTGAATGTAATTGTAAAAGGCGACGTGGATGGTTCGGTAGAAGCACTTTCCGATTCATTACTGAGACTTTCTACAAACGAAGTACAGGTTAACATTATCGGTAAAGGTGTAGGTGCTATATCTGAATCAGATGTACTGCTAGCTTCGGCATCGGATGCCATTATCATCGGCTTCCAGGTTCGTCCGTCGATTAACGCTCGTAAACTGGCAGAACAGGAACAAATTGACGTTCGCCTGTACTCTATTATCTACGATGCGATTAACGAGGTAAAAGACGCCATGGAAGGTATGCTTGCCCCAACCGTGAAAGAAGAAATTGTGGGTAACGCTGAAGTTCGTGATGTATTCAGAATTTCGAAGGTGGGTACCATTGCCGGATGTATGATTACAGATGGCTCTATCCACCGTAACTCTAAAATACGTCTGGTTCGGGATGGTATCGTGGTGCATGATGGTGAAATCCTGGCTTTGAAACGATTCAAAGACGATGTTTCGGAAGTACGCCAAGGCTACGAATGCGGTATCAGCATCAGAAACTACAATGAAATTGAAATAGGCGACGTAATAGAAGCTTACGAAGAAAAAGAAGTGAAGCGTACACTGTAAACTATGCTTCAAAAGAAAAGCCCTGGTTGTTTGCAACAGCCAGGGCTTTTTCGTTTTATAGGTAGAGCCTAAAAAAGGGAAGGCTGCTCCATGGAGCAGCCTTCCCTTTTTTAGGCAAATGTTAGTTACGATTCTTTTTTAACCGCTTTCTGTCACGCTCACGCTTCTTCAGCATTTTCTTTTCTTTCTTCTCGATTTCTTTCATCTTCTTCAACCTGAAGCTTGATTTGGTAAAGCCACTCTGCTTTTTCCCCTCATACGCATTTAAACGTTTGTCGACGTTCGCTCCGCGGGCACCAATGGCATCAGCAGATGTGCCTTTGTGTTCGACTTTGCGTGTACCCCAGAATTCATCTTTAGCAGCCGAAGTAGATGTAGTAGTTTGCGCCGTCTGCGCCTGGGCATTGGTTAGCAAGGAGATGGCTCCCAGCAGCAGTATAGATAAAAAGAGTTTCTTCATAAGGAATCAAGGCTTTTAAGTAAGGAACGTAGTTCTCCTTCTAAAGTATATAAATTAAATCAGAAACATAGCACCTGCCAAAGAAGTTCTACTATTTAAACTTGTAAGATAAGCCTATACCCAATGTCTCTTTAAGCTGAAGCCTTGGCCCTGTACCATCTAACACGCCATCACCAGTACGATCAACCTTTACCGGAATATCATCATCATATATCATGTGCACAAAAATGCTGGCCGACACAAACTTGTTTACTTTAAAGTTCAGCAGGTTCTCGAAGTTCACATCTATATTCTGAGGCCTGACAACATAATTGGAGAACAAATCAATTTTAGACTGCAAGGTGATGTTCTTCATGATCTCCTGCCGGAACCGAACATTTACAAAGCCACCAAACTCACCCCTGAAGTGCCTTCCTGTACCCGGCACAGGATTTCCCAATATGTCTGGCATAGCCGGTTGCACACCAAAAGCACCCGTATCTGCCAGGCCCTGGCTAGCTACAATGGTAAACTTACTGGTTAGAGGCGATAAGAAAACAGAAAGCTTCTCATTAGGCTTATAATCCATCCCTAAAGATGAAGTGATAAAAGCAGGTGAAAAGAAGTTAGACAGCCTGTTTGTTCTGGTATCGTTATAGGTAGGGGTAAGCTGGGTGCGGGCATTTAACTGTGCGGTGTAGAACCACTGTTCAGAAGCTCTGCGGCCATACTTCAAGTTCAGCTCAATACGGTCATCACTTTTCCGCAGGCGCTGGTTCTCAATTTTTACAGTTCCAAACGTCACATCCAGATTATTATTCCAGGTATTAGGTCCGTCTTTATAATTGGCATACAGATTAGCAATACCTAACACAGAAAGTGAGTTCTGCCCTCCGGCAGCCCAGTTGCTCAGGCTAACCTGGCTAAAGTTGATTGTGCCTGTGCCACCATGGTCCCACAACACCCTGGCTGTTACACTGTCTGCCAGAGTAGTATCCTGGGCAAGAGCAGGTTGTAACCAAAAACAGGCACAAAAAAAAAGTATAGCAATGAGTCGACGAAAAAACTTGGACATCTAAATGAAAGTAAAATGCAGGATGCTAACGAAGTAAAGGCATCCGAGCAGGTACGATAGTTATGATACAGAGAAGGGTTTAGCCGGAGTAAGAGAAAACTTTAGTATAACGAAAAGCAGAACTTCTTCCGGAATATCCGGTTTCTTGCCCGCTACACCACCTTTTCACCCGACGAAGCCTCACCTCCACCCTGCGCCTTTAAAATATCGCGAATTTCGGCTAGCAGTTGCTCTTCTTTATTGACAGGAGGAGCAGGTTTAGCCGCTTCTTTTTCTCTTGTTCTGTTTATTAAGCGCACCAACAGAAATATGGCAAAGGCAATAATGATAAAATTCATGACAGCCTGCATAAAATTACCATAAAGTATAGCTACTTCCGGTTCAACTACCTCTCCATTTTCTATAACAGCGGCTTTAAGAATCAATTTTAGTTTTGTAAAGTCTACCTTACTGATAATAAGACCTAACGGAGGCATGATTACATCTTTTACCAAAGAAGAAGTAATGGCACCAAAGGCAGTACCAATAACCACACCTACAGCTAAATCTATTACATTGCCTTTTACAGCAAACTTCTTAAACTCTCCCAGAAAACCCATATCTGCTAAATTATTTTAATTTTTGATTGAATTAAATCTTCACACAAAAGCCTCTTCACCACAAAAATAGCCATGAATGACTGAGTTTTGCAATAAAACAGGAGAGTTGGATGCTATTTAGCTTTTCAGGGATACGAATGAAATCTTTATCTTTGCAGCAAAATTGTCATTCTGACCAGCGTATAGAAACTATGGCTACATTCCAAAACCTACTGCTTCAACTCGAAGATAACGGCATCCTTACTATCTCTATCAACAGAGCTGATAAGTTGAACGCCCTCAACAGCACAACCATACTAGAGCTGCAGCAGGCTATACAGGAGGTTTACGACGACACCACTATAAAAGGAGTTATTATAACCGGCGTAGGCGCAAAAGCCTTTGTTGCCGGAGCTGATATTGCAGAAATAGCAGAACTAAGCGAAGTTAATGCCCGCAGTTTTGCAGAGCGTGGCCAGGAGGTGTTCAGCATGATTGAGCGCTGCAATAAACCTGTAATTGCCGCTGTAAATGGTTTTGCCCTGGGTGGCGGTTGCGAGCTCGCCATGGCCTGCCACATGCGCATTGCCAGCGAGAATGCTAAATTCGGACAGCCAGAAGTTAATCTTGGTCTTATTCCGGGGTACGGTGGCACACAACGCCTGACACAGCTTATAGGCAAAGGCAAGGCCATGGAACTGATGATGACAGCCGACATGCTTTCTGCCCCGGAGGCTTTAGCCTTAGGTTTAGCCAACCATGTGGTAGCTCAGGAAGAACTGCTGCCTAAATGCCACGAAATATTAACAAAAATATTAGCAAAAGCACCTCTCGCTATCGGTATGGTAATAGATTGTGTAAATGCCGTTTACGCCAAAGATGAAAACGGCTACCAGACCGAGGCCAATTCTTTTGCCCGCTGCTGCACTTCCGAAGACTTTGTAGAAGGCACCAATGCTTTCCTGGAAAAACGCAAGGCCAATTTCAAAGGCATATAACCTGAATTACTGTATTCCCGGCCACAGAAAGAGAGTATGAGTATAGCCAAAAAACTGGTTGGGCAAACAGCTGCCTATGGTTTAAGCAGTATAGTAGGCAGAGCGATAAACTATCTGCTTGTGCCTATTTATACAGCCGTGCTCCTGCGTGAGGAATATGGCGTTATTTCTTATTTATACTCGTTTACGGCATTCTTCAACATCCTCTACACCTACGGAATGGAGACTGCCTTTTTCCGCTTCGCCAACAAAACAGGAGCCGACAAGCGCGCCTTGTATAACAGAACACTAAGTTCGATTCTCGTTAGCAGCTCGATCTTTACGACTGTTCTTATAGTTGCCGCTCAGCCTATTGCTGTTTATGTAGGCTTACCCGATCATCCGGAATATATTATATGGCTGGCACTGGTACTGGCAATCGATGCTATTGTAGCCATACCTTTCGCCTGGCTTCGGCTCCACAACAAGGCTATAAAGTTCGCTTCTCTTAAACTCGCCAATATTCTGCTTACGGTGGGGGCCAATACATTTTTCCTGGTAATTTGCCGCGACATTTATGGAGGCGAATATCTAATAGGATTACAGCCCATAGTAGCGCAGATATATGACCCAGGCTTTAATATAGGCTACATATTCCTAATTAATTTAGTAGCCAATGCGCTGCTACTGCCTATGCTTTGGCGTGAGCTAAGCATTTTCAGGTTTAAACTTGATTTCGGTCAGCTTAAGCCAATGCTGCAATACGCTTACCCGCTTCTCTTTATGGGAATTGCTGGTATCGTAAATGAGGTAATAGACCGCATTCTGCTGGAGCGGTGGCTACCGGAAGGCTTTTACCCAAACACTAGCAATATGGCGGCAGTAGGAGTTTATAGTGCCTGTTATAAACTCGCTATTTTTATGACACTAGCGATACAAGCATTTCGTTATGCGGCCGAGCCTTTCTTTTTCTCACAGGCACAGGATAAAAGCTCACCACAGACCTTTGCGCTTATTATGAAATGGTTTGTAATTGTGTGCGCCTTTATTTTTCTATTCATATCTGCTAACCTCGAAGACTTTGCTATTCTAATACGTACTCCTGCTTTCCGGGAAGGAATTGCCATTGTTCCGGTGCTGTTGCTAGCGAATCTTTTCTTAGGAGTTTACTATAACCTTACCGTCTGGTTTAAGCTTTCAGATAAGACGCACTATGGCACCTATATAAGCCTGGGCGGTGCCGCTATCACAATACTTTTTAACCTGCTGCTCATCCCGGTGCTGGGTTATATGGGATCTGCTATTGCCACCCTTATCTGCTATTTTAGCATGGCACTGATTTGCTACCTGCTAGGCAATAAACATTATCCCATCCCCTATCCTGTTGCTACCATTACGGCTTACATTGCCTTGGCTACCGGTTTGGTTATAATTGCCCGCTATATTACACTTGAAAATTTCTGGCTGGAGCACCTGCTTAATCTGGGCATTTGCGCCCTGTTTGCCCTCGTGATATGGCAGCGTGAGGGAGCAAAGCTATGGAAGCAAAGAACTGCAAAAGTTAATTAAGCCACTCAGACACCTGTTCAGCCATTTCAGGTTCAACGCTGTAATTATCGCCTTACCTGATTTACAGTCATTTTTTAATGCCCCTTTCTAAGATTCTTTGAGGACTTTAAAAAATTATTCTTGAAATTTACAAAATCCTATATACCTTCATCTATATAGAATAAAAGGCACATGTCTTTTGGCAAAAGCTTGTGTACCATCGCATAATCTTTATTTTTGAAAGATGAATAAAAACAGCTTACAGGTTAATGTAATTAACCAATCCAAACACGCACTTCCTTCTTACCAGACAGTGCATTCGGCTGGCATGGATTTACGTGCCAACTTAGATGCTCCTGTTACGTTAAAGCCTCTTCAGCGAACCTTAGTATCCACTGGTTTATTTATAGAGCTTCCCGAAGGGCACGAGGCACAGATACGGCCCAGAAGTGGCCTGGCCTTTAAACATGGTATTTCTATAGTAAACAGCCCTGGTACTATTGATGCCGATTACCGTGGCGAAATTAAAGTATTACTGGTGAATTTGTCGGATCAGGACTTTGTGATAGAAGACGGAGAGCGTATTGCCCAAATGGTTGTAGCAAAGTATGAGCGTGTATCGTGGCTGGAGGCAGCCACTCTAACGAACACAGAAAGAGGTGCAGGTGGCTATGGCAGCACAGGCACTAATTAATACCTTCGTTTATTGCAGATAAACGTTAACCTGCTTTGCCCACGTAGTTAGAGTAAAATAAATTTTAAATAGATCATACCCAGGCAGCCTTTGCTCCCTGGCTTCACTTTAACAATAAATAAAAAACACGCTATGAGGATTATAATACCAATGGCTGGTATGGGAAAGCGCATGCGCCCACACACTTTAACTATTCCAAAACCACTTATCCCTATCGCAGGCAAGCCCATCGTGCAGCGCCTGGTTGAAGATATTGCTAAAGTTTGTCAGGAACCTATAGAAGAGGTTGCTTTTATTATAGGTCACTTCGGTGATAAAGTGGAGCAGGACCTGAAAAAGATTGCACAGGCTGTTGGTGCTAAAGGCAGCATTTACTACCAGGAGGAGGCCTTGGGCACTGCACACGCTATTTTGTGTGCACAAGAGTCGCTGGAAGGTAAAGTGGTAGTAGCTTTTGCTGACACACTTTTTAAAGCAGATTTCCAATTAGACACCAATGCAGATGGCACTATCTGGGTACAGCGCGTAGAAGACCCTCGCCCGTTTGGTGTAGTTAAGCTAAACGAGAACAACGAAATCACAGATTTTGTAGAAAAACCAGAAGAGTTTATTTCTGACCTGGCCATTATTGGTATCTATTACTTCCAAGACGGAGCCTACCTGCGCAGCGAGCTGCAATACCTGCTCGATAACGACATCAAAGATAAAGGAGAATACCAGCTAACCAATGCCTTGGAGAACATGAAGAACAAAGGCACCACCTTTATACCTGCTGTCATATCCGAATGGCTCGATTGCGGAAATAAAAACGCAACTGTGTATACTAATCAGCGGTATTTGGAGTATATAAAGGATGAGGAAGGTTTAGTCGCTTCGTCGGCGCAGCTGCAGAACTCTGTTATTATACCTCCGGTATACATAGGTGAAAATGCTATTATCAACAACTCTGTGATAGGGCCTCACGTTTCCATAGGAAACAACACCAGCGTAAACAGTTCTGTAGTAAGCAACTCCATCGTACAGGAGAACGCTACCCTTACAAACGGAAACATATCAAACTCAATGGTGGGTAACTTTGTTTCCTATGAAGGGCGCCAGTCTGACCTCAGCCTCGGCGACTACAATACGCTTAAAGACTAGTACTAAAATGAATCGATTCAGAAACATTGTCCTTGCAGCAAGCTGCCTGGCCTTGGTAATGGTGGCGGAAGACAGCCAGGCGCAGTCTTCCAGGAAGAAGAAAGAGAAGGTGACGCGAGAGACAGCTGAATCTGCTATCGCTCCTGTGCCACAACCCTCGGAGCAGGAAAAGCAAATAAGCGAGGCACTGTTTCTGGATGGTTTAAAGTTTTTTATGCTGGAGGACTACGACCAGGCCCTCAAGCTTTTTCAAAAAGCACATACGCTTACACCTGCCAATGCTGCCCTCAACTATAAGCTGGCAGAAACAAACCTGATGCTCCAGAAAGCGACCAACGCTTTACCCTATGCGCAGGCTGCTGTAAGCCAGGACCCGAACAACTCCTACTATTACCTGTTGCTTGCCCAGTTATATACAGAGCAAAAGCAATATACCGAAGCAGCCCAGGTTTTTAACGATTTGCTGCAGAAAGTTCCTAACACAGAGCAATACCTTTTTAACCTGGCCGATTTATACATGTCGCAGTCTAAGTTTGAGGATGCCCTGAAAACGTATGAGCGCATAGAAAAACAGTTCGGCCCGATCGAGCAGGTTTCTATCAGCCGACAGCAGATTTACCTGAGGCAGAAAAATGTGGCAAAAGCCATAGCGGAGGGTGAAAAGCTTATTGCCACAAACCCTACCGAAATACGCTATTTTCTGGCTCAGGCCGAGCTATACAATGCTTCTCAAAAGCCTGACATTGCCATTGAAACACTTCAACGCGCCTTACGGTTAGATCCGAACAATCCTTTTGCGCACCTGATGCTTTCTGACCTTAATCGCCAGAAAGGTAATAAGGCGGAGTCGGAGCGGCAGGCTAAACTGGCTTTTTCCAGCTCAGAGCTGGAGATCGACACCAAAGTCCGTATCCTGGTTGACTTTATACGCCAGCTACCAAACCCGGAAGTAGAGAAAGTAGCGCTGGATCTGGTAAACCTGACCATAAAGGCTCATCCGGAAGAAGCAAAAGCATATGCCGTTGCTGGTGATTTACAAGCCATTGCCGGTAAAAAAGAGCAAGCCCGCAATAACTACTTAAAAGCAGTTAAACTAGACGATTCGCACTTTAAAATCTGGCAGCAGATTGTATTGCTGGATGCAGAGTTAGCACAGTCTGATTCGCTTATTAAGCACTCGGAGCAGGCATTAGAGCTATTCCCTAACCAGGCTGTGTTCTGGTTCTACAACGGCACAGGTTACCTGATAGAGCAGAACTTCGATAAAGCTGTTAAGTCGCTGGAATATGGCAAACGTTTATCAGCCAGCGAGCCTGAGCTGGTGATGCAGTTTAACATGCAGCTGGGTGATGGCTACAATTCGCTGAAAAACTTTAAAAAATCAGATGAAGCCTATGAAGCTGTACTGGCACAGGATGCTGATAATGAGCATGTATTAAACAATTACAGTTATTTTCTTTCGCTCCGCAACGAGAAGCTGGGCAAAGCAAAAGAAATGGCGGATCGCCTGGTAAGAAAGCACCCGAACAACCCTACTTACCTGGATACTTACGCCTGGGTACTATATAAGCTGGAAGACTACGAGGGAGCTTTAAAACATTTAGAAGAAGCTATTGCCCTCTCAGACGATGCCACTATTGTAGAACACTATGGCGATGTACTTTTTAAAATCGGGAAAAAAGACGATGCTGTGCGCCAGTGGCAAAAAGCTAAAATAAAAGGCGAAGCATCTGCCTACATTGATAAAAAAATAAAAGAAAAGAAACTGTATGAATAAACAGTTCTTCATTTACCTGCTGGCTATAGTTATGTTTTCAGCATGTAAAAAAGAAATTGCACCTACCACCGCCTCTACCACTACCGAAACTGTTGGAAATGTATCTATCAAAAACCTCGAGTTTAACTACCTGAGCGCAAGAGGCAATTTAAAATTTGAAGATAAAGGCCAGACCACTTCCTCGGGTTATGCTCTTCGCATGAAGAAGGATAGTGTTATCTGGATATCTGTGCTTCCCGGTTTGGGCATAGAGGCTGCCCGCATTAAAATAACGCAGGACTCTGTTTATGTTATGAACAGGCTGCAGAAAGAGTACATTGCCACAGACTACAGGTTCCTGAGCAACCAGTTTCGGGTAAACCTGAACTTTGATGCCGTGCAAGCCATCCTGATTGGCAACTACCAGCCTGTTGGCAGGGAAAAGGCGATAGATGAAGGCCAGATGCACCATGTACAGCAACTGCGGAATTATTTGCTTTTCGACTACTTTATTAACAAAGAAAGCGAAAAGCTGCAGCAGCTTCATGTAAACGACCAGCAATCCGGCAATAACATTGTGGTAAAATACGAGAACTTTCAGAACATTGGCGCGGTTCCCTTTGCCCATGCGCTGGCTGCACAGATACTCCAGGCAGGCCAGACCTCTGTTTTTAACCTGACACATAACAGAGTTACCATTACAGATGATCCTCAGGACTTTCCGTTTACTGTACCAGGCGACTACAAAAAGTTATAAAGCCCAATAAAATTCTCTTGCCTACTGGTACTTCGTATTTAGATTCGCCATATTTGTAAGCTAGAGTTACGAACCCACATTACATGAAGGCCCTTTACAAACCTGCCTTCTTTCTGTTGCTGTTATTGCTGCCTTTTGCCACTTATGCGCAAAAGCAGAAGCCTAAGTCGAAGGCTCAGCTAGAGAAAGAAAAGACAGAAAACCTGAAACGCATCAAAGAAGCAAACCGCATTCTGCAGCAAACAAAGGCGCAGAAGGAAGCGTCGCTTGGGCAGTTAAATGCTATACAGGAAAAGATTACAGTGCAACAAGGGGTAATCACTAATATTTCAAAAGAAGTTAGCTTTATAGATTCTGAGGTACGGGAAACAGAAAGCATTGTAAATGCACTGGAGTCGGACCTGGAAAAGCTCAAGAAAGAGTATGCCACTATGGTATACGCTGCTTCCAAGTCAGCGAACAGCTACAACAAACTCATGTTTTTATTTGCTGCCGACTCTTTTAATCAACTGGTAAGGCGGATGCGTTACCTGCAGCAGTATTCCGAGGCGCGCAAAAAGCAGGTAGAGCAAATTAATAAAGTACAAATTGCGCTTACACGCCAGCTTAATCTCCTGGCTTCGAAACGGCAGGAAAAGAGAGGCTTGCTGAATAAACAGATTGCGGAGAGTAAAAATCTGCAGAGCCTAAAACAGGAGCAGAATAATGTAGTGAGCCGCCTAAGCCAGCAGGAGCAAAACCTGAAGCAGGAGGTAGCACAACGGCAATCGGCAGTAAAGAAACTTGACAACCTGATTGCAGACATCGTTCGGGAAGAGATGGCCAGAGCTGCCCGCGAAGCCAGAGAAGCAGGCAGAGCCACCAGTGGCAGTGCCAACAAAATTACCCTTACGCCAGAGGCTGCTCTTATTTCGTCTTCGTTTGCCGGTAATAGAGGCCGTTTAGCATGGCCGGTAGAAAAAGGCTTTATCTCACAACGCTTTGGCCGTCATAATCACCCTGTTTTAAAAGGAGTTGTGGTGGAAAACCGGGGCATTGATATTCAGACAGCACAAGGCGAAAATGCCAGGGCTATTTTCGAAGGTAAGGTGCTTACAGTAGCCAGTGTACCAGGCATGAACAACATTGTCATGGTTCAGCATGGGGAATACTTTACCGTATATGCCAAGTTACGGACAGTAAATGTAAAAGAAGGGCAGAATGTAAAGATGAAGGATGTAATCGGCACTGTTTACACCGACGCAGATGGCACAACAGAGCTTCAGTTCCAAATCTGGAAAAACAATGCAAACCTGGACCCTTCCGGCTGGATCATCAGCAAATAATTTCTCTGTTTAAGGGCTGGTTTCTCAGCCCCTGAAAATATTCTCGGCAGAAACCGCTAAAAACAAAAAAAGCACCCCACAATGTAGAGCGCCTTTCCAAGCTATGAAAACAAACTTAATGTTTTTATCTATGTACAAACCCCATCAGGGGCTGAAGATTTCATTTTATTAAACCGAAAGATACCTTCATCTAAGATATTCTGTTCTATTCACCCGAAGTAATTTTCAGGTCGGTTTCTATGCGTTGCTATAAACTATATTCAAGCAACCTTGTTGGAACAGCCTCTTTCTGTTTAATGGTTGAACAACAATGATACCAAAGTTAAATAAAATTACAACACACTGATTATCAACAATAAATTTAAAAACAAAATTTAAAATCATCCCATATTTGGAATAATTTTATCATTTTTGGGAAATTCAGAAAATCAAACCAGCTCTTTTAGAATTTAGCCTGACAAGCTAAGCAAAAATCCGAAAGTCTCAAACTGTGTGCTGCAAAATCCGGTGAAGTGCTGCCATTCGTATATTTTATATTATCAGGCTAAAATAAACTTATATCACCTTATATGAGTTTATTTAAAATATTAACTTTAATTTTGTAGCAGTTACCTTTAAAATCTAATATTATGGCAATCACCAACATTTTCTTGTTTTTAGGTGCATTAGGCGGTACAGAGATCCTTATCATCTTGTTCGCTATCCTATTGCTTTTTGGAGCTAAACGTATTCCGGAACTGGCAAGAGGCATGGGGCGCGGCATTCGTGAGTTCAAAGACGCTACTAAAGAAATCAAAAGCGACATTGAGAACTCTGTAAAAGACGATAAGCAAACCAAGTAATATTAACCAACTAGTTATCAGTTACTAGTATGTACGCAGGTACAGTTCTTCTCTTCCTATCGGATTTAGGTGGTGGAGAAATCTTTGTGATTCTTGTAGCAGTTCTGCTAATGTTCGGTGCAGACAAAATTCCAGGCATTGCCCGATCATTTGGCCGCGGTATACGGGAATTTAAAGACGCAACAAACGAAATTAAATCAGAACTCGAACGACACGTCGACGACATAAAGAAGCAGGATTAGTTTGAAACAGTATAATTCGTTAAGTGAGATCCGCGCGGATATTGCCAATGGGCAGGTTACGTGCAGACAGCTGGTAGAGCATTACCTCCACAATATTAAGGAGCAGGAGAAGCTGAATGCCTTTTTAGAGACATTTGATGAAGAAGCCTATGCACAGGCCGATACCGTAGACCAAAAGCTTGCTGATGGTAGTGCCGGTAAATTGGCTGGCATGGTGATCGGCATCAAAGATGTACTGGCTTATAAAGGCCATAGCTTACAGGCTTCCAGTAAGATTCTGGATGGCTTTAAATCGCTTTATACTGCCACTGCCGTAGAACGCTTACTTGCAGAAGATGCCATTATTATTGGCAGACAAAACTGCGATGAGTTTGCAATGGGTGGCTCTAACGAAAATTCTGCTTTTGGACCGGCACTGAATGCCGACGACCATACCCGTGTTCCCGGAGGCTCTTCTGGCGGTTCTGCAGTAGCGGTACAGGCCGATTTATGCCTGGCTTCTATTGGCTCAGATACAGGAGGTTCTGTTAGGCAACCGGCATCCTTTTGTGGTATTGTGGGCTTAAAGCCAACATATTCCAGAATATCACGCTTCGGCCTTATCGCTTATGCTTCTTCTTTCGACCAGATTGGCATTATAGCCAAAAGCGTAGAAGATGCGGCGCTGCTGCTAGAAGTAATGGCTGGTAACGATGAGCTGGACAGCACTGTTAGCCGCCGCGAAGTACCGGTTTATAGCCAGCAGTTAGCTATAGAAGAAGGCAAAAAGTATAGAATAGGGTATATCAGAGACTGCTTCGAAAGCGAAGGGCTGGATGCTGAAGTAAAAGAAAGCATCTTGAGCGTAAAAGATATGCTGCGGGAAGCCGGGCATACCGTTGAAGCAGTTGAATTCCCATACCTGGACTACATAGTTCCAACTTATTACATCCTGACAACAGCCGAAGCCAGTTCAAACCTGGGCCGTTATGACGGGGTAAAGTATGGCTTTCGCAGCCCAAATGTAACAGACCTTAACTCTCTTTATAAAAAAACCAGGTCTGAAGGCTTTGGAGAAGAAGTGAAGCGCCGCATCATGCTGGGCACTTTTGTGCTCAGTGCCGATTATTACGACGCTTACTATACCAAGGCGCAGAAGGTAAGAAGGCTGATAAAGGAGAAGACAGATGAGTTGCTTCAGTCTTACGATTTTCTTATATTGCCTACAGCTCCAACCACAGCCTTTAAGTTTGGAGAAAATGCAACAAATCCGGTAGCAGTTTACCTGGAGGATATCTTTACGGTTCAGGCCTCTTTAGCAGGGGTTCCGGCTATTTCAATACCAGTCGGACGCGATTCAAAAGGCCTTTCCATTGGGTTACAGCTTATGACCCGCTCATTCGAAGAGTCAGCACTGCTTTCTTTCTCGAATTATATCTTGGACAAGATAACCGTTGAAGCATAATATATAATGACTTACTCTAAACTCTTTACAGTACTTGCAGCTTTTATAGGCAGCATGGGGATGGGGTATGCCCAAAGCTCCGGCTCCTTTAGCTTCAAGCACGAAAAGCCAATAGCAGAAGATACATTTGCATCAGACACAACGCTTCTTTCGCCAGAGGAGCTTGCACTGTTAGTAGAGTACATTCCCAATGTACCCAACGATGTTATCCAGGACAGGCTAAACTGTATTGAGGCAGATATTCCGCTTGTGTTCAATCCTTTTGTAAGGAGCCACATCGATTATTTTACCATCAGAAACAGGAAGTATACCCGCACCATGCTTACGCGTGAGAATGTATACTTTCCGCTTTTTGAAAAGTACCTTAAGAAGTACAACATGCCACAGGACATGAAGTACCTCTCTATAGTTGAATCGGGCCTTAACCCAAAGGCGGCATCCTGGGCCGGTGCTGTAGGCCTCTGGCAGTTTATCAAAACAACCGGCAAAGAGTATGGCCTGGACCAGAACCAGTACATTGATGAGCGCATGGACCCTGAAAAGGCCACTGATGCAGCTTGTCGTTTCTTAAGCAGGCTTTACAAAACCTATGGCGACTGGGAACTGGCTATGGCCGCTTATAACTGTGGCCCCGGCAACGTGAACAAGGCCATAAAAAGAGCTGGTGGAGGCCAGAAAGGCTTCTGGGATATTTTCCCATACCTGCCAAAAGAAACCCGTAGTTATGTACCGTCCATGACGGCTGTTATCTACTCGATGAAGTACGCCCCTGAGCATAATATTTTCTCTGATTCCATACTTTATGCACAGGATGTAGAAACGCTTAAGGTAAGTCATGCCCTGGACCTGGAAAAACTGGCGGAGGAGCTGCATATGGCTCCGGAAGTAATTTTGGCACTGAACCCCGAAATAAAGCAAAAAATGCTTCCTGATCATACCCGCAATTACGCTTTGCGTATTCCGGCCCATCGTTCTGCTTTGTTAGCCTCTTCTACAGACCTTAGCTGTATTTTAGCTGCGGCTAAACCTACTCCGCCGCCCGTTATACAAGATATACCAGCAAAAGCACCTGTTATGCTGGCATCTGCTAACACAAGCAATAACGATACTATTACCGCAAAAAGCCCGGCTCCTAAAAAGGCAGAAGAAAAGACCTATCTGGTACAAAAAGGAGATAACCTGATACAAATTGCGCGCAGCCATAATGTAACAGTTGAAGAATTAAAAGAGTGGAACAACTTGAATGGTGCGTACATTACTGTAAATCAAAAACTTACTATACATCAATCAGCAGCTGCACAGCCTGAAGAAAATACATTGTTAGCTTCAGCCGAGGCAAAGGCAGAGCCTGTCGCTAAAACAACTGCCAAGGCAGCTCCCAAACAAGCACCTGTAGCCAAAGTAAAAGAAATGATCCATCATGTGCAGCCAGGAGATACACTCTGGAACATTTCACAGCGCTACGATGGCATTTCAGTCGAACAGATCAAAAAACTAAACAAGTTAAAGTCTGATAATCTGAAACCAGGACAGAAACTTATATTAAGCTAACCTTATCCAGCAACAACAAAAAAGCACCTTCAACCGAATGGTGCTTTTTTGTTATACCTGAGCCGCTTCATACAAGCCAGCAATTTGTTGCGCTAACGTATGATTTTCCGGTTCTTTTCATCAAAAAAATTAATTTAACCAAAATATAAAGCCGAAAAAGCCACAAAAAGTATTAGAACAAAACCAACTGATGTATCTTTGAAGCTTGTATTTTGAATAACCGCAAATTCTTAGGAAATTGGTTTTTAGCAAACTTAACCAGCTAAATTGCTAAAGCCGCTTCCGCTACAAAACAAATACCGACAATGATTAAAGTAAACAAAGAAGACGCTCTAAACTACCACATGCAAGGGCAGCCAGGAAAGATTGAGGTAGTCCCGACAAAAATGCTTAGCACCCAACACGATTTAGCATTAGCGTATTCTCCAGGAGTAGCCGAGCCATGTAAAGCGATCGCAGCTAACAAAGACGATGTGTACAAGTATACAGCTAAAGGCAACCTGGTTGGTGTAATTTCGAATGGTACGGCTGTACTTGGCCTGGGCAACATTGGCCCGGATGCATCCAAGCCAGTAATGGAAGGGAAAGGCGTATTATTTAAGAAGTTTGCCGGCATTGATGTTTTCGATATAGAAATAGACAGTACCGACCCGGAAGAATTTATCCGGATTGTAAAATCGCTGGAGCCAACTTTCGGGGGCATCAACCTGGAAGACATAAAGGCTCCGGAGAGCTTTAAAATTGAGATGGCGCTGAAAGAGCAGATGAACATTCCGCTCATGCACGACGACCAGCACGGCACGGCCATTATTTCAGCTGCCGCGCTTCTGAATGCGCTTGAACTGACAGGCCGGACAATAACAGAAACACGCCTAGTTATAAATGGAGCCGGAGCAGCGGCCATCGCCTGTGCCAAACTATATGTGGCCCTTGGCGCAAAGCTGGATCATATTGTTATGTTCGATAAGAACGGCATCATCAGCCCGGACCGTAACGATTTAGACATTTACCAGGCGCAGTTTGTTACGATGCGCAAAATTACGACGCTCGCAGAAGCAATGGAAGGGGCAGATGTGTTTATTGGCCTTTCTGCAGGCAATGTGCTGGCACCTGAGCTGGTAAAAACCATGGCAGCAAATCCGATTATTTTTGCCCTGGCTAACCCTGATCCTGAAATTGCTTACGATGTAGCAATGGAAACCAGAACCGACCTGATTATGGCAACAGGGCGTTCTGACCATCCTAACCAGGTAAATAATGTGTTAGGGTTTCCTTATATTTTCAGGGGAGCATTAGACGTACGTGCGACAGAAATAAACGAAGCTATGAAATTGGCTGCTGTACACGCCCTGGCTACTTTGGCAAAGGAACCTGTACCAGACATTGTACACAAAGCCTATGGCGACAATACCATTTCTTTTGGCCGTACTTACCTGATACCAAAGCCCCTGGACCCACGCCTGATTACCACGGTTTCGCCGGCTGTGGCAAAAGCAGCTATGGAAAGTGGCGTGGCGCGCCAGCCTATCACCAACTGGGAAAACTACGAGCAGGAACTGCAGGAGCGTATCGGTATAGACCAGAAGCTCATGACCCGCATCACCAACCAGGCTAAAAAGGACCCTAAAACTATTGTTTTTGCCGAAGCGGATAACTATAAGATTCTGAAGGCAGCTCAAACAGTAAAAGAACAACGGATCGCTAACCCTATTCTACTGGGTAGAAAAGAAGTTATCGCTTCTATCATCGAAGAGTTTAACCTCGACCTCCAGGACTGTGTTATCATGGACCCTTACGAAGAAGAGAAGAGACGAGAAACCTATGCGCAGCTATTCTACAGAAAACGCCAGCGCAAAGGCCTTACCTTATTCGACAGCCGTCGCCTGATGCGGGACCGTAACTACTTTGGCAGTATGATGGTGGAGGTAGGAGAAGCAGATGCCCTGATTTCTGGTCTGACGCACGATTATTCCAAAACTATTCTTCCAGCCTTACAGGTTATCGGCGTTGAGCCGGGCATCAACAAGGTAGCAGGTATGTATATTATCCTGAGCAAAAAAGAGCCTTTCTTCTTTGCCGATACCACCGTAAACGTAAATCCTACGGCTGATGAGCTGGTAGACATCACGAACCTGACAGCGCGTGCAGTACGCTTTTTCGATACAGAGCCACGCATAGCCATGCTTTCTTACTCTAACTTTGGTTCTGTACGGGGCGATATACCAAATAAAGCGGCAGAAGCAGTAAGAAAAGTTAAGGAACGTTTCCCTGACTTGCTTATTGACGGAGAGATGCAGGCGAATACAGCCCTTAACCGTGACTTATTGCGCGAACACTATCCGTTCAGCGAATTGGCCGATAAAGGAGCCAACACCCTGATATTCCCTACACTGGCCTCAGGCAATATTGCCTATAAAGTGTTACAGGAAATAGGCGGCAACGAAGTTATCGGGCCCGTTTTGATGGGTATGCGTAAGCCGGTACATATTCTACAGCTGGGAAGCTCTATCCGTGAGATCATCAACATGATTTCGATTGCCGTTGTAGATGCACAGAACCAAGTAAATAAACCTTTATAAATGATAGCCTACATTGATGGTAAGTTAGCCTACAAAGAGCCCGCTTATGTTATTATTGATGTGAACGGCGTAGGCTACCAAATTAAAATTTCTCTCAGCACCTACTCTGCCCTGCCTCAGGGCGAGAGGTGCCGATTGCAAACGTACCTGCACATTAAAGAAGATGCGCATACCTTGTATGGCTTTTTAACAACAGCCGAGAAAGATCTTTTCCTGCACCTGATCTCCATTTCAGGGGTTGGGCCCAATACAGGACTTACCATTCTTTCCTCGCTTTCGGTAGAAGAAGTACAACAAGCTATCCTCCGGGAAGATGTTCGCACCATACAGCATGTGAAAGGGATAGGAGCTAAAACAGCACAACGTATTATCCTGGAGCTGCGGGATAAAATTAAAAAAGAAACTTTAACAGCAGACTCTGTTGTTCCTGCTGCAACGCACAATACTGTACGGGCAGAAGCGTTATCTGCTTTAGTTACACTGGGTTTTGCAAAAAACGTGGCCGAGAAAACCATAGATGCCATTATCAAGCGTGAAAGCAGGAACTTAAGCGTAGAAGAGCTGATAAAATTTGCATTAAAATCTTCATAAGAGTTATATCCAATTTTGATCTGGAAAAGTAAAAAGAACAGCCTCCTATTTACTCTGGTTGTTGTTATAGCTTTGCTGTCTTTGTGGTCGCAGGCCGAGGCCGAGCGCATTCAAAAACAGTTCACCTCTGCTATGATTCCAAGTTTACTGTTGCTGCAGGACACTACAGGAACAGATACTACTAAATATAAACCGAGCCGCAGACCTACTGTTACACCACAGGATAGAGTTGGTGATCCTTTTGGTAATAGAACAGGCTCCTCTCCCCTGTTGCTGGGCAAGCCAAGCAAGATTGAGCTTGAGATGCAGTATAACGATAGCCTGCAGCAGTATAACATTAATGAATCGATCGGGGATCTGAACTACAGAACTCCTTCTTCCATGACGCTAAAGGAGTATTCTGAGTGGCAGCAGAAAGAAGCCATAAGAAGCTACTGGCGTAGCAAGTCTGCGGGCTTAGACGGAGAGAGCGTTGTGAGTGGACGTCGCCTGGTTCCAAAGATCTATATTAGCCCTATTTTCGACAGAATATTTGGTGGAAACTTTGTAGATATACAGCCTAACGGAAACGTGGCCGTTAAATTTGGAGCACGCTTTAACCGTAACTCCAACCCGACCATTCCGATACGCCAGCAGCGCACCGGCGACTTTGAGTTTGACCAGAATATTTCCCTGAACCTGGTCGGCAAAGTAGGCGAGAAAATGCGCATAAACTTTAACTGGGATAATAACGCCAACTTCGACTTCGAGAATAACATGAAGTTGGATTATACTGGTTACGAAGAAGAAATTATCAGAAAAGTGGAGGCCGGTAATGTAAGCCTTCCGCTGAACAACTCTCTTATAACAGGTGCTCAGAACCTGTTCGGCATAAAAACCCAGTTACAGTTTGGCCGACTGGCTGTAACAGCTATTGCGGCCAATGTAAGGGGCAGAAACGATGAAATCGTAGTGCAGAACGGGGCTCAGAACAAGCCTTTTGAAATCCGGGTAGACCAGTATGACAGGGACCGCCATTATTTCCTGTCGCAGTTCTTTCGCAATCGCTACGACAATACGCTTAAGAACCTGCCGCTGGTTAATTCAGGTATTGTGATCCGTCGCCTGGAGCTCTATGTTACCAATAACAACCGCTCTACAGAAAACCTACGTAACATGGTTGCCTTTATGGACTTAGGTGAGCCTGACCCGTACCGCGACCAGTACGAGACACAACCTACAGCACCCGCAGCCAACAGCGCCAATACACTTTACAGCCAGATTTCATCCAACAGAAATGCCCGCGACAACAACCAGGTAGCTGCTTACCTGGAAGGTTTAGGGCTACGCAAAACAGTAGATTTTGAGCACGTAAGAGCCAGAAAGTTAGATCCGAGAGAATATAATTTCAACCCTCAGCTAGGCTACATCTCTTTAAATACAGCACTGCTTCCAGACCAGGTACTAGGTGTTGCTTTTGAGTATACCTATAACGGCAAAACCTATAAAGTTGGGGAGCTACAGGAAGATTATCAGAACCTGAGCGATGAGCAGGTAATTCACATGAAGTTGCTTAAAGCAACTAATCCTTCCCTGCAGTACCCTACCTGGGACCTGATGATGAAAAACGTGTATAGCCTGGATGCAACCCAGATCAACCGTCAGAATTTTCAGCTCCAGATCATCTATAAAGACGATGAAACAGGTGTAGATATAACCAGCTTAAAAGAGGCAAGTCCCATCCAGAATATACCACTTGTAGAGGTAATGAACTTGGATAATGTAAACACAAACAACGACAAACCTAGCGACGGTAACTTCGACTTTTTACCGGGCATCACCATCGATCCGGAATCAGGGCGCATCTTCTTTCCGCAGGTGGAGCCTTTTGGCAGCTACCTGCGCACACAACTGGCAGGCAGGCCTGAACTAATAGATCGTTACGTTTTTCAGGAGTTGTATGAGCAAACGCAGACAGATGCCCAGCAGAATACTTTAAAAGCAAAATTCTTTCTGAAGGGGCGCGTGCAGGGCTCCTCAGCCGATGAAATTATGCTTCCAGGATTTAGAATAGCAGAAGGTTCGGTAGCCGTATATTCCGGGGGAACACGCCTGGTAGAAGGCACCGATTACCAGGTATTCTACGACATGGGCCGTATTAAAATCCTGAATCCAAGCTATATCAGTTCGGCCAGCGATTTACGTGTAACCTACGAAAAGGCAGAGCTGCTTAACATACAGCCCCGCTCTCTGCTAGGTGCCCGCTTCGACTATAGAGTGAATGACGACCTGAATTTGGGCGCAACCGTTCTGCACCTGAATGAGCGTCCATACATCAACCGTGTGAGCATTGGGGATGAACCAACCAATAATACCATCTATGGTTTTGATGTTACCTTAAACAAAGAATCCAGGTTTCTGACAAAGCTAACAGATGCTATTCCGCTGGTGCAAACAAAGGCACCTTCCAGTATATCATTTACAGGTGAATTCGCCCAGCTTGTGCCATCCAACTCTAAACTACCGGCTAATGAAGACGGCACATCCTACCTCGATGACTTTGAAGGAGCAGAAACGCCGTATAGTTTAGGTGGTTTTAACAATACCGGCTGGCGCCTGGCAGCTACACCTGCACCACTCATACCAGGTGCGGGCCTGGCTTATTCTTATAATCGCGCAAAAATGGCCTGGTACACTATAGATCAGCTTTTTTACCGCCAGAACGATAACCAGCGGCCAAGTAATATTACAAAAGAAGAACTGGAAAACCATTACGTGCGGGGTATACGCCGCAATGAGGTATTTCCTGGCCGGGATCCCGAGGTTGCCAACGCTTTTGAGTATACTTTCGACTTGGCCTATTACCCGAGGGAGCGTGGCCAGTACAACTATAATCCGAACCTCGACCCACAAGGCAGGCTGTTAAGTGATCCCCGCAAAAACTGGGGTGGCGTAAGCCGTGATATAGCTTTTGACACTGACTTTGATAATGCCAACATAGAGTATGTAGAGTTCTGGCTCATGGACCCGTTTATTACAGGTGTGAACGGCCGGAAAGATGAATTTGGGAACCCTGTTCAGAATAACGAAGGTGGGGAGCTGGTTCTGAACTTAGGCAGTGTTTCAGAGGATGTATTGCGCGATAACCGTTATTCTTTTGAGAACGGCTTACCTATCTCGGCTACCGATATCCAGAATCTGCAAAACACAGATTGGGGACGTGTAACCACACAGCAATTCTTAACAGATGCTTTTACAGGTACAGCAGGAGGCCGGCAATTCCAGGATATTGGCTTAGACGGCCTAAGCGATAGCGATGAGCAGCTGTTCTTTCAGAATGCGTTCCTGAGTAGGATACCTGGCGGTGCTCCACAATCAGTTTTAAGCGATCCTTCTGCTGATAACTTCCTGCACCACCTCGACCCGGCTTACGATGCTCAAAATGCTGGTGTACTGGCTCGCTATAAAAACTTTAACGGCATGGAGGGCAACTCCCCCGAAAACAGCCGATTCTCCAACTATGCTTATCCGGATAAAGAGGACCTGAACCGCGACAACGTGATCAGTGACCTGGAGCAGTACTGGGAGTATAAGATAAACCTGCGCCCAGACCAGCTGAACGTAGGCCAGAACTTTATTGTGGATCGCATTGTACACGAAAACATTAACGGTGACAGAGTTACCTGGTACCAGTTTCGAATTCCTGTTCGCCAGCCAACAGGTAGCGTAGGCGATATCAGTGGGTTCAAGTCTATTCGCTTTATGCGTATGTACCTAACCGAATTTGCCGATCCGGTGGTGCTTCGTTTTGTACAGTTCCAGTTTATTGCGAACCAATGGCGAACTTTCCTGCAACCTATCACAGACGGTACTCCTTGTATTAACTGTACCGACGATGCCAAATCCTTTACCGTTTCTACTGTAAACATAGAAGAAAACGGCCAGGCTGTAGAAGGCGATATCCCTTATGTATTACCGCCAGGCATTGAGCGTTTACGTGATTATGCGGCTACAAACAACCGTCGCCAGAACGAGCAATCGATGCAGCTATGTGTAGAAGACCTGAGAGACTCTTTCTCGAAGGCGGTTTACAAAAACCTTAGCCTGGACATGCTTATTTACAAGCGCCTGAAGCTTTACCTGCATGCTCAGACCAACGATCCTAACACGCGCGACGGAGACGTGGAAGCTTTCATCCGGATAGGTACAGATTATACCCAGAACTACTACGAGTATGTAGTGCCTCTCAAAATCACACCCAGAGGTACTACAACCCGCGAAGCTATCTGGCCGGCCGAAAACGAAATAGATATTGCGCTGGAAGAGTTTGTAAACGCAAAAGTAGCCCGCAACAAAGCGGCAGGATTTGATACTCGCATTCCGTTTGAGGTAAACTACAACGGAAAGAAAATTCGTGTTGTTGGTAACCCCGACTTTAGTGAGGTACAGAGCGTGATGATCGGAGTAAGAAACCCAAGAACACCTGACGACGACGGCAGGCCTCAATCTGTTTGTATCTGGGTGGATGAGCTGCGGGTTAATGACTTCAGAAACCAATCCGGTTGGGCCACCAATGCCAGGTTAAACACCAAACTGGCAGACTTTGCCAACATAACTGCAACAGGCGCATATACCACCGTTGGATTTGGAGCCCTGCAGCAAAAGATTGCGCAGCGTTCGCGCGAGAACACAGCTTTGTTTGATGTAAGTGCCAACATTGTGGCCGATAAATTCCTGCCAGAGAAGCTGGGAATTAAGATACCTGTTACGGTGCAGTACGGCACGCTTAACAGTTCTCCTCAATTCGACCCACTGGATAAAGATGTACCGCTGGAACAGTCGCTAACCAGGTTCGAAACAGATGCAGAAAGAGATGCTTATAAGAAAGAGGTAATTACACAGGAAACCAGGAAGAGCTTTAGCCTTCTGAATGTACGAAAAGAGCGCACTAACCCGGATGCCAAGGTAAGGCCATACGATGTGGAGAACCTCTCCTTCTCCTACTCTTATGCAGAACGGCTTTATACTGATATTGAAACAGACCGCGACTTTACGAAAACCTATACAGGCGCGATAGCCTATACTTATACCAATACACCTAAGAACTATAGTCCTTTTGCCAAAAGCCAGGCCCTAAACTCACCGTACCTGCGCCTGCTGAAAGACCTGAACTTTACCCCGCTGCCAAGCAGGTTCTCGTTCAGGGCCGACTTAGACAGAAGGTATAATGAAACATTCCTGCAAAGGCGTGATCCTGAAACAGGCCTAATCACCAGCAGAGGTATAAATCCGACTTTCCAGAAGTACTTCTTTATTAACAGAATATACGACCTGAGGTGGGATATCAGTAAAAACCTGTCGTTCGACTACACAGCCACTAATCGCTCGGTAGTAGACGAGCCGGATAATCGTATCAACAAAGACATCGATTCGTTACGCTACAAGAACCAGGTAATATGGGATAACCTGAGAAGAGGGGGCCGTAATACAAACTTTAACCAGGTAGCAGCTGTTAATTACAAACTGCCGCTTGATAAGTTTCCGCTAACAGACTGGATTGGTGCCGAAACACGTTATGCTGTAACTTACATCTGGACAGCCGGCTCTACAGCCCTTAACCAAGATGCTACATTCAGATTGGGTAATACAGCAGAAAATAACACAGAGTTTAACGTGAACGGACGCTTGGACCTGGTGAAGCTGTATAATAAAGTTAAGTTTCTGAAAGAAGTTAACTCCCCTACACCTCAGCGGCCTAATCCAGCACCAGCGCCTACTGATACAACTGCGCAGAAGCCAAAATCTGAAATGAGAGTGGCAAAGGCTTTGGCACGCGTGCTCATGATGACGCGTTCTATAAACTTTACCTACCTGCAAAACCAGGGAACATTAATGCCGGGCTACCTGCCAAGTACCAAGATGTTTGGTTTTGATGAAGGATTTACGGCACCGGGCTTACCATTTATCTTAGGCAGACAGTATGACCTGGATGAGCTTTACTACAGAGCTAATTCAAACGGCTGGTATACCGACAGCAGCCAATATCTGAATACCGCCTTTAGCTCAATCTTAACAGAAACTTTTACGGCAAGAGCTAACCTGGAGCCGTTCCGCAACTTTAACCTGCAGCTCGATGCCAGACGCAATAAATCAGAGATAGCAGAAGTGTTTTACAGAAAGGAGATTGACGATTTCGGAGAGATCAGCCAGGAAGATCGCCGGCAGAACCCAATCAATACAGGCTCTTTCAGTACTTCCTTCATTGCAATAGGTACCTTGTTCGAATCAACTTCAGGAGGCAGCTCTAATGCATTTGAAAACTTTATCAGAAACCGCTATGCCATTCAGGAGAGGCTTATGGCTGCCAATGCTGCTGCAGGCGATTCTGGGTATTCTCTTAATTCGCAGAATGTACTTATAAAAGCATTTGAGTATGCCTATCAGGGCCGTGACATAGATGGATACCGAGCTAAAGCAAGCAATCCGTTCAGCCGCCTGCCTATCCCGAACTGGAACATTACTTATAATGGTTTGTCGCAGCTAGCCTTCTTTAAGCAATGGTTCAGCCAGGTAAACCTGCGGCACGGCTATAATGCCAGCTATAACATCAGCAACTTTACAACATCGCTTGCTTATGATCAGGCTCCGGCAGACTTTCCAACACAACTGAATGAGTTTGGCAGAATTGTACCTTACTATATTGTTACACAGCTAACAGTTTCTGAAAGACTTGCACCTCTGCTAGGGGTCGATTTCAGAACCAATAAAAACCTGACAGGTCGCCTGGAGTATAAAATTGAGCGTAACTTGTCGCTGAACCTGACAAATGCCCAGATTACAGAAACCAATGTGAAAGACTATGTAATTGGCCTGGGTTATGCTACTACCAATTTTAAAATACCATTTAGAATTCGCGGCCAGCGCAAGGTGCTCGAGAATGAGCTAACGATGCGCCTCGATCTTTCGGTGCGCGATAACCAGACGATACAGCGGGCCATTGCACGCGATGAATTTGGAAACGAATACAGCCAGAACCAGATTACAAACGGCACAAGGCAATTGCAATTGCGACCTACAGTAGACTATGTTCTGAGCCAGCGCGTGAACCTGCAATTTTATGTATTGCGTACTGTATCAGATCCAAAAATCTCAACCTCTTTCCGTAGCAGTGTATCGGAAGGGGGAGTGCAGCTCCGAGTTAGTTTGCAATAATGTTTTGGCATTGCAAAAAAGACTGTAATTTTGGAAGGTCAATTTATTAACAGATAAAACAGATGAACTTACCTGAAACACTAAAGTATACAAAAGATCACGAGTGGGTACGTATTGAAGGAGATGTAGCCTACATAGGTATTACCGACTTTGCTCAAAGCGAACTGGGTGACATTGTATATGTAGACATTGATACAGTTGATAAGCAAATCAGCAAAGAGGATGTATTTGGCACAGTAGAGGCTGTAAAGACAGTTTCTGATTTGTTCAGCCCACTTAGCGGTACCGTTTTAGAGTTTAACAGCGAACTAGAGAACAGCCCTGAATTAGTAAACTCCGATCCGTATGGCGAAGGCTGGATCATTAAGTTATCTATAGAAGATACAAGCGAAATAGAAGGTCTGCTTTCAGCAGAGGCTTACCGTGAACTTATCGGCCAGTAACCGAAAAAACATTAAGTAGGTTTGATACTCCGATACAACCTATTTACTATTATGTGGGCAGCAATGATTATGTTAACAACATTGCTGCCCTCTTCTTCTATGCCCTCCACCCTTTCTATCTGGGATTTGCTTTCTTTTGATTCGTTTGCCCATGCTTTTATGTTTGCTGTTCTCACTTTCTTTATGATCGTGGGGCTTAAAAAACAGTTCTCTTACCCGAGGTTAAAGCATTACGCCATCCGAACCTCCTTCTTTATCTGCTCCATATTCGGTATCCTGATCGAGCTATTACAGCACTTTTTTATTCAAGGCAGAGAAGGTGATATCATAGACATTATCAGCGACACCATCGGCAGCCTCACCGGGATTCTCCTCTATAAGTGGATCTACGGGCAATAGCGATACAAGCCATAAAATAATTGTAAGTATAGAGGTAATTAATTAGCTTTAAGACTGCTGCTAAAGCTAGAGCGGCTACTCGCCGGCATATTACCTGATTACCTTATGTTTACATCCTGTGGCTACCCTACTACCATAGCAGGCTGGCTGTTTATATACTTGCTTCTGTGGCAACTGCCTCAGCCGCTGCTTGCTCAAAGCAAAGCGCTGGCTCCTGTATACCAGGTCCGGTACCATAAACTCGCTGCTCCACTACAGGCAACCATAGTCAGTGGCCGGGATTCTGTGCGGGTGCTTTTAACAGATCCTGACAAAGCCAGGGAATGGTTAAAGCAGCAGGACATCAGCTTAAAAGCTACTGTTTCGCCAGATATATACCTGGCAAGCCTATCAAATCCAGCTCAACTACAGGCACTACAAAACTGCCCCTGGGTAAAGTACATCGACAGGACCAGCCGTACGCCCCGGGAAGAACTGGAGCTGAAGGATGCCGATTTCAGTGCCAATTATATTACAGCTGTGCATGGCCTGTACCCTCACCTGAACGGCCAGGGTGTAGCAGCCTCCGTAAAGGAAAATGCTTTCGATGCTTCCGATGTCGATTTTAAAGGACGCGTAATTTCTTCGCCATTTCTGCATACTGCTTCTTCTTCCCATGCCACCACTATGGCTACGATTATTGCAGGGGGAGGTAATTCGGCTCCGGCTGGAAAAGGAATAGCCTGGAATGCCAAAATCGCTTCCGCTGATTTTGCAGAGCTGATGCCAGATGACAGCCAGCAACTTCTTGAGGCGGGTGTTAGCGTGCAGAACCATTCTTAC
This sequence comes from Pontibacter sp. SGAir0037, assembly GCF_005491705.1. Taxonomy (NCBI): domain Bacteria; kingdom Pseudomonadati; phylum Bacteroidota; class Cytophagia; order Cytophagales; family Hymenobacteraceae; genus Pontibacter; species Pontibacter sp. SGAir0037. Next base: position 4,739,878 of record NZ_CP028092.1, on the reverse strand, counting down.
GGCGTCGGACCAGAAAACTACTACGGCTTGGAAAGCTATGAATACGACAGGCAGGTCAGGCGCTTCCCCACACTGCTCCACATATTTTCTTCCGGTAACAGTGGTAACTTGACACCTGAAACTGGCCCTTATGCAGGTATACCAGCTATGGCAAACCTGACCGGGCAGTTTAAACTTTCTAAAAACACCTTGAGTGTAGGAGCCCTGGACGCTGATGGTAAAGTTGGCACATTGAGTTCCAGAGGCCCCGCCTATGACGGCAGAATAAAACCCGAACTGGTAGCGCACGGAGCAGGCGGTACTTCAGAGGCATCGGCAGTGGTGTCGGGTATAGCCCTTCTGGTGCAGCAGGCTTACAAAGAGGTTCATAACGGCCTGCTACCATCAGCAGCATTGGTAAAAGCCATACTTATAAACAGTGCCGACGACAGAGGAGCACCGGAAGCCGACTTTGAAAGCGGTTTTGGCAATGCTGATGCCATTGGTGCTGTGCAGGCTGTTCTGGCGCAACGGCATTTCTCGGGAGAGGCTACAACAGGTAGCTCTCAAATATTCAGAATACAGGTTCCGGAAGGTACACAGCAGCTCAAAGTAACGCTTGTGTGGCACGAACCCGAAGCAGAACCCGATGCTCCCGCCGCACTCGTAAATGATTTAGACCTTGTTTTAAGGCATCCTACAACAGGTACAGAGTGGCTGCCCTGGGTACTGAATGCTTACCCACACCCCGACTCGCTACGCCTTCCGGCCAAACGAGGTATAGACCGAACAAATAATGTAGAGCAAATCACACTGCTTACTCCTGCCGCTGGTGTATACGAGATTCAGGTAGAGGGGCATCAGGTAACTTCTAACCCTCAGGTGTTTGAAATTGCTTACGAATACGAGGCAACGCCACAGTGGATTTACCCTTCGAAAGGTAGCAATCTAAGCGCGGCAGGTATTAACCGTATTCGCTGGCAGGCAAAACCAGCTTCTGCGGCCGCTACCAAAGCCAGGCTGGAGTTTAAAGGCGGAGGGACAGAAAACTGGGTTCTGGTAGCCGATAACATCGATGTTGCCCTCGGCTACTACGACTGGTCTGCACCAGCCATATCAAGCACAGGGCAGTTACGCATATCTACAGCAGAAGAGGTTTTATATTCCGAAGAGTTTATACTGTCGGCTACTTTACAACCTGCCATTGCCCTTTATTGCGGTAATACCTTATTGCTTCAGTGGGATGCCATACCCTATGTTTCTGAATATGCACTTTATCAGCTAGGAGCAACGCACCTGGAACTTATGCAAACTATATCCGACACACTTGTTGTGTTAGAGAAGCACCCGGGAGATGATGCGCAATTGTACGCCGTGGCACCGGTTTTATCCGGCCTTACAGGAAATAAAAGCCGTGGCTTGAGGTATGATCCACAACAGGAACTGTGCTATATCAAAACGTTTCTTCCCCGCCAGTTGGTAATGGATACAGTAGTTTTCGACCTGGAGCTAAGTACTAATTATAATCTGGCCTCTATCCGATTTGAAAAATGGCAGCAGGGTGCTTTTCAGACTATACAGACACTTTCACCTGCACAAAGTTTACGCTTTACATTAGAAGACCTGCAGGCAACACCCGGCCTGAACAGGTATAGGGTTAAAGCCACAGATATCTACCAAAACACCTACTATAGCTCTGTTGAAGAAGTATTTAACTCAGACAAGGGTTTTATACAGGTGGCACCCAATCCTGTAGTAGCTGGCCAGAACCTGGAGGTATTGGCAGGCGAAGGAGATGGAGTTGCCCGCATTCAGTTGATTAGCCCTGTTGGTAAGCTAATGTACGAAACAGCAGACAGTGGTGCACTAAAAACGATTCCAACGACTGGTTTAACAAAAGGCTTATACCTGCTGCGAATTTATACAGCAAAAGGAGAGATACTAACCAGCAGAGTAGTGATTTTGTAAAGCTTCTAACAGCAAAAAAGGCGGCTGCTCCCAGGAGCAACCGCCTTTTTTGCTGTTAGAAGCCTGTTAGTACAGGTAGTTCAAAGCAATTCTGTCGTTCGCGTTAAACGGACGGTTTTGCCCTGTTGCCACACAAGCCAGCATCCAGGATGTTGCATCAGCAGTAGTTGGCGTACCCGGAATGTGTACCGCGCCAACAGAACTTGCACCTTCGTTTGTGTAAGCACCACCACAGCTATAGCTTCTGTCCATATAGTCGGTATGTCGGAAGCCGATGCAATGGCCCAACTCATGTGCCAATACAGTAGCCAGATAATTCGTACCTGGGTTTGAGCCCATATACGTAGAGTTAACCAACACCTGGTTGTAAGGGTTTCCACCAGACGGGAAGCCTGCAGAGGCCAGGTAGCTGGCATTGTTAGGCGCTTTAGTTAACAAGATGTTATAGCCGGAAGAAACACGTGCAAACCTGATCCGAAGGTTTTCGGCATTATATCTTCTAATGGCTTCATCAACAGCTGCCACATAACTTTGCGGAAGCGTGGTAGATATAGCCACGTTGATTGTACGTACAGAGCTGCCTACACTTACCAGGTTGTTGGTTCGGTATTGCTCCACCTCCCCTACACGTAGTGCCTGTGTCTCAAAATTGCTGCTTAGCTCTTTTTCAGAAATCATGATGTCTCCCTCCACCAGATAGCCACCTGCTACACGCTGCACCCCCTGGTTACTAAAGCCCATTTGTGAGATTTTGATCAGTGCCTGTTCAGAAATTTCATCTGTACTTGTTACGGCATCTTCTTCTTGCTGGCAGGAGGTAAAGCCTAGAGTTAGCGCAATAGCTGAAAGGAAAAATAAACGTTTGGTTTTCATAAAATTAGATTTTTAAATAGTTAAAAATGTGAGCTTAAAAACACAAAACATCGGTTTCCCGCAATTACAAAAGCAAAGGCAATAGTTGTTCACCAGGCGCTCGGAAGCTACTCCGGCGTCTTATACTATCAGCACCTATTGTAATGGTGGAAAATCTAAATCAACAGCAATAAGTAGCGCGCTATACTGGTTGAGGCTTTGTATAGTGCTATTTTAGCAGATAAGTTTCAAATGGAACAGGAATAAGTATGGTAAAAAGTAACATCAAAATAATGCAACTACATTGCAGTAGCACACCTGCACCGGCAGCCCCAGATGTAATTTTTAATGATCTGTTTTGCAAAATTATTCTATTTATAGTGTAGCTACTTTTTGCCCGCACTTTTAGAAACAACTATACCAAGTATAGTTAAGCCAGAAAGTAGTTAAAAGTAACATCCGACAACCCGAAAACTTTTATGAATTCTTGCTTCGACACCACGTATAGCTCTTATGTTATACACTATTCTGATGCTATACCACTGTTAACCTTATTCGGAGCATACATCAACAGCCATAAAAAAAGCAGCCCTCCTGCGAGAGCTGCTTTAGCTGTAAGCTGTATTAGCCTATAAGATATTGTTGATTTGCTCTTTTATCTTCTCCAGCTCCTCCTTCATTTCCACTACATGATGCTGTATGGTAACATCGTTGGCTTTGGAACCGATCGTATTGATTTCACGACCGATCTCCTGCGAAATAAAGCCTAGCTTTTTGCCTGTTGGCTCTGGCAGGTAAACTGTCTCGGTAAAGTAGTGTAAATGGTTTAAAAGCCTTACCTTCTCTTCTGCAATATCGAGTTTCTCCATAAAATAAATCATTTCCTGCTCAAAACGGTTCGCGTCGAAATGATCGGAGCTGGAAATATCTGCTAAATGTCCTTTTATACGTGCCCGAATCTGCTCCATACGCACCGGATCATGCTTCTCTACCTCTGCCAGCAAAATACGGATGCGGTCGATATAAGAAATAATTTCGGCTGTAAGTGCTTTGCCTTCATCCACTCTAAATGTTGTAATGCTCTCAATGGCTTCAGACAACAATGGCTGAATCAGGCTCCACTCACCTGCTCCGCTGCCACTTTCCTCCTGCTCCTGCTGCAGTACATCAGGCATTTGAAGGGCAAGGCGAAAAAGATCTGCTTTAGATGCCCCCACCATATCTGCGGCATCGCTCAGCTCCGTATAATAAGCCTGTAATAACTCTTTGTTTATATTATTCTTTGCTTTTTGGGCTTTGTTTCGGGTTAGGTCGATGTTTATGCTAACTTTTCCCCGTACTAATGCTTTTGTGACTAAATTCCTGACTTCATACTCGTGCTCTGCCAGAAAGCGCGGTAAACGCACACTCAAATCCATGCCTTTAGAATTAAGCGAACGAATCTCTACTGTGATCGAAAATTGGTCGGTATCCAGGCGGGCACTGCCAAAGCCTGTCATAGACTGTAACATAAATCTCTACTAAATGATATTTTGGCAAATTAAGTATTATTATTCACTTTTACGCAGTCGGAGCACTAAAGCCCCCAAAACTACAAGTTAATCATCGTCGTTCAACCATGAATTTTTATGCTACTCTGCACGATAAAACTAGGTGTAGTTGTTTTTCCAAAGTCTAACCGTCCCTAAGATTTTGTTGATGACATCAGCCATGGCATACTAATAATTGTTTTTAAGTTTTATAAAGAAGAGTAAGGTTTCAACCCCTGAAAAAAGCTACCTTTGCAGCTGTTATGGAAAGCCCCTTATTATTTATCGCTCTTACTCCACCCTGATCCTCACGCTCCCTGAGGCTTTTTAACCTCTTCCTTTTCCTCATTCTTATTTGAAGTATTCGCGCGTGTACAATTTTCTATTGTATACATCTTAACTATTATAGTACATTTAGTATGATTTACAGTCCTATTAACTTTAGAGAGATTAACTATAAAAATGAAATTCTCTCTGGTTTAACGGTTGCTCTGGCTTTAGTACCAGAAGCAGTAGCCTTTGCTTTTGTGGCAGGTGTAGAACCTTTAGTTGGCTTATATGCCGCCTTTATAGTTTGCTTTATTACTTCCGTTTTTGGCGGAAGACCAGGCATGATCTCTGGCGCCACCGGTGCTTTGGCCGTTGTTATGGTAAGTCTGGTTGCCACACATGGTATAGAGTACTTATTTGCAGCTGTTGTATTGATGGGGATTATCCAAATCCTTTTCGGGGTACTCCGGCTAGGTAAATTTATTCGCCTGGTACCGGAGCCTGTTATTTATGGCTTTGTAAACGGATTGGCTATCGTCATTTTTATGGCTCAATTCGGGCAGTTTAAAATACCTGCTGCCACCGGTGGTTTAGCCTGGCTTACAGGAACGCCACTCTATATTATGCTGGGATTGGTTGCGCTTACCATGTTCATCATTTTTGTATTACCAAAACTTACCAAAGCAGTGCCAGCCGCTCTTACAGCTATTGTAGTAGTTTCGGCCGTGGCTATCGGGTTTAACCTCGACACCAGAACAGTAGGCGATATGGCATCTGTGGGAGGAGGTTTACCTCAGTTTCACATTCCGATGGTACCTCTGAACCTGGAAACACTGCAGATCATTTTCCCTTACTCGCTTATTCTGGCAGGTATAGGCCTGCTGGAATCGCTGTTAACCTTAACGCTTGTCGATGAACTGACCGATACCCGCGGACGTGGCAATAAAGAAAGTATCGCACAGGGAACAGCCAATGTGGTAGCCGGCTTTTTTGGTAGCATGGGTGGTTGCGCAATGATCGGGCAAAGTATTATCAATGTTAGCTCCGGTGGCCGTACCCGTTTATCTGGAATTACTGCCGCAGTTATGCTGCTGGTATTTATTGTTTTTGCTTCCAGCCTGATCGAAATGGTACCTCTGGCCGCACTTGTAGGCCTAATGTTTATGGTAGCAATTGGCACGTTTGAATGGGCAAGCTTTAGAGTATTGCGCAGAATTCCTAAATCTGATGCTATTGTACTGGTAGCTGTAACTGTACTTACTGTCGTATTCGACCTAGCTATTGCTGTAGCCATTGGTGTTGTCATTGCTGCCCTTGTTTTTGCCTGGGACAGCGCCATCCGGATCAGAGCGCGTAAGTATGTAGATGAAAAAGGCGCAAAGCATTACGAGATATTCGGCCCGCTATTTTTTGGTTCTACCTCTACTTTCCTGGAGAAATTCGACATCGCCAACGATCCTGATGAAGTTATAGTTGATTTTAAAGAGTCGAGAGTGGTAGACCATTCTGGTATTGAAGCTTTAAATAAGCTAACGGAAAAATATTTAAATGCAGGCAAAAAACTCCATTTGCGCCACTTAAGCCCAGACTGCAGACGCTTGTTAGCCAAAGCAGGAGACATGGTAGAAGTAAATATACTAGAAGACCCACATTATGCAGTTTTGACAGACGAACTTGCATAACCAGGCTTTTACAAAAGCAGCGGCCCCGCTTACTAAAAAGTATAAGCGGGGCCGCTGCTTTTATATTATTATAAGAGAAATTACCTATGTCTTTAAAAATCGTATCCTAGCGTAACATAAAATTTAGGTCCTCTTCTTGATTCTGTGGTTACATTAAAGATGTCATCATCCTGGCTCCAGGCTACATCCAGCTTGCCATATACTCCAAAAAGACTGCTTCGCGCTCCAACACCATATCCCATCAGGAAGGGGTTCCGATAATTGATTACTGTAATTTCAAATGGGTTATTACCTGTTGTACTCTCACCACCAACTATACGGGTATTAATTGAGTTATTGCCTGAGAAAGGGTTGATACCATCGTAAGCAGATCCTGCATCAAAAAAGCCGGTAAACTGTAGGTTCCTGAAAAAGCCGGAAGGAATTGGCCCATCATATAAATACTGCACAATTGGCACCCGCAACTCAATATTGGCCAACAGGTGTTTGCTGCCGTTTCGGGCATTAAAATTAAACCCTCTCATAGGCATAATATATTCCATATACAGAAGGTCAGCTGGTCCACCAATGGTAATGTCGTTCCGCTCATTATCCTCAGCCTGGCTTGCAAACAGCCAGTTGTCCATGCCACCAATCAGATACGATTTAGGAGCATTGCCAAAGAAAGCGCCATAGCTCAGTCGTGTAGCTAATGTAATTTGGCGGTGTAGTTTCTGATACCGGCGAAAATCGAAGTAAAACTTATTAAAGTTTACGGCTGAGTTAGAGAAGCTTTTCATTGTCATTACGCCCACTTTAAAGCGGGTGCCTTCCAACATATTTACTCCTTTAACAATGCTGTTGTCGAATACCAGTTCCAGGTTACCGCCCCAGAAATTATTCACGCTGTCGGGCAGCGGGAAATTATTGATATAAGTAAAGCGGGTATTGGCAAACCGTGGCTGCGCCCTTAAGCTAGTGCTATAGGTCAGGGGATATACAAGCACGGGCGAAATCTCATTTTTGCCATACCAAACATAAGAATCAGGTAGATTGTAGTACGACCCGTAAATTACATCTCTTCTGTATTGGAAGCCCATGTTAAACCGGTGAGAGCGGTTCATATATTCACCGAATATCCGGCTGGTTTTCAGATCGGAGGTGCGCAGGAAAGCCTGCCCCCGGATAGTATGGTTTTCAAACAGGTCGCTCATGTTAACGCCGGCTACTATTCCGAAGCCGTATAGCGGGTCTGAGTAAACGGTTGTAACAATTTCCTGCACACTAAAGCGCAGATCGTAGTCAATTGGGCCAGCCATACTACTATTACCTGCACCCGAAGCTCTTCTTTGCGTAGTACCTGCATTACTATTTTGTGTCGCCTCTTGTGCCTGATCCGAATTGAACTCATAGTTCTCAATATTCACTTCTCCGTCTGTCCTCTGGGTTCTTCTTCTCCTGTTATTGTTTTCCAGTAAGCGCCTGCTGGAGTTTGCAGGATTTAGAGAAGGATTTCTGGCACGAGTTTCCAGTATGATCTGTCTGGAAGTTTTAGGTAAGGTATCAAGAGCTGTTGCCTCAAAATCAGGAAACAGGTAAACAAAGCTCTTCGCCAGGTCATTGGCTGTAACTGCCAGTGTGTTGTTTGTGGCGTTATAGTCGAAGTTTTCAATGTTCTGATAAAAGTTAGAGAACGGAACCGCTCTGCCTGTAGCCATATCATACTTAAACAAGCTCCGGATGCCGCTTTCTTCACTTACATATATAAAACCACCATCATTGGTAGCTCTTGGGCGAACTTCACTGGCTATAGAAGAGGTCAGCTGCTCCAGGTTGGCCTCACGCCCTGTTTTCTCTAATAAAAAGATATCATAGTTATTTACCACCGCCGTAAACCCGGCAGCAGTTGCTGTTGCAGTAGTATCTATCCAACGATTAGAACTAAAGGCAATCTTATTGCTATTCTTCAGGAAAACAGGATTTATATCATCAAAGATATCGTTTGTAAGCCTGTCTAAAACCCGCCCATTGCTCCTTAGCAGAAACAAGTCTGACTGGCCGTTTATAACTGCACTTACCACAATGCTTTGCCCATCTTCAGAATAACTCATATCACGCACCTGCGAAAAGTCTCCCAGGGTAGCCGCAGGCGTAGTTACTTCGTCGTAGAAAGGAATACGGGAACGCCTGTCTCTGGCACTTACCTGCCGCAGCGTCATTTTCCCTTTTTTCGCTTCTATAAAACCCAGTTCGGAGTTAGTGCGCCATGCTAATACAGGCAGCTTATAGTCTATTTGCTGGTCTACTGCTTTATAGCCACTTTTCCATACTTCACGGGTACGGCGGCTCTTCACATCCTGCACAATAATTTTATAGCTTCCTTCATCGTTTTCAGCATAAGCAAGCAGGGTACCTGCCGGGTTTAAAACAGGTTCTGTATAATGATGGTTTTTCTTATTCTGGTTAAAGAGCTTGTTGTTTTCAGGTAAGGAAACCAGGGGGTTGTTAGCTCTATTGTTGATCTGCATGTAATAGTTGTACCAATCCTGCTGAAATCTTTTGTAAGGAATATTCAGGCTACTGGTAATCCCTATTTCTACATCTCGTGTGATACGGGTGAGGTTTAGTATATTCTGAATAGAGGTATAGCCGTAACGCTCTGCAATATAATTCCAGATAGCGTGCCCTGCCAAACCCTGGTTCATCTTTACGAGCTGCTCAGATCCGTTCTTAGGATCTTTAACAAGCATATCCCGCACGAAATTATCCATTGGCAAACTCCAGCCTTCTGCTGTATAGGCTGCCACACCACTGATAAACCAATCCGGCAGCTTTAACAGATAGCTGCTTTGCAGCGCCTCCTTTAAGCTACCGCCATACATCATGTCGTTTAACAGCAGTTCTGTTAAGCCATAGCTTAAATCACGCTTAAAATCAGTTTGAGTACCATTAAAAGCCAGTTCGATCTTGTTCTTCAGAAAAAGAGTTTCTCCTCCGGTTTCAAACTGATCGCTGTTGAGGCCAATGTTACTTTGCTTCAGGTCTGTGGCTGAATTGTAGAGAATGAGAGTAACTTTAGAGTAAGGATAGTATCCTATAAAGCTGGTAATGCGCTTTAGCTCCTGCTCGGCATAAGCTGAAGCATTTTTGGCCGCCTGCTCCCCATCCTGATAGAAGTACACATTAAAGTTCTGGGTGCTGTAAAGCTTCCAATCGAAGTTTTTGAATTGGATCCGGCTTCTGCCGAATGTATCGTTGTTGGGTTGTGCCTGCAGAGTAAAACCCGACAGCCAGCAAAGCATTAGCATCAACGATAACTTCGTAGTAAAACGCATGCGTCTGGATTTATTTTTGTAGTGTTATTTCTATTCGTAATATAACGATAAATATCGTGAAATATTTACTCCAGGCAGCAATTCTGCCTGACCGGCCAGGTAAGCTGCATAATGATCTGCCAGATATGGCGCCATCATAACCCCCTTAGAGCCCATGCCATTAAAAATACTCAGTTGTGCATGCTCCGGATGAACCCCCACCAAAGGTCTCCTGTCCCGCACCGCCGGCCTGATACCCGCCCAATGCTCCAGTACACTATACGTATGGGAGGTTATCTGTTCAAAGCGCTCCGTCAGTTCCTGCTCCCCTTCTCTGCTCACCTGCTCATCAGGCTGACGCCAGTTGTAAGTTGCGCCTATTTTAAATCTGCCTTCCCCTACGGGAACAACGTAAACTGCTTTATTGTAGATACATTCAGGAGCAAAATTGTCTGCTTTTACTTCTAAGACTTCTCCTTTGGTAGGTTGTAAAGGTAGCCATTTAAAGTAAGGATTATGTATAACCTGGTAGCCCTCACAAAATACCAGGTGCTTTGCCACCAGGTGCTTATACCTGACTCCCTCCTTATCGAGCTGCAGATGTGTCATTTCAAAACGTTCAGGCAAAAGCAAGCCAAGCTCCTGAAGTTCCTGTGCCAGCAAAAACAGCATCTCCGATACTTGTAAATATCCTCCTCTCCCGATCATGATTCCTCCATTCTCATCGTGCACTGCTGGCTCTCCCTTGCTTTGGGTATAAGTATCCTGGATATAATCGCCCCATCCTCCTCCGGCACTTTTAGCCATCCAGTTATTCTGCTCTTCAATAGATGAGAATATTTTATAAATCGGCTTATGATAAAATAATGGTTTCTGAAACCGCCTCTCCAGCTCATCATAAAAAGCATCTGCAAACGGAATAAACTCATCTGCCATCCAAGACTTTGCAAATCGTTTACCTGCCAGCGGGTTCAGCAGCCCCGCCGCTACATTGGAAGCAGAATTAGGTTTAGGTTCATCTATAACCATTACCTGATGCCCCTTCTTACGTAAGGTATAAGCCAGAATTGCTCCGGCCAGGCCATGGCCAACAACTATAAAATCATAAATCATAAGGGCAATTTACGACAAGTACGCCTTTAATTTGTAACTTCGAAGCTGATTTTGTCAGTTTGCCTGGTGAATAAATATCATAGCTATGAAAGTGACCTGCCTAACTTTTAACCCATTTCAGGAAAATACCTACCTACTCCACGACGACTCAAAAGAATGTGTAGTAGTAGACCCAGGCTGCTACGAAAAGCACGAGCAGGAAGAGCTGAAACAATACATTGAGGCGCAAGGGCTTCGGGTAGTAAAGCTGCTTAACACGCACTGCCACATAGACCATGTACTGGGTAACCACTTTGTAGCACAAGCTTATAACGTTGCGCTGGAGATACACCAGGACGACCTGCAAACACTACGGGCAGTGCCGGCTTATGCACCGGCTTATGGCTTTCCGATGTACCAGGAAGAATTACCTGCTTCTCATCTGAAAGAAGGCGACACAGTAAAATTCGGTACTACCGAACTTCAGGTTCTCTTTACGCCAGGCCACGCTCCGGGACACGTTGTATTTTATAATGCAAAAGAGAAAATATGCATCGGCGGCGATGTTCTCTTCCAGAACAGTATAGGTCGAACCGACCTGCCCGGCGGAGATTTTAACACTCTCATTCAGAGTATCCGCACAAAGCTGTTTACCTTGCCTGAAGAGGTAACTGTTTACCCTGGCCATGGCCCTGAAACAACAATCGGGCACGAGAAAAAATATAACCCATTTTTACGGTAATTAAACCGTTGCTATACCCTTTCATGAAAAAGCACATACCAAACGCAATCACATGCCTTAACCTGCTCTCAGGGTGCCTGGCTCTTTATTACGCATTTGGAGGAAAACTGACCTATGCAGCCTACATGGTGGTGATTGCAGCAATTTTTGACTTTTTAGATGGTATGATTGCCCGGGTTATAAAAGCTTATTCAGAAATTGGAAAGCAGTTGGATTCTCTGGCCGATATGGTATCTTTTGGTGTGGTACCAGGTGTTATTATGTTTGGCTTACTGTCTCAGTCAGGGGCGTCTTTTTTTGGTATTCCCGCAACTATACTGCCTTTCTCCGGATTCATCATCACTGTATTTTCAGCCTTAAGATTAGCTAAATTTAATATAGATACACGCCAGGCCGAATCGTTTATAGGAGTACCTACGCCAGCCTGTACCATGTTTATTGCTTCGCTTCCGCTTATACTGGCTACTTCGGGTTTTTTGTACGAAGATATAATTCTGAACCCTTACTTTTTGCTGGCCGTTACTTTTATTTTTTCGTTTTTGCTGATAGCAGAGCTGCCTTTATTTGCTCTTAAGTTCAAGAACCTGACCTGGAAAGACAACTCTATCCGCTTTATTTTTCTTGGAATTTCGGTAATCTTACTAGCGCTTGTTAAATTCGCAGCTGTACCACTAATTATAGTACTTTACATACTTTTATCGATCGTTAAAAGAACATCACATTCATGATATTTACTGCCGCCACTGATATGATGCTTCGTCCTGAGTTAGTAGACCTGCAAAGAAAAGCAGTGCTGCCGGGTCTGGGGCATCTTGGGCTTAACCAGGCAGACGATGTACGCATTGGCAAGCTCAGCAACATGCAGCTTGAGGCAGAGAATGAAGAAATAAGCAGAGATAAAATCTCTAACAAACTTTTAGCTAATCTTATTATGGAGTCTTTTACTTATGAGCTTAGGCAGCGCTAAGTAATGCAGGCATCCCACAATAACTTAAGGCTTTATCAGTTAAATTAGCGTAATGCTGTGTTTAAAATTTAAATCTGCAACAGCAACACACTACTATCACTCAGCATTATTATGAGGCCTTTCCGACTTCTTTACATATGCATATGGCTGCAGGGTATGCTGGCTGTAGGGGCAAAGGCACAAGGTCAGGCTTCCTCAAACGTAGTAGCATTGAACTGGAATAGCTACGAAACCGTTCTGCCAAGCCAAAATTTTCCCTCAGGCAAAATTCCGTCTTTTTCCGGTGCCAGCATAGATGCTACCTCACAGCTCCCATACTACAAGCTCCAACTGCCAGGCATCAGTATAAACGATTTTCAGATAACGGCACCTATCTATGAGCCACTGTCTGCCGACGACCAGAAGCTATATGCAGATGCTGCAATCAGTTCTGAACCCGCCGTTACTATCAATAACAGCAGGCAAAATAAGGTACCTGTGAGCTTGATCTCAGTTATTCCTCTGCGCCGAAACCCACAATCAGGCCAGGTAGAAAAACTGGTGAGCTTCAGCTATACCTATATCACACCGAGCCAGACGGTGCAAAGCCTCCGGCGCGATAACACAAGTAATATTAAAAACACCTCGGCCCTTAGCTCAGGCGAATGGTATAAAATAGGCGTAACGGCATCTGGCATTCATAAAATAGACAAAACCACCCTGCAGGCGCTGGGGCTTAACACCCAAAGCCTGGACCCCAGAACCATTCAACTTTATGGGAACGGTGGCGGTATGCTGCCGCAGAAGAACAGCGATACCAGAATAGATGACCTGGCCGAAAACGCGATTTTTGTTAACGGAGAATCAGATGGCCGCTTCGACGACAGCGACTATATTTTATTTTATGCACAAGGGCCGCATACCTGGAGCTATGATGCCAGCCAAAGCACGTTCTCGCATCAATATAATGTTTATTCTGATACCTCTTTTTACTTTATAAGAGTAGGCGGCGCTACTGCCGGAATGCGGATAAGTACACGTGGTCAGTCTGCTGGCAGCAACCAGACGATTACGAGCTACGATGAACGATTCTTTCATGAGAGAGACATCAACAAAGGGCTGATACCATCCGGCAGAGAGTGGTATGGCGAAGAATTTAATTTCTTTACCGCTTCCCGTGAGGTCACTTTTCCTGTTACAGATGTTGTACCTGGTTCCACGATCAGGTATAAAGCAGCCATGATGGCAAATGCACCAACCGCTACATCATACACGCATACGCTCAACACACACACTTTAGGCACACAGAGCATTGGCGGCAGGGGCACCTACGACTATCACCCGGAGGGAATAGAGAACATCCGTTCTTTTACGGTTGCACAGCAGGCACTGGGAAACTTTTCAGAACTAAAAGCTAACATTAGTCTCAACTCATCCGGCAGTAGTTCTGCACTTGGTTACATAAACTACCTTGAGCTGCATGTGCAAAGGCTTTTAAAACTGTACGGTAACCAGACCGCCTTCAGGTCCATAGCAAGTCTGGCAGCGGCTAACACTACGTTTCAAATAGATGCACCAGCAAGTGCTGTTGTATGGGATGTGACAAATCACCTGCAACCTGTTGTGCAGGCAACCCAATCAGTAAATGGCCTTAGCTTTAGCACCTCCACCACTACTTTACGCGAATTCGTGGTTTTTCAGAATGGTACCGGCATCAGGCCTATTGCTTTAGGCAAGTTGCAAAACCAAAATCTGCATGCCCTGAACCTGAACGGAGATCTAGATTTTGTTATTGTTACACATCCGCTGTTCCTGCAGGAAGCCACCAGGCTGGCCCGGCACCGGGAGCAGCACAGCAATCTGAAAACCGTAGTGGTAACAACAAGGGAGATCTATAACGAATTTTCTTCCGGAGCACAAGATGTGACAGCGATCCGTGATTTTATGCGCATGATTCACCGCCGCAGTCGTAAATCAAGAGACGAGATACTATACCTGTTGCTCTTTGGCGATACCTCATACGATTTTAAAAACAGGATTCCGAACAATACAAATTTCATTCCTGCTTACCAGTCACGGCAATCTCTGCACCCCATTACCAGCTATTCATCCGAAGACTACTATGGCTTTTTAGATGATGATGAAGGAGAATGGGCTGAAGATAATTCTGGCGATCACTTGCTGGATATAGGTGTAGGGCGTTTGCCTGTAAAGTCCTCTGCCGAAGCTGCCACTATAGTTGATAAAATAATAGCCTACGAAAGTCCGTCTCATTTTGGCAAATGGCGGAACCAGATTACTTTCATAGCCGACGATGGCGACGGGAATGAACACCAGGACGATGCTGAGTTCTTGGCTAATTACATAGAGCAGGAGCATCCGGCTTATAATAATAACAAGGTTTACCTCGACCTGTTCCGCCAGGTAGTCGTTTCAAACGGTCAACGTTCTCCTGAGGCTTCCGCAGCAGTAGACAAGGCGGCAGAGCAAGGCTCTCTGATTATGAACTATACGGGCCACGGAAATGAAACCTGGCTAGCTTCAGAACAGCTTTTAACCCTGCCACAAATCACCAGCTGGCGCAACAAAGATAAGCTTACTTTTATGCTTACAGCTACCTGCGAATTTGGCCGCTACGATAATCCGGCACGTGTATCAGGCGCAGAAATAGCTTTGTTACACAAACAGGGAGGTGCAGTAGGATTGATAGCCACGACACGTCCTGTGTACTCGAACGGTAACCGTGTATTAAACCGCAACTTCTTTCAGAGTGCATTTACACCTATAAATGGCCGCATGCCACGGCTTGGGGATCTGGTACAGCAGACCAAAAATAAAAGCATAACCGATAATGTCAGCGGTTCAAGAGGAGTAAACAACAGAAACTTCACCTTGCTGGCTGACCCATCTATGCAATTAGCTTATCCTACCTACCAGGCCCAGGTTACTCGTATTACGAATGCTGCAGATGTAGCCACCGATACACTAAGTGCCTTGGGTAAGATAACGATAGAAGGTCAAATTGTTTCTGCATCAGGAGTGAAAGCAGATAACTTCGATGGCAACATTCATTTAACAGTATACGAAAAGCAAACCACTTTAAACACACTAGGCGACGAGGACTCTAAGATTGTGCCTGTAAAACTGCGGGAGAATATTATATACGATGGACAAGCCTCTGTTAAAAATGGTATTTACAATATTTCGTTTGTTGTACCTAAAGACATTGCGTATAACTATGGTGCAGGGAAAATAAGCTTGTATGCCAATAGCCAAACACAGGATGCTTTAGGAGCTACAACGTCAATAACTATAGGTGGAACAGCTAAAAATGTACCGGCAGATAATACGCCCCCTACAATTGAGTTATTTATGAATGATGAGTCTTTTGTGTTTGGTGGGCACACAGGCAGAAATCCTGTTTTGCTGGCTAAGTTTTACGATGAAAACGGTATAAACACTGCTGGTTTAGGTATAGGGCACGAAATTACCGGCACACTTAACGATAACCGCGACAATCCTCTTATCCTGAACGACTATTATACTGCAGACGTAGATAGCTATCAGTCAGGAAAATTGAATTATAATTTTAAAGACCTCGAAGATGGGCTGCATACTATTAAAGTAAAAGCCTGGGATACGCATAATAATTCTACTGAGGAATATATAGAGTTTTTTGTATCAAATGACGCGAAAATTGCGTTAGAGCACTTATTGAATTATCCTAACCCGTTTTCGAACAAAACGACTTTTCATTTTGATCATAACAGGGCAGGCGAAGACCTTGATATTCAGATTCAGATTTACACTATTTCTGGCAAATTGATTAAAACACTAGAAACAACAAGCTTCAGTAGCAAAAGCCACGTAGCAGATTTAACCTGGGATGGACGCGATGAATACAATGATGTGATTGCTCGTGGCGTTTACATTTATAAGGTAAATGTCCGCTCTCACCAGGATGGCTCTAAAATCTCTAAATTTGAGAAACTCGTAATATTAAACTAAATTATTTTCCCATTATTTCTATATTTGATTTAGCTATCAACGCCCCACATATGTATAAAAGAAGTAGAATTTTAAAAGCAGCTTTATTTCTGTTCACCTTTGCTTCAGCTCCTATTACTTACGCACAGACTACAATAGGCTCAGACTTAAATGCTGTTACTACAGCTGTACCAATTTTAACAGTAGCACCTGATGCACGCTCTGCTGCACTCGGTGATGCTGGTGTTGCTCTTTCCCCAGATGCGAATGCGCCCTTTTGGAATCCCGCTAAGCTAGGTTTTGTTCCGAACGACTTGGGTGTTAGCTTTTCATATTCCCCTTGGTTAAGAAACATTGTAGATGACATGTCATTAAGCTATGTTTCAGGTTATAAAAGAGTTAGCGAAACATCAGCGCTTTCCTTGTCTTTACTCTACTTCGATTTAGGAGAAATCCAGTTTATAGATGAAAACAGAAACCCTACTCAGAATTTTAACCCTAAAGAGTATTCCGTTTCTGTTGCATACGGTCAGGCATTAAGTGAGTACCTAAGTTTAGGTATCGGTGCCCGCTTTATCCGGTCTAACATTGCCGGTAATGTAAATGTGAGCAGCACCAGCAACTACGAGTCAAGACCTGGAAATACAGCTGCTGTTGATGTGGGTGTTTACTATAACAGAGATCTAAACCAGACGCTTAACCTTGGTTTGGCAGCTGCCATATCAAATATCGGTGGCAAAATTTCTTACACCAATGCCGATCAAAAGGACTTTTTGCCTACAAACCTGAAGCTTGGTACTGCTTTAACATATAACCTCGACGCTTATAATTCCTTAACTTTTACAGTTGATGCAAACAAGCTATTAGTACCTTCTCCCAGCGCCGACAGAGACCAATCTGTTATCAGCGGTATCTTCTCTTCTTTTGGTGATGCAGAAGGAGGATTTAGTGAAGAGTTACAGGAAATAAACCTTTCCGGAGGTGTAGAGTATTGGTACAATGAATTATTCTCTGCCCGGGCAGGTTATTTTTACGAGAATCCTAACAAAGGCGGTCGGCAGTATTTCTCAATGGGTTTAGGTTTACGCTATCAAAAGTTTGGACTTGATGCTGCTTACCTGATTCCAAATGAGCAGGCAAATCCTTTAGCTCAGACATTGCGTTTTACCATTGCCCTTAATTTAGATTAATAAACTTTATAAGACAGAATGCTTGATAGAAGTAAAGCACCAGACATACAAGAAATAGAAGCAATAAGCCTTCAGACAGCTGAAGTAACAGAACTTCAGAATGGAGCAAGGTTACATATTATAAAAAGCGAAACCCAGCCTGTTGTCAGGCTGGATTTTGTTTTTAAAGCGGGTAAATGGTTTGAACCCCATAATGGCATCTCTGATCTGGCCGCCAAGATGTTGCTGGAAGGCTCTGCCAATTATACAGCCAGCCAGATAGCTGAAAAAGTAGCCTATTACGGCGCCTCTTTCGACAGCAACCATGGTTACGACCGATCAGAATTTACGCTTTACTGCTTATCTAAGTATTTAACTGATCTGCTTCCTTTAGTTTTGGATGTGCTCCAGAATCCTGTTTTCCCAGAGGAAGAGTTTAAACTTCTTAGAAAGAGGATTTCTCAGAATGTAAAGGTTCAGCGCCAGAAAAATGGTTACCTGGCCACCAATAGCTTTACCAAGCTAATTTATGGAGAAGGTCATCCTTATATATTCGGGTATGATGGTCCTGAAATAGAGCATATTGAGCTGATTCAGCTGCAGGATTATTATAAGAACAAGTTTAGCACAAAAGAACTGGAAATCTTTGCCTGTGGCAGCCTAGACGCTGAAGCTCAACTATATTTAAAGCGAGAAATTGAGCAATTAATATTGAATGCTCCTAACGTAGCTGGTACAAATAACTTTGAGAACCTACCTGCTCAAGCAGAAGCTTTTGTTAATATGCCGGAAAGCCTGCAGTCTTCTATCAGGGTTGGCAAAAGATTCCCTCATATTCAGGATGAAGAGTACCTAAAGCTGCTTGTATTAAATGAAGTACTGGGAGGGTACTTTGGTTCCAGGTTAATGCGTAATATTCGGGAAGACAAAGGCTTTACTTATGGGATATACTCTGCTGTTTCTCCTAAAGAGCATGACACTTTGTTCTACATTGGAACCGATGTGAATTATGCTGTTACAGATCAGACATTGCATGAAATTAAAAAGGAGATACAAATCCTGCAGCAGGAAGCTATTCCGGCCGACGAGCTACAAACTGTCAAGAGCTATATGATTGGTAAGTTTATAAATGATCTGGCTACCATTTTCGAACAATGCGATCGTTATAAGCGAATAGTTTTAAATAATCTACCTGCTGATTATTACAACAACTATATCTCGTCAATAAAAACTGTTAGCGCAGCTGATTTATTAGCTTTGGCAAACAAGCATCTTTCATTAGACGATTTGAAAATAGCTATAGCGGGTAAAAGAGCATAAATCAATTATTAACTTAAAACAAAGTCAAAGAGGCTGCTCAATTATAATGGGCAGCCTCTTTGATTTTGTTCCTTCTAATTTTCTTTCTCAGCTACAACTAAACACTATATTCTATAGCAGACGCATCTTCCTTAATTTTGTAAGCACATCTTCCTAAAGTAGTGATGATATATAAGAAAGTCAGAATAATCATCCGTTCCTAAGCCTGTCTGTGAGTATGTGCGGCAAACCTTGGGTTAAGGCTTCAACGGTAAGGGCCTCTGGAGGAGTAGCTACGCTTAAGCAGGACCAGCTTCTTCTTGTTGCATCCTTTCTCCTGCCGCGTGCTGTCGGTTTTCAGCGTGTGAGGTGTGCGGAATGAAAAAAGGGTTACCCTTTTTGGGGGTAACCCTTCGTGATGTGGTTGGCGGCCACCTACTCTCCCGGGTGTGACCCCAGTACCATCGGCGCAGCCGGGCTTAACTTCTCTGTTCGGGATGGGAAGAGGTGAACACCGGCGCCATAGCCACCATTGCCGTCGCACGGTTGCTGTCCGTGCCTGATGCTGTGGTGTGTCTTTGACCTTGTGGGGGAGAGGGAAAGGGGGGGAAGCGGCGGGCCGTGTCCGGCCTCTTGGAGAACGCGCCCGGGCAATTAGTACCGCTCGGCTTTGCCGTCTCCGGCTTTACACCTGCGGCCTATCGACGTGGTCGTCTCCCACGGCCCTTCAAGGGAGATCTCATCTTGGGGCGGGTTTCGCACTTAGATGCTTTCAGCGCTTATCCCGTCCGAGCGTAGCTACCCTGCGCTGCACCAGGCGGCACAACAGGTCCACCAGAGGCTCGTCCATCCCGGTCCTCTCGTACTAAGGACAGAGCCCCGCAAATCTCCGACGCCCGCAACAGATAGGGACCGAACTGTCTCACGACGTTCTGAACCCAGCTCGCGTGCCACTTTAATCGGCGAACAGCCGAACCCTTGGGACCTTCTCCAGCCCCAGGACGTGACGAGCCGACATCGAGGTGCCAAACCTCCCCGTCGATATGAGCTCTTGGGGGAGATCAGCCTGTTATCCCCAGAGTACCTTTTATCCTTTGAGCGATGGCCCTTCCATGCGGAACCACCGGATCACTATATCCGCCTTTCGGCCCTGCTCGGCTTGTGGGCCTCACAGTCAAGCCCCCTTCTGCTATTGCGCTCTGCGCACGGTTACCAAGCGTGCTGAGGGAACCTTTGAAAGCCTCCGTTATTGTTTTGGAGGCGACCACCCCAGTCAAACTACCCGCCAAGCAATGTCCCGCTCACGCGGTTAGGCTCCAAGCCACTCAAGGGCGGTATTTCAAGGACGGATCCGCGACGCCTGGCGACGCCGCCTCTTCTCCTCCCGCCTATCCTACACATGAGTGACCCAGAGGCAATGCTAAGCTGTAGTGAAGGTTCATGGGGTCTTTCCGTCCCGTTGCGGGTAATCGGCATCTTCACCGATACTACAATTTCACCGAGCTCACGGCTGAGACAGCGCCCAGATCGTTACACCATTCGTGCAGGTCGGAACTTACCCGACAAGGAATTTCGCTACCTTAGGACCGTTATAGTTACGGCCGCCGTTTACCGGGGCTTCGATTCAGAGCTTCGCCTTGCGGCTAACCCCCCCTCTTAACCTTCCGGCACCGGGCAGGTGTCAGGCCTTATACGTCATCTCTCGATTTGGCAAAGCCATGTGTTTTTGTTAAACAGTCGCCTGGGCCTTTTCACTGCGGCTTCTTGCATCGCTGCAAGGAAGCGCCCCTTCTCCCGAAGTTACAGGGCCATTTTGCCGAGTTCCTTGGCCGTGATTCACTCGAGCACCTTAGGATTCTCTCCTCGACCACCTGTGTCGGTTTGCGGTACGGGCGGCGCGCCATTTAAACGCTTAGCGGGTTTTCTAGGGAGCCTGCTTAGGGACGATCTCCGCCCCCGGGGGGTTGGAGTACTTTCCACTTTCGGCTAGCCCGGCGTGCTTGACGACCGGCCCAATACCTACGGTGTTAAACGCACTATTCCGTCAGTGCGCCGTCCTTTCACTTCTCCGTCACCGCATCGCTATGGCGCGCCGGTGCTGGAATATTAACCAGCTGTCCATCGACCTTAGCCTTCGCCTCGGCCTTAGGACCCGACTAACCCTGATCCGATTAGCGTTGATCAGGAAACCTGGGTCTTTCGGTGTGCGGGTTTCTCGCCCGCATTATCGTTACTTATGCCTACATTTGCTTTTCCAAGCACTCCAGCGCCCCTTGCCGGGACGCCTTCGCCGTCCTTGGAATGCTCCCCTACCAGTATGACCCGTGTCATAATCCGCGGCTTCGGCGCCTCGCTTGATGCCCGATTATTATCGATGCCCTGCCGCTCGACCAGTGAGCTGTTACGCACTCTTTAAAGGAATGGCTGCTTCCAAGCCAACCTCCTGGCTGTCCGGGCAGCTGGACCCCCTTTGTTCAACTTAGCGTGGACTTTGGGGCCTTAGCCGGCGGTCTGGGTTCTTTCCCTCTCGGCGCGGGACCTTAGCACCCCGCGCCTCACTGCCGCGTATGTCAAGTGGCATTCGGAGTTCGTCAGGATTCGGTAGGATGTGACTCCCCCTAGTCCTATCGGTAGCTCTACCTCCACATGACTCCACCGCGACGCTGCCCCTAAAGGCATTTCGGGGAGTACGAGCTATTTCTCAGTTTGATTGGCCTTTCACCCCTACCCACAGGTCATCCAAATGCTTTTCAACGCAAACTGGTTCGGACCTCCAGTTGGTTTTACCCAACCTTCATCCTGCCCATGGGTAGATCACAAAGTTTCGCGTCTACCCCCCCTGACTCTGCGCCCTATTCAGACTCGCTTTCGCTGCGGCTCCGCGCCTCCAGACGCTTAACCTTGCCAGGGAGGAGTAACTCGTAGGCTCATTATGCAAAAGGCACGCCGTCACCCCACACAGGGGCTCCGACCGCTTGTAGGCGCACGGTTTCAGGTTCTCTTTCACCCTCCTATTCGGAGTGCTTTTCACCTTTCCCTCACGGTACTGGTTCACTATCGGTCTCTCAGGAGTATTTAGCCTTGGCGGATGGTGCCGCCGGATTCAGGCGGGATTCCTCCGGTCCCGCCCTACTCAGGATTCCACTACGGCCAATCAACTTGCGCTCACGGGGCTATCACCCGCTCCGGCCTGCCTTCCCAGGCAGTTAAGCTTCGTTCATTGGTCCGACGGCGTGGTCCTACAACCCCAGCCCTGCCGTGACAGCGCTGGTTTGGGCTCCTGCGCGTTCGCTCGCCACTACTTGCGCAATCATTGTTATTTTCTCTTCCTCCGGGTACTTAGATGTTTCAGTTCCCCGGGTTCGCCCACCCGAAGGTGTAGTGCATCTTCAATGCACTGGGTTGCCCCATTCGGACACCCGCGGATCAAATCGTATGTGCCGATCCCCGCGGATTTTCGCAGCTTGTCGCGTCCTTCATCGCCTCTGAGAGCCTAGGCATCCCCCGTGCGCCCTTCTCTGCGTTCTCGGCCGCCCCACAAGCGTGGGGGCGGCCCGCCTCTTCTCTTCCGTCCCGGCCCTAAGGCCGGAACGTCCTTCTTTCTCTCTCTCCCATCATGTCAAAGAACTTTCCCCAGGGCACAAGTCCAGAGTCCAGAGCCAAGAGTTGTCTAACCCTTCACCCCGCTCTCTCTCAGGTACCCCAAATAGTAGCCTATGCCTGCTGCATAGGCCGTGATCCGTGTGGAGAATAACGGAGTCGAACCGTTGACCTCCTGCGTGCAAAGCAGGCGCTCTAGCCAGCTGAGCTAATCCCCCGGCTTTTGAGTTAAGCGTTATGAGCTAAGAGCGATTCCTAATTCATCATCCTTAATTCCTAATTCTACTTGCCAGGCTGCGCCTGGCTCGTGGGCCTGCGTGGACTCGAACCACGGACCTCTACATTATCAGTGTAGCGCTCTAACCACCTGAGCTACAAGCCCGCGGCGCGGCCTTGTGCCGCATCCTTCTTTTCCTTTTTGAGGTTTCGCAAGAGACACCCGGCAAACGGGCAAGACGGTCGGAAAAGGGCCCGGAGCCGTCTCTAGAAAGGAGGTGATCCAGCCGCACCTTCCGGTACGGCTACCTTGTTACGACTTAGCCCCAGTTACCAGTTTTACCCTAGACGGCTCCTTTCACGGTCACCGGCTTCAGGTCTCCCTGACTTCCATGGCTTGACGGGCGGTGTGTACAAGGCCCGGGAACGTATTCACCGCGCCGTTGCTGATGCGCGATTACTAGCGATTCCGGCTTCACGGAGTCGAGTTGCAGACTCCGATCCGAACTGAGACGCACTTTTTGAGATTGGCACCCTATCGCTAGGTAGCGACCCTCTGTATGCGCCATTGTAGCACGTGTGTAGCCCTAGGCGTAAGGGCCATGATGACTTGACGTCGTCCCCGCCTTCCTCGCTTCTTGCGAAGGCAGTCCCTTTAGAGTCCCCGGCTTGACCCGCTGGCAACTAAAGGTAGGGGTTGCGCTCGTTGCGGGACTTAACCCAACACCTCACGGCACGAGCTGACGACAGCCATGCAGCACCTTGCTTTGTGCCCCGAAGGGAAGCCCCATCTCTGGGGCCGTCACGCGCATTCTAGCCTAGGTAAGGTTCCTCGCGTATCATCGAATTAAACCACATGCTCCACCGCTTGTGCGGGCCCCCGTCAATTCCTTTGAGTTTCACCCTTGCGGGCGTACTCCCCAGGTGGGTCACTTAACGCTTTCGCTTGGACGCTGGCCGTCTATCGCCAACATCGAGTGACCATCGTTTACGGCGCGGACTACCAGGGTATCTAATCCTGTTCGCTCCCCGCGCTTTCGTGCCTCAGCGTCAGTTGCAGGCACAGCGAGCTGCCTTCGCAATCGGGGTTCTTCATGGTATCTATGCATTTCACCGCTACACCATGAGTTCCGCCCGCCTCTACCGAACTCAAGCCCGCCAGTATCAACGGCAGTTCCGGGGTTGAGCCCCGGGATTTCACCGCTGACTTAGCAGGCCGCCTACGCACCCTTTAAACCCAATAAATCCGGACAACGCTTGCACCCTCCGTATTACCGCGGCTGCTGGCACGGAGTTAGCCGGTGCTTATTCACACGGTACCGTCAGTTACCCCCGCAGGGGCGTTTTCTTCCCGTGTAAAAGCAGTTTACAACCCAGAAGGCCTTCTTCCTGCACGCGGCATGGCTGGGTCAGCCTCGCGGCCATTGCCCAATATTCCCTACTGCTGCCTCCCGTAGGAGTCTGGTCCGTGTCTCAGTACCAGTGTGGGGGACCATCCTCTCAGAACCCCTAGCCATCGTCGCCTTGGTGGTCCGTTACACCGCCAACTAGCTAATGGCACGCATGCCCATCTTCCATCGCCTCAGCTTTAACAGCAGGGTGATGCCACCCCGCTGTCTTATGCGGTATTAATCCACCTTTCGGTGGGCTATCCCCCTATGGAAGGCAGGTTGCATACGCGTTACGCACCCGTGCGCCACTAACCCAGGAACCGAAGCCCCTGGACTCGTTCGACTTGCATGTATTAGGCCTGCCGCTAGCGTTCATCCTGAGCCAGGATCAAACTCTCCATTGTAAAAGTATTACTTAATGCAGCATCGCTACCGCAAATGTGTTCGTCCGACCCCGAGCCCCTTTGTTTCCGGCGCTACCGCCGGTAGCGCCGCCTTGCCCTGTGTTGCTGTCTGTCTCTTGCAATCTCTCAAAGAACTTGCCGGGAGGACTTCCTCCTCCCGCCTGCGGCAGCCTTCCCTGCCGTGTGATGCACTGTGTCGCTCTCGCTTTACTGAGCCCCTTTCGTTAAGGGAGTGCAAAGGTAAGGACTTTTTCTAAAACCGCAAGCAAAAGCGAGAAATATTTTTTTCTCTTTTTTGCCTGCCCTTCGGCGTCGCAGCCTCTCCCTTCCGGACCTGCCGTCCGAAGCGGATGCAAAGGTAAGAACCTTTTCCCGCTTTGCAAGCAACCAGGCAACTTTTTATTTTCGGTCCCAGAAGCCCTGCAGCCCCTGTTAGCCAAACCGCTCCTGCCGAACGGGGAGGCAAAGGTAGCAATCTTTTCCCGCTTTGCAAGCGCCGGCCCCTGAAAAAAGAGCCCCGGCAGCCCCCCGAGCGGCTAAGCCCCTATGCCTCAGCCGCAATGGTTTCAAAATAATTTTCAGCGGGATGGGAAAAGGCGCCCAAGCAAGCACCTGATGCGCTTTCCCGAAGCAGGGGGCGCTTAAAGAGAACACCCGCACCTCTGCCCGGAGTTCCGGCTAAATAAAGATTTTTATGAGTGTCGGAGGTACCGCTTGTCTACCCCAAAGGCAGCACCTGAGCATAACAACTGCCCCTAAACCCAGGTTTTAGTTGAAAGATTGTTTTATTTTACAGCATCTGACCAGATCGGATGCTATAGCAGAACATGCTATCATGATAGAAGAGTTGAATATGTTACCGGCTCGAGTAGCTAGTTAATTTTGAAATTGCTTAAATGCTTAGCCTGCTGAGGCATACTTTATAAAAGGAAGAGGTGCTTCAACTATGTTAAAGCACCTCCAAAACATCTTTCACCGGTTATGGCAACAAATGACGTACAAAAGTTAAGCAACTTTTGGCTTTTTGTATAAAGGAACAGTACTGCATGGCTCTCCGTACATCAGGCTACTAGTAACTGGCAATAGCTTTCGCATAATTTCTACGTAGGCATACGTTGGCACCGGAATACTGCCACAACCTTTTACTACCACTTTTGCCTCACGATATTCTTCAGCATCGATTCCGGCAATGGCTTCCTGCATTAACGCCTGCTCCAATGCCTCCAGATCACCAAAAACGTAATAATGTGCGTGATTCTGAAGTTTAGATGCCAGGAGCATATAAGCCCAAGTTGGCACTATAGCATCAACAGAACATATAATGGCAACATTTTTACCATCATACACAGACCAATCATTCTCTTTAACAAAAGCCCTGAAATCTTTTTCTCTGAGAATCAACCCCTGAAAGAGGTTATCTTTAATATCATATACTACCCGCTCCCCTGGATGCAACAGCTCTTCCAGGTTAAGGGTTGTTAATGCGCTCTGCGCAACTCTGTTTATTAACTCAGCCATTGTTCTATTTTATTTGGAAGTGTTAGATGCACTACTCGTTATATAAACATCTTTCAGATAGAAGGGTTCATAATACGCTACATCCTCAAATACTTTTTCCTCATACTTCTGAAGAGCAAGATCTCCTATCATTCTGGCAGATGGTAAAACTCCATCAACAAAAAGAGCATTACTGTTTTCTGCTACTAAGCTTTTAAATTTTTCAGCTCCACTACCTAAAAATATGATCTTCTTCCGAGAAAGCTGCTCCTGGAATGCAGCTTCTTCCAACACTAGCGGTGCAACAGGAAGGATTTCATGCAGGTTGTGATCTACTATACAGGTATAAACCTCCATACGCCTTGCATCCAGCATAGGGCAAAACAGGTATTGCTCAGGGTTTGGAATATTAGCAATAACCTGAGCAGCCAAACTATACAAGGTTGATACTTCCAGCAATGGGATGTTTAAGGAATAGCACAAGCCTTTTGCTGTAGAACTGCCAATACGTAAGCCTGTATAAGAGCCTGGTCCACCGGAAATTGCTACAGCATTTAACTGCTTTAAATGAATGCCGCAATTCTCCAGCAACTGAGAAATCATTACCGTTATATGAGAAGAATGAGATTTTTCTATACGCAGCTCAGACATTCCAACCAGTTGCGCTCCGTTAAACAAGGCTACAGAACATACAATAGAAGATGTTTCAAGTGCGAGTAGTACCGACATATTAAAATAATTTATATTCAACGGCAAAGGTAGTGTAAGAGCTCATCTGATACAAAACTATTGAAGCCAATAGCTCCTACACCAATGCCCTTTACAGTATGAAAGATGTTGCCTTCGTAACAGAAAAGGGGGAGGTGCTTTATATGCACCTCCCCCTTTTCTGTTACGAAGTTTCTTACTTCTTCTGCAGGTAAGAATTAAATTCCTGCGGGTTGTTTAATACCTTCTTTGCCATCAGAATAGTCTCATCATCATCAAAAGTAGACTCTATATAACCTTTCTGGAAGTAATACCTGGAAGCAATTTCTGCCTCCAACATTTCCTGAATTTCAGGTTTAAACCTTGTCAGGTCGTTGGCTTTATTGTGCGAAACTTTTTTCTTAATAGCATCCAGCTCTGACTGAATATCATTTAAGTGTTTCCCTTCCTTCGCCTGCTCGGATAGCTCTATCAGTTCCCGCTCAACATTAGTTGTATAGTTTACATCCTTATCAGATAAATAAGCCATGAAATTCTGATATTCGGCATCTGACAGTTTGAATTTATTTGCGGTTGAAATAGTAGGGTGCTCCAGTTTATACTTATTTGCATAGTCAAAGAAGTATCCTTTAGAGGCAATAGCTCTTGTTATATCAGAATAAGGTTTACGCCCTACCTCCACATCGGGACTTACACCTCCACCATCATATACAACACGACCATTAGCTGTTTTAAACGCAACACGCAAAGAGTCAGCTATTTTACCTACACTACCATCTTCGTTACGATGCGTATAATCGATGGCTTGTATACAGCGCCCACTGGGTATATAATATTTGGCAGTAGTAACTTTTAACTGAGAATTGTAAGACAGCGGGCGTGTTGCCTGCACCAGGCCTTTACCAAAAGTACGCTCTCCAACCAATACTGCCCGGTCGTAGTCCTGCATAACGCCTGCCACTATTTCTGCGGCGGAGGCACTACGGGAACTGGTTAAGATCACAAGCGGAATTTCTTTATCAAGTGGTTCATCCAGTGCTTTGTATGTCTTATTCCACTCTTTAACTTTTCCTTTCGTGCTAACAATATCTTTGCCTTTATCAACAAAAACGTTTGAAATATTTACTGCCTCATGCAGCAGGCCACCCGGGTTATCGCGCAAGTCAAATATAATTTTTCTAGCCCCCTGCTCTTTCAGCTTCTGCACAGCGTTTCGTACTTCTTTAGAAGCATCCATTGTAAAACCAGACAACTGGAAATAACCTATTTCCTGGTCAACCATGCCATAGTAAGGCACATTTTCTACGGTGATGTTTGAGCGGGTAAGCTCTACAGCCTTGCTTTTTGACTGACCATAGCCTTTCACCTCGAGCTTAACAATAGTATTTGCCTGCCCCTTCAGCAACTTACTTACTTCAGACGAGTTTTTACCGGTTACAGCAATTCCATCAATCTTCAGGATTTCGTCCCCTATATTCAAGCCTGCTTTATGCGCAGGTGAATTTTCATAAGGCATCTGAACTATAATCTTACCGTCGCGTTCACCCACCAAAGCACCAATACCACCATACTGACCAGTGGTCATGGTTCTAAAATCTTCTATGTCGTCTTCAGGAATATAATTTGTGTAGGGGTCCAGCGATTTGAGCATCGCATCTATACCTGTACGCACCATTTTGGAGGGCGGTACATCATCAACGTAATAGGTATTCACTTCTTTAAAAAGAGTGGCAAAAACATCCAGGTTTTTGGCTATTTCGAAATAACGCTCAGACTCTGTTTTAAAAGAGAACAGGCCCAGGCCAAGACCTACAAGTGCAAGGCCAGTTAAAGATTTCTTCAGCATAATTTAATGGTCTTTAGGGACGAGGTAAGACTACTTAATCAAACAACGTTCCAAACCATAAATTAGTTTTTTCTGAATAGAATCAAAAAATTTTTTTTCTTTACCTATATAAAGAATAGCAAGCAACCGGGGTGATTGCTCAGGATTAGCCAGCAAAATATGCTTGTTGAGCCGGTATGCCTCCCGCACCTGCCTTTTCAGGCGGTTACGGTCAACGGCACGTTTGTAGAAACGTTTGGATACAGAAATAACTACCTGTGTAGATACAGGCGGCATGGCTTCCGGTGTGTAATATACAAACCGAAGCGGATACAAATTAAAAGAAGAGCCCTTACTAAACAGCTGCGATATTAACCGCTTACTGCATAAGCGCTCTTCTTTCGAAAATGTATTGCAAAGAGGCTTTGGAGCTTTGTTATTGTTAGCTGGATCCATTCAATTGAGCGGCTCCGTGCCAGACAAAGCACACAATTTAATTAAGCCTTATGTCTTCTTTCGTCAGAAACAGTAAGTCTCTTTCTGCCTTTGGCTCTTCTGCTGGCCAATACTCTTCTACCGTTAGCGGTTTCCATTCTAGATCTGAAACCGTGTTTGTTTCTTCTTTTTCTCTGAGAAGGCTGGAATGTTCTTTTCATCGTCTGCCAATGGTTTTATTATGGCCTGCAAAAGTAGGGAACCTTTTCTAAAATAGCAACGGTATCCGCTTAATTTTTACTGAAATATATCTGAACTCTTTACAATACTAACCCGCACCTGCCTCAGAACCACTGCTTATTTTATAAAACCTCCCATGCTACTACTGCACTGCTTTTTACTTTGAACATATTTTTCTTCCTTCGCTTACGTAAGAAGAAGTTATTTCCCGGTTCTTAAATCGCTGCATTAAAGATGATACACTACCACATTGCATATATCAACCCGCTTACCCATTTTGTAGATATTACCATCAGCATAGCTCAGATAACACAGGAGCATCTTTACCTACAGCTACCTGCTTGGCGCCCTGGGCGCTATGAGCTGCAACACTTCGCCCAAAAACTAAAAGAGGTTACAGCTAAAGCCGGAGATAAAGAGATTCCAATTAAAAAAGTAACGAAAGACAAATGGCTTATAAAGCCTGAAGGCGCTACAGCCATCCAGGTAAACTACAGCTTCTTTGCCAGGCAAATGGATGCAGGAGGATCGTGGCTGGATGAAGAACAGCTTTACCTGAACGGCATTAACTGTTTAATGGCCGTAGAAGGGCAGGAACATCAGCCGTGCCAGCTACAATTAGATTTACCAGACGACTGGCAGGTTGCCTGCGGTTTACAGGAGGTAAAGCATCACCTGCTGGAGGCCGCAAACTACGATGCGTTGGTGGACAGCCCTCTGATTGCGAGCAGCTCGCTTAAACACATCGTTTTCTATGTAAACGAGATACCTTTCCATATCTGGATACAGGGAGAATGCCTGCCTGACTGGGAAAAGATCAAGAATGATTTTACGGCTTTCACACAAGAGCAACTAGAAGTCTTTAGAGATTTTCCTGTAACGGCGTACCACTACTTAAACCAGATACTGCCTTACCGTTACTACCATGGTGTGGAACACCTCAATTCTACGGTTATTACACTTGGCCCTGGTGAATTACTCATGACACCTGCACTATATAAAGAGTTTATAGGTGTAAGTTCTCACGAGCTTTTCCACACCTGGAACATTAAGAAGATACGGCCAAAGGAAATGCAGCCTTACCATTATGCCCGCGAAAATTACTTTAGAACCGGTTATATAGCAGAAGGCATTACCACCTACTACGGCGACTACATGTTGGCAAGGGCATCCGTCTTTACAGCAGAGCAATACTTTGAAGAACTTAACACAACGCTTCAGCGCTACTTTGCCGACTATAGCCGCCATGGCCTTTCTGTAGCTGATTCTTCTTTTGATTTATGGCTTGACGGCTACAAAGCAGGTATCCCGGACCGGAAAGTCTCTATTTATGTAAAAGGTGCCTTAACGGCTTTGCTGCTCGACCTGCAAATACGGCAGGCCACCAACAATACCGCTTCCCTAGACACAGTTATGCAAAAGCTCTGGCAGGAGTTTGGTAAGAAAGATATAGGGTATACAGAACAGGATTATGAGCAGTTAGTAGAAGAGGTGGCTCAAAAACCTTTTGCCGACTATTTCCAAAAATACATTTATGGCAACGCACCTATAGAAGAGGCTTTAAATAAAGCGCTTGGCTTTGTGGGCTGTGCTTTAAAAGAAACACCAAGCCCTCTTTTATACGAACAACTATATGGCTTTAAAACCATCGCCGATGCACAAGCAACAAAGGTAACCGCCATTGCACCCCAATCTCCTGCCAGTGCATATTTAAGTATAGATGATGAGCTGATTGCTCTGAACAGCCGTAAACTAGAGCAGAACCTTCAGCCACTACTGGCAGATGCAGATAGCACAAAGCCTGTAACCCTTACTTTATTCAGAGATAAAAAACTTCGTGAAGTACAGTTACAGGCTCAGCAAGCTTCTTACTACTCCAAGTACACTATCGAAAAAAGAAATGATGCATCAGACCAGGAAAAGCAGAACTTTAAACAGTGGCTGAAGCAGGAGTTTTAGTTAAAAAGTAATTTAAAATAAAAAGAAGGCTGCTTTAATCTTTCCCGCAGATCTATATCTGTAAACATACACGAAATAGTTTCTGCCAAAGCTTTGTTTTTAACTGCCTTGTTGGCTACCTGGTTAAATAGCCAAGGGTAGTGAAGCATTTTTAGCATTTGGTGGCTAAGCTTTAATTCTTTCCAAAGCCTGTTGTAAACCGATTTGTCGTAGCCTTGCATAAAAGCAGCTGAAAAATTTTGCTGCTGCAGGCACTGCTCTGCCTGCGCCGCGGCCCATCGGCCACTGATCATGGCATTGCTGATTCCTTCTCCGGTAAAAGGATCGATCAGGGAGGCAGCATCGCCGACTAGCATATAATTATCACCTGAAATCACTCTTTTTTTAGAGCCCAGAGGTAAACCATATCCCTTAATGCTATCTACCAGTTCTGCATGTTCGAAACGCTTTTTAAGCTCGGGATGTGTTGCAATCATGTGCAGCATTTCCTTTTTCAGGTTTACCTTTTTCTTACTCACAGCTTCGCTCAACATGCCTACTCCCACGTTTGCGTAGCCATCTGGCAATGGAAATATCCAGAAGTAACCAGGCAAAAAGCCTTTAAAGAAATGAAGCTCAATAAAATTATGATCGTGCAGGCCGCTTACATTTTTGTAATAAGCCCTGAGGCCAGCTGAATAATGGCTCGGCTCCTGCTGCATGCCGGCAAAATGCCTGGCAAAAGAAGAGTGTGCTCCATTGGAGGCAATCAGCAGCTTTGTCTGGATATGTGTTCCTTTGCTGTCAGTAAGCAATATCCCTCCGGCTTTTCTTTCAGTACTTGTAATGTCGACGCCTTCCAGGAAGGTAATCTCCGGTCTTTTTCTTACTTCTTCTATCAGGAAATTATCAAAGTCTACTCGCTTGGCAATATAACCGGCCGGCAAATCGCGCTCTGTATTATAGTTGTACACAAAGGGCACATCCAGCTTCTGCCCACCCGGCGACACAAACTGTATACCCCACGACGGCACCTGGATTGGTTGTTTACTAAGGGCTTCGGGCAGTTCGGGCGCGATCCGCTTTAGCTCACTTACCACCTTGCCGCTTAAAGCATCACCACAGATTTTGTCTCTCGGAAAAATAGCTTTATCAACCAGAACAGAGGGGATACCTTTATTTGCTAAATGAAGGGCCGCCGTTGCCCCACCTGGGCCAGCCCCCAGTATACATACGTTTGTTTCCTGCATAAAAAATTGGTGAAAGAAACGTAAATATAAAAATTAGCCCTGATTTTAAATAGGAAATGTCCTATAAAACAAGAGCGGAAGACTGTTACAGTCTTCCGCTCTTGTTTTATAGGATCGCTTTACAGATCAGGATCCGCCTGATTTATGTTTGATGTTGGTATTATTACCACCTTTTGCCAGGTTTCGCATCGGGTTCTGTACTTTAGAATCGCTTGCCTGTACAGATCTTTTCGATGGATCTACCGCCAGTTTATCAGTATAGCCTTCCTGCTGGCGCTTGTTCTCAATTAAGCCAGTTGCCTGGCGTTCAGACTGCTTCTGCAGCCGCTCTTTATTTTTATTATTATCCTCAGTCATAATCTTCTCCTTTCATTAGTCTAGTTTCTTTTACCACCGACCTGCCTGCTTTGTTACGGTTTTAGCCATAAAAAAAGGGAAGCATTCGCCTCCCTTTGCAAGTATAACTTTTATAAATATCTGCTATTGCGGCAGTTCAGCATTAAAAGCAACCAGATTAACAAATTGCTGCACCCGGCTATCTATTTCCTCCTGGCTTAAATTAATAAGCCGCTCTGTACCAAATTTTTCAACACAGAAAGAAGCAAGTGCAGATCCATGAATGATAGCACGCTTCATGTTTTCGAAGCTGGTATCGCCTGTGCTGGCAATATAACCGATAAAACCTCCTGCAAACGTATCTCCGGCTCCGGTCGGGTCAAATACTTCTTCTAATGGCAGCGCAGGCGCAAAGAACACCTTATCTTCGTGGAATAGCAGAGCTCCGTGTTCACCTTTTTTGATGATCAGAAATTTAGGCCCCATAGCCATGATTTTTTTAGCGGCTTTCACCAAAGAATAATCACCGCTCAGTTGGCGTGCTTCCTCATCGTTGATAGAAAGAACATCCACCAGGGCTATTGTCTGCTTCAACTCATCCAGTGCAATGTCCATCCAGAAGTTCATCGTGTCCATCACGATCAGCTTCGGGCGTTTTGTTAGGCGTTCCAGCACAGTACGCTGTACCTGTGGCGCCAGATTTCCCAGCATCAGGTACTCACACCCCTGGTAACTTTCAGGTATAACAGGATCGAAATCGCCCAATACATTAAGTTCTGTTACCAGTGTTTCACGGCTGTTCATGTCGTTAAAGTAGCGGCCAGACCAAAAGAAAGATTTTTCGTTTTCCTTCATCTGTACCCCTTCGGTGCTGATTTCACGCGTATGCATCAGGCCGATATGGTCCTGATCGAAATCGCCGCCCACTACTGATACAACATTAACAGGCTTCACAAAATAAGAAGCTGAAAGCGAAATATAAGTAGCTGCGCCACCTACAATTTTATCTGTTTTTCCGAAAGGTGTCTCCAAGGCATCAAAAGCCATAGAACCAACAACGAGTAAGCTCATCTTATACTGGTTAAGAGTTTAATTTATAGGTTGAGAGCTGCGACAATTAGCATCCGCCCTCTTCTGTTCCTCAGCAAAGTTAAATAAAAAAGCCCTTGAAGTTTCAGCTTCAAGGGCTTGGGGTGGAAGATGGGGCTCGAACCCACGACCCCCAGAATCACAATCTGGTGCTCTAACCGACTGAGCTACAACCACCGTGTCTCATTTGAGTGTGCAAATATACACAGGAAATAACATAATGCAATATCTTAGCCTCACTTTTTGCTTAAAAATTTATCAGTTTTGGCTAACGCAAGCGCCAACCAACTGATTAAAAGAAGCTTATTCAGCAATCTTTTTTCCGCACCAGGGGCAGTAGTGAATCAGCACCATGGAGCTTCCGCCGTCATGTATCGGGATTCCGTAAAGTCCCTCATCCCATTTATTGATGATAACACTCGGATCACCATAGCGGATTTCCCCTGCATCATCCAAACTGCTATACACATTATCGGCCATCATCAGGCAACAATAGCTTTCGTAGTCGAAGCCTTTACTCTTGAGCTTTTCAGCTGTTGCCCAGTTATAGCATTCTTCATTCTCATGGATAGCATCTGTATAGGCTTCGTATTCTTCTGTTTCCCTGGCACCTTCCGGCAAATCCTGCTGCGAAAAATAAGCATGAAGCTGTTTAAATCTTTCTAAATCCATACAACACGCTCCTCCTTATCTGTCAAACAAAAGTCTCTCCCCTTTTCTACTTTCATCGAATGCTCCGTTGGCAAAAGCAAGATGACCCGATACAAAGGTATGGGTAATGCTGCTGCCAAACGTATGGCCTTCGAAAGGTGACCAGCCGCATTGGTAGTACACATTGTCTTTACCAACTGTATAAGGTTTATTTACATCCACCAACACCAGGTCAGCCCAATAGCCTTCTCTTATAAACCCTCGTTCTCTTATATTAAATAGTACGGCAGGCGCATGGCTCATTTTCTCTACCATCTTTTCTACCGTCAGTTTACCTTGCTTTACAAACTCCAGCATCATCTGGAGCGAGTGCTGCACCAACGGCACTCCCGAAGGTGCTTTTTTATACTTGCCCTGTTTTTCTTCCCATGTATGCGGCGCATGATCGGTAGCAATAACATCCAGCTTATCGTCCAGCAGGCCTTGCAGGAGGCGCTGCTTGTGGCGCGCCTCTTTAACAGCAGGGTTACACTTTATCTGTGTTCCGAGCGTATCGTAATCCTCTTTATCGAACCATAGGTGATGCACGCATACTTCCGCAGTAATTCGCTTCTGGTCTAACGGGATATCGTTACGGAAAAGCTTCAGTTCCTCTTCTGTAGAGATATGCAGAATGTGCAGGCGCGTATGATGCTTCTCTGCCAGTTTTACAGCCATAAAAGAAGATTTAAAACAGGCTGCTTCATTCCGTATTTCCGGATGACACTTTACCGGAATATCTTCTCCATACTTTTCTTCATAGATGGCCATGTTGTCGCGGATTGTTTGCTCATCCTCGCAGTGCACCGCTATAGGCAACTTAGCTTTAGAAAAGATCTGCTCCAGTGTCTCGGCATTATCTACCAGCATATTTCCGGTTGAAGAGCCCATAAAGATTTTAATTCCGCAAACGGTATTCGGGTTCGTAAGCAGCACCTCTGCCAGGTTGTCGTTGGTAGCTCCCATAAAGAAAGAGTAGTTTGCCAGCGAACTTTCGGCAGCAATGTGAAACTTATCTTCCAGCAACTCCTGTGTAACAGCATTGGGCACTGTATTAGGCATTTCCATAAAAGATGTTACGCCTCCTGCCACAGCTGCCCTTGCTTCAGAGGCAATGGTAGCTTTATGCGTTAAACCCGGCTCCCGGAAATGCACCTGATCATCTATCACACCCGGCAGCAGGAACAGGCCCGTCGCATCTATCACGCCATCAGCATCAGCTATTATATTCTTTCCAATTTGAGCAATGCGCCCTTCTTTTACCAATACATCGGCAACCATTACAGCGCCTTCGTTTACAATCTGTGCGTTCTTTATGAGAGTTGATTTCATGTTGCTAAGATACGCGACGCAGCTGTGAAAGAATAGGAAAACAGCAGAATATAGGAGTTTCTCTTAAAAGGCTGCAGCCAAATGCTTTTGCTTTACCTGCAACAGATATGCTACCTGCGCAGTACAAGCTTACATCAACCTCTTCAGCAGCATCAGAAAATGGAGCATCAGTTTTCTCTCAGGCAGCCTCAGGCTATGTACTGAGCAAAGACGATGACGAAGAAGATTAAAAGCTGTACTTTTGCAAAACAGTATCCTTACAAAAGACAAGAGCCATGGCAGAAGAAGCAGAAAAAGAAGTAACCACATTTGAAGATTTTAAGCTAAACAAGCAGTTACTAAATGCTATTGAAGAAGCTGGCTATGAAAAACCAACGCCTATACAACAGCAGGCTATACCGCAGGCGCTGGCCGGGCACGACCTGTTCGGCATTGCGCAGACAGGCACAGGTAAAACAGCAGCCTACCTGCTGCCTATCCTGATGAAAGTAAAGTATGCCCAGGGAATGAATCCGCGTGCGCTTATACTGGCTCCTACGCGTGAACTGGCCATGCAGATAGAAGAGAACATCGGTGTGCTGGCCAAGTATACCGACCTTCGCTATACAGCTATATACGGGGGGCTTGGTCCTAAAACCCAAATCGAAATAATCAGCAAGGGATTGGATATTATAGTATCTACTCCTAAACGGCTGCTGGAACTTTACCTGAAAGGCGAATTGGTTTTAAAAGAACTAAAGACACTGGTACTGGATGAGGCAGACAAGATGATGGATATGGGTTTTATGCCCCAGATACGCCAGCTACTGGAAGTAATTCCGCGCAAGCGCCAGAACCTGCTTTTCTCAGCTACCATGCACGATAAAGTGGTAGAACTATCAGAAGAGTTCTTGGAGTTTCCACTGCGCATAGAAATCACGCCCCAGGCAACACCTGTAGAAACAGTAAGCCAGGTACTGTACCAGGTACCAAACCTGCGCACTAAAATTGCGATGCTGGAGTACTTGCTAAAAGATAAAGAGTCTTTTAACCGGGTTATTATCTTCACCCGCAGCAAGAAAAACGCAGAAAACGTAGCCAAGTTCTTAGAGCGGAAAGAATACGGAGAAGTACGGGCTATACATGGCAACAAAGGGCAGAATACCCGCATCAACTCAATGGAAGCTTTTAAAAGCGGCGAGGTGCGCTTTTTAGTAGCTACCGATGTGGCATCCAGAGGTATAGATGTAAGCCTGGTGAGCCACGTTATTAATTTTGATGTTCCGTTTGTTTACGAAGATTATGTACACCGCATTGGCCGCACAGGACGCGCCGAGAACGAAGGCGCTGCTATAACATTTGCGAATGAGGCGGAGATGTACCACGTTCGGAAAATAGAGAAAGTGATCAGGATGGAGATTCCGCAGGAACCTTTACCTGAAGAGGTAGAGATACATCCTACTCCTTTTGATGAGCAACAGGAAATAGCCCGCGACATTGACCACCAGAAGCGCCTGGCAAACCCGGACTTTAAAGGGGCCTTTCATGAGAAGAAAGCTATTCCCAAAGCAAAACCAGCTAAAAGCAAAGGCGATCCCAAAAACTCCTTCTGGCAAAAAACCAAGAAAAAGGGAGGTCGACGGCGATAGCAGCTATCTTATAAGAGAGGCTGGTATATGCTACCAGCCTCTCTTATTGACTTTAATGCCTCAATTAAAAAATACCCTCTGCTAAATGCTTAAATTCAAAAGCCATGTAGGTTAAAACAAACCCCCAGAACACGGCACTCCAAAGCATATGCAGGATGATGCGCTTTTTAGGCACGCCCAACACAGCAGCTATAACGGTTCCAAAAATTGGGGTTAGCAGCAAAGGAGTTAAGAATGCGATTCCTGGTATTCCAAAGCTACTCCATACCTTTACTACCATTCTGTTTTTCTTACTGAATACAGGCTTCTTTTTCTCGGTTCGGTACTTGGAATACCACCTGAAAAAGGCCCTGCCAACAAAGCTGAACACCACCACGCTCGACATCATACCCGCTATAGTCAGCAATGCTGTTTCCAGATAAGACAACCCAAAAGAGATTCCTGCCAAAGGCCCTCCGAAAAATTTCACTGTACTTAACAAGTACACTGATAAATATTTAAACAACTCTTCCAACCTGCTTATCCTTAAAATTGTATTTTAATCTAAACGACCTTGTTAATCAATATCTTATACGTCAATGTAAGTATTTTTTATATCATTTTTCTAACAAGAATTATTGCCTGCAAAGTAAAATACGGTAATTGCTGAGGATGATAACAGGTAATGCTTTCTATACCTTGGTGCCAAAGGCCAGATCACCGGCATCTCCCAGGCCAGGCACAATATAAAACTGCTCATTTAAACGCTCGTCCATTGCTCCTAGCCACACATTTGCCTCCGGAATTTCCTGTTGCAGAAAATTTACTCCTTCGGGAGAGGCAATGGCTGCCGCCACATGTACCTGCTTTGGTTTACCGTGGCGCAACATCCCCTGGTAAGACTTTACCAGCGACCTGCCTGTCGCCAGCATGGGATCAGCCAGGATCAGAATCTTGTCATGCAGATTCGTAGAAGCCAGGTACTCCATATTAATCTGTAGTTCACTATGCGCCTCCTCCACACGGTAAGCTCCTACAAAGGTACTGAAAGCCTTATCAAAGTAATTCAGCATACCCTGGTAAAGCGGCAAACCTGCTCTTAGAACGGTAGCCAGCACAGGTTGTTCAGCCAGAAGCATAGTTTGTGTCTGAGCCAGGGGAGTAGTAACGCCGGCAACCGTGTAAGGTAGAGTCTTAGAGATTTCGTAGGCCAGCAACTCACCCAGCCTTTCCAGGTTACGACGAAAACGCATACTGTCACTCTGTACCGTAACATCGCGCAGCTCAGCCACAAAATGATTCGCAAGTGATGGTGTTTCAGTTAAAATACGGAGAATTCCTTTTTCCATGGGTGATACCAGAGTATTAGTTTACGCTTTAAAGATACAGTGCTGCTTCAAAGTTACCATAGAATTTTACGACTATCAGCACTCTAGTTGTTTTATAGGCTGCCATGATACTCTCTGGCAACTAAGGTATAAATTAAATACCTGATATGGAGTATAATAAAGACAAACCTGTAAATTTGCCGCAAATATGCAATACCATTTAGTCTAGTTTAATTCCCACTCATGAAGCATTTTTTTGCTACTATTCTCTTTTCACTTTCTCTAGTATCTTCAGTTGTTCAGGCACAGGATGTATATATGCCTTACAACCAGGACACCTATCATCTGATTGACCGTTACCAGATTAAATACGGAAACCAGGTACCACAACTGCATACCAACGTAAAGCCCTTTGGCAGAAGAGATGTGGCTGCATTGGCAGAAACCGTTGCCCCTCACGCCCAGCATGCAGTGGACCAGTTCAACACCCAATACCTGCTCAATGATAACTGGAATTATACTGCATTGGACAGCAACGAAAGCAAAAAGCCAATACTAAACTACTTTTACCGCAACAAAACCGACTTGTACCACTATGAGAACAAAGATTTTTCTGTTAGAGTAAATCCGGTTTTTCATGGAGAGCTTGGCCTGGACAACCAGATACCAGACTACTTTCAGTTCACCAATACCCGCGGTATACAACTAGAAGGCTCTCTTGATGGTAGGTTTGGTTTCTATACATTTATAGGTGAAAACCAGGTCCGCTACCCGGCTTATGTCGTAGATCGCATCAACCGCGATGGCGTAGTGCCGCACGAGGGCTACTGGAAATACTTTAAAGGAGACCAAGGGTACGATTTTATTACAGCGCGTGCTTACCTAAACTATTCTCTATCGAAGCATGTGGAAATTCAACTGGGCCACGACCGCCACTTTATAGGCGATGGCTACCGCTCACTGGTTTATTCTGATTATGCGCCACCTGCCTTTTTCCTGAAACTGAATACACGTGTCTGGAAACTTCACTACATGAATCTCTTCCAGGAATTAACCGCAGATTACGAGCGCGGCGGAGATGACCTGCTGCTTCCTAAAAAGTACATGGCCTTTCACAGGCTGGGCATAAATATTACCAACAACTTTAATTTAGGTTTGTTCGAGTCTATTATCCTTTCCAGGGAGAAAGGCCGCTTTGAGCTACAGTACCTGAACCCAATTATTTTTTACAGGAGCATTGAGCAAATGCTGGGTAGCCAGGATAACGCGATGCTGGGTGCCGACTTCCGCTGGAACATCAGAAACAGGGTACAGGTATATGGGCAACTGATGCTGGATGAGTTTCTGCTTAGAGAAATAAAAGCGATGAATGGCTGGTGGGCCAATAAACAAGCCGGTCAGGTAGGTGTAAAATATATAGACGCCCTTGGTATACCTAACCTGGATTTACAGGGCGAGGTTAACATTATAAGGCCTTACACATACCAACACATAGATCAGTATACCAATTATCAGCACTACAGGCAATCGCTGGCACACCCCAATGGCGCTAACCTATACGAGTTCATAGGTATCGTTCGGTACCAGCCTATGCCCCGTCTTAGCCTGGTTGGCAAGGCCATCGCAACGCAATTCGGGCAGGATCTTGTTACGGCCACCGATACCATCAACTGGGGGAACAACGTTAATTTGTCTTACGGTTTAAGGCCATCAACTTATGGGCATAGCATTGCACAAGGTATCTCTACCAGCCAGCTACACCTGGATGTAACTGCTACTTATCAGTTCAGGCATAACGTGTTTATGGATCTGAAGGGAATTATCCGGAATACAAATGCTACTGAAAGCAGCTTAAGCAGGAATTCTAATATAGTTTCGCTTGCTTTCAGATGGAACATTCCACAGCGTTTGAATGAGTTCTAAGATTCGGAAGTACCATAAAATCCTTTTTCAGTTAAAGAGGCAGAACCTTATGATACTCCCTTTCTTTTGTTACAGGCAGCACCAGTAAGCGGTTGGTAATAATTTATATTCTTTACCTACGTTAATTTCCCAAAGCTCCTGCATTATTAAGTATCTTTGCACCGCTATTTCCTGCCACATGGCCAGGTATGGCTTTAACTAATAAAATAAAAACAGAGGGAGGGTCCTTTGTTTTTGTCTGCCTATACTTTAAGCAGTAAATAACAGGCAGAGCAGTATTTAATTTTATACATGAAGACTTATTTCCGCATACTACAGTTTGCAAGACCTTATAGTCGTTTTGTGCCGCTGTACAGTATATACACCATTCTGGGCATCATATTCGGCCTCCTTAACTTCACCTTACTTATACCCTTACTGGGCGTATTGTTCGGAACAGTGGGAGCCGATGAGGCAGCCTCCATGTCAACTGCAAAGCCCGAGTTCTCGCTTTCAGTTGATTTCTTTAAAAACTACTTTAACTATCATTTCGGACAGATAATTTTAAATGAGGGCAGACAAGGAGCCCTGTTATTTGTCTGCTTAATTATTGTAGTTTCTGTATTCCTGGCAAACCTCTTCCGCTACCTGGCTTCACGGGTAGTCGGTAATATGCGGGCTCATGTTGTTCAAAAAATAAGACATGCAGTTTACCAGCGCATTACGGAGCTCCAACTGGGCTATTTCAGCAATGAGCGCAAAGGAGATCTTATGACACGCCTGACAGTAGATGTAGGTGAAGTAGAAGGCTCTGTTGTAAATACCCTTACTGTAGTTGTGCGGGAGCCGATCTCCATTATTGCCTTTTTTGTGATTCTTTTTACCATGTCGGTAAAACTTACGCTTTTTACCTTAATCCTGCTGCCCCTGTCTGGTCTGCTGATCGCCGGTATCTCTAAAAGGTTAAAGAGGGAGGCACAGGAAGGGCAGGAATCGCTGAGTTTTATCCTGACTATCATTGATGAAACGTTAAGCGGTATCAGGGTAATTAAAGCCTTTAATGCAGAACCTTACGTGCTGGACAAGTTCCACCAACAGAACAGCCTCTATGCCCGCATCCAACGCTCTATTACTTATAAAAGGGATCTGGCATCTCCTTTCTCTGAGTTTATGGGTGTAACGGTAGTGGCGGGTTTACTATACTTTGGCGGCACACTGGTATTAAACCAACAATCTGACCTGGCTCCTGAAGAATTCATTGCCTTTATTATACTCTTTTCGCAGGTAATGACGCCGGCCAAAGCCATGTCTGCTTCCTTCAGCAATATTCAGCGTGGCCTGGTATCGGGTGATCGGATACTTAAAATTTTAGATACACCACCGGCTATAGTAAATAAACCTGATGCCAAAGAACTCCCTGCATTCGAGGAGAAAATCGAGTTTCAAAATGTTTCTTTTGGCTACGGAGACAGAACAGTACTTAAAAACATCAACCTGGAAATAGGAAAGGGTAAAACAGTAGCATTGGTTGGCCCTTCAGGTGGCGGCAAATCTACTTTAGCGGATCTCGTGCCCCGCTTCTACGATCCGACAGGAGGCGCCATCCTGATCGACGGCCACGATATTCGCGACTATACTATGGAATCGGTGCGTGATAAAATGGGCATTGTAACACAGGAATCCATTTTATTTAACGATACTATCTTTAACAATATCGCCTTTAATAAAACCAACGCGACTGAGGAGGAAGTGATAGCCGCCGCAAAAATTGCCAATGCCCATGAGTTCATTATCCAAACACCAAACGGATATCAGACCACTATAGGCGACAGAGGAAGCAGGCTTTCCGGAGGGCAACGCCAACGTTTAAGTATTGCAAGAGCAATTCTGAAGAATCCTCCTATACTTATTCTGGATGAGGCAACTTCTGCCCTGGACACAGAATCGGAAAAACTTGTTCAGGATGCACTTACTAACCTGATGAAACACCGCACCTCTATTGTTATTGCACACCGGTTAAGCACGATACAGCACGCTGATGAGATTGTGGTGTTACAGCAGGGAGAAATTGTAGAACGCGGAACACACGAAGAACTGCTACAGAGAAGCGGGCTTTATGCTAAGCTTACGCAGATGCAATTAACGGCGTAAAGAGCCAGGGGATGCCGTGGCAGAGTAGCTTAACTAAAACACACTGCTAATTAACAGCCTTTACCTTTTGCAGGGGCTTTATACACAGTGCACAATTAATTTTAAATTCTAACTTGTATCCGCCAAAAATAATAGGCAGGACTTCGGAATAATCATATTATTTTTTTAGATTTATCCGAATCCGGAATAACAAACAAACCCTATTATTCAAAAATGAAATTTCTAAGAACATTTTTAAATCTGGTGGTATGGAGTTATGTTATATTCTCTGCCCTCTTATTATCTACCTTGTTAAATGAAAACACAACTTTTTCCATTTCCAATGAAGAACAAACAATCTTATTATACAAGATTATAGCTGGTGCCGGAGCTGCGCTACTAATTGCCAAATTGCTGGTGAATTATTTGTATGTGACATCACTCAAGCACGAGCAACACTTGCAACAACTAAAAATTAACGAGCTTAAAGCGGATTTGTATGATTCGCGCCAGGAGTTCCGAAACAATAACTATAAGTTTGCCAGAGCCGAAGAAGCCGAAGCAAGCTTTTAAGAAAGCATGATTTCTACCATTCTCGCTGAACTTGTACAGGCACAGCAAACGCTGGCTGCTTTTATTTCCGATACCAATAATTTAACAGCTGTAGAACAGGCTGCCTTTGCCATGGCAAAGGCAGTAAGAGAAGGCGGCAAAATATTATCTTGTGGCAATGGCGGCTCTATGTGCGATGCCATGCACTTTGCTGAAGAACTGACTGGTCGTTACCGGCAGAACCGCAAAGCCATTCCGGCTATTGCTATATCTGATGCCAGCCACATTAGCTGTGTAAGCAACGATTATGGCTACGACCATATTTTCTCCCGCTACATAGAAGCCCTTGGTAATACCGGTGATGTTTTACTTGCCATAAGCACCAGCGGCAACTCTGCCAATGTGCTGAAAGCTGCTGAAGCAGCCCGTGAAAAAGGCATGAAAGTGGTTGGGTTAACAGGCAAAGACGGTGGAAAGCTGGCTTCGCTCTGCGATGTTGAGATCCGTGTATCGCACCAGGGTTTCGCAGATCGCATTCAGGAAGTTCATATTAAGGTAATCCATATCCTGATTCTGCTGATAGAACAGCAGTTGGAGAAGCAAACATTCATCTAGACCTACTCCATTCGCGGTGCTAAACACCATGTTCAGAAGAGGGCTAAGAAGATAATCTCTACATTACTGCAGCTTCAAACCTATAGAGTAGAACTTTGTAGCGTCTTAGTGTGTTCCCGCACGTAAACCCCATAAGTAAACACATGTTGATTAAATCGTATGGTAGCGCCGTGCAAGGCGTTAATGCTTATACCATAACTGTAGAAGTAAACGTAAGCGCAGGTACAAAATATTTCCTGGTAGGTTTACCTGATAATGCCATTAAGGAAGGAGAACAGCGCATCGAGTCTGCCTTGAAACAGTACGGCTTTAAAGTTCCACGCCAAAAGGTAGTTATAAACATGGCTCCTGCCGATATTCGCAAAGAAGGGGCCGCCTACGATTTAACTATTGCCATGGGCATACTGGCAGCATCAGGTCAGATGGCTGCCGATAACCTAAAAAACTATATTATTATGGGAGAGCTGTCGCTCGATGGCTCTTTACGCCCTATAAAAGGTGTACTTCCTATTGCTATTCAGGCACGCAAAGAAGGCTATAAAGGCTTTATACTTCCGGCACAGAATGCACGCGAGGCAGGCATCGTGA
The DNA here is from genome assembly GCF_005491705.1 of Pontibacter sp. SGAir0037. NCBI lineage: Bacteria > Pseudomonadati > Bacteroidota > Cytophagia > Cytophagales > Hymenobacteraceae > Pontibacter > Pontibacter sp. SGAir0037. Next base: position 4,695,397 of record NZ_CP028092.1, on the reverse strand, counting down.
ACAACCTGGATGTTATAGGTGTGGAAAGCATAAAAGATGCCATAGATTTTCTGGATGGCAAAGTAGATATAAAGCCCCTGGTTGTAAACACTCGCGATATTTTTGAAGAAACGGTAGACCAGTACGCAGCCGATTTTGCCGATGTACAGGGCCAGGAAAACATCAAGAGAGCATTAGAGATTGCAGCTGCCGGAGGACATAATGTGATTATGATCGGACCTCCCGGAGCTGGTAAAACGATGCTGGCTAAGCGCCTGCCTTCCATTCTGCCACCTCTTTCGCTGCACGAAGCCTTAGAAACCACAAAAATACACTCGGTAGCCGGCAAGCTAGGAGAGGCGGCTTCGCTTTTCTCTACAAGGCCTTACCGCTCGCCCCATCACACCATTTCAGATGTAGCCCTAGTGGGTGGCGGCGGCATACCACAACCCGGCGAAATTTCATTAGCGCATAATGGCGTTCTGTTTCTCGACGAACTGCCCGAGTTTAAACGTACCGTACTGGAGGTAATGCGGCAGCCACTGGAAGAGCGGCGGGTAACTATATCCAGGGCTAAAACAACGATCGATTTTCCTGCTAACTTTATGTTGGTGGCTAGCATGAACCCGTGCCCGTGCGGATTTTACAATCACCCCGAGAAGGAATGCGTGTGCGGCCCAGGCATTGTGCAGCGTTACCTGAACAAAGTAAGCGGCCCCTTATTAGACAGGATTGACCTGCATGTAGAGGTAACTCCTGTTACTTTCGATGAAATGACAGCAACCCGTAAAGCCGAAGACAGTCGCACCATACGTGAGCGGGTAGTGCGTGCACGGGATCTACAGGTGCAACGCTTCAAAGAAATCAACTACATTCATTCCAACGCCATGATGCCATCGCAGATGGTAAAAGATATCTGCCAGATTAACGAGGCAGGCAGAGCACTTTTGAAAACAGCAATGGAACGTTTAGGTTTATCTGCACGAGCCTATGATCGTATCTTGAAAGTAAGCAGAACAATTGCAGATCTGGCCGACAGCCCGGAAATAAAAATTGAACATTTAGCAGAAGCCATTCAATACAGAAGCCTGGACCGCGAAGGGTGGGCCAGCTAAAATCTATATAGGTATAAAAACCTGAAAATAGGCAGCTTATAGAAGCAGCAGCTGTTTTAGCTGCTGCTTCTGCATTTTCATATATAGTAATTCCTGCTAATTTACCGGAGCCACAACAGGCATAAAAGATTGCCTAATTTTATACTTTTCTTAAAATACTGCGTAATAGGCATACATCAGGCAGTGTAAAAGAAACACCCGAAGGCCTGATATATGTAAAATTTTAAACAAGCTACTTATTACTACTATGAAAAAGTGTTTTTTATTATTAATGTTTGCTCTACTAGCAGGAGTTGCCACAGAGGCACAAGCTCAGGTAGGTGTTCGATTAGGAGCTAACTATACAGGCTTTTCAGGTTCCAATTCAAATGATTTAAGCAGAGCATGGGGCTACCATGGCGGTTTGTTTTACAGCATTCCTGTTGTGGAAGACTTCTTTGCTGTTCAGCCGGAAGTGTTGTATTCCAGAAAAGGGGCATCAGTAGGACCTCAAGATTATAGAATCCCTTACATCGATATTCCTGTACTTGCTAAAATAAACGCAGGTCCGCTTTACTTTGAAGCAGGCCCTCAGGCATCTTTCAGAGTTGGTGGTGTTATAACCACAGACGGTGCTCCGGATATTACTATAGACACAGATAGAATCCAACGTACTACTATAGGTTATGCTGCTGGTATAGGCTTTAATGCAACACAGGCCGTTAACATAGGCGTACGCTATAATGGCTACTTTACCGACGATGTAACTGATAACAGCGCCAACTTCAGACAAAACATATTCATGTTTACCTTGGGCTTTATGTTCTCAGGCAGATAAGAATTAACAACACATTAGTACAAGATAAAACTAATTTTCGAAAACCCGGCCTTTTGGTCGGGTTTTTGTATGTGTGCCAAACTATATAGAAAGCTTCTATACATACTTTGCTAATATAACAGAATGTTAACCGAACATTTGCATGTAGTTTGAAGGAAAAAGCCTGTTTACACGTATAATATGTTGTAAAAACACATACTTAATATTCTAACAACAAGAGCATAAAAATACCACAAGCATCTCTTTCAGCTTTTCATGCAAAACTCATGTAAACACGCTTATATAGCAGGTATAAAACCCTTAAATTTTAAATTAAAAGTTATGAAAAAGTTATTGCTATTCATTTTTGTTGTTGCGGCTGCTTATACCGCACAAGCTCAGTCAACTTTTGGCATCAGGGGCGGAGCCAACTTGTCTAATCTGTCAGGCGATCTGCGCGACGAAAGCCAGTTTAACAATAAGGCAGGCTTTCATGCCGGTATCACTATGAACTTTGGCATCATAAGCGACTTTTTATCGATACAGCCAGAAGTTCTTTATTCAAACAAAGGTTTTAAACTGGCAGACGAAGAGTATACTGATATTTTGCTGGGCAATGTTAGACGCACAGGTAAAGTGAACTACAACTATTTAGATGTACCTGTTTTAGCTAAAATCAAGGCAGGCCCATTATACTTCGAGGCCGGACCTCAGGCATCATACCTGATCAATGTTAATAACAAATCCCAAACTTTTATTAACGGGCAGGAACGCAGCAGCACTACTTCAGAAAGAAGCACAGACGACTTAAATAAATTTGAACTTGGCTACGCTGCAGGATTAGGCCTGGGAGCTAATGGTATGAGCATTGGTGTACGCTATAGCGGTAGCTTCAGCGATTTTGCCAGCGACGCTCCGTCAGATTATTTTGGTGGTGAACTTAAAAACGCACGTCATTCTGTCTTTATGCTGACATTGGGTTTTACCCTCCCTTCCAGATAAAACGACCTTAGTTTCGGTTTAAAAGAAAAGCCAGCTCCGGATTAGCCAGGGCTGGCTTTTCTTTTAAAGCTTAAATATTTCAACAATTTTATGCTTGTTCTAGTAAAAGTTAAGAAACAGGATGTTGCAGCTTGCCTGACCACCAGCCCTAACTCTTAACTAACTATGAAAAAGGAAATTTTACTTTTACTGATACTTTTATCTGCCACCGCCTCTTCGTATGCTCAGTATTCACGCTTTGGGGCTAAGGTAGGTGGAGGTTATACAACTATTACCGGAAGTGATGTGTCTTCCGCTTCCATCGATAACAAGGCTGGTTTACATGCCGGCATTATTTACAACTTCGATTTTGTCTCTTCCCTCTCCTTTCAGTCAGAGCTACTCTACAGCCGGAAAGGCTTTATCTACAACAACCAGCTTGTAGGCCAGAACGAGATGTATGCCGGAGATGTAAACTTCAATTACCTGGAGCTTCCGCTACTGATTAGGGTACAACGATTTGGTCTTTTCCTGGAAGCAGGTCCGTACCTGGGGTATTTGCTGCATGCAGGTAGCGATGTAAACAGAGTTAGCCTTAACAGCACAGGAGGTACAGAACCTACCGTAATAGGCAGGCAAGACTTTTCAACAGCCGATTTCAAAAGGTTTGACTATGGTTATGCTGTAGGTGCCGGTTTTATCATGGATAATGGCTTCTTTATATCCATCCGCAATACCGGCGGCCTCCGTTCTATTTCTACGCAGGATGCGGCACAGCGCAATATGGCATGGCAACTATCCTTAGGTTTTCTTATGCCTGTTTTCCAACCTGCTGGTTTATAAATAAAAAGGAGGAGCCATGTATTCACAACTCCTCCTTTTTAACTGTAAAGGCGAGGCTACCTGCTCATTTCGGTAAAGTGCTGGTAAAACAGCGGAATGGTTTCTATTCCTTTCATAAAGTTAAACAGGCCAAAGCTTTCGTTTGGCGAGTGAATTGCATCTGAATCTAACCCAAAGCCCATTAGCACTGAGTCAAGCCCTAGCTCCGACTTAAACATTGCTACAATCGGAATAGACCCACCGCTACGTACCGGAACCGGTTTTACGCCAAAAGTTGCTTCGTAAGCTTTGGCAGCAGCCTGGTAAGCAACAGAGTTAGTGGGTGTTACAACAGGCTCTCCTCCATGGTGAGGTTTTACCACTACTTTTACACTGGCAGGTGCAATATTCTCAAAATGCTTCTGGAACTTTGCTGTAATTTCATCTGCCGTTTGGTTTGGTACCAGGCGCATCGAGATTTTGGCATAGGCTTTTGATGCAATAACCGTTTTGGCACCCTCACCTGTATAACCGCCCCAGATACCATTCACATCCAGTGTAGGCCTGATAGAAGTACGCTCCATGGTAGAGTAACCTGCTTCACCGTGCACATCACCTAAATCCAGCGCTTGTTTATACTTCTGCAAGTTAAAGGGTGCGCGGGCCATTTCTTCGCGTTCTTCGCTGCTTAGCTCCTGCACATTGTCGTAAAAACCAGGAATGGTAATGTGGTTGTTCTCATCATGCAAAGAAGCAATCATTTGGCACAGGATATTAATAGGGTTAGCCACTGCACCACCGTACATACCTGAATGCAGATCGCGGTTAGGTCCTGTCACTTCTACTTCTACATAGCTTAACCCACGTAAACCCGTTGTGATGGATGGTGTTTCGTTGCCCAGCATACTTGTATCTGAAATAACTATTACATCGCCTTTCAGCCTTTCTTTGTTTTCTTTTACGAAAGTGCCAAGGTTAACTGAGCCAATCTCCTCCTCCCCTTCAATCATAAACCTAACATTACAGGGCAGGCTGTTGTTGCGCATCATCACTTCAAATGCTTTTATATGCATATACATCTGGCCTTTGTCGTCGCAGGCACCACGCGCATATATTTTGCCGTCTTTCACAACAGGCTCAAAAGGTGGCGAGGCCCAGAGTTCATACGGATCGGCAGGTTGCACATCGTAGTGCCCATACACCAGCACAGTAGGCAAAGCAGGGTCTATTATTTTCTCGCCATAGACAACCGGATAGCCGGCTGTTTCACATAGTTCTACTTGGTCGGCTCCTGCTTCTTCCAGTTTCTGTTTTACAAATTCTGCCGTACGTATTACATCCTGCTTAAACTTGGCATCGGCACTTACCGAAGGAATGCGCAACATGTCCAGCAGTTCATCTACAAAGCGATTCTGGTTTTCGGAGATATATTGGTTCATAAACAGCGTAATTAGTTTGCATAAAGGTACAAAAAAAGCCACCCTCTTCTGCAAGGGTGGCTTTATAAAGGAGTTGTTACTCCTGCAAATCGTTTTATAACTACTTCTTCCGGCCTAATTTAATGTTGGCTTTACTTTCTTCGCCCTGCAGCAGGCGATTAATATTTTTGCGGTGTGTAAGCACTACAACAGCAAAAAGTATAAACCCAAACACAATCAAGATAGGGCTCTCAGGGCTGAAGCGTGGCAACAACAACAGAATCGGGAAAGCCAGCGCTGCTATCATAGAGCCTAAGGAAACATATTTGGAAGTAAGCAGCACAATTACAAAAATGATGATACACATTAAAGCCACTTCTGTTTGAATGGCCAGCATCATTCCCAATAAAGTAGCTACTCCCTTACCTCCTACAAAGCGCTCATAGATCGGGAAAATATGACCTACAACCGATAAAGCTCCCAGTATCAGCTGAAATATAATCAGATTGCCAGGCTCTATCAGATCGAAAATAATCAGGAAACCCGCTAACGATGTGGCTGTCCATCCTTTAAAAATATCGATCAACATAACGATAGTGCCTGGCTTCTTACCCAGCACCCGGAAAGTATTGGTAGCGCCTGAGTTCCCGCTACCATGCTGGCGTATATCAATCCCATAGTACGCCTTCCCAAGCCAGACAGCTGTTGGGATAGAGCCTATCAGATAAGCAGCAACACAAAGTATAGCAATAATCAGTAATTCCATGTACAAAAGCAGTATCTCTTTAAGCTTGTGGCAAGCTGTTGATGCTTCGCCAAGCTACAAATTTATATAACAAAACAAGTCCAAATATAGCAAGAAGTTAATTTAAATTCTAAAACTATACATCTTTCCTTATATACGTACTAATATTTACTACTGGTTATACGAATCGCTTTACTCCTCTATTCCGAAGGGATCTCCCTTTTTCTTCTTTTTCTTGTCTTTTTGATCTTTTGGGTCGTCTGCACCTGCATCTAAGGGAGCAGCATCATAACTGGGCTGATCAGTTGCTGCCTTAAATCCTTCTTTCCCCTTCAGGTAGCTCTTCTGGAAGTGCTCCATAAACTGGTTCTTCTCAATTGGTTCGCCTGGATACACACCATATTTTGCACCTCGGCTACCCTTTGCCTTGGCTTTCTGCACAGCCTTATTAAACTCAGCATTAGACGATGCCAGCGTAAGCCCGTTTTCGTAATGGCTGACATAATACCAGGTGTAAGGATCGGCCTGAATGTACATGTTTACCACTGGCTCACCGTTAGCATCTTCATAGAGCTCCACATACCCGTCCAGTTGCGCATTTACGTCTTCTTTCAGCATGTTAGAGAGGTGCAGTTTACCAACGCTGTACCAGGCTTTATGCTCGGCAGACCACTGCAGGTTTACCTCACTAAAAACCATACTGCGGGCAAACCTGCCTGAGAACTTAGGCAGTGCAACCGGAGCAACAGCAGCCTCGGCTTTATACTTGCGCGCATCCTTATCGCCAACAAATTCACCCAGCTTAAAGAGCAGTTCTTCGCTTCTGTCTAAAGCTTCTGCCGAACCGCCTGCATTGCCGGCAATACCTTTTGCCATTAATGTAAGTGCCTGTGCAGGAGCCTCCAAATCAAAAGCCATAAAAGCATCCAGGTTATACAGGCTGCTGTCTACGTTGGCTTTGCCACTTCCTGCCACTTCCAGGTTAAAGTGCTTCGTTGGCCTTACCAGATTCATCTTGCCTTCAAAAGTAATTGCTTTTGTTGCCTCATTAAACTTGAGCAGATTACCCTCATAAGCATTTCCGTAAGCACGCTCTTCTCCACCTATCTTAAATTCTTTTAAGTCTTTGTCGTAATTCAGCAGGCCGTTCACCACAAACAGATCCAGGTCTTCTTCATGCTGCTTTTTAGAAACGAATGTGTTGTAGATACTGGAGTAACCGTTAGCTATATGCAGGCCTATGTATAAAGGCGTTCCGCTGGCAGTTTTCGCGTTAATGATCGGAATTCGCGCATCAGCAGGGTTAAAGGTACTCACGTTGTATGGGAACCAGTCTGAAGCACCTTCTCCACCCATAAAGTTGAGTTTAAGATCTCCGGCAAAATCCATGTGTTGTTTGGAGGCATGCATGGTTACCTTACCCCGGTACAACACCCTCGGGAAAATGTAAAAAGGTGTAGCCTCGTTAACATTGGCAGAAGCATAGGTATAAAAGCGAGCCTCTTCTTTCTCTAATTTTTTCTTATACTTCTCATCCTGGTACTCCGGCAAGCCATACATAAAGTCGGAGAACTTTAATTTAAAGGAGTCGGTACCGGCATTATAGTAATCGTGAAGCGCCTCTCCCTTAAAAGCTTTACGGGAAAGCACATTAATGTTACCGGCATACAGCTTGTGGAACTGCTGCAGAGAGTCGGCCATTACGCGGGCATTGCGCAGTGTTTTGATAGTGGCATCGCCAGCTACCACTACCTTACCGCTATCGGGCACAACATAGGTATCAGCAACAGAAATGTAAGGCACACCACCTGCCAAGATAATATTCTCTTTCAGATCATACTCCCCTGTTGCCACTTTAAAGCGCAGCCCGTGCTGCTGTGGGTGCATTGAGTAGAAATAATTGTTTCCGTTCTGGGCATCAGCCTTCAGACTTACCTTCTGCTTGGCAATATCCCAGAAAGCACTTGTCATAGATGTTTTATACTGAGCCTTGGGGAACTCAATACTGGCTACGCCTTTCTGCTCACTGGAAAATTCAACGTTGTTTTTGGAAAGGTCATAGGCAATGGCCACGTCCTGTGCTTTTATAGCGGCCTTACCCTCCACATCTGATTTCACCGTCATCTGGGCGTGGTTGCCGGAAAAGCTTCTTTCCTTAAACTGAAGTGCTGGCGAAACAATGCTGGCTGTCGGGTTGCTCAACTCTCCGCTTCCATACAAGCCTCCAGGTGCCAGTTTTGCAGTACCTTTAAATTTGTATTGCTCTTTGTATACCTGCATCGGCTCCTTTGCCGCCACTATATACATGGTATCCTGCTTCGGCAGCCATGTTAACTCATACGAAGGCACATCCACAACCGGATAGCTGGCACTTCCACCCTCCTTTATAGTAGCCTTTGTGCCAGACTTGGTCGTAACGGCTTCTTTGTAATAGGTAAAATCAGGAGCCTCTAAAGTAGCCGCCAAGTATTTAATCCTACCTTTACTTTGTATACCGCTGGAGCTCATCATAATGGTATCGTATACCATGCCCTTACCGCCATAGGCTGGTAAGCCGTTAGAGGAAGGCTGATAGTAGAAGCCCAGCGTTTTATCTGGCATCAGGGTAAGCTTTGTTTTGATAGGCGGAAAAATCCCCCCTGAGTTAAAGGTTCCGTCAAAGGCAACAGCACTTTTACCTGTACTCAAACTATCCATTTTGAAAGGAGGAATATCGAAGTATACCGTACTATCGTAGGCTCCACCCAACACGCCTGGCTTGCTAAAGGCTACCTGCCCCCCTTGTGGAGCATCAAATTTTGGGTAATCTGAGAATGTTTCTTTGCCGGATTTATTATTCGGTTTGTTGATGTAAAGTTTGCCTGACATTTTGCCCGACCTGCTCGTAAGCACCTGTTCCAACGACAGAGGCTTTGTTGCCAGACGCCGGTTGGTCTGCATCAGGGCAACAGTGTCCAGCTTCTGCATGTCGATCATAAAATCATCGTAATTAAACAGGAACTGAGTACCTCTGAAAGCCAACCGGCCTGCAAACACCTGCCCATTAAATTCTATATCCCGCTTACTCAATACCCTTACAATGCCACTATCAGGCTTGGCATAAACACTAACCGAATCGTTGTTGAAGGTGATCTTATCAACCCCGCGCACAAGCAGTTTGTTGTCGTTGAGGTTAAGAGTGGCATTTTTACCTGATGGGGCAATAGATTTAATTACCAGGTGGTCGTAATCTATTGTTTTGTGGGAAGCTCCCACATAATGCAAAGCTTTGGGCTTTAAAGCTATATGACCTGTTTCGCCATTAAAACTTAAGTAACCATCGTAAGCCAGGTTTTTAGCGGCTTCCTTTATCGCCGCTTCATTAATCTTGCTGGTACTGGCTACCTCAGCTGCGTAAAACTCCATTTTCTTGGTTTTAGCGGCATGAGAAACAATTACCTGCAGCGGATGAAAAGTGGCTACACCTATGAGCTGCTGATAGCGGTTATTAGAATAGTATTGCGTAGACTCCAGCTGCACCGGCACATAAGTGTTGGCACTTACTGTCATAAAGTGTACTTCAGGTGAGCTTAAGTTCCATTGCAGCCGCTCTGCTGTAATTTCCATTTTATGATAGGTGTCGAAAAAAGGCGTTTTTTTATAGCTTCCTTTGTCTTTTGAGAGCACCAGCTCATTCTGCGCTTTAGAGAATCGAAGCTGCATGGCCGGGTGTGTAATAGAATCTTTCTTCTGATAAAGCACAATAGAAGCACGGGAAGCGGTAAAGGTAGAGTCGCTTAAGTTGAAATTGTGAGACTTAGATCTGAATTTACGTTCCCCATTATGCGAAACCACTACTTCAGACAAGCTGCCATCGAGTGGGCGGCTACCAATTCTATCGCCTACCAAAGTAAAACCGCCTCTGTAGCCTATGTTATTACCCAGGTTCTTCATTTTAGCATCGTTGGTAAAAGAAGCAAAGCGAGGATATTCTTTCTGGCCTTTGTTGTTCCGTTTGGTGCTCCTGAACTCAAAGCCTCCTTCAACAGACGCCTCGAGTGTGGCAGGATAGCTTAAGGTAACATCCGGCACTTTAAAAGCAGGTGTCCGGATTTCGAAGCTGTACTTCCTGAAAATTGCAGAAGCAGGCTTACCAATAGCTTCCCATTCGTATGACCCTCCTTCTCCAACAAACAGGTATTGAGCCGGCATCAGCTGTCCGCTAGTTTTCTGCACAGAAGTTGAATCGTATGCAGTTACGATCGTCAGATTTACATTTTCGAGTTTAATAACCGGCCCGTAGACCTTCGGCTGAACCGGAATAAAGCTTTGCTTTATAGCTTCTTTGCGTTTCTGCTCCGCTACCTTCGGATCTATCTTTTTTGCAGGCTTGTCCCCTGGAGTTCCCCAGCCATCATCAATAGATTCTTCCGGTGCTGTTTCATCATCCCAAGAAAAGTTATCCCACTCACTTGCTCCCGTAGCACTATCTTCTGATTTACCGGAAGCATTTCCTGCATGCACAAAGCTAAATGAGCCGCCTGTAGCATACAGTTTATAGTTCTTGCTTTCGAAAAGCTTACCAGTGCTCAGGAACAGGCTGCTGGTGCTCATAAAGCGCTCCAGATTAGTTCCTTTTTCATCCTCCACAACTTTTGCAACCAGCTGCAACAGGTTGTCTAATTCACTTCCAGGCAAGTTGTGTTTGCTAACAGACGCTGTTACTATCTGAAAGTAATAGCCCATGTATGGGTTAACCGGGAGGCGCTTACGCTGTATCAGCTGAGCGATATCAATCACCTGCTTTTGCTGCTTCTGGCTTAATTTGTTGCTGTTCCAAACTGCCTCCAGCTCCGATGCCAGCTTTTCTGCTTCGCTTACTTTGCTGGTCACAAGAAGGGTTTTGGCATCGCCTACAAAGGCAGCCGGCTCATTAGAAAGTTTGTTTTGCCCCTGTGCTGTAAAAAATATCAGGAGGAATAAGAGTGGTAAAAGTGTTTTCATGGTACTTGGTGCTGGTACACAATAGTTAGTTTGCCTGAAAAATGGCAGACACCCAATTGTTCTTTACTCGGTGGGAGATATACTTTAATCCTAGTTTGCTTGCTCTATCCTGAAGGATGCTCAGATCTTCGGTATAGAAGCCGCTTAACAGAAGCCGGCCCTGTGGCTTTAGAACAGCAACATAAGCGGGCATATCTTCCAGTAAAACATTCCGGTTTATATTGGCCAGAACTATATCATAAGGCTCATCTCCGGCAATGGTTTCGGCCCCGCCTAATCGCACTTCTATACCCGGAAAAGCATTTATCTGGGCATTTTCCCGCGCATTTTCTACGGTCCAGTCTTCAATATCCACACCCACAATTTCAGATGCACCCAGCTTACCTGCCATGATAGCCAGAATGGCCGTTCCACATCCCATATCCAGCACACGTTTGCCTTCATGATCTACCGTTAACTGGTTCTCGATCATCAGAGTAGTGGTTTCGTGGTGGCCTGTGCCGAAAGACATTTTAGGGTTAATAACAATGTCGTAAGTTGCGTTGGCAGGAGCTTCATGAAAAGAAGCCCGCACCGACACCTGACCGGCAATAAAAAGAGGCTCAAAATTACGTTCCCACTCCTCGTTCCAGTTTTGGCGTGCAATTTTTTGGGTGGTATAACTTACCTCCACTAAACCTTTGTAGCGCTCCAGCATTTCATCCAGCTCTTCCTGCGAAAAATTTGCTTCTTCGGCATAGGCACTAAATCCATCTTCTGTTTCAACAAAGGCATCAAAGCCTAACTCTCCTAATTCAGCCGTAAGAATATCGGCAAAATCAGCATCAACCTTTAAGGTTACTTCTATAAAATCCATGGGTATGTGTTATTCGCGACACCCGGCAAGGGAGCGCACTTGGGTAAAATGAACGGTAAATTGGGCCAGATTGCGATTCTCGGTCACAAAAAGCACATGATCAGCAAAAGCTTTGTTCGGAGTGATGTACCAGGTGCCGGTTACATCTGCAAACAGCTTGTTGTTCTCCTTAAAAACCACCAAGTTAGCAAAGGCTTCCTCTTCACCCAGAAAAACGGTATAAGCAGCACTATTCTTATATTTAGGGTCCCGCTCCAGGTATACTGCGCCATAAATTTTACAGTAATCCTGCTCTGCTACAACTGGCTTATCAGTTGATTCTAAAGCTGATACATCAAAAAAAGTGATTAACTTTAGTAGAATAGTAATATAAATCAGCATGAAATTAGATTTTATTCAAATATAGTCATTACTAAACAAAAAAGGCTGCCGAAAATTCATCGGCAGCCTTTTTTGTTTAAGAAATTCTATGTGTTAGAAAGACTTGATTATATCTAAAAAGTCTCTCGACTTAAGCGATGCTCCACCTATCAGTCCACCGTCTACATCTTCTTTAGAGAAGATTTCCTTCGCATTACCCGGGTTACAGCTACCGCCGTACAAAATAGTGCAATTGTAAGCCGCTTCGGCATCGAACATGCGCGACAGCTGCTCACGAATATAAGCATGCATTTCCTGTGCCTGATCTGAAGTAGCAGTTTTACCTGTACCGATTGCCCAGATTGGCTCATAGGCAATTACTATCTGGTCGAATTCTTCGTTGCTCAGGTATGATACGCTCTCTTTCAGTTGCTTTCCTACATACTCGAAGTGGCGCTCGGCATCGCGCTCTTCCAGGGGTTCGCCGCAGCAGAAAATCGGCTTTAGTCCATGTGCAATAGCAGCCTTCATTTTTTTATAGAGCGTCTGGTCATCTTCGTGGTGGTACATGCGGCGCTCGCTATGGCCAATAATTACGTACTCTACTCCCACAGATTTTAACATGGCGGCAGAAACCTCGCCTGTGTAGGCACCACTTTCATGCTCGCTCACGTTCTGAGCAGCCAGGAACATTTTATCGTTGCCCTGAGTTAATTTGCCTACACTCTGCAGGTATGGAAATGGAGGTGTTACGACTACAGTTACATCGCCGTTCACTTCATCTTTCACCATGTTATCTATTTCCGATACCAGCGAAAGCGCCTCTTCATAGGTCTTATTCATTTTCCAGTTACCTGCAACGATTTTCTTTCTCATGTTCTAAATATTTTTAGTAGTTGATTACAAATTCACTAGCTGATGTACGGCAAAAATAGTAAATTCTAATAGAGGCTGCTATTTTACCTTTTAAATTCGTGCTATAAAACGTTAGACATCATTTCGGTGCGCAGTGTATTCTGGTAGCACCGACTACTGAATTACTTACCTTTCAAAAAGCAGCCGCAGAAGAAGTATTTCTGCGGCTGTCTTACAGTTTGTTTAAAAATAAATAATTTATAGTTTCTCTTTCAGGAACCTGGCAGTGTCGTTATTTTCCAGCTTAGCCATTTCCTCCGGAGTACCTGTAAACAATAAGTTACCTCCGTTTTTTCCACCTTCAGGCCCTAAGTCAATCAACCAGTCAGCCGATTTAATAATATCCATGTTGTGCTCTATAATCACAACGGTATTCCCATTCTCAATTAATGCATTAATGGCTTTCAGCAGTTTACTGATGTCGTGGAAGTGCAGTCCTGTACTGGGTTCATCAAAAATAAACAAAATGTTCTCATGATGCGAAGTAGCACCTTTGGTTAAGAAAGACGCCAGTTTTACACGCTGCGCCTCTCCTCCGGACAATGTATTGCTCGACTGCCCCAGGCGGATATATCCTAAACCCACATCGTCCAGCGGCTTTAAACGCTCCACAATTTTAGGCTGGTCGGCAAAAAACGTAATGCTATCGGCAATGGTCATATCCAGCACCTCCGAAATACTCTTTTCTTTGTACTTGATATCAAGCACATCCTGCTTGAACCGTTGCCCGTTGCAACTTTCGCAGGTCAGGAAGATATCAGCCATAAACTGCATTTCTATCTTTACCTGCCCCTCTCCCTGGCACACTTCACATCTCCCTCCTTCAATGTTGAAAGAGAAGTGAGACGGTTTAAACCCACGCGATTTGGCCAAAGGCTGATCAGCATACAAGGTACGGATAGCATCGTAGGCCTTAACATAAGTTACCGGGTTTGAACGGGAAGATTTGCCAATCGGGTTCTGATCCACAAACTCCACATGCTCAATTTTGCTATAGTCGCCCTGTAGTTTATCGAATTTGCCTGTTGCTTCGGCAGTTGCGCCATGCAGCTTTTGCATAGCCGGAAAAAGTATTTTCTTGATCAGAGTCGATTTTCCTGATCCGCTGACACCTGTTACTACTGTGAGCACGTTCAGCGGAAACTTAACCGTCAGGTTCTTCAGGTTGTTCTCTCTTGCTCCGACTATCTCTATGGCATTACGCCACTTACGCCGCTCAGCAGGCACGGGCACTTCCATTTTACCGCTCAGGTACTTGCCGGTATAGGTTTCGGCTGTCTGTGTCATCTCTTCGAAGGAACCCTGGAACATGAGGTTACCGCCGCCAGAACCAGCTTCAGGACCAATATCGATAAGCTGATCCGCCGCCTTCATCATTTCCTCCTCGTGCTCTACCACAATTACGGTATTGCCAATTTCCTGCAGCGAACGCAGCACCCCAATCAGCTGCTCAGAGTCTTTCGGATGCAGGCCTATGCTTGGCTCATCCAGAATATACATAGACCCCACCAATGCGCTACCCAGAGAAGTTGCCAAGTTAATGCGCTGGCTTTCGCCACCCGACAATGTATTTGACAATCGGTTTAACGTAAGGTAGCCTAAGCCCACGCGGTTCAGGTAGCCTAAGCGGTTGGCAACTTCCACTACCAGCCGATCTGCAACCTTATGCTCATGTTCTGAAAGCTGCAGGTTTTCAAAAAATGGCAGCACTTCTGTAATCGGCAGCAGCACCAGGTCCGTTATACTTTTGCCATCAATCTTTACATAGCCGGCATCTTTGCGAAGGCGGGAGCCTTTACAATCGGGGCAGGTGGTCCGGCCACGGTAACGCGACAACATCACGCGATACTGTATTTTGTGTGTCTGCGACTGTAGGTGTTTAAAGAAGTCGTTCAGGCCTTCAAAATATTTGTTGCCTGTCCATAGCAGTTCCTGTTCAGCCTCTGAAAGCTCGCTATAAGGCCGGTGAATAGGAAAATCAAAGCGAATACCATTTTTCAGCAGGGGCTGCACCCACTCATTCATTTTATCGGAACGCCATGGGGCTATGGCTCCTTCGTAAATAGTAAGGCTTTTATCAGGAATTACCAGATCGGGATCAATACCAAGCACACTACCGAAACCTTCGCAAGTCTGGCAGGCACCGTATGGATTGTTAAAACTGAAGAAGTTAACCGACGGTTCTTCAAACACCATACCGTCCAGTTCGAATCTATCAGAAAACACCCGCTCCTGCTCTCCATAAATGACGCGGCACTCGCCATGGCCTTCGTAAAAAGCTGTTTGCACCGAGTCGCCGATACGGAACGCGAGGTCTTCATCAGACTTATAAATAACAGCTCTGTCAACCAGAATATAAACTTCTTTACCTAGGTCCTGCCCGTTTTCCAGCAGCTCTTCGATAAAGTATACCTGACCGTTAGCATAAATACGGGAGTATCCTTTCTGCAGCAACAGGTCCAGCTCTTTTGCCAGCGTACGATCGGTCTGCAAATGCAGCGGTGCCAGAATCATCACACGCGCCTCGTCCTCCAGAGAAAAGATAAAGTCTACCACATCTGCCACAGTGTCTTTCTGCACTACCTGCCCTGAAACCGGGGAATAGGTTTTACCGATACGGGCATAGAGCAGCTTCAGGTAATCGTAAATTTCGGTGCTGGTGCCAACGGTAGAACGGTTGTTCTTGATGCTTACCTTCTGCTCAATGGCAATGGCAGGACTGATGCCTTTGATATAATCTACCTCAGGTTTATCCATACGGCCCAGGAACTGGCGTGCGTAAGAACTTAAGCTTTCGACATACATGCGCTGGCCTTCGGCATACAATGTATCGAATGCCAGCGAAGACTTGCCGGAACCGGAAAGGCCGGTAACTACTATAAATTTATTGCGTGGCAGCGCCACACTCAGATTTTTAAGATTATTCACCCGAGCTCCCTTTATAATAATATTTTGGCGGGCGTCGAGTTCGTCGAGGTTATAATCAGGAATTTTTGCCATACAGACAGTAGCTTTTGCCTTTTCAACCTTTAAACAGGCATTCGGCTAAGCTATTTTTTTGCTTTAGTTTAACATGTAAAGTTACACATACTTAACCTTTTTTCGAAGGCCTTAGTTGCATCTGGAGCAGATAAGACGGCTATAGCGCCTCACCAAATTCAGAATTAGAAAATATAGAGGAAGAATGGAGTCATACTTGCTTCTCAGGCTTTTTCCCCGCTAAAGAGTTGTTTGGCAATAAAGCCTGCCATAGCAATAAACAGGAAGTGCTACTATTTGCCTGCATTTAATTTTCGGTAGCCTTACCTCTTTTATTTCAGGTAATGATTTTTTAAATTGGCATAAGCAACAACAACATTTTTTAAAACCTGTTGCCACGCTTTACCCGTAAGGGATACTTACCATTTAACTATTTTAAACTGATTTTTATGGGAAAAGGAGATAAAAAAACTAAAAAAGGCAAAATCTCAAAAGGCACATTTGGAAACAGCCGACCAAGACAGGCTACTAAAAATAAAGCCCAAAGCAATTCGAAAGAGGCAGCAGCTTCTAAATAACTTTAAATAAAAGCTTCATGAGCAGCCAGAGCTTGTAAACATATTACAGGCCCTGGCTGCTCATGAAGCTTTTATCAGGCCAGTTCCGCATCCGGGGTTAAATCCAGACTCCGCAGTTTGTCTGCTTTAAAAGCCGTTACGCCCACCACAAACAACGTCATGGCTCCGCCAAATACTACGGCAGGCACTACTCCCATTATTTTGGCTGTAAATCCAGATTCGAAAGCACCAATCTCATTCGAAGAACCAACAAAAATACTATTAACAGACGACACTCTCCCTTTCATGTACTCAGGTGTAAGAGTATGAATGAGTGTAGACCGTATGATCACGCTTATACTGTCAAAAGCCCCGCTCAAGGCCAGCAGCAGCAGCGAAAACCAGAAGCTGGTGGATAAGCCGAACAACACAATACATACCCCGAAACCGGCCACTGCCCATAGCATCTTTTTACCGGCTTGTATAGTTACAGGGCGGTAAGCCATGAACACCGCCATTATAACCGATCCAACAGCCGGAGCAGCACGCAGAAATCCGAGTCCCTGAGGCCCGATCAGCAGAATATCGGAGGCAAAAATCGGAAGCAAAGCTACAGCTCCTCCAAAAAGTACGGCAAACATATCCAGGGATATGGCACCAAGTATAATCTGATTACCAAAGACAAATTGTATACCAGTGCGTAAGCTCTCTTTCAGATTTTGAGGGTTAATATCTTCGGGCAAAGGCCTGGCTCCAATCAGGGAGAAAGCAAGCAGCGAAAGCAATACCAGCAATGCGTCTGTGGCATAGGCTGCCTGTATTCCATAAAAACCGTAGATCAGGCCACCTATAGCTGGCCCGGCCAGCGAAGCAGCCTGCCATGTTGTACTGCTCCAGGTTATAGCATTGGCGTATAGTTGTTTGCCGGTTACTAATTGCGGCATAAAAGAAAAAACAGCCGGACTCATAAATCCCCTGGCTATTCCGCTTAAAAATATAATGCCGTAAATCGGGAGCACCCCGTAGAGCAGCAATATATTACTTATATCCAAAGTAAAGAAAAGCAGTAGTGTAGAGCATAACAGCAGAACCGATATTACCACCAGAATAATTTTCTTCCTCGGAATTTTATCTGCTACATAACCGGCGTAGAGCGAGACGAAGATCGATGGTATCGCCTCGGCAAGTCCTATCAATCCCAAGGAAAGTGGGTCTTTTGTAATATCGTAGATCTGCCAGCCAACTATGACAGCCTGTATTTGCATAGCCAGTGTAATGCATAGCCTGGCAGAAACATATAATCGAAAATCGGGTATTCTTAATACGGCATAAGGATCATGCTTTTGCCCGGAACGGTTATTCATATTATTTTGTATAAAAACTAAAGGGTCAAAATTACACAGAACCAACCTTATGCACGCTACACATGTAGATTTATAGTTATACAGGAAAGACAGGGACAGGCTGAAAACATGTGTCTCCTGTACCTGCCTGCACACTGCATTTAGCTACCAGGAGCCGGTGATTTTACAGGTTAATTTTTCGCCCTAAACCGTAACACAGTTCTGTAAATAGAAGTATACTTTTTGTAGTACGGCAATTGATATCTTGTGAGCTTACCCGCGTCGGAGAAGAGCTTTTTTAAGCGTAAGTAATTGTATTATTATCTTTCTGTTTAGCGTAACAGCCTAAGATTAATTTCATGTTATGTTTACTTCAAAGCTGAAATCTAATTTCAGCTAACGGCTCAGGCATGGACATGATAGTCATGTTATATTAACAATACATCAATAAATATAACATTACTTTGCCTTTTAAATAATTTATTACTATATTCAATTAACACTTACTAATTGATATGATGAAACAACTAGACATCCGAAGCTTACTGGAGAACATAGAGAAGAAGGTATCTCAGCAGGAGATCACAACAGACGCAGATGTTACTAAACTTATAAACAGCGAGATAGCAGAAGCAATAAATCTACAGTATAAGAAAAAGGAAAACAGCACCGACACAGCTTATAGCAATGTGTCTTATACAACACTCGAAAGTTATCTGCAAAACCTTAAAACGTTAGAGAAAAAATTGCAGGCTCCTGCTGATATAACAGCACAATGCACCCCGGTAGAAGAGCGCGAAATTAACCGTCGTTTGTTACTGATCCTGAACCGCCTGAAAGGCTATAGCAGAAGATAATATTTCTTATTTTTAACCAACCATCCTTCGCTAAGACACCACTCTTTCGAAGGATTTTTTATGTCCTTTCGTTTAACTTTTGCCGCATTTATTCCTGTTCTTCTAACATCCACGGTACAGGCTGCTGTGCCAGCCCTGCGTATGCTGTAATACCACAACTGACAAAAATCATTTCATCGCAATAGTCTTACCTGTATACTTGCATTCATATCTGCAAAACATTAGCCTTATGGCATATACCTATTCTCTGCAAGCGATGAAAGACCTGGAAAACGAAGCCGATATCAAGCAACTGGTAGATACATTTTATGATCATGTAAATCATGATGCATTGCTTTCTCCTGTTTTCAACGAAATTGCTCAGGTCGATTGGGAGCATCATTTGCCCGTTATGTATAACTTCTGGAGTTCTGTGCTTTTTGGCACTATGGCCTATAAAGGGCAGCCTTTCCCGAAGCACCTGCGCCTTCCTGTAACAGGAGAACATTTTGATAAATGGATAGCTTTATTTAAAGCAACAGTAGATGCACTCTTTAGTGGCAAGAAAGCAGAAGAAGCAAAACAAAAAGCGCAGAGCATCGCTCGTATTTTTCAAATGAAAATGGGCTTACTGCCATATGTTTAGCAGTGTAGTTTAGTTTCTAAAGTCTTTCTCTCCCAAACTACCTGCGTCGGCACCTAAGAAAAAGCAGCCTGAAAATGCAGCATAAAGGCTTTTGCTATATGTGGAAAATTAAATTTAACTAAGTGTTGACTTTTTTTAACTTTTCTTGCGTAGAAGGAGTGTCTGCAAAAATTATTTTGTTTAGCAAAAATAAAACTACTCCGGCAGTAATTATTTTTTTTTAGTAAACAGCTCACTATCTGTTGCAAACTAAAAAGTGATTACTTATATTTGAATCTACCATTCAAAAAAAGTTGTTCAAACCCCTTAACGCCACAATATGATATAAAGCTCTACGTTACCTTAATGTAGCTTTAAAATGAATACGACTACGCAGTTAAGCGATTCTGCATTGGTATCGCTTTACATAGCCGGAAACGAAAACGCGTTCGAACAGCTAGTAAACAGACACAAAAATAAAGTTTATACTACAATCTTATTGATTGTAAAAGATTCTTATACGGCCGAAGATTTGCTGCAGGATGCCTTTATAAAGGCAGTGCATACCATGAAAAGCGGCCGCTATAACGAAGAAGGCAAGTTTTCTTCCTGGATTTGTCGAATTGCCCATAACCTGGCAATTGACTACTTCCGTAAAGAGAAGCGAAGCCCGATGATCACTCTTGAAGACGGGAGCAATGTGTTTAATAACTTATCGTTTGCAGAAGACTCTGCTGAGTCGCTGCAGATTAAAGAAGACACTTTTGCCCGACTGCGTGAGCTAATCCAAACGTTGCCACAATCGCAGCGGGAAGTACTTATGATGCGCCATTATGCCGACATGAGTTTCCAGGAAATAGCAGAAGCAACAGGAGTGAGCATCAACACCGCCTTAGGTCGTATGCGCTATGCGCTCATCAACCTGAGAAAGAAGATGCTAAATACGAATATTGCTTATGATAAAAACCTCTACTCAGAATGAGCTGATCCAGTATGTTTATGATGAATTGGCAGAAAATGCCTGTAAGCATTTGGAGGCAGCCTTGCTGCAAGACATGGAGCTAGCTGACAACTGCTCTGAGCTCTTGCTTATCCAAAACTTACTAAGTGGCGCCACTAAAAGCCCAGGTGATCGCGCTATAGATAATATCCTGCAATACTCCAGGAGTTTAAGCTTTCAATCGTAGGTTGTTTGCTTGACGAGGCTTAAAACCGCTGCTAACAATAGCAGCGGTTTTTTTTATATTAAACGGCATAAGCACCAGCGGCCTTCGCGCTGTGCTGCGAAGGCCGCTGGAATGTCGGGAGTAAAGCTTGCTATTTGTACTATAGCTAACGCAGACTGTTTCCTTTGGTTTACCTCCTGTTAGAGAAGCCCTGATCCAGAAATTACACTTCCTCATTTTATCCTGAAGTATTTAACGCTTAAATTCACAGCCTGTCAACATTAAAGGAAGCTGCACGCCAGGCAGCGGAAAGAATATTATGCGCAAAAAGGAAAGATACAAGTTGCTGATTGAGCACTTTACCCAGAATTTTCCAGAACCAGAAACCGAACTGCACTATACAAACCCATACGAACTGATACTTGCAGTTGTACTAAGTGCCCAGTGCACAGATAAGCGAGTAAATATAGTTACACCGGCCCTTTTTGAGGCTTTTCCTACTCCTGCGCATTTGGCAACAGCTACGCCGGATGAGATTCTGCCGTATATTAAAAGTATCTCCTACCCTAACAACAAAGCCAAGCACCTGGCCGGGTTAGGCAAAATGCTGGTGGAGCAGTTTAACTCAGAAGTACCCAACACAGTAGAGGAATTGGTGAAGCTGCCCGGTGTGGGGCGCAAAACGGCCAATGTTATTGTCTCCGTTATCTGGAACCAGCCTGCCATGGCGGTAGACACACACGTGTTCAGGGTAAGCAAGCGTTTGGGCTTAGTGGCTAAAACGGCTAAAACACCTTTAGAAGTTGAAAAGGAGTTAATTGCCAACCTTCCGCAGGAACTTATTGCCAAAGCACATCACTGGCTTATTTTACACGGCAGGTATATCTGCATTGCCCGAAGGCCAAAGTGCGAAGAATGCCCCCTTACCCATTTCTGCCAGTTTTTTCAGAAAAATTTTCCGAATATTCCAGACGATCCGGAAAATAAACTGGGAGGCTAAGGTTATCAACGCTTCTGTTTTCAGAGGCGCCCTGTTTATTTTTTCCCAGCGAAAAGAGTACAGAAACGCTGGTACCACGAGCGACTGTTATAGACAAATTTCCGTTTAGCTGCTTTACCATGCTGTTCACGAGATCCATACCGAAGGTTTTGGAACTGGCCGAATGCCTGATACCGGAACCATTGTCTTCGATCTCCAGCAGGTACTGAGCACCTTTATCTTTGAAAGTTACTTTCAGGCGTGGCTCCGGTGTATCTTTAAAGGCGTGCTTAAAAGCATTTGAAATTAACTCGTTGCAAATCAATCCTAAGGGAATCGTTGCTTCTATATTCAACCAAACCGGCTCAATATCATACTCCAGCATCTCGTCTTCAAAAATGCCGTTATACGAAAACATGATTGTTTCTGCAAGTTCGCGCAGGTAATCCATCATGTATACATCGGTGGCACTTCCTACCTGGTAGAGCCGCTGGTGCACCAGAATCATAGAAAGCAGCCTGTTCTTGCTTTCAAGTATGGCGTGGCGGGCATTTTCGTCCTGCACAGCAAAGGCCTGCAGGTTTAGCAGGCTGCTTATCACCTGCAGGTTGTTCTTCACCCGATGGTTCAGCTCCCTGAGCAGGGTGTTGATATGCTCGTGCCGGTCGTTGGCAATTTTTACTGCTGCCTCCAGCTCCTGTGTTTTATCTTCCAGCTTTTGCCGCTGCCAGGTAATCTGCTCGTTCAGCGAAAGAAGCTCCCGGTTTTGAGCAGCCACTCTTTCCCGCTCCGTATAGTAGCTCTTCCGGTATGCAGCAATTACCACCGTTGTATACAGCAGCGTGTACAGCATTGTAACAGCATGGTCTATTATTTTTTCCTCTCTGCTGCTATAAGGCAGCACCCAATGCGGAAATATGTACTCCAGCAGCAGCAGGGCCAGTATATTTAAGTAGAACAGACTATAAATCCAGTACTGGTATTTAGCCGGGGCAATCAGCAGAAAAATGTTCTGCAGCATAATAATCAGGTAAATCACATTGCCTTCCAGCCCTCCGTTGTAGAAGTTCATCCAGCTAAGGATAGTCATTGTAGCTATAATGTAAATAACTATTAGGCTGATAGAGAAATGATTCCGGAACCGGGAGTAGTAGTAGAGGGCACCGGAGATAAGGGCACCTGCCAGGCTGAGCCAAACAGTGAGCATGTGAAGGCCGATCAGGTAATTGGCAGTAGCGCCTAACACTGCAAAGCTTGTAATCAAGAAGCTTGACATGTTAAAGATACGATGCTCCAGCGCGAAAGCTACCTCGTTTCCCCTGATGTGCTGCATGTATTCATCCAGGTTCCGCATATTACAAAAGCTTAATCCAGCGCTGCTTCACGGCCATAGCAATCAGTTCAGAGCTGGTGCCAACATCAAACTTTCTTAAAATGTTGCGACGGTGGGTGTTTACGGTATATTCACTGATAAAAAGCTTTTCAGCAATTTTTTTGCTACTCATTCCTTCGGCCAGATACTGTATAATATCCAGCTCACGGGCAGAGGGCTTTGGTTCATTACCGGGTGTTACGGCTTCTGTTTGGCGAAGGGCCATTTTTACGGCTACCAGCAACTGACGCTCTGTAAAAGGCTTTAGTACATAAGCTGCAGGAGCTGTCAGAAGGGCATCATCAAGCGTTTGCTGCTCTGAGTAGGCAGTAAGATATACTACAGGCGCAGGTCTTATAGCCAGCAACTCTCTAATTATCAGCGGGCCTTCATGCTGACCATATAAATTTATATCGCTGATAATCAAATCGACTCCCTGCTGCCTGTAAAGCTGCATTGCATCCTTCCGGTTGTTGGCAATGACCACATGCTCATACTGTGCCTGCTTTAGCACAGAGGCGACATGCTCAGCTACCAGCCGCTCATCTTCAATTATCAAAATGCAATGCTGCATACTACCTGCGGGGTTATTATCCTGTTGAAGTTATCAACCTGATAAAAATAAGCAAATGCAGCCAGTATATTGCGGACCAGCTTAAAAATACCCTTTTTTAGGTATAGCTTTTACGCTGAGTACCTATTTATTCCGAGATCGGCTTGTTCAGTTCCAGGTGCTGCAGCAAGGCAGGGTCTGGTAATTGCACCTCTAGCCCATTGGCATAGTCTATCTGCACCTCCACCTGCTCTACTACCAGATCGTTTACATGGCCTCCTGTCGTTCTGGCCTCGTCTACAAAATGGAAGTGATACACAGGACTGTTTAATACTTCTGCCGATTCCGGTGTAAAGAGGCCTACCAGCGTTGCCTCTATTCCTGAACGCTCAAAGGTCTCCTCCGGAACATCGTCGGTAGGCTGATAAGGCCGCTGCTGTGGCTCAAAGCTTCTGTACTTTAACGAAGCAAACCTACCCGTCACTTTAAGGGCAGCAAAAGCATTTTTAGTGATCACCGAATCCAGGTAGGCTTCCAATGCCTCCAGGGTTAATGGCTTCACAATTGTTATTGTTTGATCCGGATTGAACAACTTAACAGCGGCAAAAGGAATTTGCACTGTGTCGGCCAGTTCGTATACTTTCCCGTCGGCAGGTATGCCGTAAGCAGTACCATCCAGCAACACCAGCTCATAGGCTAACCGGGCAGCACTTCCTACACCTAAGTTCCCATGCTTCTTCAGTTCTTCTACAGACATTGTGCCGTCATACTGTCCCTGGTGGATAGCCCGATTGAGCGAAGCATAAAATATCTTATCGTGCTGCTCCTCCTGGCTGGAAGCAGTATTTGTCTGGTTCTCAGCTTTATTGTTACTGTTGCAAGCTGCTAATGCAGCAAGCATAAAGGCTAAAATATAAACTACGCGCATTGTAAATAATGTTGGGTACCTTTTCTATATCGTATCGTGGCTTTGCAGGTTCTGCATCAGCAAGGTAAATTTCTTGTTCCTGCCTCTAATTTTAACTATACATACCTTCTCTCCCACCTCCTTTACAAATGCTTTATCGCTACGGCCCCAGCCTTCATCTACCTGGGGAGTAATATTTTTTAATTTTTTCTTCTCCTTTCTTATGGAATTTCTGCGGCACCTGCATCATCATACTAAAAACCACTAAGAGAAAGGAGACCGCATGGCCGAAGTTCAGGAAAAAGCAGAAACCGGTAAAGGAGGAGGCAAGCAAAGAACTAAAAAGATACCCGTCCACCTGGACATGACACCTATGGTAGATCTGGCTTTTTTGCTGCTCACCTTTTTTATGTTAACCACCACATTTGCCCTGCCACAGGCAATGCAGCTAACCATGCCAGCCGATGGCCCACCATCTGCTTTAGCGGCCAGTAATGCACTAACTATTTTGCTGGGCGAAAATAACAGGCTTTTCTACTACTTCGGTTCAGGCGATCCTGCCGAACACCCAGCAGTAACGGAAACAGACTTTTCAAACACCGGCATCAGGAAGGTGCTGCTATCGGAAAGGGTAAAGTCAAATCCGAAACTAATGGTTTCGATCAAGCCTATGGAAAAGTCGCGCTACCAGAACACGGTAGATATTCTGGATGAAATGAAAATTACCGACACCAGAAAATATGCCCTGGTAGACATTACTGAAAACGACAAAAAATTAATAGCAACCAGATAAATGACACAGATATGGAAGTAACTAATTTAAGAAAGCTTACGATGGATGACATTATCTTTTCGGGGCGCAACAAAGCCTACGGTGCTTACCTGCTACGTAAAATCTACAACAAGCACGTTACTGCAGCTACCTTTATAGCCACCTCTCTTTTCCTGCTGCTCATCAGTACACCGCTAATTGCCAAGTATGTGAAAGGGGATGTGGATGTAGTGCTGCCAACAAAGGATGATGGGGGGTTAATAGTAGAATTACCACCAACACCGGCTCTACCGGAAGAGGAGGTTATAATACCTCCAGCCGCACCTATAACTCCCCCTCCGGCGCCTCCGGCTGCCAGACCTCAGATGCGATATACACCGCCTGTCGTAAAACCCAACAACCAGGTAGATGACCAATCAGATGTGCCGGATGTTGCGCAATTAGAAGGCGTAGACATTGGCACTAAGAACATAGAGGGTGTTATAGGTGGCGAGCCCGCAGACTTAAATGCACTTGAAGGTGTACCTGGTGGAACAGGCATTGTGAGTGATGCCATGCCGGAGGCGCCATACGAATATGTAGAGCAAATGCCGGAATTTCCGGGTGGGGAAAAAGCCATGATGGCTTATTTAGGCAAAAACATCCGGTATCCGGCTGCAGCAACCAGAGTTGGCATTGAGGGGATATGCGTACTCTCCTTTGTGGTGAGCAAAACCGGTGAGATATCTGATATCCAGGTGGTTAAAAATTTAGGTGGCGGTACCGGAGAGGAAGCAGTGCGTGTAGTAAAAACAATGCCCCGTTGGACTCCCGGAAAGCAAAATGGCCGTGCTGTGCCTGTACGTTATACTTTACCTGTTCGCTATACTTTAAGATAACCTACTATTTTTTTATTAATAAAAAAGGCCATGCACATGCATGGCCTTTTTTGCTTCAGGAGGTAAGCACCTAATACACGGTCAGCTTAATTTCATAATTTTCATGATTCATGAAAAGCTTCGTGCAGCACGTTCTCTACCATTTTTAATTCATAATTTTTAATTTCTAATTGATGAGGCACTAGCTTCTTTGCTGTCTGCTTTCACCGCCTTTAAAGCGCTGTCCTTTTTCCTGGCTTCTTTTCTCGAAACGAGCACGCATTTCTGCCTGATCAGCTTGATATTTGGCATATTGTTGAGGCGTTAAGATACCTTTCAGTTCGGCATCGTATTGCACGTGTCTCGCCTTCATGGCTTCACGGTTTTTACCTGCATCTTCTTTAGATTTTGCGTCGGCACGCATTGCCTGCATTTCTTTTGCCTGCTTTAAGTGTAAGGCTTGCACCTTTTGCTTTTGAGAGGCATTCAGCTCCAGCCGCTCGCTCATACGCTCTGTTCTTAGCTGTGCTCTTTCTTCAGGAGTTCTCTTCTCTTTTCCGTCTTGTCCTTTTCCAGGACCACGCTGTTCGGTACGGGCTTTTTTATCTTTCTGAGGTGCAGTTTGTGCAAATGAGCTACCAGCTACTAACACACCTAACGAGAGCATCACAATTATCTTTTTCATCTTTCTTTCTCTTAAAGTTTAGGGTTCATTAAAGTGAGAATAAAACTCTAGGCCTGGTTTATTTCTTGTTCGGAAAGGCATATCCAAACGGTGTGCCAAAAATGAAAAAGCACAAATTTAATGTCATAACATCTAAATAAAATGTATGCCTCTATCCATCACCCCGCTTCACATCCCAAAAACCTGACGACTAACATCCAGGTACTTATGCCTTTTTATTATCTTTCCTACAGATTAAGCATTGGTAAACTATACCACCTGGTGGATTACCACTGCACCTGTTTCTCAGGAGCTTATAGCAAGCTAATTATAATTTAACCCACTACTAACATTCTGGTAACATACCGCTGCTACCTTACCTGTTTTAGCACTTAAGGTAGCAGCTTATGCTTTTAGTATATACTTGGGGAATCAGCTTTTGCCTCACCCTCCTCTCTTTCAGTACAAACGCCCTGAGTCCTACTCCGCCACTTTCTCAGGATAGCATCTCGGAAAGCGACGGCCCAGGAAAAACAGATCAGCTTACACAATGGGCAGGCCAACTGCTGGCGAGCCACCCTGACTCGGCATACGAGTTGGCGCATCGGGCGCTGCAAATGGCCGAAAAGCAAGAGTACGTCCTGGGGCAGGCCAACAGCCATCAATTGCTCGGGCGGCTCCTTTACCACCAAGGCGTTTATAATCAATCGCTCAACAACCTGCTGCAGGCCGAAAAGCTATACCTGGAACTCCGGCACGAAGATCAGTTAGGCGAAAACCTCAACTACCAGGGCCTGGTATATTATGCCATCCGCCAGCCTGAACTCTCGCTCAAACACCATCAGGAGGCGCTGGAACTATACGAAAAGCAAAAAGATCAAAAAGGAATTGCCTACTCCTATGGCTGCATCGGGCGGCTATACGAGAAACGGCAGCAGTATGTACTGGCTTTGGAATACCAGCAGAAGGCGCTCAATTTATACGAGCAACTGCAGGATAAACAGGGCACCGCTACCATACTGGAAAACATTGGCAGTATACTCGAAGACAAGGAAGAGTATCAGGAAGCCCTGCGCTACTTTAATAAATCGGTAAGGCTGAGTGAGGCTGCCGCCGACAGTTTGGCGATTATAGTAGGGCTGAATAACATCGGCGACATCTACCGAAAGACCGGCCGCTATGCATTGGCCATAGAAACTACCCGGCAAGCCCTGCAATTGGCAACCCGGCTCGGCGATCGGTACCAGATCAGCAGTGCCCACAAAGACCTGAGCCAGGAGTATAGCTTAACTGGCAATTACAAGGCAGCCTACGAGCACCTCGAAACGTTCCGGCGCCTGCACGACGAGCTCTACAGTCAGGAAACCACACAGCAAATCGCCCTGCTGCAGTCGCTGTTTAACGTGGAACAGAAAAATAACGAGATACAGATACTGGAGAAGCAACAGCAACTCAATAACCTGATCAAAATTACCTTAACGGGCGGCATCGTGCTCATGGCTCTGTTAGGTCTTGTACTGTTCAGCCGACAACGGCTAAAAATACAACGCAACAAAGAGGCCATGGAACAGCAGGAGCAGATGTACCAAGCACAGCGCAAATTAATGGAGGCCGAACTTGAAAACACACAGCTACGCGAAAAGCAACTCCAGCAGGACCTGAACACGCAGGTAAAATCACTTACAGCACATACCCTCCACATCATCGGCAAAAACCAGACACTTGACGAACTTAAAACAAAGTTAAACGAAGCGCTGCAGGACGACCAGAAGGCACAGCGACGTAAGTTTAAAAGCCTGATCAACCAGATAGACTATAGCATAGTGCAGGACAAGGAGTGGGATGATTTCAGAGGTACTTTTGAGCAGGTACACCAGGATTTCTTTCAGAAGCTGCACCAGCAGGCACGTGAACTTACTTCTTCTGAAGTACGGCTTGCCTCACTTATCAAGCTTAATCTGCCATCCAAAGAGATCGCCACTATACTGGGTATTTCGCAAGACAGCCTTCGGGTATCACGGTACCGGCTAAAAAAGAAGCTGCAACTGGAACAGGGCGATAGCCTCAGCAACTTCATCCTTAACCTTTGAGTAGCAATAACTTAATTTACGCTTAACATTTAAAAAAGCACTAATTATCAATTACTTACACCCATTTTAACCGCATTTGTTGCTGTTCTGTTAACGCTCCGGATGCTGCTTGTTGCCTTAATGTTCACGCCTTCCTATTGATTTCCCCTCGCCTGCTCAGCTAGTTTTGCCCTGTCTTCAGGAAACAGTCGCCCCTGTTCTCCTGCTCATTCAAAATACATTAAGATGAAAAATCTGACTACCACCTTTTCGCTATTTACACTTTTAGTAACTGCCGCCTGCAGTAACCAGGGAGCTAACCATTTGCCTGCCACACCTGCCGAACCTATCGTAAGCAGCGAAGTAGTAAAACCTGCTATAATAACCGATACAGTTAAACACGACACCGACGATCCCGCCATCTGGATTAACCCTGCTAACCCTGCTGAGAGCCTGATTCTGGGTACTGATAAAAATGAAGATGGGGCTTTGTATGTATTCGACCTGAAAGGGAAAATCATAGCAGATAAAGTGGTGCGGGGACTGAAGCGGCCTAACAACGTAGATATCGCCTATGGCTTTATGCTAAACGGCCAGCCGGTAGACATTGCGGTGGTAACTGAACGCATGACACACCGTCTCCGCATTTATACTTTACCAGATATGCGCCCTATCGACAATGGCGGCATTCCGGTGTATGAAGGCGAAACAGGCGTAGAATACCGCGACCTGATGGGCATTGCGCTTTACAAACAACCTTCGTCAGATAAAATATTTGCTATAGCTGGTCGCAAAACCGGCCCCACAGATGGTACTTACCTGTGGCAATACCTGCTCGAAGACAACGGACAAGGCGCAGTAAAAGCAACTATAGTGCGCAAATTCGGCAACTACAGCGGCATAAAAGAAATTGAATCGATTGCAGTAGATAACGAACTGGGTTATATCTACTACTCCGACGAAGGCACAGGCGTTCGGAAATACTATGCTGATCCGGCGAAAGGGAACGAAGAACTGGCTTTGTTTGCCTCCACCGGCTTTGGCAAAGATCACGAAGGCATTTCTATCTATAAAATGGTGGATGGCACAGGCTATATCCTGGTATCAGACCAGGGAAACAATCGCTTCCATATTTTCCCGAGAGAGGGTGCCCCGGATAAGCCACACCAGCACGACCTCCTGAAGATTGTGAATGTTTCTACCCTCGACAGCGATGGCTCCGATGTAACCAGCATCTCGCTTAACAATCAGTTCAAAAACGGCCTGTTTGTAGCTATGTCGTCTGATAAAACCTTCCAGTACTACCGCTGGGAAGATATAGCGGGCAAAGACCTGAAACTGGCACCTAACGGTGTAGCCACCTCTCTGGCTAAAAAGAAATAAACTAATTTTTAAAAGAAACCGTGATGAAGGACTCGCTAAGCCCCCTGCTTTACAGGCTTCCGCTCTTATGGCTGGCCCTTTTTATAAGTTTGCCCACACTAGCTGCCACTGTTAAAGGCAAAGTGCAGGATACTTTCTCTGAGCCGCTGGTAGGAGCACAGGTAGTGGTGCAAAACAGCTCTAAGTTTGCTACAGTAGGTCTGGACGGCTCTTACCAGCTCACCGACTTGCAGGTTGGCACCTATACCTTATCCGTCGCTTATCTGGGTCACAAGCCCCTGACCAGGATTATAGAAATCAACAGCGCAAATCAGACGATAATACTGGACCTACAACTGGAGCAGCAACACAAGGAGCTCCATGAGGTGACTATTACGGGGAGCGCCCCACGTGGAACAGAGGTAGAAGCCCGACAGATGGAACGGCTCTCGCCCAACACCATCAATGTGGTATCAGCCAAAGCCATTGCCTTGTCGCCTGACGTTTCGGTGGCCAACGTGGTGCAGCGGGTATCTGGCCTTACAATAGAACGTAACAGCAACGGCGACCCACAGTATGCGCTGGTGCGCGGCATGGATAAACGCTACAGCTATACTTTGGTGAACGGCATTAAAATCCCCAGTCCGGATAATAAAAACCGTTATGTGCCGCTCGATATTTTTCCGGCCGCCCTGCTTGATCGCTTAGAAGTATACAAAAGCCTTACAGCCGACAGAGAAGGAGATGCCATAGCCGGGGGTGTGAACATGGCCATGAAAAGTGCCCCTGAGTACCTGGAGATAAAGGCAGATCTGCAGCTCGGCTATAACTATATTAATTTGCTGGAAGGCTTTGATCAGTTTAACACAGCTGTCATCAAAGAACAGTCTCCACGTGATATTTACGGCGCAGCCTACCAGGCTCAGGCAGGCGACTTTACCCGAAAGAACCTGGAAACAAAAAATATTGCTCCTTTGCCTGATATGCTGAGCACTGTTTCAGTAGGTAACCGCTTCTTCTCCGATAAGTTAGGCGTGATGCTGGGCAGCAGCTTTCAGAATGCCTACAGAGGCACTAAAAGCATCTGGTTTGATGCCGAAACAGAGCGGTTTGGCACTAACCAGCCTGCTTTGCGCGAGCTACAGGAGCGCCACTACTCTACACAGCAGATTCGCTTCGCCAACCATGGCCGCCTCGACTACCGCCTCAACAGCAATCACCGCCTAAACCTGTACACAGGTTATTACAGGCTGGTGAACAACGAGGCGCGTGAAATCAGAACCACCATGCTGGATGGCCGCAATTACAATCCAGCAGCAGGCAATGCCATTTTGGCTTACAGCACACGCACCAGGGTTACCCGCCAGAACATTCTAAATTCCACTTTACAAGGTGAACACCAACTGCTGGCACCTCTCCTGCTCGATTGGTCGGTGGTATACTCCAGCGCCAGCAGCTCCCGCCCCGATAATGCCCGCTTTAGCTGCAACGGGGAGCTTAGAGACTTTGTGGAGCAGCCTGTGAATGTAGAACGCCGCAGCCCCAGGCAGTGGGAACGCAACTCTGACACAGATCTCAGCGGCTTCCTGAACCTGCAACTGAAGCCTGAGCACTGGAACGGCAACCTGGTAAAAGCAGGCGCCATGTACCGCAGCAAAGACCGCGACAACTATTTTAACCGCTACTTATTTGATCCGAACCCAGGCAGGCAGGTGCAGGGAGAGCATTGGGATAAGTTCTCAGACATAAGCTGGGAAGTTGTAAACCCCGCAGGCAGCGCCAACGACGAACTGAACTATAAAGCTACCGAAAACATACTGGCTTATTATGCGCTGGGGCAGCTCAACATCCTGAACACGGATATAAACGCCGGCGTGCGGGTAGAGCAAACAAGGCAGGGTTATACGCTAAAAACACCCAAAGAATTCCAGACACCCGACAGCACTCAGATCTATACCGATATTCTCCCTAGCCTCAGCCTGAAGCACCGCCTGAACCAGGCCATGAACATCCGCTTTAGCTACTATAAAGCCATATCACGCCCGGGCTTTTTTGAGGTGGTGCCTTATGTGCTGGAAGAAGATGGTTACGACGAAGTTGGAAACGCCAAGTTGAATCGTGTACGAGCCGATAACTTTGATTTACGCTGGGAATTCTTTCCAACAGCAACCGATCAACTGCTAGCAGGCGTGTTTTATAAGCGCATCCAGGACCCGATAGAGTATGCGGTGGTGCGCCAGGGGGTAAACAATGAGCCTGTTATAAAACCAGACAATTACGGCACTGCCTATAACTATGGCCTGGAGCTGGACTTCTGCAAGTACTTTAACAGGATAGGTTTGAAAGGGAATTACACCTATACCCACTCCCGCATTACCACTACCAAGGCGCTGCGCACCCGCGAAGACCTGAACGACCCGAGTAGCCAGCTAACAGTGATAAATGTGGAACAGGCACGGCCATTGCAGGGGCAGGCAAACCACATTGGCAATGTGTCGCTGCTTTATAAAAACCAGGAGCGAGGCTTAGATGCCCAGCTAGCCTTTGTGTATACTGGAGAACGGCTCGAAACCATTTCTCCTTTCCTCGACAACGACATGTACTCCCGCCCCATCACACAGGTAGACCTGTCGGTGGAGAAGCGGATATCGAAAAAGGCAGAAGTATTTGTGAAAGCCCTCAACCTGCTCAATTCCCCTTACGAGGTGTATATCAAAAAGCCGGTGTACCAGGAAGAAGGCAAAACCATCGCCTATCCTTACCAAACCAACATGAACACCCGAACCCTGATCAGACGCGACGAATATTATCAATCCGTCAGAGCCGGGGTGCGCCTGACCTTCTAAATGAGCATCATCCACAAACATAACAGTAAACACAGAAGAACCTTTTTAAAACAATCAAACAAATGAGAACTGCAAAATCGCTTTTCACAGCACTCTTTCTGGCCGCAGCCTTTACTTTTTCGGCTTGCGAGAAAGAAGACGACACGCTGCCTACAGCTCCCCAGATTACATCTGAGCTGGCTACACTGCCACTAAAACAGGACGAAACGCACACTTTTACAGTTAGCATTTCGGCTGCTGGCAAAATTAAAGAGGTAACTGCCACCGCCACTGCAGGTACTGTAAGCCTGACGGAGATAACAGGCATCGGTCAGAACACGGGGAGTGCCAAGGTAAACTATAAAGCACCTGCTACTGTTGGCAGCAGCACCATTTCAGTAGTCGTAACAGATCAGCAAAACCAACAGAAGAAAATTGATATTTCGGTTAATGTAAGCGAAGTGCCTCCTGTTGTGGTAAATGCCGGAGATGTTGAGGGTACATGGGAAGCTAACCGTACTTACATTGTGCGTGGCAACCTGAATGTACCGGCCGGTAAATCGCTCACTGTAAAAGAAGGCGTAACAGTTATTGTAGAAGGAGACGGAACACAGGGTGGTTCACCAGAGATTACGGTGCGGGGCAACTTCTTTAGCTATGGCACCGCCGAAAAGCCTGTTCTCTTTACTGTACCGGAAGCCCGCAGAACAAAAGAAAATATGTTTGTCGGTCTTTGGGGAGGCATTCTGGGTACGGCACAGTCGCAGGAAATGGTGTTTCAGCACACACGCCTGGAGTATGTAGGTGCCCCGGCCGCTGAAAACAGCCCCATTGTAACGTCAGGCGAAGTAGACGCAGGTGACCCACGCTATGGGATTTATTTTACAAATCCGAACGGTAAGTTTGTGATGCAGTATTCTACCATTGCTTACTCTAAAGACGATGGCATGCGCATTAACCAGGGCAACTTCCTGATCACCAACAACACTTACATTTACAATGGTGCTACTGGCGGAGATGCACTTAATATTAAAAGTGGTTCTATAGGCGATGCCGCTTTTAATGTTTTCTACCAGGCAGCTACTAACGGCATTAAATGCTCTAACTCCGACGACCGCACACCGCAAACCGATGTAAACATGTATAACAACACCGCCATCAACTGTGGCTGGAGACAAACAAAGGCAGGTCGTGGCGGCTCTATTAACCTGGAGAAAGGTGGTCGTGGCAAAGTATTCAATACTATGGTTGTTAACTGCCGTTACGGCATCCGCTTTCCCAAAGCTCCCGATAACCCGGATGTGGCAAATGCTACCACAGGCTATAACTTTTATTTTGGAAACCATGCCGATATTGCCGCCGAGTTTTATCCTTCTACTGGCTCTATTTCAAAAGGCCTTTTCGAAACAGAACACGATATAGCAGGAGCAGCTAATGCCAATAACCCACAGTTCGCCAGCCTGAACATTGCTAACTTTGATCACAACACCGCTAAAACAGCCGCAAATCTGGAAATGCCAGCTGCTAACCTGACCTTTAAGTTACAGGCAGCTTCTCCGGCGCTAAACAAAGGGAAGACCAACTTCTCTCCTCGTCTTGCCACTATCAATGCCGGCGGAAAAACCTATACAGCACCGCAGCCTGCTACCTATATCGGAGCTTACGGAAACTAATAACTCCGTAACACATACTACTAAAAATAACAGCACCCCGTTCTGCCTCTGAGCAGAACGGGGTGCTGTTTTACCAGCCTGCTACGCTAACCCGCAAATAATTTAAACGGCACTCAGAACCAGCAAAGCGATAATGTGCTATCTTACCTCTTCCTAATACAGAACTTATGAAACAGCTTTGCCTTCTCTCTTTATTCCTGCTCTTCGCTTTAAGCAGCTTTGCCCAGACTTCGGCCAGTATCATTAAAAAGCAGGCAGAGGCTGTATCGCAGGCGGTGCTCAATAAAAAACTGGAGCTACTGGCCGACCACACCTATCCCTGGATTATGGAGCAGATGGGCGGGAGGGAAAACATGATTAAAACCTTGTCTGAAAGCATGGCGCAAATGGCAGCTCAGGGGGTTGTCATGCAGCAGGTAACTGTTGGCGAACCTGGCAAAGTGGTAACAGCGGGCAAAGAACTTCATTGCATTGTGCCACAGCAGCTTACCTTAAAGGTTCCGAACGGCACGCTTACTATAAACGGGCACATGCTGGCAATTTCGCAGGATAAAGGTGCAAAGTGGTATTTCCTGGACCTGGCCCAGCTCGACAATAGCTCTCTGAAAACAATCTTCCCCGATTTTAACCAAACGCTGGTTATACCGGAAAAGCAGCAGCCGACCTTTACGCCAGAGGAGAAATAAAGATGAAAAATTTCTGCCTTTCCATGTCCGGCAAAGGCAGGTGCATTTGTCTATAGGTAAAACCTTATGAAACAGTACATGATCTTTCTGAAGGAAGACCTTCAGGCGGCACAACAGCTTGCTCCCGAGCAAATGGAAGCAGACATTCAGCAGTATATGCAATGGGTGGAGGAACTGACACAGGCAGGGCAATTTGTTGCAGGCGATCCGCTGGAGTCTGGTGGCTACCACATCACCCAAAAAGAACTTTTAACCGACGGACCATTTATCGAAAGCAAGGAAGCGATTAGCGGCTATTTTATCATTAAGGCGGCATCAGATGAGCAGGCCATAGAGATTGCCCGCCAGTGCCCTGTTTTTAAAGCAGGAGGAAGTGTAGAACTGAGGCCTGTTATGCAATACTGAGGCTTGGCTAAATTTAAACTTAGAAATCATGAATGGAAAGATGCAGTACCACTCTGATCACACAAACCTGCAGCGCTTCAAAGGCAGTCGGGCTTGTTCCAGCGCAGAAGAAGGTTCAATAGCCATTTCTAATTTCCCATTCATAATTTCTAATTTCATTTATGAATGAGGCGGCAGCAAAGCAGTTACTGGATAAACTGTACAGGCAGCAGGCGAGCAAGCTTACAACCTCACTTGCAGCTTACTTTAAGCTGACCTCTTTAGAACTGGCCGAAGATATAGTACAGGACACTTTTGAGGCGGCGCTACAGCATTGGGGCAAAACGACGATACCTCAGGACCCGCTGGCCTGGCTGTACCAGGTTTGCCGTAATAAAGCCCTGAACAAACTCTCCGGCCAAAGCAAAACAACAACGGTTGGCACCGTGTCTGCCACGCAAAGCCAACTGCCGCCAGAGCTGTTCCTGGAGCACGAATTACCGGAAAGCCGGCTCCGGCTGCTATTCTCGCTGTGCCACCCCAAGCTATCGCCCAAGGCCCAGCTGCTGCTTATTCTCAGGTATATCTGCAACCTGAAAACCGAAGAGATAGGCACCGCCATGGTAATGGGCACAGAAGCAGTTCTGAAAATGCTGCAGCGTAGCCGTCAGGTTTTGCAACAGGAGCAACAGCCGGTGCTGGTGCCGTCGTTAGCCAAAAGTAAATCTTACCTGCCACAGGTTCTTACCGCTATTTACCTTCTCTACAACGAAGGCTATAAATCTTCTTCTGGTGATGCTTTACTAAGGCAGGAGCTTTGCCAGGAGGCTATTAAATTGTTGCACAGCCTCTTGCACCTGCCAGTACTTGCCACTCCCGCAGCCCATGCTTTAATGGCGCTGCTCCTGCTGAATACATCCCGTTTTCAGGCCCGGACCGGGGCACAAGGAGATATAGTTGAGCTGGAGGAACAGGACAGGAAACTTTGGGACAGAACACTAATTGCGCTAGGCTTTCAGCATCTTTCAATAGCAAGAGCAGGTACAGAGATCAGCCGCTTTCACCTGGAGGCCGCTATTGCAGCCACACATAGCCGTGCCGAATCTGTTGCTGCTACCGACTGGCAAACGATTATACTGCTTTATGAGCGGCTTTATCAGCTCCAGCCATCTCCGTTTACAGCACTCAATAAGGCTGTTGCCATTTTTTACCAGCACGGGCCACAGGCTTGCCTCGATCACCTGGCTAAGTTGCCACAGCTGCATTGGCTACAGCAATATTATCTCTACCAGGCACTTTTAGGTAAGGTTTATATGGCCTTGGGCCAGCCTGGCAAAGCAACGGAACATTACCAGCAGGCACTTGTTCTGGCAAAAAATAAAATGGAGCAGCAGTACCTGCACAAGAAAATAGCAGCTCTTAAACCACCTGCTCCAGCACCTGCTCTACCTGCTTAGCTAATATTTGCCGATCGAACAAGGTTTTGGCTACAGCTATACCATTAGCACCTTTTTCTTTCAGACTACCAGGCGCTGCCAGAGCTGCTTTAATGGTCTGCGCCAGAAGCTGTGCCTGCTCTGGTGGTGTATACCACCCAACGTTATACTTCTCAACAAAGCTCTTCGTCCAGCCGGGATTAGTAACAATAACAGGTGTGCCGCAGGCGAGGCTATCGTAAAATTTGGCTGGGGAATTTGTAGCCAGAACAGGTAAATCATTGAAAGTAACCAAAGACACATCTGCCAGTTTAAACAGCTTAAATATTTTCTCGCGTGGCTGTGGGGGCAAAAGCAGCAGATTCTGGCACTGCTTTGCCAGGGCCTGTAGTTGTGGCTCATAATATCCATTGCCTGCAAATACGAACTGAACGGCTGGCTCCGACTTCAGGTACTCTACTGCCTGCATCAGTGTAGGTATATCATTTGCTCTGCCATAAGTACCGGCATACAGTACCACCTGCTTTCCTTGCAGCTGATATTGCTCCCGCAGTCCGTATATTTCTGCTTCTCCTATTGCTGCGGATAGCTCCAGATCAGTACCATTATAGTTCGTAGTGATTTTGGCGGCAGGTATACCTAAACCGGCTATGTAGTCCGTCATGTCAGGCGAGAGGGTAATAATGTGGCTGGCACTCTGGTACAGTTCTTTTTCCAGCTTATAAAGCCGCTGCTGCATCCATTTGCTTTTAACGGCCCCCATCTGTATCGGAAAAGCAGGCCACAGGTCCTGCACCTCAAACACCCAGGGCAACCCGCGTAGTCTGGCTACTTTAGCCGCAACCCAGGGAGTGGAGAGAGGCGTAGAAACGGCCCAAATCACATTCGGTTCAGGCATTCTCAGTCCTTTTGCCATACTGTAGGCAGCAAAGCCGCCATAGGAGAAAAGTCGCTGTGCCACCCCCATCTGGTTCTGGTAGGGTACATATTGTTCATACAATTGTACACCTGCCGGTACCCAGCTATGTTTATCTGTAATTCTAACCTGTTTCCAGGCGCTGCTGGTAACTAAGCTGATGCTATGCCGCTGCGCCAGGTACTCCAGAAAGGTATAGTGCCTGCAGGTGGCAGGGCAGTCCGGGCTATGGTGGTGTTGATTAAATACGGCAATATGCATTCGCAGCAGAGACTTTATACAGTATACTGCGGTTAGCGCCTCTCCGGTTTATACTTCGAATCATTGAAGATCTTCTGAAAGTCAGTCTGGGCCATTAACTGGGGCAATGTTACCTCAGGATGCCGCTCCATGTAAGCACGTACAATCTGCCATCCTACCCAGGTACCAATGCGGCCAGGCGCTCTGGCGTCTATTTCAGGTGTATTAGGGCGTTCTCCTATATATTTATTCAGAGTAAACGGATTCCTGTCGTAAAGCAGGCTCTTTTCGATAAAGTGCGCCCATACCTTCCCTTCGTTATATTGCATATCAGCAATTTCGCGGCTTGTATAACCAATAATTAAAGAATCGGGCGTGCAAGGCATTACCGTCTGCACAAAATAATAGGCTTTACCTGCTGTCACCATCTCAGATAAAAGATTTCGGTTTGTTGGCTCAGCCCTGTTGAATCGGTTCGACATCAGCAGTATAGCAGCAGGCACCATATACTCCCGCTCATAACGCTTCAGAATGTATTCATATGTATCGGGCCGGTAACTGGCATCTTTTCCTGCAAAGAAATCCAGGCCCAGAACCAGCAGG
The DNA here is from genome assembly GCF_005491705.1 of Pontibacter sp. SGAir0037. NCBI lineage: Bacteria > Pseudomonadati > Bacteroidota > Cytophagia > Cytophagales > Hymenobacteraceae > Pontibacter > Pontibacter sp. SGAir0037. Next base: position 4,656,623 of record NZ_CP028092.1, on the reverse strand, counting down.
CTATCCGAAATAAAGAAGTCCTGGTTAAACCCGGATACAAACGTTTTTACCTGAGGTTCCTGAAACTCCGGGTAATGGTACTTCATCACTTTAAAAGCCGTTACCAACTGCTGCTGCTCGGTGTTCATATCCCCGAACTTCTGTTCTACCTCGCCTGCCAGCTTTTTCAACTCCTCGTTTGTTGCCAGGCCTTGCAAGGCATTTACCAAGTCAGAATCAGATGGGTAAAGGTCGCGCTGCAGAAACTTTTGGGCAAACAGTGGATTCTGCTCAATAAAGCGCAGCATATCTGCCTTTGTTTGCACCTGGTAAAAAGGCCTCTCCAAACGCTCAATTTCAACCTCTACCGGTACTTTAGCAATTTCAGATGGAAGGTCACAGCCCTTGTTCTTACAGCCAATGGCCAAGGCAAGTACTGCAAATAGGAATAATCTATAATACATTTAGTTTAATATATTTGTACAAAAATAAGCGGTTCTATCGTATTAGAGTTAATCTTACAATAAATTAAACACACAAATGAAAAAAGTAACGTTCCTATTACTCTTTCTGTGCCTTGGTTTCAGCGCTATGGCTCAGGTAGAGATTGGCTTACAAGTATCGCCTACTATTGCCGGAAATCGTTTTATTGCTGATAACAAGTATAACTTTAAAGAGACGAATAATAACCTCCATATAGGTGTTGGTGTTGTTGTAGATTACTTTTTCGCCCATAATTATGCTTTTTCATCAGGCCTGCTCTTCCGCAGCAAAGGTGGAGAATATAGCTATAGGTTCACACAATCTGATGGGAGTGTTATTTCTGCCTCCGAAGACGTTGATCTTCAATACCTCGAAATACCTGTTTCGCTGAAGCTGTTCACCAATGAGGTTGCTCCGGATGTTAACTTATACTTTCAGGTTGGAGGTTCTTTAAACACCATGATCAGTGCCACTATAAACGACCAAAAAGTAATAGCCGGCACAAAAGCGACGAAGCGAATAAATACATTCGAAGCAGACGCTTTGCTGGGAGCCGGCGCAGAACTGGCGCTAGGGCAGAGTACCAAACTCATGGCTGGTCTTTCCTATCATCACGGACTCAGCAACATAGACAACTACTACCGTAAACAGTTTTCCGACAAAAACATTGCCATCAAGAATAACTATGTGTCTATCGACTTTGGTATAAAGTTCTAAGTATACATTCTCCTTAAAAACGAAGAAAGCCGCTACCATTTGCATGATAGCGGCTTTTTCGTGTATGTTACTCATCTTCTGTTGTAATCTCGACTACGGCAGCAGATGTGGCACGTAATTCAATTTCTTCGCCCCGATCGTCCATTACTTTAAAATCTGTAAGGCCCAGCGAAGTATCCTGTACAAGTGTTACCCACTTAAAATATTTAAAGAACCATTTCAGCTGCCTCGACACAAGCCCCTTGGTGTAGTAAGAATACACAAACGGATGCACATACAAGGACAGGCTCTTATGGTTATGACTCGTCAGCAGGTCGTCTACCGCTGCATCAATTTCGTCTGTCACCAGAATACTGGCGGTTATTTTACCAGTGCCATTGCATGTAGGGCAAACTTCACCGGTTACAATATTTTGTTCTGGCCTTACACGCTGACGTGTAATCTGCATCAGGCCGAATTTTGAGACTGGAAGAACAGTTGATTTAGATCGGTCTCTTTTCAGTTCTTCTTTTACAACCTCATAAATTTTCTGTCGGTTTTCAGGTGATTTCATGTCAATGAAATCCACCACAATGATACCACCTATATCCCGGAGTCGCAGCTGCCTGGCTACTTCGCGTGCCGCCATCATGTTAACATGAACTGCGGTAGCCTCCTGATCGGTTTCGGTATTAGATTTATTCCCACTATTCACATCGATCACATGCAGTGCTTCGGTGTGCTCTATTACCAGGTAACCGCCACCTGGTATGGTCACTGTTTTGCCGAAGGCTGCCTTTAGCTGCTTCTCAATGTGGAAGTGTTCAAAGGTTTTGGTTTTGCCGGTATAATGCTTCAGGATCTTTAATTTGTCTGGAGCAATACTGCCGATGTATGTTTTGATCTCGTCATAGAGCTGATCGTTGTCGACTACTATGTTATCAAAACTTTCGTTTAGCAAATCCCTCAAAATGGAAGAAGAACGGCCTAGCTCCCCGATGATTTTATCGGAAGGTTTCGCCGACTTAAGCGCTTTAAAACCCTCTTCCCAGTTACTGAGCATGTTACGCAGGTCCCGGTCGAGCTCTGCCACATCACGCCCTTCGGCCACCGTTCTGATAATAACGCCAAAATTTTCAGGTTTGATAGATGTAATCAAACGCTTGAGGCGTGTGCGCTCTTCTTTGCTGACGATTTTTTTGGATACACTTACCGTATTCGAAAACGGCACGAGCACCAGGTATCGCCCGGCAAGCGAAATTTCGCAGGACAAACGGGGGCCTTTTGTAGAAATAGGTTCTTTTACAATCTGGACTAACAGCTGCTGCCCTTTTTTAAGAACATCAGCTATTTTTCCGAGCTTATCTATTTCAGGCTCAAATTTTAACTGGTTGAGTTTAGGAGAAGCGTTCTTCTGTGTCTGTGCTACTTTTAAAAACTTACTCAGCGTTTTAACATTGGCACCCAGATCATGATAATGCAAAAAAGCATCTTTCTGGTAACCAATGTCTATAAAAGCAGCATTAAGGCCTGGCATTACTTTTTTTACAGTACCTAGAAAAATATCCCCTACTATGTAATTAGTATCTTTACTTTCGTAGTGGAATTCTACCAGTCTTTTGTCCTGCAAAAGCGCAATGCGCTCTCCATCTTGAGTAGAATTGATGATTAATTCATTACTCAATTTCTCTCAAAGATTAGTTGGATGTATAGACCAAAGCCCACAATTGCAAAGCAATGTGGGCCTCTTAACACTTAGAAGAAATTACTTCTTCTTATGTCTGTTTTTTCTTAGGCGCTTCTTTCTTTTGTGCGTAGCGATCTTATGTCTTTTTCTTTTTTTTCCGCAAGGCATAGTCTTGTAGTTTAATATTTTAAATAATAATTTTTTATTCTAGTTTAGTTGTGCCAGATACTCATCCACCGACGTTAAAAGAGCAGGATCAGAACTCATTGTCTTCACTTTATTAAGAACAGCTTTTGCTTCCTCATCCTTGCCTGTTTCCGCTAATGAAACGCCTAAGTAAAAAGTTCCCTCCACGTGCTCCGGGTTAACAGCAATCAGCTTGCGAAAACGTTCCTCTGCCTTATCGAACTGCCTGGACTGTACAGAAAGTATTCCCAGGTTAAACAAAGCCTTCTGATTATTAGGATCAGCCGAAATCACTTCCCGCAGGAGCGTAATACCCTGCATCGGGTTTGTTGTTGCAATGTAAGTCATGGCAACATTGGTTTTGGCATCCAGGTCAGTAGGATTGTTCTTCAGCACCTGCTCATACATACCACGAGCTTTTGCTCCTAATTCGTTTGCTCTTTCCTGAGTTGTTGCAAACGAAAAAGCTTCAAAATATGCGTCACCTGCCTTCTTGTAGCTCTTCTCACCAGGGCGGGCATTAGCTGCAATTTCGTAATAGTAACCAGCACTGTCGTGCTTGTTTACTATAGCATAAGCTGCTGCCAGTTCTGAGGCAAGCCTTGTGCGTGTTTCGCTATCGGCTGCTTTGTTATACTTGGCACGTGCTGTTGTCAGTTCCATTACCTGCTCAGGGGAGGCAGCCATATGCACATCAGCCTGTCCGGCCTCAGCACCTCCATGGTTATGCCCGTCGTCTTCAGAATGGCCCTCCGGCACAGACGCAGCATTTTCATTCTGAGCGAAATTGTCTTTGTCTTTCTCATTTACAACTACCTTAGGCAAGAAGAAGATAGCAGCTGCTACAGCAATAGCCACAACTATTAAGATAATCTGATTCTTTTTCATTCTCCTTGCCTAAGTAATTGTTTATGAATTAATAGTTAATCCAGAACGGTAAAGATACAAAAAATTAAGAATGTGCTAATTCTTTGATTTTTTTACTGTTCTTAATTTTTTGAATAAATGTTTTAGACGGCTTGAAACTCGGAATAAAGTGCTCGTCTATGATGATGGACGTATTTTTTGAAATGTTACGCGCTACTTTTTTAGCACGCTTCTTATTTACAAAGCTACCAAAACCTCTCACGTAGATATTGTTGCCTTCAGCCATTGAGTCTTTCACTACTTTGAAGAATGCCTCAATAGTAGTTTGAACATCAGCTTTATCAATTCCTGTCTTATCAGCAATCTCTGATATTACTTCTGCTTTAGTCACTTTCTTAGATTTTTATAAATTTAAAATTAGGTTAATTTTCCGGCAACCGAATGTCGGCTTGCATAACAAGTCGTATTTTTTCGGGGCACAAAGGTAATTTTACTTTTCGACAAGTAAAAGCTTTACAAAGAAATTCTTAAAACCTTTTGCCTTGTTTATCACCCCTATAGCATGTGTTTTTACAATTTCTTTACCAGTACTACTTCCCCTAACGCACTGCCCGCTGTTATATTTCAATCATAATTTTACCTTTCCCTTACTTCGGGCACTACTTCTAACCAAACAAAACTTTACCTTTATGTGTTCTCAGAAATGGCTTTATAATACAGAAGCCTGCAACAGTAACTATGGAAACACATTTTTTTGCCGATACGCTTATTAACTGGTATCAGCGGCATAAAAGAGCTTTACCCTGGCGCGACACACGCAACCCCTACTATATATGGCTATCGGAAGTAATTCTGCAGCAGACGCGGGTGGCGCAGGGCTTGCCCTACTACCAGAAGTTTGTAGCGGCTTACCCTGTCATACAAGACATGGCTGCCGCCCCGGAAGATGAGATACTGCGCCTCTGGCAAGGCTTAGGCTACTATTCCCGGGCCCGCAACATGCATCACACAGCGCAGCAGATAGTGGAGCAATACGGTGGCACATTTCCGGATAATTACCAGGAACTTCTCAAACTTAAAGGAGTGGGAAGCTATACTGCAGCGGCCATTGCTTCTTTTGCGTTTAAAGAAAAGGTAGCTGTGCTCGATGGCAATGTGTTCAGGGTCCTGGCTCGCACCCATGGCTTATCAGACGATATTGCTGCACCCGCCTCCCGAAAAATATTTCAGGAATTGGCCGATTCGCTTATTCCGGCCGACGAACCGGATACTTTTAACCAGGCTATTATGGAGTTTGGTGCTATTCAGTGTACTCCTGTTATGCCTGATTGCCTGTTCTGCCCCTTGCAGCAGAGTTGTTTTGCTTTTACACATGGCCTGGTGCAGGAGCTGCCTGTAAAATCGAAAGCCAAAGCGGCACGGCCTCGTTTTTTCCACTATTTTGTACTTGCCTACAACGGCACGTATTACATGCGCAAACGCGCTGCTGGTGACATCTGGCAGGGGCTCTACGACTTTTACCTGTATGAGAGCAACAGTAAAAACCTGGATGCTGACCAGGCGCTACAGGAGTTGAAAGAAGCAGGGCTGGAGATAGATGAGACACAGGTTATACTGCCGCTTAAAGATTATAAGCATGTGCTGAGCCACCAAAAAATCACCGCCAGGTTTTATACCATCAAACTTAAATCCCGTTTAAAAGAGCAAATAGCACAGGAAGCGCGGGTAGCCCCTTATACAGCAGAAGAACTGGAGGCACTCCCAAAGCCAGTATTGATCAGCAGCTATTTGAAAGATGCTAAGATTTTAGTAAATTTATAGACTGAACCTTTCCTTCTGCAAAAGCATTATGCACATTATCAGCGGCATAACATACCAGGCTGATAAAATAGCAGTAGCCGGGCAGCAGGAAGCACTTATTAACTTTAGAGCAAAATAAAACACAGGCATGGCAAGTGTAAACAAAGTGATTCTTATCGGTAACCTGGGTAAAGACCCTGAGGTTAGGCATTTAGAAGGAGGCGTGGCTGTAGCCCGTTTCCCAATCGCAACATCAGAAACTTTTAAAGACAGAAACGGCCAGAAGCAGGAAAAAACCGAGTGGCATAATATTGTGCTGTGGAGAGGCCTGGCCGAAGTGGCTGAAAAATATCTCAGAAAAGGCCAGTCTGTTTTTATAGAGGGCAAGATCAGAACAAATCAATACCAGGACAAAGACGGCAACCAACGCTACAGCACCGAGATTGTAGCCGATAACATGACCATGTTAGGCGGCAGAAGCGATAACGGCGGCGGGGCAGGAAATTACCAGGATGCCTACTCTTCTCAAAGTTCGGGCAGCAGTAGCAGCTCTTCTGCCAGCGGCGGTGCCTCTGCCTTCCAGAACGATGAGCCGGACGACCTGCCATTCTAAGCTATGTTTTACTAAGCAATATTATTTTGGACAGTTTAGACACAGGAGACCCCCTGAGTTACAGTTTACTTCAACTTTTACAGGACACAACTGCCCTACTCAGGTTCGACTATATAGCGGCCATGCTGGCCTGCTTTCTATTACTGCTGCTTTCTGCTCTGACATCCGGAGCAGAAGCAGCTTTTTTTTCTATCAGAGATAAAGAACTGGAAAAATATAAGGCCAGCAAGGTTCCTGCCGAGCAGACGATCTATAACCTGCTACATAAACCCCGCCGGTTACTGAGCACCTTCCTTATCGTTAATAATGCCATACATGTAAGTATTATTACTTTGTTTGCCTACATTGCCTGGCAAGTGCTGGGAACTACCAATATACCGGTTCTTACGCTACTGGCTTCTATGCTGCTGATTACCTTCTGCATTGTTTTCTTTGGAGAGGTTTTACCAAAAGTATATGCTCAGAAGCACACCACGCTTATTATGGAACGTACTGCTCCTGCAGTAAATATTATGCAACAACTGGTAGCGCCGCTAGCCTGGCTGCTGGTTTCGATCAGTAACTTCTTTGAGAAGCGCTATATGGTAAATTCATACCATCACACGTTGGAGGAACTGCATCACAGCCTGGATGTAGCCTTAACAAACGAAGACACTTCGCCGGAAGAGCGTAAAATTCTGCGCGGTGTCGTAAATTTCGGGGCCATTACTGTAAAGCAGATTATGCGTCCGCGCCCCGACATCATAGCATTTAATATGCGCTATACGCTGCCCGAGCTTTTACCGAAGATTGTAAAATGGGGCTATTCCCGCGTACCGGTTTATTCCGATAGCACCGATCAGATAGAAGGCATCTTATATATAAAAGACCTATTGCCTCACCTGGATAAGGGAGCGAACTTTGAATGGCAGAAACTGGTACAGCCGCCGTTTTTTGTTCCTGAAACGAAGCTGATCTCTGACCTGTTTAAAGACTTTAAGGCGAAGCACGTTCATATGGCGATTGTACTAAACGAACAGGGTGCCACCACAGGTTTGCTTACGCTCGAAGATGTAGTAGAAGAGATTGTAGGAGAGATTAACGACGAGTACGACGATGATGAAATCATATATTCTCAACTAGACGAAAATACATTTATCTTTGACGGCAAGATATCGTTGCACGACTTTTGCAAGATAGCCGAAGTGCCTTTTAATGCATTCGACGAGGTAAAAGGTACAAATGAAACCATTGCAGGCTTAATGCTGGAGCTCTTTTCCCGCATACCCCGCGTCGGGGAGACAATAGATTACCAACGCTTTCACTTTACAGTAGAGTCGGCAGACAAGAAGCGTGTTAAACGAGTTAAAATTAATGTTGCTACTAAAAAAGAACACTTTTATAAAGTTAACAGCTAAACCAAAGCTGTTTCTACTGGCTGCCCTGGCTGTTGCCCTTACTGCCTGTTCTGCTGAATATACTCCTAAACCTAAAGGCTACAACCGTATTGATTTACCGGAACCGGCTTACCGGCAGTTGGAGGCCTCGCACCCTTATACTTTCGAGTATTCGAAGTATGCCAAAATTCGCCCTGATTCTTCCAGCATTGCACAGCCTCACTGGATAAATATTCTTTATACCAGTTTAGGAGCTAATGTGCAGCTAACGTATAAGGAGCTCAACAACAACCCGAAAATGTTGAACGACTTAATAGAGGATGCCCGTAAGCTCACAGGGAAGCACCAGATAAAGGCATACTCCATAGAGGAAACAGAAGTGAGAACGCCTCAGGGAGATGTTGCTTCTGTGTTTGAATTAGAGGGTGAGGTGCCAAGCCAGTTTCAGTTTTATGTAACAGACTCTACAAAACATTTCTTCAGAGGCGCATTGTACTTTAAAACAGCTACACAAAACGATTCGCTGGCTCCTGTTATTGAGTATGTGAAGAAAGACATTGTGCACCTGCTGAATACACTGCAGTTTAGGGAGAAAAGGTAAGTCATCTCTTAGGTTATCAAAAGGTCAAAACACTTTATCGCTACAGATAAAAGTCTTTTAACCTTTCTGGTTTATCTTTGTACTACAGATAAACAACCAACAGGCGGCATTGAGCAACTTTTTTCATACGAAGATAGAGTTTTTGAAAGGTGTAGGACCTATGCGGGCAGAACTGCTGCAAAAGGAACTACAAATCTTTACCTATGGCGACCTGATTCAGCACTACCCGTTTCGTTACCTTGACCGCACACAATTTTATACAATCAGGGAACTGGACGAGAGCATGCCTTATGTGCAGGTGCGAGGGCGTGTGCGCGGAAAAGAGCTATTAGGTGAAGGCCGTAAGCAACGTTTAGCCGCCACCTTGGTAGATGAGCACGGCGATGAGATGGAACTGGTTTGGTTTAAGGGCGTGAAATGGATGCAGAAGACGCTGAAGAACCACACAGACTATATTGTGTTTGGTAAACCTACCTCTTTCAATGGCAAATTTAACATGGCCCACCCGGAGCTGGAGGAATTAGCCGAAGAAAAGCAAACCTCTGCCTTTCTGCAGCCCGTTTACCATACCACCGAAAAGCTAAAAGCTCACCGCATCGACAGCAAAGTGATCAGTAAAATGATGGAGGCACTGCTGAAGGTGGCTGGTCCTAACATACAGGAATCGCTATCGCCGGCGTTGATCGATCATTACCGTCTGATGGATAAGCGGAATGCGCTGATCAATATTCATTTTCCTGAGACAGCAGATAAATATAATAAGGCAAAATTCCGGCTTAAATTTGAAGAGCTCTTTTACATACAGCTGCGCCTCTTCCGCCAGAAAGTAGTGCGCAAGGCCGACCTCAAAGGACAGGTGTTCAAACAGGTGCCTACGCTTACCGAGTTCTACAAAAACCACCTCTCTTTCGACTTAACTCACGCGCAGAAGCGGGTAGTAAAAGAAATATATGCTGATTTAACTTCTGGCAAACAGATGAACCGCCTGCTACAGGGCGATGTGGGCTCCGGCAAGACCATTGTAGCCTTTATCACCATGCTGATTGCTGCCGACAATGGAGCACAGTCGGTGCTGATGGCTCCTACCGAAATACTGGCAGACCAGCATTATACCGGCCTTAAAGAGTATGCCGATAAGTTAGGCATCAACATTGGAAAGCTAACAGGCTCTTCCAAAACAAAAGAACGCAAGTTACTACACGAACAGCTCCGCTCCGGCGAAATGAAAATGATTGTTGGTACGCACGCCCTGCTTGAGGATGTGGTGCAGTTCCAGAACCTGGGGCTTTGTATTGTAGATGAGCAACACCGCTTCGGCGTAGAGCAGCGTTCTAAGCTGTGGCGCAAAAATCCACGAGTTATACCGCATGTGCTCGTGATGACAGCCACTCCTATTCCCCGCACGCTGGCCATGACGCTCTACGGCGACCTGGATGTATCGGTGATTGACGAGTTACCGGCTGGCCGTAAAGAAATTATTACCACCCACCGCTTCGACAGCCATCGTCTGCGCGTGTTCCAGTTCATCCGCGACCAGATAAAGCTGGGCCGCCAGGTGTACATTGTATATCCGCTTATAGAAGAGTCGGAGCAGATGGAAAACTACAAAGACCTGATGGATGGCTACGAAAGTGTTAAGCGTGCTTTCCCGGAGTTTAAGGTAAGCATGGTGCACGGCAAAATGAAAGCGCAGGACAAAGACTATGAAATGCAGCGCTTTGTAAAGAACGAAACACAGATTATGGTAGCTACTACCGTAATTGAGGTCGGCGTAAACGTGCCCAATGCTTCTGTGATGATTATAGAAAGTGCAGAGAGGTTTGGCTTATCGCAGTTGCACCAGTTAAGAGGACGGGTAGGCCGTGGTGCCGACCAGAGCTACTGCATTTTAATGACAGGCTATAAACTGAGTAAAGACAGCAAGACCAGACTAGAAACGATGGTACGCACCAACAACGGCTTTGAGATTGCCGATATAGATCTTAAGCTGCGTGGGCCGGGAGACCTGATGGGAACACAGCAAAGTGGCGTACTGGACTTACTTATATCAGATCTGGCAAAAGATGCCCCTATTCTTCAGGAGGCCAGAGCGGCGGCTCAACAGGTATTACAGGAAGACCCTTTACTGGAGCAACCTCAGAACATGAATATACGACGGCATATTCAGTCTTTGAGTGTGAATGCTGTAAACTGGAGCAGGATAAGCTAATGCTTTTCAGTTGAAGGTAGAGATAAAGCTAGCTTCAGTAACCTGATCAATTTCTTTAGGTTCAGCAGCAGGTACAGAAGTATTATTTTTTGCCAGTGCCTCTTCCTTTTCTTTAACAGTATCGTTATTCCATTTACTGATCAAGATAATACCGATAAATAGGAATATTTTGAGTAAAATTTTCATAACATAATTTGCTTTCAGTTTAGTAGGCAGTCTCAGTCTCTAAGATTATTCTTACATGGTTTCAGAATAAAAATTTTTAATAAAAGGTTCATTCCGAAGAAGCTGTAGTTGATAAATATTGCCTGACAATCTATTAGATATATATGGAAGCATTTTAATGCCAATGCTATTTACCACCTGCTACTTTAAGAAACAACTAATTGTGGTTAATTTAATATTTTATAGAGGTTATATTTTAATTACCAAATAAAAGATGGAATTGTACTTCTATGAAATTGTGCAGCCGTACTAGAAATGTAAAACCTTACATCAAGAGAAATACAAGACATAAAAAAAGAGCTATAGCAGCTCTTTCCGAACCATCTATAGCTCCTACTGTTACTGTTAAAGCACAGTATAGTATGCCTCTAAAGTTTTTTGAGTTTATATTTCGATGCTCCCTGGGAAGAGTTTCCGAGTTGTTTTGTAAAAGAGGCCAGTTGAATAAACATATGTACAAGACCAACATAGTACACTATTTCAACATACATCCTGAACTCTTTCCGGGAGCCTTCCAATGCCCCCCACTTTTCTGTTTTATAAGTGTTCATGGCAGACCAAGGCATCCAACGCACTACTTTATGGTTTTTGATCATGAAGCGGTTTATAGCTACTTCTAACTGGTAGCGGCTTACCTCCTGGCTCAGGATCTGCTCCAGATCTTTCTTTCTGATCAGCCTTTCGCCAGATAGCAGAACATCGCTTCTGTAAAACTTTACAAACCATGGCGCATTCACTCTTCTCAGGATGATCATATCTATGGAATGATACCTATGAAATGCGGCCACGGCATCCTGTATCTCCTCTTTCTTTAAATCCTGCAGGTCGGCATCCATTAGCAGCACCACCTCATGCTGCACAGCTTTTAACCCCTGCCGGATAGCAGAGGATTTCCCTTGGTTAACTGCTAAGCTCACCACCTGTACCTGAGGCCAGAATGCATTTAAATATGCCACTGTACCATCTGTAGAACCATCGTCTACACACACAATCTGAGCAATACCCTTTACTCTCGATATTACTTCAAGTACTGCGCCTATACGCTCCCGCTCATTGAAAATAGGGATCAAACAAGTAGCCTTCATAAATTTACAATTTCCTTCTGCTGCAATTCCGGGTGCTTTACCTCATACGTTAAACCCGTCATTTCTTTTTAATTTTTAGTAGAGAAAATTTTAAAACAGACCATACAAACCCATGCACCAGATCCGGATAACACTATTACGTTTCTGTAAACAATAAGCACATAACTGGTGCATCGCTCTTTAATCTAAAACCCCCACTCCGGTAACCCTTTTTTAGAAACAAATTAAGCTGCAAAGCATAAAAAAAGCTGCCCCTTCGGGAAGCAGCCATTTTTAAGAAAAAATAGTCAGTTGTTTAGTGTTTTAATAGACAAATTCGTTTGCCTCGATTAGCTTAGCAGCTATACGGCGCCGAGCTTCTTTGGTATTGTATAGATCTTTTTTCGTGAATCGCTTCAAGCCCATAAACAGCAGGCGCTGCTCGTCTCCTTCAGCCATAGCCGCTATAGCTTCCTTGCCAGCTTTAAAGGCAATATCAGCGGCATCATTCACAACTACCCGAACGATGTCCATTTCATTAGCAACTGCATCTTCGCCCTGGTCGGCCACTAGCTTCTCAACCCGTAGCAGCGTAGATTCTGCTACATATGTCTTTATCGCCATGTCAGCTACATTCATCAGAATTTCCTGCTCTTTTGCCAGAGAGTTCATATATTTCTGCACAGCTGTTCCGGCCACTAACAGGATAGCTTTCTTCAGGTTACTGATTGTTTTATGTTCTGCCGTAAACAGACCTTCTTCTTCAGAACCGAAATCAGGTATAGCCATCAGTTCCTGCTGCACCGCCTGTGCCGGCCCCATCAGGTCGAGTTCTCCTTTCATGGCTTTTTTCAAAATCATATCCACAGTAAGCATGCGGTTGATTTCGTTGGTGCCTTCAAAAATGCGATTGATACGGGAATCGCGGTAGGCACGGTCCATGGGGTAATCGGCAGAGAAGCCATAACCACCATAAATCTGTACACCCTCATCTACTACAAAATCCAGCACTTCTGATCCTTCTACCTTCAGCATGGCACATTCAACAGCGAACTCGCGGGCTGCTCCCAGCAGGGCCTCGTTTTCACCTTTGCCCTGCCCCATCAGCTCCTGCTCCATGCGGTAAATATCCATACCGGCTCGATACAAAGCCGATTCTACAGCATAGATGCGGATAGCCTGCTCTGCCAGCTTATGGCGTATAGCGCCAAACTTAGAGATAGGTAATTTAAACTGCTGCCGCTCATTCGCATACTTTACCGACAGATCGGCTACATGCTTAGATGCTCCCAACGTTGCAGCAGCAAGCTTAATACGGCCAATATTCAGGATATTAAAAGCAATTAAATGGCCTTTACCAATCTCACCTAATACATTCTCCACAGGCACTTCACAGTCTTCGAAAAAAACCTGGCGCGTAGAAGATCCTTTGATACCCATTTTATGTTCCTCGTTGCCAAGGCTTACACCAGGGAAATTGCGTTCCACGATAAAGCCTGTAAACTTGTCGCCATCTATTTGTGCAAACACTACAAACACATCGGCAAAGCCAGCGTTGGTAATCCACATTTTCTGGCCATTGAGGATATAGTGCGTACCGGCTTCATTCAACACAGCTTTCGTTTTTGCTGCCAGTGCATCTGATCCGGAACCCGGTTCAGTTAAACAGTAAGCCGACATCCACTCGCCGCTTACCAGCTTTGGAATATACTTCTGCTTTTGTTCCTCTGTGCCGAAGTACAGGATTGGCAAGGTACCAATACCTGTGTGTGCCGCAAAAGCAACCGGGAATGAATGGCCTCCCCCTACAGACTCAGTCACCAATAAAGCGGTATTGAAATCCATATTCAGGCCGCCGTACTGTTCCGGTATTGACACGGCGAACAGCCCCAGTTCCCCTGCCTTTTTCATCAGGTTCTCCATCAGGCCCTCTTCGTGGTTGTCGAGCCGCTCCAGCAGTGGGTATACCTCGTCGCGCACAAAATCGCGGCAGGTCTGCGCCATCATTTGCTGCTCTTCATTAAATTCTGCAGGAGTAAATACCTCCTGTGGGTTCGTTTCCTTTATCAGGAATTCTCCACCTTTTATGGTTTGGGTTTTAGTTTGATCTGCCATTTTGCTAATCTTTTATTTTGGACACAAGACGTAAGACACAAGACTTAAGACTTGTTCTTAATCTCGTTATTTCATTTTTTCTTAAACCCGTCAATCATTCTCTGAATCTTGCGGAGCTGCGCCAGTAGCTCATTAAGCTTATCATTGCCTATAAACCCAAAAGACTGAGCCAAAAGCAACTGTGTTTCTAACTCGAAAGCTGACCCCAAAGCAATACTCAAAAAATGATTAAACTCTTTATCAGAACCTCTTCCCGCTCCTTCAGCTATATTTGAAGGTATAGACACGACGGACCTATTAACCTGAGACGTAAGACCAAACTTTTCATTTGCAGGGAAAGTGGAAGTTGCTTTATAAACAGCCTTAGCTAACTCCATCGCCTCTTTCCAGATAATCAGTTCTTTAAAATTGTGCATTTTAAAATCCTGTGTCTTGCGTCTTGTATCCTGTGTCTATTAAAGCGTCTATTTTAAAAGCTCATACACGCCTGCCACGCCCTGGCCACCGCCAACACAGGCAGTTACTATACCGAACTTCTTGCCTAAACGGCGAAGCTCACTGAACTGCTGCACGCTTAGTTTAGCACCTGAGCAACCCAGTGGGTGACCTAAGGCAATGGCACCTCCACTGATGTTCAGCTTGTCCGGATCGAAGTCGAGGTGGCGCATTACGGCAATAGACTGTGCGGCAAAGGCTTCATTCATTTCTATCAGGTCTATGTCGTTTAGCTTCATGCCTACCTGCTTCAACACTTTCGGTACTGCTGCGATTGGCCCCATCCCCATGATGCGCGGATCAACACCGCCTGTGGCATAACCTGCCAGACGGGCAATCGGCTCCAGGTTCAGCTCTTTTACCATGCGTTCGCTCATCACAATTACAAAGGCAGCTCCATCAGACGTTTGGGAAGAATTGCCAGCAGTTACCGTACCGCCATTTGCAAACACAGGCTTCAGCCTCGCCAGTGCCTCCAGCGAGGTATCAGCGCGAGGGCCTTCATCCGTATCCACTACATAAGAACGGGTCTTCTTTTTGCCATTCTCATCTATATAGGTTTCTTCTACCGTTATCGGCACAATCTGCTCTTTGAAGAAACCACTCTTAATGGCGTTGATTGCTTTCTGATGTGATTTAAAAGCAAACTCGTCCTGATCTTCACGTGAAACATTATAATCTTTCGCCACGGCCTCTGCGGTTAACCCCATGCTCAGGTACCAGTCCGGGTTATTTTTAGCGATCTTATAGTTCGGAACTGTTTTCCAGCCTGCTGTAGGCACCAGCGACATAGATTCTGTACCACCAGCTATGATACAATCGGCCATACCTGCCTGAATTCGGTTACAAGCCATAGCAATGGTTTCCAGCCCGGATCCGCAGTAGCGGTTTACCGTCATGCCGGAAACAGACATGGGCAACGATAGCAAGGCAATCATGCGGCCGATTTGCAAGCCCTGCTCTGCTTCAGGCACTGCATTTCCCACAATCAGGTCGTCTATTCGCTCCGGATCCAGGGCAGGCACAGAAGCGACTAAATGTTTGATGACATCGGCTGCCAGGTCATCGGGCCTTGTGAAGCGGAACCCGCCACGCCCTGCTTTCCCCACAGCGCTACGAAATCCAGCTACGATATATGCATTATTCATTTTTGATGCTCTTTATTATTAGTTATCAACTATAATTTCTCTTTCATTGTCGTCCTGCAAGGATCTTAGTTGCTGGGAGGTTAAGCAGTTGTTTAGTCGTCTATCTTCAGAAACCGTAGGTAAGGATTTTCCTTTTTTATGAGCTCCACCTTGGCTCCCCGGTTAAGCAGCTTCAGCTCCTTTTCCCTTTCAATTGCATGCTGCACATAAGTATAGCGTTCGTAATACAAGAGGTTGTAGCAGTAGTAGCGGCCAGCAAATGTTTCAGGTTTACCTCTATTAGCCTTATGCTGCTCCAGCCTTGTCCTTAAATCATTTGTCACACCAACATATAACACCGTTTTACCTGGATTAGTGGTTATATAGATAAAATAGTTGTGACTTTTCATAGCTAAAGCTTAACCTCCCTGCAACTAAGATTCTTTCAGAATGACAAAGAACGGGGCTACTACTTAGCCCTTTGATTATTAATTTCTCAGCGGCTTCCCTGTTGTCAGGATGCTTTGGATACGCTCAAGCGTTTTGCGTTCGCCAGTCAGGGATAAGAAAGCTTCGCGCTCCAGGTCTAACAGATACTGCTCGCTTACTTCGGTTGGGGCAGACAAATCGCCTCCGCACATCACATAAGCCAGCTTGTGCGAAATCTTGAGGTCGTGCTCCGACATATAGCGTCCGGTTAGCATGGCATTCGCACCCGTTAAGAACATGCCTAATGCGCCACGGCCCTGCACTTTAATGTTGGTTTTATGCACAGGCTTTGTATATCCGGCCTCTGCCAATAAGATTGCCTGAGCTTTGGCATCGGCAATTAAGCGGTTATTGTTGATGGTGATACCGTCGCTTTTTCGCATATACCCCAGATCAACTGCTTCTGCAGCCGAAGTAGATACTTTGGCCATGCCAATGTTCAGGTAAATATTTTTAAGCGTGTTATACTCTATATCACCGTCTTCATACAGTTCTGAAGCACGTACAGTCATTTCTTTTGTACCGCCACCTCCTGGTATCAGGCCAACACCAAATTCTACCAAGCCCATGTAAGTTTCGGCCGCAGCCTGTATATGATCGCAGTGCAGGTTCAGCTCGCAGCCACCACCCAGTGTTAACCCGTGCGGGGCGCCAACTACCGGTATAGCCGAATAGCGCATGCGCATCATGGTATTCTGGAACTGCCGGATGATCATGTTCAGCTCGTCATACTCCTGCTCTATAGCGTACATATAGATCAAGCCAACATTTGCACCTGCCGAAAAGTTAGCGGCATCGCTACCCACTACCATCCCTCTAAAGTCCTTTTCGGCTATCTCTATACCTTTATTCAGCCCCTGTATAACATCACCTCCGATGGTATTCATTTTGGTATGGAATTCCACATTCAAAATACCGTCGCCTAAGTCTATCAGGCTGGCCCCGGCATTCTTCCACACTACTTTGTTGCTTCTCAGGTTGTTCAGGATAATAAAGCTCTCTGCACCTGGTATGGCCTTGTATTCTTTGCTCTGGATATCGTAGTAGCGGCGCTGTCCGTTTTCAACAATGTAGAAAGACTCTTTGCCGTTGTTCAGCATCTCCTCTACCCAGGCTGCCGGCTGGTAGCCATTTTCCAGCATGCGCTGCACGCCTTCCCGGGCACCAATCACATCCCAATACTCGAACGGACCAAGCTCCCAGCCAAAACCTGCCCGCAAAGCATCATCTATGCGATATAATTCGTCTGAGATTTCAGGAATACGGTTCGAAACGTATTGGAACAGGCCGAACAGCGTTTCATTAAAGAACTGTGCTGCTTTATCGGTTTGCGCAGAAAAAGCTTTGACACGCTTCTTCAGATCCTCGATAGGCTTTAGCATCTCCAGGCTCTGGAACCTTACCTTTTGCTTCGGCCCATACTCCATTGTTTTCAGGTCCAGCGTCAGGATTTCGGTTTTGCCTTTGGCATCTTTGGTCTTTTTGTAGAAGCCCTGTCCTGTTTTGTCGCCCAACCATTTGTTGTCAGCCATTTGCTGTACATAGGCCGGTATTTTAAACAGCTCACGCGACTCATCGTTTTCCCCTGCCTGGTAAAGCCCGTTTGCAACATTAATAGTTGTATCCAGGCCAACCACATCCAATGTTCGGAAAGTAGCCGATTTAGGTCTCCCGACAATAGGGCCGGTAATTCTGTCTACCTCGTCTATCGTTAGGCCTGTTTTTTCCATGGCTGCCAGTGTTTGCATAATGCCATAGATTCCCACACGGTTGGCGATAAAAGCAGGCGTATCTTTTGCCAGCACGGTAGTTTTACCCAGATACAGATCGCCGTAGTGCATCAGAAAGTCTACCACTGCTCTATCCGTTTCTGGTGTAGGTATAATTTCCAGGAGCTTCAGGTAACGCGGCGGGTTAAAGAAGTGTGTGCCACAGAAATGTTTCCTGAAATCCTCACTACGCCCTTCCAGCATCAGGTGAATGGGTATACCTGAGGTGTTGGATGAGATGAGGGTACCAGGCTTGCGATGTTGCTCCACCTGGTCAAAGACTGTTTTCTTTATTTTAAGATTTTCTACTACTACCTCAATAATCCAATCTACCGAAGCAATATCTTTCATATTGTCATCGAAGTTGCCCGTTTTAATCAGGTGTGCATCAGATTTACGGTACAGCGGAGAGGGATTAGAATTTACAACAGCCTGCAAGGCATTGTTTACGATGCGATTACGCACATGCTTCATTTCAAGCGACAAACCTTTCGCCTGCTCCTCCGGGCTAAGCTCTCTTGGAACAATATCCAGCAGCAACACCTGCACCCCTATATTGGCAAAGTGGCAGGCAATGCGAGAGCCCATCACACCAGAGCCAAGCACTGCTACTTTTTTTATGGTTCTTTTCATAGAGTATTAATTAGTTATCTATGCTATAGTTTAGAAAATTTCTTTGTTTTCGATCATGTTAATGATCTGGCTACTCACTTTAAAGAAGGCGGCCAACTCATGCTCCGGAATTGCTTCTCTTATTTTATAGTTAAAGCGTTTTACTGTTTGTCGAGAGAACTCCTTTTTCTGCAGGCCTTTTTCTGTCAGGAAAATACGCACCAGGCGTTTATCGCGAGGATCTGATACTTTGTAAATCAGTTCTTTTTCCTCCATACTTTTCAGAATTCGGGTAAGGCTACGTGCTTCCAGGCCAAGCAAGGGGGCAATTTTAGTTGCAGGTGTACCTGCTTCCTGATCTATATTCAGGAGAACAAACCCTATAGAGGTGGTAATGTCGCTTTTCGCCGCCTCGTTGTTATACATCCGCGAGATGGCATGCCAACATACCTTTACATTATAGTCTACTGTTTCTTCCGGCTTCATGTAGTAACTTATGGTTATACCAAATATAAAAAATAATTGTTATGCTTGCATACTATTTTTTAAAAAATTTGTTCTACCTCATCAGTCCATCCACCACTTCCTGTTAACTTAAATTCAAGTTATACTTGTTTAGGTATAAGTGCCTGAATTGTTGCAAACAAAAAGCCCTTTCCGGGTAGAAAGGGCTTTTTGTTTAGTTTTGGTACGTTTTAACTGTACATACTGTCTATCAGGTCTTTAAATTTTGTTGCTATTACCCGCCGCTTCACGCTCAGCTTTGGCGTTAGCTCACCGCTTTCAATGGTCCACATCTTTGGCAGCAGCCTGAACTTTTTAATTGTTTCATACTGCGCCAGGTTCTCATTGGCTTTCTCGATTTCCCGCTGAAACTTATCTATAATTTCAGGCTTGGCAATCATTTCTGCATCGGTTGTATATGGTATTCCTTTAAACTGGCAGTAGTCCTGCAGCCCCAGAAACGAGGGCACCACCAGGGCCGAGGCATACTTCTGCCCTTCTCCCACCACCATTACCTGCTCAATCACAACCGACTCTTTCAGTTTATTTTCGATTAGCTGCGGAGCAATGTATTTACCGCCGGATGTCTTAAACATCTCTTTTTTGCGGTCGGTAATCTTCAGAAACTTTCCTTCTATCAATTCCCCGATATCACCTGTATGGAACCAGCCGTCGGCATCGATTGCTTCGGCTGTTTGCTCAGGCTTTTTATAATAGCCTTTCATAATATGAGGCCCACGCGACAGCACCTCACCGTCGTCTGCAATTTTAACTTCAACGCCATCTATGGCCATACCTACTGTGCCGATCATGTTGTTTTCGGGCTCCCAACGGTTAACAGCAATTACAGGCGATGTTTCTGTTAGCCCGTAGCCTTCCATTACCCGAATGTTGGCCGACCAGAACACGCGCGCCAGGCGGGGTTGCAAAGCAGCGCCACCAGACACAATAGCAATTACATTACCGCCCAGTGCTTCACGCCATTTGCTAAATATTAACTTGTTAGCCAAACTTAGCTGCTTATTATACCACCATCCCTGATCTTCGCGGGTGTCGTACTTCAGCCCCAGTTCAAGCGCCCAGAAGAAAAGCCTGCGTTTGATCCCCGTAAGCTCCAGCCCCTTTGCCACAATCTTATCGTATACTTTTTCGAGCAGGCGTGGTACAGTGGTAAATACATGTGGCTGCACCTCCTTCAGGTTCTCAGCTACTTTCTCTATACTTTCTGCATAATAAATAGAAACACCAATGCGCATGTACAGATACAACAGCATACGCTCAAATATGTGCGACAGCGGCAGGAAGCTCAGCGCCCGGTGCCGGTTATCTACCGGAACATAGGGCACCGTACCGGTTACGTTACTTAGCAGGTTGCCATGCGTCAGCATGACTCCCTTAGGGCTGCCTGTGGTACCGGAAGTATAAATCAGCGTTAGAATATCATCTGGTGTAACAGCTGCCTTAAGAGGCTCCAGCTTAGCCGGATCATCGTTTTTACCTAATTCTATCACTTCTGACCAGTGCTTGGCTCCCTGAACTTTATCGAAGGTATAAATTTCTTTTACACTCTCCATACCCATGGTGGCAGCCACTACTTTATTATAAAGCTCCTGGTCTGCCACAAACACCACCTTTACTTCGGCATCATTAAAAATGTAGCGGTAATCTTCTACTGTTATGGTAGGATACATGGGCACACTAATCCCGCCAATCTGCTGTATGCCAAAATCCGTCATCACCCATTCCGGGCGGTTCATGGAAATAATGGCAACTTTATCGTTCTTGCCTAACCCAAGTTTTAGTAACCCAAGGCTGAGGCTGTTTGCTGTATCTTGTACATCCTGTGTACTGTATTTTACCCAATCTCCATTAACTTTAGCAGCCAGGCAGTCTGGTTGTGGATACTTTTGAAGCTGATGCGGCAGGAGATCGTGTATACGGCTAATGTTCATGATACCTGATAGTTATGTGTTTTATTATGCTCTGCTGTTAAACAAACAGTGTTAGTACTTACTCACTTTTGACTAAATATACTGCATTTTAAGTATTTTTTCTCAATCTGTCACTTCATCACATAGAAATATTTAGCTTCTTTACATTTTAGGATATTGGAGTACTGTAACTGAGTTTATAATATACTACGGCCTCTTAATTTATATTTTTATTATATTTGATTTTCTCAGCCAAGCTACATGAACTTATCTATATTTTTTGAGCCACTAAACGAAGATGCATTCCCCGGTGTAAACAAAGTCCGTACTTTAGGCACCTATATCAACAGGTTTATCAGTAAGTTCCCGGACTGGCGCTCAGCCGATATTGCCTTGCTTGGCGTTCAGGATAACCGTGGGCGGGGCGACCAGGAGGCACAGGACAATACACCGCCTCCCGCTCGGGAGGTGCGCAAAAAGCTTTACAACCTAACCAAAGGTACTGGCCAATGCCAGGTGGTAGATCTTGGCAACCTCCGGCCAGGTATTACATTAGAGGATACCTATTTACGCCTGAAAGAAATTGTGGAAGTGCTCATTTCTCACCATACCATACCTCTGATTATTGGTGCCACACACGACCTCGAATACGGGCAATACCTTGGCTATGAGCACCTGGAACGCGCCGTGAATATGGTAACGATAGACAGCAGTGTAGACATGACAGAGGATTTAGGTGCAACTCCTAACAAGAAGCAGCTTCGCCAGATCCTGATGCATGAACCGAACTACCTTTTTAACCTGGGGCAGATAGGCTATCAAACATATTTAGTAGAACCCGAAGTGCTCGCCACTTTGGAAAAACTGCACTTCGAAGCTTATCGGGTGGGGCAGGTACACCATAATATTCAGGAAATGGAGCCTGTGGTGCGTGTGGCAGATTTGCTTTCGTTTGACATTTCTGCCATCCGGTACCAGGATGCGCCGGGCCAGGACGAAGCCAATCCCTTCGGCCTTACAGGCGAAGAAGCTTGTCAGCTTTGCTGGTATGCCGGCTTAAACGACAGCCTTACTTCTTTCGGCATCTACGGCTATACCCCTGCGCACGACACCAGGAGCTTAACAGCAACTACAATTGCCACTATGATCTGGTACTTTATAGAGGGGTACTATCATCGCAAAAACGAGACAAGCTTTACCAATAAGAACTTTACCAAATACGCTGTTGCCTTCGACAATGAATCTGACAAAATGCTTTTTTATAAGAGCAAGAAAAGTGAGAAATGGTGGATGGAGGTAGTCGCGCTTTCCGAGGAAAAAGGGTCCCGCATTGTCCCCTGCAGCTACAACGACTACCTGATGGCAACCAAAGGCGAGATCCCGAACCGCTGGATACAAATGCAGGCAAGGATGGGGTAAATTATTTAATGTGCTAATTTTTTAAAATGAAGGTGCTAATAGGAGGATAAATTTTTGAGCTGCCTATTTATGAATTAAAATAATGCATAAGTTTTGCAGGTACAGCATGCAGAGATTTGTGATCATCTATATCTATTAGCTAATTATCAAATTGTAAGTCTAAGCCCTCTATACTTTATATAGTCCTAAGCAGCACATTAACACATTTAAAAATTAGCACATTACCATGGCCAACTTACCGGAATATACGCTACAACAGCTAGCTTTGCGAAACGGACAGGACCGGGATGAGGTTTGGGTAGCTTTTGAGGGGGTAATATATGATGTAAAAAAATCCAGGTTGTGGCGCGATGGGAAACACTATGAGCACTGGGCCGGACAAGATTTAACAGAAGAAATGAAAGATGCACCACATACTACCTTTGTTTTTGATAAATTTGAGGCAGTTGGCTTCGTAAAGAATTCTGTATACAGAAAGTAGGCTTGCGTACTATATTTTCAGAAGCCGGAACAGAAGGATTATATTCTGATAAACCAACGTTAACTAGTTATGATTTTACTTGCAGATAGTGGTGCTACTAAAACAGATTGGCGCGTTATTGATATCGATCGTGAGCTGGAGCAAATTACGACATTGGGCTTTAACCCGATGTACCAGGAATCAGAAGAGATTTACCAGGTTTTGCACGAAAGCTTGCTTCCTAACCTCTTAAACAAAGCGCCTTCTGAAATTCATTACTATGGCGCAGGTTGCAGTACCCCGGATCGGAATAAGCGTGTAGCCGATGCGCTTAGCCGTCTTTTCCCGGAAGCCTCTATTTACATTGAGCACGATTTACTGGCCGCTGCCCGTGCTGCCTGTGGCCAGGAAGCGGGCATAGCCTGTATTGCAGGCACTGGCTCTAATACCTGCCTCTACGATGGAACAGATGTGATAGACAATATACCTTCTTTAGGTTTTCTGCTGGGCGATGAGGGAAGCGGCGCTTATATGGGCAAACTCCTGATAAGAGCTTATTTATACCGTGAACTGCCCGATGAACTTGCCAAATCGCTTAAAAACCGCTTTAACCTTACAAAAGATATTGTACTGAACGAAGTATACAGTGCCCAGGTACCGAGCCGCTACATGGCAACTTTTGCAAAATTTATGCATGAGAAACGCAAAAACCCTGTCATTCATGCCATGATTTACGAGAGCTTTGCGCTGTTATTCGAAAGGCACATCAGCAAGTATGACGGGTACCCAACTCTACCTGTTAATTTTGTCGGTTCTGTAGCTTATCATTTCTCAGATGAGCTGAAACAGGTGGCCAAGAAATACGGTGCCAAAATAGGCAAAATCATCAGTAGCCCAAGCGAAGGCCTTATTCAGTATCACCAGGATTTGCTCAAGCAAAAGGCTTAGCTAATGAGAAGCTGGTGAAAAGGGTAATCTTACATACGCTCCGGTTCTAATGCATACTTTCCAATTTATAATTCATTAAACGTGTCTACTACAGAATCAGCATCCAACTACCAGCGCCTTGAGCAGATGCCTGTTCGGGAACTGCTCGAAAACATCAACAAAGAAGATAAATCTGTGCCTTTGGCTGTAGAAAAAGCGCTTCCACAGATTGAAGCGCTGGTACATGCTACTGTAGACAAGTTAAAGCAGAATGGCAGGCTCTTTTACATTGGAGCAGGCACCAGTGGCCGGCTAGGCATTGTAGATGCTTCGGAATGCCCTCCTACTTATGGTGTTCCACATGGAATGGTAATTGGAATAATTGCCGGAGGAGACGGTGCCATTAGAAAGGCTGTTGAATTTGCCGAAGATGACCTTAACCAGGCCTGGCAGGACCTGCAAGAGCACCAGATCACTGACAGAGACATTGTAGTAGGCATTGCCGCTTCAGGACGCACACCTTATGTAATAGGTGGACTTGAAGCCTGCAGGAGCCGGGGCATCACGACAGGCTGTATTGTTTGCAATGCAGGCAGTGCCGTTGCCGCCGCCGCCGATTTTCCGGTAGAAGTTGTAACAGGCCCTGAGTTTGTAACAGGCAGCACCAGAATGAAAGCCGGAACCGCTCAAAAGCTGGTGCTAAACATGCTCACCACCTCCACCATGATCCGGCTGGGACGTGTAAAAGGCAACAAAATGGTAGATATGCAGCTTTCTAACAACAAACTGGTAGACAGAGGTACTCGCATGGTGATGGAAGAACTGCTGCTTCCTTATGAGCAGGCAGCAGCTCTTCTGAAGCAGCACGGCCAGGTAAGGGCTGCCATTGATGCTTTCAGAAGCAGTAATGGCTCTAACAGCTGATAAGCCTTAGCAGCTACTCTACAGCAATCAGGTTCTCCGTCAGCACTTCTGCCGCTTCTTTACTGGGAACATTATAGTTTGTAACCGACCAGGTATAATTCAGCTTAAACCTTTTATCGTTTAAACTGTAAAGCACTTTCCGCTTGTAGTCGCGCAGGCTCTCCAGGCCGATTTCGGCACGAATTGTATTTACCTTCTCTTCTTCTTCCTCGCTGATCTTTTCTGTCAGATAACTACTCAGGCTGCTGTTATCGATTTCTTCCTGGCATTTCTTAGAGGTATTACACTTTACCTTTACCAGCACTCTGGAGCGGTACAAATTGCTCCCTATCTGCTGGTCCATCAGAAAAGCTGCAGCCTGTGGAGAAAGTTTTCCCGCTGAAACAGCACTTTTTAAAATAGGAGAAAAATCATAACCTTTTTTGGCTTTAGTCTGCCGCTGGATAACAATGCTAAAGCGGGGAAGATCTTCTAATGTATCGGCTACACCAATTAAAGCTTCACCAGGGTAGCCATACTTATCGATAAACTCTCTTAGTATAACAACATTAGCGTTTTCAATTTTTCTTAGCGTATCGCCGTAAACACGCAAGCCGCCTTTGGCCTGCCTGAAATACTGATCGCGGGCATATAACTCATCCAGGTCAGCCCTTACATCCTGATCAGTCTTTCTCTGATATTTGCGCCTGTTTTTAGGGTATTTCTTTGCAAACTTCTTCCATCTTTTGTGACTGTGCAGAGGCTCGAATACATCCTGTCTTTCCAGGTAAGTGAGCTCCACCCCTTTTACAACCAGGTCTTCCAGGTAGTTAAAGGCCTGTTTCACATCATTTACTAATGTTGCACACACAGCTGCATTGTAAATATCTTTGGCAAAAGGCTCCTGTACCTTGCTAAATGCCTCCCGATAAAAGGATAATGCTTTCTCATAGTCGTTCGCCACAATGCTAAGTTCAGCCTGGTTAATAACCGGGTAGTAAGCTGTAATGTATGTAGATTCTGTATCTGCTTTGCTTTGGAAAAAGGCAAGACACAATAAGAGCAGCAGGCTATACTTCAAAAATATAACCCTTTTAAAAGGTAATTTTGCTCGGTTAAGGGTTTTCATGAGCAGAGGATTTAGGTTGACAAAGGTATAACGAGGTAAAAACAGCTTTCAGCATACTCTCTTTACACAGGGTAGAAAAATTAAGCTTAACACTGCTTTATATTTTAGTATCATTACGGAATTTTGGGCAGCCATGACTATGTTCTTTAGCTATAACACGACTAAATACAGGTATAAACCTCAACTTTGCAGGTACACTTACAGTAGAAAAGCTACATATTGCCTGCAGCTTCAGCTGCTCTAAGAAAGACGAAATCACATGCATACGATAGAACCATTTTACAACTGGCTGGAAATGTATTCTGCCTCGGAAGATCCGCGGTCGCCCTTATTCGGTGCAGAAAACAGTTTCTCGCACTATACGCATAACATTTATGGGTATTATATACATCCCCAGTGGGATGACATTGATTCTGAGACACTTTTCATCAAAATCCTATTTGCCGACTATGAGACAGGCTATAGCATTATAGAATTTATAGGAGAATGGAACGATGCGCTGAACAACGACATCATGCAGCTGAAGCGCAATATCCTGGATCCTTTGATTAGTGAAGGTATAAAACATTTTATCCTGATCGGGGAAAACGTTTTTAACTTTCATGGCTCCGATGATTCCTATTATGAAGAATGGTTCGAAGACATTGAAGACGGCTGGATTTCAGCAATCGGTTTCCAGGATTTTGTATTGAGTGAAATGAAAAATTACCACCTGGATTACTACATCAACTACGGTGGCAGCCTGGAGCAAATAAACTGGCGCACATTTTCACCCAAACACCTGTTTACATTAGTAGATGGAATGATTCAAAAAAGGCTAGGCGCATAGTGCTGCACCGTATTAAAAACCATCAACGATTGTAAAATGAATTTCTCACTTATCTTACAATTGTTTATAACTAAAGACGGTGGGACAACGCCACATTAGTCAGCTAAAAGCAAAAGCCCCACATGTAACAACATGTGGGGCTTTTGCTTTAAAAAGGATGTATAACTTAGTCTACTTTATCCTCTATATCATCTCCGGCATCTTCAATTTTATCGCCGGCCTCATCAGTTCTTTCTTCAAATTTGTCGCCAGCTTCTTCCGCATCCTCTTCAATTCTCTCCGATGTATCTTCTGTTCTGGTCTCGTTTCCAGATTCGCAAGAGGCAAAAGTAAATAAGCTAGCAGCTGCAAGTAAAAATATTGACTTTTTCATAACTTTCTGATTTAAGCGGTGGTTTTATATCATTTTTTCAATATACTTTCATTCTTTTTCAGAAATGCAGCACCACCATTTTCACCGCATTCAGACAGGTATTACGGTATATAAATATAGAGGTTACGTTAATAAAAAAAGAGGCCACTCCATTGCCCGGAGCAGCCTCACTTAATCATACATGCTACTGTAGTTTACCAGTCTCTTACTTCTTCCTGAAGATTAATTTTACCGGCACACCTTCCAGACCAAAATGCTTGCGCAACTGGTTTTCCAGGTAACGCGCATACGGCTCTTTAATATATTGCGGCAAATTACAGAAGAACGCAAAAGTAGGATTATGAGTAGGCAACTGTGTTATATACTTAATTTTCACAAATTTACCTTTGATAGCTGGCGGCGGATAACGTTCAATTTCCGGCAGTATGGCATCGTTAAGTTTAGAGGTTGAAATCTTGGTGGTCTTGTTATCATACACTTCCATTGCCGCCTCGATGGCTTTGTGCACACGCTGCTTGGTAACAACCGAAGTAAAGATTATTGGCACGTACTTTATAGGTGCAATTTTCTCCAGAATCTCTTCTTCGAACTTCTTGGTACTATGGTTATCCTTTTCTATCAGGTCCCACTTGTTTACCAGAATTACAATGCCTTTGCGGTTCTTTTCAGCCAAAGAAATAATATTTACGTCCTGAGACTCAATTCCCCTGGTGGCATCCAGCATCACAATGCAAACATCGGCATCTTCGAGCGCACGAATAGAGCGCATCACAGAGTAAAATTCAATATCTTCGTTTACTTTGCTTTTACGGCGTAAACCGGCAGTATCTACTATAATAAACTCTTTCCCGAAGGCATTATAGCGTGAGTGAATCGCATCGCGTGTTGTACCGGCAATATCGGTTACAATATTTCTTTCTTCCCCTAACAGCAGGTTCACAAAAGAAGATTTTCCTACGTTAGGGCGACCCATCACCGCAAATTTTGGAATACCGGCATCCGGATCTTCAGTGCCTTCCTCTTTAAAATGCTTGATCACCTCGTCCAGCAACTCGCCTGTACCAGAGCCGTTCTGTGAGGAAACCGGGTAAATTTCTATTCCTACTCCCAATGCATAAAACTCGCCAAACTGGTACCCGCGGGCATAAGTATCTGCTTTGTTAGCTACTATATAAATAGGTTTATCGGTACGGCGTAGTACGTTGGCAAACTCTTCGTCCAGGCTGGTTACACCCGCCTCCACGTCTACCATAAACAGGATCACATCCGCCTCTTTTATAGCCAGCTCTACCTGCTTGTTAATTTCTCCTTCAAAAATATCGTCGGAGCCATGTACATAGCCACCTGTGTCTATCACAGTGAAAAATTTGCCTGTCCACTCGCCATGTCCATAGCTTCTGTCGCGGGTTACACCGCTTTCGTTGTCCATGATGGCTTTGCGCTGGCCAATCAGGCGGTTAAATAAAGTTGATTTGCCCACATTCGGGCGGCCTACAATGGCAATGATGTTACTTGACATCTTTCTAAAATAAAATGGTTAAAGTGCCCCCGGAGCACCTTGCTCCGAAGCTTTATGCTGTGCGCCTACTTACTCGTTGCTATAGCCGAAGCGCCGAAGCAGCTTCTGGTCTGTTCGCCAGTTTTCGTTCACGCGCACATACAAATCAAGGAAAATCTTTTTCTGGAAGAACTCTTCCATATCTACCCGCGCCTGTGAGCCTACCTTTTTCAAAGCCTCGCCTTTGTTACCAATCACAATGCCTTTCTGGCTTTTGCGCTCCACACTTATTTCGGCACGGATACGGATAATATCTTCCTCTTCTTTAAATTCCTCTATCACTACTTCACAGCTGTAAGGAATTTCTTTTTTATAGTTGAGGAAAATTTTTTCCCGAACTATTTCCGACACAAAGAAACGTTCAGGCTTGTCGGTCAGTTCATCTTTCGGGTAAAAAGCAGGGTGCTCCGGCAAATAATGCAGTAAACGGCTGAACAGATGCTCTAAACCGAAATTATGCAGCGCGGAGATAGGCAGTATTTCTGTTGGCTGCATTTTCTCCTGCCAGTAAGCTACCTTCTCATTCACCTCCTCTTCTGTGGCCTGGTCAATTTTATTGATCAGCAGCAAAATAGGTACCTGTGCATGCTGCAGCCGCTTGATCACATCATCCTCATCATGCTTTTCATAAATATCCGTCACAAACAGAATCACGTCGGCATCCTCCAAAGAAGTACGCACAAAGCTCATCATAGACTCGTGCAACGCATATTGCGGTTTTATAATGCCAGGAGTATCAGAATAAACGATTTGGAAATCATCGCCATTCAGTATACCCATAATGCGGTGGCGTGTGGTTTGTGCTTTGGAGGTGATAATGGAAAGCTTCTCCCCTACCAGGGCGTTCATGAGCGTAGATTTACCTACGTTCGGTTTACCCACTATACTTACAAATCCAGCTTTATGAGGAGTATCGGCCATGCTTCAAAATTTAAGGCTGCAAAATTACGTCTTTTTTACGGAGATACCGCATGTTGGGAATAATTGATTTACAGGGAAGTAGAAATCTTTCATGTGCTGGTGTGGAGATCAGGAGATTTGAAAATTTGAAGATGAGGAAATGTGATGTGATCTAAAGTTAGTTATTGTGTGACAAACCAAAACACAAGTGCCGCTTGCGCCATGTATAAGTCATTTAACCCGCCATGTAAATTATTTTTGAACATTATAACCCCTTACAGCATTTATAGGTGGTAGAAAGTCTATAACGCCATAGAAATTATCTATCCTGACTAACTGCTAATACTTTGTATATTTGCACTATAACGCATTTAAGATTTAAATGAGCAAAAAAGCCACTAGCAAAATTGGAGTTTTACTCGTGAACCTGGGCACACCGGATACACCCAATACTCCTGATGTAAGAAAATACCTGCGCGAGTTCCTGCTGGATAAGCGTGTAATTGATATCAATCCTGTCGCACGATATGCTCTGATAAACGGAATTATAGCTCCCTTCAGAGCGCCAAAGTCGGCAAAGGTATACAAGGAACTCTGGACTGATCGTGGCTCCCCCCTACTTTACCATGGCCTTGATCTTCAGAAGAAGCTACAAGCTACCTTAGGCAATGGCTATCATGTAGCCTTTGGGATGCGCTACCAGAGTCCTAGTATCAAAAGTGCCTTAGAAGAACTTCGCGAGAAAAGTGTAGAGCGCATCATTGTGCTTCCACTGTTCCCGCAGTATGCCTCCGCCTCTACAGGTTCTGTACAGGACAAGGTAATGGAAATAGTAAAAGACTGGTGGGTGATACCGAACATCAGTTTTATATCCTCTTTCTGTGATGACCCTGGCTTTATAAAAGCTTTTGCTGAACTAGGAAAGCAGCACATGGCCCAGGACGATTATGATTTTGTGGTTTTCAGCTACCACGGCATTCCTGAGCGCCATATACATAAGGGAAGCGACAAAGGCTACTGCCAGTTAGGAGCCTGCTGCAACTCTTACAATAAGCGAAATAAGTATTGCTACCGAGCCTCCTGCTACGAAACATCCAGGTTACTGGCAGCTGAACTTGGCTTACGCGAAGATCAGTATACTGTCGCTTTTCAATCCAGGCTAGGCAAAGACCCTTGGTTAAAGCCTTATACCGATCAGATTTTAGTAGATCTGCCAGCAAAGGGTATTAAGAAAGTGTTGGCTTACAGCCCTGCTTTTGTGGCAGATTGCCTAGAAACCACGATAGAGGTTGGAGAAGAATTCAGAGAAATGTTTTTAGAAGCCGGTGGTGAGAAGTGGCAACTGGTAGAAAGCCTTAACTCGAACGATATGTGGGTAGAGGCGGTAAAGGAAATGGTACTGAATAATTAGTTCAAATTAAAAACTAGATCCAATAAACAGAAATGGCGAACCTGTAGAAGGCTCGCCATTTCTGTTTATTGGATTTGCAGCTTTTTATTGTGCTACTGCTGCTCTTTCTTTCAACTCGGCCTTTGCCTTGCAATTCCAAAGCTCTTCCATTTCTTCCAGCGATTTGTTTTTGGTTTCCGGCACCATCTTCCAGACAAAAAGAAGCGAAAGAACACTCATCACGCCATAGAAGCCATAGGTAAAGGCTCCGCTGAACTCCATCATAGACGGATAAGTAGACGAAATAAAGTAATTGGCTGCCCATTGCGCGGCAACTGCTACCGCTACCGCTTTCCCCCTGATCTTATTCGGGAAAATCTCAGAAATGAGCACCCAGCAAATTGGTCCCCACGACATCATAAACGAAGCCGTATAAAGGATAATGAATACCAGGGTGCCTATTCCAATCACTTCAAAATAAGATAGTGCAGAAATGGC
Source organism: Pontibacter sp. SGAir0037 (assembly GCF_005491705.1). Classification (NCBI taxonomy): domain Bacteria; kingdom Pseudomonadati; phylum Bacteroidota; class Cytophagia; order Cytophagales; family Hymenobacteraceae; genus Pontibacter; species Pontibacter sp. SGAir0037. The sequence continues at coordinate 4,625,409 of NZ_CP028092.1, read as the reverse complement.
AAACATTCCTATGGCCATACCAACCGAACCAACCATCAGCAATGGTTTTCTGCCCCATTTATCAACCGTAAGAATAGCCAATATGGTAAACAGCACGTTTACCACCCCCATTACCACGGTTTGCAGCATAGAAGCATCTTTACCGGCACCCATACTTTCAAAAATACGCGGCGCATAGTATAGCGCCACATTTATACCTACAAACTGCTGGAACACAGAAAGCAGTATACCTATTACAATAACCGTGGTACCATACGACAACAGTTTGCCTGAGTGGTGCTCTACTGTGTTTTTGATGTCAGCCAGAATACCTTTTGCATGTGCTGTACCGTTTACTTTTACCAGTATTTTCAGAGCTTCTTCATCTCTGTTTACCATGCTCAGGTAACGTGGCGTTTCAGGCACAAAGAACAGCAGCACGGCAAACAGGCCTGCCGGTATTGCCTCCGAAAGAAACATCCATCGCCAGCCGACGTTGTTTAACCATTCTGCCGGCTGCCCGCTGGCAATACCCCAGTTCACAAAGTATACCACCAGCATACCAAAGATAATGGCAAACTGGTTCAGTGAAACCAAGCGCCCGCGCATGTGGGCCGGAGCAATTTCTCCAATGTAAACGGGGCAAACGGCAGAGGCAAGGCCTACTCCGATACCGCCTATTATCCTGTAGAAATTGAACATATACAGCAGTTCCATGCTAGGCTCGCCCTCGTTAAAGAACAGGAATTCCGGGTAACCGGAACCTAAAGCAGACAGCAGAAACAGAATAGCTGCAATAATTAACGTTTTTTTTCTGCCGATTCCTGATGCAAAAACGCCGGAAACAGCACCGCCTATAATACAACCAATCAGGGCACTGGAAATAGTAGCGCCGTGCACCCAGGTACTTAAACCCAGGCTGTTTATCAGGTAAAGCTGTACCGATTTCTCGGCACCTGATATAACAGCTGTATCGTAGCCAAAAAGCAAACCGCCTAATGTGGCAATCAGGGTAATGCCTGTAACGTAGGGCAGGTTCTGACCCGCTGTTCCTTTTTCGTTCTTAACCATAAACCAACAGAAAAAAATTATCGCTTATTTCTTAGATGAACCTGTTGATCAGATTCTCCAGGTACTCTTGTCTTCCGCTCTTAACAGCCGGCTCACCCTGTTCGATAGCATAAGCTCTCAGGTCTTCCAGGGTTAGCTTGCCTTCTTCAAATTCTTTTCCTTTACCAGAATCGAAAGAAGCATAGCGCTCTTCACGAATCTTTTTATAATCAGAGTTCTGCAGAATGTTATCTGCCGTGATAAGTGCTCTTGCAAATGTATCGGCACCACCAATGTGTGCATAGAACAGGTCGGCAGGATCGGTTGAGTTTCTTCTGATTTTGGCATCAAAGTTAACACCACCACCTTGTAAGCCACCAGCCTCTAAGATTACCAGCATCGCCTCTGTTAGTTCGCTCACGTTGTTCGGGAACTGGTCCGTATCCCAGCCATTCTGATAATCGCCACGGTTAGCATCAATAGAACCCAACACACCTGCATCGGCAGCTACCTGCAGCTCGTGCTGGAATGTATGGCCTGCCAGTGTAGCATGGTTTACTTCAATGTTTATTTTGAAGTCGTTCAGCAGGTCATACTTCTGCAGGAAGCCAATAACTGTGGCAGAATCGTAGTCGTACTGATGCTTGGTTGGCTCCATTGGCTTCGGCTCAATAAAGAAAGTACCTTTAAAGCCTTGCTTGCGTGCATAATCTTTTGCTGTATGCAGGAATCGGGCAAGATGCTCCTGCTCACGCTTCATGTTGGTGTTTAAAAGGGTCATGTAACCTTCACGACCGCCCCAGAACACGTAGTTCTCGCCGTTCAGGGCAATAGTAGCATCCAGAGCAGCTTTTACCTGAGCTCCGGCATGTGTTAACACATGAAAATCAGGGTTGGTAGAAGCCCCGTTCATATAGCGGCTGTGTGAGAATACGTTGGCAGTACCCCAAAGTAGTTTTACACCGCTTTCCTGCTGTTTTTGCTTCGCATATTCTACTAAAGCCTGCAGGCGTCTTTCGTTTTCAACAATATCGTTCCCATAGTCTACCACATCTACATCGTGGAAGCAGTAGTAGGGCATTCCTATTTTAGTGATAAATTCGAAAGCTGCATCCATTTTATCTTTGGCGCGCTCGATAGGATCAGACTTTTCGTCCCAGGCAAACTGCAGCGTAGGCCCGCCGAAAGGATCGGAACCGTTTGCATTGAAAGAGTGCCAGTAAGCTACCGCAAACTTTAAATGCTCTTTCATGGTTTTACCCGCTACCACACGGTTTTCGTCGTACCAGCGGTACGCCAGTGGGTTATCAGACTCCAACCCTTCAAATTTAATTTGTCCTATGCCTTTGAAGAATTCTTTTTCTCCTGTTACTATGTTTGCCATTCTACTATTATAGTTTAAAATTGAGGTTTTACTTATTTAATTGCTGTAAGAGAAGTGCTTTCCACTCCTGGTATGTTGTTTCGTATTGCTCTTGCTCAGCAGCACCTGGCTCTATAAAGCTCTTCGGCTGCATGTTGGTAAAGGCATCTTCGGCAGAGGCGAAGGCTTTTACACCTATACCTGCTCCTAAAGCGGCTCCCACGCTTCCATCGTTATGGTATAGCTCTACAGGCACCTGCGTTGCATTCACAAATGCACTTGCAAACAGGTCGCTCAGGAACATATTTGCTTTGCCTGCCCTAATTACCTGTGGATTCATGCCATTCTCGCGCATAATGTCTAACCCATATCGGAAAGCAAAGGCAATGCCTTCCTGTACGGCACGGAAAACATGGGCACTGGAGTGCAGGTTAAGGTCGAGGTGATGGAAATGGGCCCCCACTATCTTATTGTTCAGCATTCGTTCGGCTCCGTTTCCGAACGGAAGTATGCGCAGGCCATCGCTGCCAATGTTTACTTTTGCCGCTTCACTGTTCATGGCCGGGTAGCCGATGCCAACCCCCATGGTGTTTTTCACCCAGCTGTTCATAATACCAGTACCATTGATGCACAGTAGCACCCCTACGCGCTTCTCGTTACCGCCGGCATAATTTACGTGCGCAAACGTATTCACCCTCGATTGCTGGTCGTACACCAGCTGGTCGCTTACCCCATAAATAACACCTGATGTACCTGCTGTAGCCGCCACTTCTCCAGGCTTCAGCACATTCAGCGAAAGCGCATTATTAGGTTGATCGCCTGATTTATAGGTAACAGGTATACCTGCTTTCAAGCCCAGAGCCTCAGCCACCGAAGCTTTCACTTCGCCGTGTGAAGAGAAAAGCGGCCGCACCTCCGGAATAAGATCTTTTTCAAAACCATAGTAGCTCATAACATCAGCCGAGACCTCGTCATTTTTAAAGTCCCAGAAAACACCTTCTGAAAGAGCAGATGTACTGGTGGTGATGTCACCTGTCAGTTTCATGGCTATAAAATCGCCTGGAAGCATGATGCGGTGAATTTTACTGTACACTTCTGGCTCATTTTCCTTGACCCAGGCCAGCTTGGAAGCTGTGAAGTTCCCAGGAGAATTCAGCAGGTGAGACAGGCTTTTTTCTTCTCCTATCTGCTTAAAAGCGGTATTTCCGATTTCTACAGCACGGCTGTCGCACCAGATGATAGAATCGCGCAGCACCTCCTGGTCTTTATCAACCACTACCAGCCCGTGCATCTGGTAAGCTATACCAATGGCTCCGACATCCTGCGAATTATACTTGCCGCTTGCATGTGCTCTTTTAATTGCCTGTTGCGTATGCTCCCACCACATTTCAGGAGATTGCTCTGCCCAACCAGGCCTGTTGGATGTAATAGCGGTCTCAGTATCCGGATATTGTGCAGAAACAATGTTCTGCTGTGTAGCTGCATCAACTACAGAAACTTTAATGGAAGAAGTACCTATGTCTATACCTAATAATAACATGTGTTATCTGCGCCAGGCAGCTGTAAGTGTCGTGTTAAATTTCTTTTTCAGAAAACTTGTTAGAGTTTATGCCAACGTTGGCATAAATTTGAAAACTTTTATTTACATAAACAAGTGTTTACTTACTTATTCTATTTTCGAAGCTGAAATTCTTTTTAAGTTTACACGACTTTAGTACTTTCAGATTTACTTTCGCCTATTTTTCAAACAAGAGTTGAAACGAATTACCATACAAGACATTGCTAAAGAGCTGGATATTGCTTTTTCTACTGTCGCCAGAGCCTTAAATGATCACCCTGCTATTAGCGACGCTACCAAAAAGGCTGTTAGAGAAACTGCTCAGCGGCTAGGTTACCGCCAGAACAAGCTGGCGTCCTCCCTCCGCTCCGGCCATACCAATACAATCGGTATCATTGTGCCTAGCCTGGATGTAAGCTTCTTTAGCTCGGTAGTTCATGGCATAGAAAAGATCATGAATGAAAACGGTTACAGCATTTTGCTCTACCAGTCAAACGAGGCTTATGAGAGTGAAAAGAAAGGTATTGAAACGTTCCTGAACTCCAGAGTGGCAGGCATTATAGCGTCTGTCGCTAAAGAAACCACCAGGTATGAGCACTATTCAGAAATCCGAAAGCGCCGCACCCCTCTCCTCTTCTTCGATCGCACAATAGATGCTCTTCCGTTACCGTCTGTTACGATAGATGATTATAAGGGGGGTTTTATTGCCACGGAGCATTTGATCAGGCAAGGCTACAAACGTATTGTGCATATTACTTCTGCCCAAAGCCTCCGCATTTTTACAGAACGGTTGAGAGGGTATATTGATGCTCTGAAACTACATAACCTGCCTGTAGACGAAGATCTGATTCTTTACGGAGACTTTTCATTAGACTATGGCCGGCAATGCGTCCTGAACCTCTACAACAGGAACATAGACTTTGATGCCGTATTTGCACTCGAAGACTATACAGCCATGGGCGTGCTCCAGCAGCTGCTGGCTTCAGGTGTAAAAGTACCCGAAGAAGTAGGTGTAATCGGGTTTGCCAATGAAGCTTTTACAGCACTGGTTACGCCAGGACTATCTACCATAGACCAGCAAACGGTGGCCATGGGTGAAGCTGCTGCTGAGTTGTTTTTAAAGATGTTAAAATCAGAGGACCTTTATAATAACTTGCCTGAACGTGTTATACTTGATCCGCTTCTGATTGCCAGAGGCTCTACTCAACGCCTGGTACCGGCAAAGCAGTAAAGCAGGTAACGTGTTTGCGCCTTCTTAACATCAAAAAACGCTAAACCCGCTGCTCTTTCTAGAACTTGCAGGTTTAGCGTTTTAAATGATTTGTATAACTGATCTGCAAAAAAGATTTGAGATATATCTTATTCATATACGCAGGCTGAAGCCCAAGTAAGCATCATTCCTGCTTACCGGAGCACTATCCTATTTAGCAGCAGCTTGTAACACTGCATTAAAGGCAGGTTTGGGCTGATACTGTCGGTCGAACAGCAGCGGATAACTGGTTCTGCCTCTCATAGGCCAATCATTTAGCCAAGAATCGTTGTCGGTTACACCCCAAAAGGTTATTCTGCTGATTTTGTCGCTATGCTTCCGGAAAAGTTTAAAGATCTCGGCATAGCGCTCCGTGAGCTGTTGCTGCACCGAGTCTGGCAGACCTGTAGTATAGAGGTTATACTTTTCTTCAAAGTCGAAAGTAGCATCAATATCAGCACCTTGCCTGTTGCTTGGATTTGGCAGCACATCTATGTCCAGCTCTGTGATCATGACTTTAAAACCTGCTTTCGAGATGGCTACTATACTGGCTTCGATCTGCTCGAGGCTTGGATTCTTCAGGCCCCAGTGCCCTTGCATGCCTATACCATCTACTTTTGCTCCTTTTTTCTTCAGGTTCTGTGCCAACTGAATAGCACCATCACGCTTAGCTGGCTTCCACATATTATAGTCGTTGTAGTAAAGCTCTGCTTTCGGATCCGCTTTTTGGGCCGCCTTAAAAGCTCTTTCCAGATACTCTTCGCCTGTTATCTGAAGCCACTTCGACTTGCGTAAAGTGCCATCGTCGTTTAGTGCCTCGTTCACCACATCCCAGCCATTTATCCTGCCTTTGTAGCGACCTGCCACAGTAGCAATATGATCTTCCATGCGCTTCAGCAGCACCTCTTTACTGGCATTGTTGCCGTTGTCGCCCTGAAATACCCAGTCTGGTGTTTGCTGATGCCACACCAGGGTATGCCCCACCACAAACATTTTATTCTTTTCGCCCAAAGCCACATACCTATCCGCCAGATCGAAATTATATGTTTCCGGCTGCGGATGAATGGGGCCCCACTTCAGGATATTTTCCGGGCTGATAGTACTGAACTGACGCTCGATAATGGCTGTAGATTTCGCATCCTGTCCAGCGATCTGCCTGCCGTTGAGTGCGGCGCCAATGTAAAAATCCTTTTTGTAAACCTCCTTTAAGGTTTTATCAGCCTTGCCAATAAAGCCAAAACTAATGGCAGCTATACCAGCCGCTATACATAATTTAGTCTTTTTCATGTTCTTGTGATGAGTTCAGAAAACTTTACAAAGGCAAAAACTAGAACCCGACAGCGTTGCCGCCATCTACTGGTAGTATAGTACCTGTTACATACTTTGCTGCGTCGCTTGCGAAAAAGTAAACAGCCTCTGCCACATCTTCCGGCAAGCCAAGTTTACCCATTGGCGTTCTGGATAATACTTTCCCTTTACGCTCCGGATCGTTATCTAATGCTTTGGCAGACATATCGGTGGCTATAAAGCCAGGGGCTACGCAGTTGATGCGTATACCTTGTGGCGACAATTCTGTAGCCATGGCTTTCGTCATGCCTTCTATGGCTGCTTTAGATGCGGTATAGGCAATTACTTTTGGAATTCCATACTGCGAGGCCATTGAACTGATATTAACAATGCTGCCTCTCCCTGCTGCAGCCATCGCTTTTACCACTTCTCTGCTAAGTGAGAAAACCGCCGACACATTGGTTAAGATTATCCGCTGAAAATCCTCATCCGTCACCTCTGTAAAAGGCTTTTTCATGTTTATCCCGGCGTTGTTCACCAAAATATCCACTTTCCCATACTGCTGCAGTATATCCTCCACAAGGGCAGGAATCTGCTCCATGTTATTAAGGTCGAACGAAATATAAGTGCACAGCTCTCCAAAAGCACCCTTTGCCTCCTGAAGCTTTTGCTCGTTTCTGCCTATGATAATGGTGTATATCCCGCTTCTTGTAAACTTCTCTGCAATAGCATACCCCAGACCTGATGCCCCGCCTGTAACAATGGCAACTTTCTGTTCTGATGAAAAATTTTCTGTCATGAATTTATATAGTTCTTAAATACCTGGTGCAAATTTAGGATCCAGCTGCATGTAGTATTCCAGTGGATGCCCTGGCTTTTCAAACCCTGCTGGAAGAGGGCGTTTTGAGAATGTCTGGAAATAAAGCAGACAAGCATCCCGCCACCAAACAGCCTCCTGCTCTTGTATGGCAAGAAACATTTTTATGTGATTAAATCGCTCTGCATCCACCAGGCTTTCCATTTTATTCCAGATTTGTTGCATCTGACGCACGCTGTCTACTCCTGCGTAATATTTATAGCACATTTCATCCCACAGGGTTCTGCCTGACTTCATTTTCCGATCCCACTTTACATGATGGAACCAGAGCAAATATTTTTCAGGACAGTTTTTGATGTTCCCGAACTGTTTTTGAACAGGTGGAAAATACTGGCTGATAGCATCGCTACCTGATTTTGTTCTGTCGAAGCCGATTCCTTCTGCTGTAGCACGATGGTAATACACAGATGTCCAGTCGGCCCGGTGTTTGTCTTTGATCCACGGTCCGGGACCATAGTGGTGGCTCCAGCCCATGATGTGGTGCAGGCCAAGGGGTGTCATGTAATTAACGGCTGCCTCATGCGAGCCCAGCATCATATTTTTTACAGGGCTTACCAACTGGTTATTGTTGGTAAAGGTCATCTTCACCCACTCATCAGCAATGGCCTCAGAGGAAAGGTTGTGGTCCCAGGCAAGGCGACCAAAAGAATACCAGTTGGACTGCCCGAACTGGTGGCCCGTCCAGTTACGGTCGGTGCCTATGTTACTAACTCCTGCTATACCTGTCAGGCCGTGGTTGTTTAAAGTCCCGTCTATCACTTTGGCTACCGTAGAGCCTTTTCCTTTGGCATAAGTATCAGAATCCAGCACTTCTTTAAATAGCGGCGAAAGGTACACCAAGTTGGTACCCTGCCCCAGGTATTCCTGTGTAATCTGGAACTCCATCATGATAGGTGTTTTAGGCATGGCTCCGAACAGCGGGTGAAAAGGCTCCCGTGGCTGAAAGTCGATAGCCCCGTTTTTCACCTGCACCATCACATTCTTCCTAAAAGTGCCATCCAGAGGCTTAAACTCATTATAAGCCTGTTTGGCACGATCGTCGGGCACTTCGTTATCATACACAAAGGCTCGCCACATTACAATACCTCCTTTATCTGCTACGGCATCAGCCAGCATATTGGCCCCATCAGCATGGTTTCGGCCATAGTTCTGCGGCCCGGGCTGCCCCTCCGAGTTTGCCTTTACCAGAAAGCCACCGAAGTCAGGCACATACGTGTAAATTTCGTCTGCCTTTGTTTTCCACCAGGCCTGTACCTGCGGATCCAAAGGATCAGCTGTTTTCAGTCCTCCGATTTCGATAGGCGCGCTAAACCTGGCTGTCAGATATACTTTTAAACCATAAGGCCGGAATACATCAGCCAATGCTTTTACCTTAACTAGGTATTCTTTGGTAAGAATAAGCGCATTTGCGTTTACATTGGTCAGCACAGTACCATTTATACCTATAGAAGCGTTTGCTCGGGCATAATCTATATAGCGCTGATCTATGTAACCAGGCAGTCTGTGCCAGTCCCAGAGCGAGAAGCCGGCATAACCACGCTCTACTGTTCTATCCAAATTATCCCAATGGTTCAGAATTCTTTTCTGCAGTTTTGGAGCACTGCTCACAGAAAGGCTGTGAATGTCCTGCTGTGTCTGCAGCAGCCTTAGAAAGTGAAAAGTGCCGTATAATACGCCTACATCTGTGTTTGCTGCAATAACAGTGTACTTTTTACCACCTGTATTCGCAGTAAGAAGTAAGTACCCTTCCTCCCCAACCGCTTTTAACCTATCCGCTAATTGCAGAGAAGCTATCACAGGAGAACTTGTTGGGGTACCCGCCACCACGGCACCTGGCACTGCTTCACCTTCCCCAACAGGAACTACCACGCCCAATAAGCCTTGCAGGGCGGCACTCAGTTCATTTTTTACAATAGTGAGCGTGGGTGAGTTACCTGCCACCTGTATTCTGGCAATAGCTTGTTTATAGGCATTCAGCTTCCCGGCGTCATCAATCAGATCGTAGCGTTGCCACAGCCTGTACCCATCTTCTGCCTGTAAAGCATTTGCCACCAAAAAGAAAAAAAGAACAAACAGGATGTTTTTATACTTATGTTTCATAGAATGGAAAGGTGATTAAATGGCCTCAGGCATACCGGATGCCAAACCAGCACAATGTTTACAGCACTTATTATGATGCTTTTCTAACAGATGAATCCCGGACAATCAGTTCGGACCTCACCGTAATAGTATTTGTTATCAAAATATCAGACTGACCAGCCACATGATTCATCAGGGTGATCAGGTTTTTTACTGCCACTTCGCCCATTTCGTAGCCGGGATAGTCTACAGTGGTTAAATTTGGCTCTATCACTCTTGAGATAGGATCATTGTTGAAGCCAACAATGGCAATATCGCCTGGCACCACAACTCCGGCTTTCTTAAGCTTTTTCATGCAGGTAGCGGCACAGGTGTCGTTTGCCACAAAAATCCCATCTGGTAACTTCTCCATTTCCAGAATCTGCTGTGCAGCCTCTTTACCTGCCTCTTCGCTCAAATTTGTGGTGATAACACTAGATTCTTTAAAAGGCAGATTATGATCTATCAGTGCATATTTATAGCCTTTCAGGCGATCGGCATACACATTGATTTTCAGGTTACCGCTTATATGCACAATATCTTTACATCCATTTTCTATTAGATGAGTAGTAGCTTTATAAGCTGCCTGTATGTTATCGATTACAATACCAATGCACTGCTTATGTTCAGCTACCCTGTCATAGAATATAACGGGTATTCCTTTGTCAAAAAATGGCTTGAAATGGTCAATATTCTCTGTATCGTATGCTAAAGAAACCAACAAGCCGTCCACTCTGCTGTCGTACATCGTTTTAGCGTTGGCACTTTCCTTCTGCATTGCTTCCAGCGACTGGCTGATAATCAGGTTATACCCAGCCTCATTGGCTACTTTTTCCATGCCTGCCATCACAGATGACTGAAAGTTACTATTCAGCCGGGGCACAATAACACCAATTGTATTCGTCTTCTGCTTTCTTAAGTTACTGGCAAACATGTTTGATCTATACCCCAAGGTATCAGCAGTTGCCAGAATACGCTGCTTGGTTTTCCCGTTAACGGCTGGATGATCATTTAAGGCTCTGCTTACCGTTGCAGGTGAAATCCCCAGATCCTTTGCTATATCATAGATGGTTATATCCTTACTCATCCTCTCTAGTGCTTATGAAACTACACAATGAAATCGGTTTCAATTTATAAATTTTATGATTCTAATCTAAGGTTTTTCAGTAATTAAAATCTCATCAAAACAGTAAACCAAATGTTTTCCTTCTATTCTTCCTAGCTAAAACCCTACAACTCTCATGCGACTGCTACGACAAACATAGCCAAAGCTACCAAAGGCGTATAAGTGACAACTTACTTTATGTCAGAAAGACGCATTAATTATTAATTAATACGCAATTAAACAAATTAAAAGAAGAGACAAAATTTTAAAAAAAGTTTCTGCAATCGGTTGTAATACTAAAAATTTATCTTCATGTTTACAAAATAAAAGTGAGGAGTTACTTACAAAGTAACAATGCCTGAAGAGCAAATAATATAATAAAACCGATGCAAAACATTAATAATAACACGGCAACTTAAACAGATAGCATAATTTTTTCAAGACTTACAAATCAGTTCTGCAAAGACAAAAAATGGGTTTAGCAGAAACAGCAACAAGTAAACACACAACTCTACTTACTGATAAAACATCCATACAATAAAGAATAAATTATGAAAAGACGCTTTTACTACAAGCTTATTCTACAACATCACTTTGCAAAAGACTCCCATCCGACAGCCTTTATCAGCTGCAGGCATAGACATGCTCCAGTTTAGCACGCGCACATCTCACTCAACCTATACAAGCAAAACAGAATATCTAAACCTCAAAATTAGCTTCTATGAAATGTGATTTTACTCAAAATCCCAAATCGATGGCACTACGGTTACAGAAACCGGGCGTCATTAGAATCGCTATCCTGCTATGGACCTGCCTGCTTCTGGGCACACAAGCAATAGCACAAACAACTGTAACAGGTCGTGTAACAGATGAAACAGGACAAGGACTCCCTGGTGTAACTGTTTTACTAAAAGGAACCTCTACGGCAGCTCCTACCAATGTAGAAGGCAACTATTCTATAAATGTACCTGATGGAAACGGAACTTTAATATTCTCATTCATAGGTTACTTAACGCAGGAAGTCCCTATCAGCAACAGGTCTTCTATTAATGTGAGCCTGAGAACGGATGATAAAACCCTGGAAGAAGTAGTTGTAATTGGCTATGGTACGCAACGAGCAGAGGCTGTAACGGGTTCGGTTGCCTCTATTAGTGGAGAAGCCTTGACAGAAGTGCCATCAGCGAACATTTCACAAGCCCTACAAGGGCGTTTGCCAGGTGTGGAGCTTTCGCAAACTTCATCACAGCCGGGTGCGCCTATGCAAATCAGGATAAGGGGTACTCGCTCTTTAACAGCCAGTAACGATCCTTTAGTAGTACTCGATGGTATACCTTATCCCGGATCTATTGGAGATATTAACCCTAACGACATTCAAAGTATTGATATTCTAAAAGACGCCTCCGCCACCGCTATTTATGGTTCTCGCGGAGCAAACGGTGTTATATTAGTAACTACAAAAGGAGGAAAAGCAGGGCAGAAGCCACAGGTAAGTTACAACACCTTTACAGGTATTAGAACTGTCTTTGCCAAGTTTCCAATGATGAACGGGGAGGAATTTGCCGCTCTGCGTCAGGCAGCAGGTAGATATAGCAACGGAATTGATGAGTCTTATGATGTTGATACAGACTGGCAGGATTTGTTTTATAAGACTGGTGTTACTACAAGCCACGATCTAGGTGTTTCAGGAGGCACCGAACAAGGGCGCTATAACTTTAGTGTAGGCTACTATGACGAATCTGGTGTAATTCCTACTCAACAATATACACGCTATTCTATGCGTGGTAGCTTAGACCAGGGTGTTGGTAAACATTTCCGCTTTGGCTTCTCTACTTATAATAACTATAATATTACCCAAGGATCAAATATTGGCCTGTATGGCATCCTTAGTGCTTCGCCCATTGCGAATCCTTATAATGCAGATGGCACCTGGAAAAGAGTTATGAACACAGGAGGCGATGGTGATGTATGGGTAAATTCCAGGGAAAATGTAGAAAACTTACGGGACAGATGGTTAAGTCAAACCAGAGCCTTCGGAACGTACAATACCTTATTCGGCGAAATTCAAATACCGGGAGTAGAGGGATTAAAATTACGCACTAATTTGGGTGTGAATTACCGCCAGAGCCAGGGTGGAGCATTTACTGCAGCGGGTATAAACAATGTAGATCCTACCACTCCATCTACTGCTTCTGTCAGTAACCAAGTAACAACCGACTGGACCATTGAAAACATGCTGCTTTATGATCGTACTTTCGCCGAAAAGCATAATGTGAATGTAATAGGTTTGTATTCAGCCTCTGATAATCAAATGAACCGCTCTCGCATAGCGGCAAGAGATATTCCTTCCGATGCCTTTCAATTCTATAATCTTGGGCTAGCAGACGGTGAAATAACAGTTGCTCCTGGTGATCAATGGTATACACGAAGTGGTTTGATGTCGTGGATGGGGCGTGTCATGTACTCTTATGACGACAGGTATTTACTCAGTGCAACACTACGTTCAGATGCTTCCTCCCGATTGGCGCCAGGACATAAATGGCATACCTACCCTGCCGTATCCGCTGGCTGGAACATCGGTAGAGAGTCCTTTATGGAGAACCTAACTGTTGTAAATATGCTCAAACTGCGAGCAGGCTTCGGTGTTACCTCTAATCAGGCTGTTGCACCCTATGCAACCCTCGGAGGTCTTGCCACACGTCCTTACAACTTTGGCGATGATAACTACCAAAATGGCTTCTTTGTATCGGAGTTGCCAAATCCTTCTTTAGGATGGGAATTTTCAGAAACCTGGAACTATGGCTTGGACTTCTCAGTACTTAACCATCGCTTGTCAGGCACTATAGAGTACTATACAACAAATACAAAAGATATTTTACTAAGAGTTCCTCTTCCTGCTACCTCGGGTGTTGGCAGCGTAATTCAAAACATCGGCAGGACCCAAAATAAAGGTATCGAGCTTTCGCTTAATGGCGTTATCCTGAATAACTTAAATGGCTGGACATGGGAAGCTGGTGTGAATATGTATGCCAACCGAAATAAGCTGGTAGCGCTTGCCGGAGATCAGCCGCGAGACGAAGCTAACTGGTGGTTTGTTGGCCATCCAATTAATGTTATCTACGATTATGAGAGAATCGGTCTGTGGCAGGTAGGTGATCCACATATGGGACTCTTTGAGCCTGGCTCAACTAATCCAGGAGATTTAAATACAACAGTTGGCACTATCAAAGTAAGATATACCGGTGATTATAATGATGATGGAACACCAACGCGACAAATATCAGCTGCTGACAGGCAGATAATAGATGTGAACCCAAATTTCCAGGGAGGCTTCAACACAAGAGTAGGCTTTAAAGGGTTTGATCTTAGTGTTGTAGGTGTATTCCAGAATGGCGGTATTCTAAACAGTACCCTTTACGGTTCGTCTGGTTACCTTAACATGCTGACCGGCCGTCGTGGGAACGTAAAAGTAGATTACTGGACGCCTGAAAACACCGATGCCAAATATCCCAACCCTAGGGGGTTCATTAGTGGCGACAATCCTAGATATGGCAGTACCTTAGGTTATTTTAATGCTTCGTATATGAAGATTCGGACAATTTCTTTGGGATATAACTTTAACAAAATCAACTGGCTACAAAATGCCGGTGTTAACAACCTCAGACTTTATGTTACGGCTCAGAACCCGTTTGTACTGTTCTCTCCATATAACAGGGAAACGGGCATGGATCCTGAAACCAACTCTTACGGTAACGAAAATGCGGCAGTGCCCTTATCAGATAACCTGAGACGCATTCTGACATTGGGAACAAACGCTCCTGCAACACGAAATTTCCTGGTTGGTTTAAATGTTAATTTTTAACAAGAGTAAGAATGAAACGATTTAAAATAAAAACTGTTATAGGTGCAACAGCAGCAGCCTTATTATTGGGAGCATGCGGCGATATATTAGAAGAGCAGCCTCGAAGTGGATTTGAGCCTAGTTTTTTCCAGACTGAGCGGGGTGTTTATGGTGGCTTAACTTCTATGTATGCCCACTTGAGGTATATTTACGGACAAGCCTATTATTACAATACCACCCTTACAGGCACCGACGAAGTAACGTATGGGCAAAGTGCTGACGAAAATTTTCTAGTCATGGACCTGTCCGGCCGTGGTGCTATCAATCCTACTAATAGCCGCGCAGATGCTTTGTGGGGAGCTGCCTACTCGAATATTAATACCGCTAGCGGCATAATAGAAAATGCAGCCGTTGTAGGCACCATTTCACCGGCACTGATTGCCGAAGCTAGATTTTTCCGTGCTTTTGATTACTTTCAACTGGTGCAAACCTTCGGTGGCGTACCATTAGATTTAGGGGCTGGTGAGCTTAGATTTAATACAAACCCAGTAAGAACCTCTGTTCGGAATACAGTTCCTGAAGTATATACAAAGGCTATTTTCCCTGATTTGCTTACCGCAGTTAATGATTTGCCGGCAACCTCACGTGTTACGGGAGGCGCAACTAAGACACTGGCACGTCTTTATCTTGCAAAAGCCTATTTAACCTACGCATGGTGGCTGGAAAACCCCAATAATATCCCCACTTATCCTGAGGCACAACGTGTTGATCCTGATGGACATAATGCTCAATGGTATTTTCAACAGGCATATGATGTAGCAACGACAGGTATCGACGATCCAGGGCCATTTGGTCTACTGGACTACTACTACGATGTTAATCTTGGGTCAAATGATCGGAACAAAGAAATCATGCTTTATGCCGACCATACCGAAACCAGTGAGTTTTATAACGGATCCAGCCTTACGTATGCTAATGGTGGCGCTCCAGATAACTTTGCCGGTTGGATGATGACGTGGAACTACACAGAAATAAGAAGCAGTTCCTCCAGTACTTCCTGGAATGCTGTAAGTTCTGTTCAGCGGGAAGCAGTACAACATCTTGGCCGCCCTTGGACACGTATGGCTCCCACTATTGGTGCTATTAAAAACACCTTTGCTGATAAAACAAATGATTCACGCTACGATGGTACCTTTGTAACCGTTTACCGCGGCAACTGGCCTAAAGGCGGCGTAGCTAATTCTACCCTTTATAATGCCAATTTATTACCGGTTCAGCCTGGTGATGCAATTCTGACATTCCTTAACGATGAACCTGCCACTCCTATCACTTATCCGACTGGAGGTGGACAGAATAACGTTGGAGCAGGCGTATTACCAGGCAGAGCCGATTTCGTGGTATCGCCAAACGGCATTAGCAGAATTATGTATCCAGGCCTCTGGAAGCTTGGCCCTTATCGTACTGATAATGGCAATGGATTAGGACAGCCTAATGCTGCAAGTACCCGCCCTTTTAACATTGCTAAGTTTTCGGAACTATACTTTGTAGCTGCTGAGGCCGCTGTAAAGGGAGCATCAACACAGGCTGGTAAGACTGCCCGAGATTTAATAAACGTAATACGTGCCCGTGCAGGCAAGTGGCGTTGGGACAACAACGGCAATGTAGCTAAAGTGCAGGACAACAGTGCTGCCATGGTGGCTGCAACACCTGCAACGATAGATATTAACTATATTCTGGCAGAACGCTCACGGGAATATTTTGGCGAAGGCTATCGTTGGTTCGATTTAGTGCGTACGCAAAAGTGGAATGAACTTGCTTCCACATATCAAATAAGCGGGGCAGCAAAAGGAGATCATACACCTGAAACGATAACACGTACTATACAGCCGCATCACTACCTGCGACCAATCCCGCAGGGGCAGCTGGATGCCATGGATGTTAGCTTAGCAGAAAAAAGGGCTTACCAAAACCCTGGATATAACTAATCTAATTATCATAAAATGGCAGCCCGATATGTCGGGCTGCCATTTTATGATTTTAATAAACTTGTAAACTGGTATATTCAGCTCTTTTATTTTAATGTAAGACATGTGCCTACATTTCCTATATCAAAACAATGAATTAGCACTTATAAACAGATCAACATTTAAGATACATTATGTCACTACTACAAAGTTGGAGATGGTACGGGCCCAATGATCCGGTTTCATTACAAGATGTTAAACAAGCCGGAGCTACGGGTATTGTTACTGCACTACATCATATACCGCATGGAGAAATCTGGCCATTGGAAGAAATACAGGAACGAAAACAAATAATAGAAGAAGCAGGATTACAATGGGTGGTAGTGGAAAGTGTGCCGGTGCATGAGTCTATCAAGACAAGACGTGCCGATTGTGAAAAATATCTTGAAAATTACCGTCAGTCCTTACGCAATCTGGCGGCTTGCGGCTTAACTACAGTATGTTACAACTTTATGCCAGTGCTGGACTGGACCAGAACTAACCTGGCTCTGCAAATGCGGAATGGGGCTAAAGCTTTGTATTTTGATTGGACAGACCTGGCAGTGTTTGACCTGTTCATTCTGAAAAGAGAGGGCGCTGAGCAGGATTATGCACATGAGATCGCACAAAAGGCAAAACAAAGATACGCTTCTTTATCGCAACAGCAGTTAGACGCCTTAAGCGAGATTATTAGGATGGGTGTTCCTATGGAGGGCTTTATTTCTCTGGAGCAGCTAACTGAGAGCATTGAAATTTATAAAAGCATCGGGCATAATGGTTTACGGGAAAATTTAGCATATTTCCTCGAATCTATTATGGATGTTTGTGAAGAGGCTGGAATCAGGATGACTATTCACCCGGATGATCCACCTTACCTAATCCTAGGGCTACCTCGTATTGCTTCCAGCAAAGAAGACCTTTTATATATTATTGAAAGAGTAGATCGTGCTCCTAATGGCATATGCTTTTGTACTGGTTCTTTGGGAGCAGGAGCACACAACAACGCTGTAGACGTTCTGAAAGCAGTAGGCCATCGGGTGTACTTTGCACACCTGCGCAATGTAAAAAAAGATGAGGCGGGTAACTTTTACGAATCAGATCATCTGGCTGGCGATGTAGACATGTATGGCGTTATGCGCGAGCTGGTTGCCATCAACAGAGACCGACAGCAGCCTATTCCTTTCCGCCCCGACCACGGGCACCAGATGCTAGACGACCTGCATAAAGTAACTAATCCCGGTTATTCTGCAATAGGCAGGCTTCGGGGATTAGCTGAATTGAGAGGATTGGAAATGGGTATAGAAAGGACTTTGTACTAATGCTTCTGCCCTTTTTAATTATATAGCATTAAAATTTTTATAATGAATACATCCACCAAAAAAGAACCCGCCACACAAAAGGTTAAAATCGGCTCTTACCGCTGGACCATTTGCGCGTTGCTGTTCTTCGCTACTACCATTAATTACCTCGACAGGCAAATTATCGGCTTGCTGAAGCCTGCTCTGGAGCAACAATTTAACTGGACAGAAAGCGACTATGGCAGTATAGTTATGGCTTTTACAGCTTCCTATGCTTTGGGTATGGTGATATTCGGAAGAATAATAGATAAGATTGGCTCGAAACTGGGTTATTCCATTTCTATTATAGTATGGAGTGTAGCTGCCATGGCTCACGCCGCAGCCAGAAGTACATTTGGCTTTGGAGTAGCCAGAGCGGCTTTAGGTTTGGGCGAAGCAGGTAATTTCCCGGCTGCCATAAAAACAGTTGCAGAGTGGTTTCCTAAGAAAGAAAGAGCTCTGGCAACAGGTGTTTTTAATTCTGGTGCCAACGTTGGCGCTGTAGTAGCCCCAATTATGGTTCCTGCTATACTCGGAGCCTACGGCTGGGAAGAGGCCTTTATTATAACAGGAGCTATAGGTTTTATATGGCTTGTGTTCTGGTTAATTTTTTATGAAATACCGGCTAAGCAGAAAAGGCTTGGAAAGGTAGAATATGAATATATCCACAGCGATAACGAAGACGCTGCTGTAGAAGAAAACCCAAAGCCGATGAGATGGGGCAGGTTACTCGTCGTAAGGCAAACCTGGACTTTTATACTTGGAAAATTTATGACGGACCCCATCTGGTACTTCTTCCTTTTCTGGCTTCCCTCCTACTTCAGCACGACCTTTAACCTTGATTTAAGTAAACCGAGCATGCCCCTGGTTATTGTCTACACTGCCACGACAGTGGGTAGTATTGGAGGAGGTTTCCTGTCTTCCTATTTTATTCGCAGAGGGTGGCCTGTGTTTCGGGCCCGCAAAACAACTATGTTTATTATAGCTTTGCTGGTCATGCCGATTATGGCAGCCCGTTATGCTACTGATATTTGGGTGGCAGTTGGCCTGATTAGCTTAGCAGCTGCTGCGCACCAAGCATGGAGTGCCAACATTTTTACCACCGTATCAGATATGTTCCCTAAAAGAGCCGTTAGCTCAGTAGTGGGTATAGGCGGCATGGCAGGGTCATTAGGGGGTGCCCTATTCCCGCTTTTTATAGGATGGTTGCTCGACTATTATAAAGGCATGGGCAACATTATTGCGGGCTATAACATCATATTCACTATTTGCGGCTGTGCCTATGTAGCAGCCTGGCTGGTTATGCACTTCCTGTCACCTCGCATGAAACAGGTGGAAATATAACAATTGTAAATCCAGGGTATATCATCCTTAAATCTACTGAAATGAAGATACCAAACTTATATAGCACAGTTAACTACAGTTTAGGAGCATTGGCTAAGGCAGCTTGTGCAAGCAGGGGTGTAAGAACTCATTCTCTGTTTTTCTTGCTGGTGTTTGTCTCTATGGCAGCCTCATACCAGGCACAAGCTATCGATAAAGATTCTTATATCTCCAACAAACAGGAAAAAGGATATTTCCCACTTTCAGTAGCCGGTAAACCGGCTAACATATTTGTCGGCTCTGAGGATTATACTGGCGTTATTCGTGCTGCCAAAGATTTGCAGGCCGACATCAATCGTGTTACAAAATCGGAACCCGCCTTACTCGCTGCTAAAAAAGCGCCAAAGGCAAAAGAACTGGTACTAATAGGCACGCTCGGTAAAAGTCCGGTTATCGATAAGCTGGTTAAAGACAAAAAAATTGACGTATCGGATGTAAAAGGTCGCTGGGAAACATACCTGGTGCAGGTGGTTAAGAAGCCCTTACCCGGTGTAGACCAGGCTCTGGTAATTGTAGGAAGCGACAAACGAGGCACTATCTTCGGCATTTACGATGTATCTTCACAGATAGGAGTTTCGCCCTGGTACTGGTGGGCCGATGTGCCTGTAAAGCAGCAACAGAACTTATATGTAATGCCTGGACGCCATACCCAGGGTGAACCAGCCGTAAAGTATAGGGGTATCTTCATAAATGATGAGGCTCCTGCACTGGCAGGCTGGGCCACAGAAAAGTTCGGAGGCTTTAACCACAAAATGTATGTACATGTGTTTGAGCTGATTCTGCGCATGAAAGGAAACTATCTATGGCCAGCCATGTGGGGCAGAGCTTTTTATGATGATGATCCAATGAACCCGAAGCTCGCCGATGAGTACGGTGTGGTGATAGGCACTTCGCACCACGAGCCCCTGATGCGCGCACATGATGAGTGGCGCAGATACGGCAAAGGCTCCTGGAATTACCAGACCAATGCTGCTAACCTGCAGGAGTTCTGGAAACAAAGCATTCAGCGGATGGGCAACAACGAGAGCCTGGTAACAATAGGTATGCGCGGCGACGGAGATGAACCCATGAGCGAGAGCAGCAACATTGCTCTGCTCGAAAAGATAGTAGCCGATCAGCGCCAGATTATTTCCGAAGTAACAGGCAAAGAGGCTTCGGCTACACCACAGGTTTGGGCACTTTACAAAGAAGTGCAGGAGTACTACGACAAAGGCATGCGTGTGCCCGACGATGTCACGCTGCTGCTGTGCGACGACAACTGGGGCAACATCCGCAAGCTACCGAAAGCAGGCGAGAAACAGCATGCAGGAGGCTACGGCATTTATTACCATTACGATTATGTGGGCGGACCAAGAAACTATAAATGGCTTAACACCAACCCAATTCCAAGAATATGGGAACAGATGCACCTGGCCTACCAGCACAAAGCGGATCGTCTCTGGATTGTGAACGTAGGCGACATCAAGCCCATGGAGTTTCCTACAGAATTCTTCCTGGACTACGCCTGGAACCCGGAAAAATGGCCGGCAGAACGCTTAGATGAATACACGCAGCTCTGGGTGGAGAGGCAGTTTGGGTCAGAGCATGCCGCTGCTATTGCCGATATACTTTCGAAGTATGCCAAGTATAACAGCCGTCGTAAACCAGAACTACTGGATCAGAACACATACAGCCTTACTCATTACCGCGAAGCTGAAACAGTAGTAGCAGAATATAATCAGCTGGCTACAGAAGCAGAGAGAATTTATAATAAGATTCCTGCGGAGCAAAAAGACGCTTATTACCAACTGATTCTGCACCCGGCAAAAGCCTGTGCCAACCTGAACGAACTCTATTTTACAGTTGCTAAGAACCGGCTGTACGCAAAGCAAGGCCGCGCCATCACCAACGATCTTGCTAATAAAGCAAAAGAACTGTTCGCCAAAGATGCCGAGCTATCTCGCTACTACAACCAAACCATGGCAAACGGCAAATGGAGCCACATGATGGACCAGACACACATCGGCTATACCTATTGGCAGCAGCCTGAAAAGGATGTCATGCCCGAGGTAAGCGAGCTAACTGTACCGGCTTCGGCAAGCATGGGTGTAGCAGTGGAAGGATCTGATGCATGGTGGCCCCAGGAGAAAAGCCAGGCTATTTTCCCAGAGCTTACACCCTACGGCCAGAGCAACTATTACATTGAAATATTTAACCGTGGCAAGGCTTCTTTCAATTATACAGTGCAAACGGGAGCAGAGTGGCTGCAGGTTTCGTCTAAACAGGGGCAGGTTGAGCAGGAGCAAAAAATATTGGTAAGTGTTGACTGGCAAAAAGTGCCTGCAGGCATGCAGCGCATTCCGATTACGGTAGCCGGAGCCAATGGCAAAGTAGTAGTACAGGCTGTAGTAAACAACACTACCTCTCTGAAACCAGATCAAATAAAGGGATTTGT
Source organism: Pontibacter sp. SGAir0037 (assembly GCF_005491705.1). Taxonomy (NCBI): domain Bacteria; kingdom Pseudomonadati; phylum Bacteroidota; class Cytophagia; order Cytophagales; family Hymenobacteraceae; genus Pontibacter; species Pontibacter sp. SGAir0037. The sequence goes on along the minus strand of NZ_CP028092.1, from coordinate 4,603,828 downwards.
GCAAAGCAACGGGTATGTCTCTATGGAAGCTGCACATTATACACGTGCTGTAGAGGCTGGCGGTATCAGCTGGAAGCTAATTCCTGACTTAGGTCGCACTTATTCAGCCATGTCGCCTTTTCCTGTTACAGCACCGGCGCAGACACCTGGCGGGAACAGTCCTTGTTTAGAGTATCGCATGTATCTGCAGGACAGTGGCGCAGTAAATGTTCACGTTTACCTGTCTCCTACTCTGAACTATCAAAGCACCCAGGGAATTCGGTATGCCGTGTCTATTGATGACGAAGCTCCACAAATAATCAACATGCACCAGGATGAAAATAAGCAAGGCATGTGGGATAAGTGGGTGGCGAATAACATCAACATCCAAACATCAAAGCATACTGTTAAGAAATCAGGGGAGCATGTACTTAAGTTCTGGATGGTAGACCCGGGCGTAGTGCTGCAGAAGGTAGTGGTAGACACAGGTGGTTTAAAACCGTCTTACTTGGGTCCACCAGAAAGCTTTTACAAACCTGAAAAGGTAGCAGCGCAATAGCAAAATTCCAAGAGGGGGGCTGCTTTCAATTACAAAGTAACTTCCCCCTTGTACTTCTTTAATTAAATTCTTTTGAAATCAACCCAGTAGTCAGAGGTGGCATCGGAATAGGCTTTTAATTTTTGCAATAGCAGCTCTGCATCCTCCTCTACTATAATATTATCCCGCTGATCTGGTTTTATAAAGCCCTCAGCTACACAATGGTCAATCATCGAAAAAAATTTATCATAAAAACCATTTACATTATAAAAGGCAACAGGCTTTCTGATAATCCCCAATTGGTTCCAGGTGATGATTTCACAGACTTCATCAAAGGTTCCGAAACCTCCTGGCATAGCTATAAAGGCATCTGATCTGGCTGCCATCATGGCTTTTCGCTCATGCATTGTCTGCACCACATGCAGTTCTGTTAAACCTTTGTGGGCCACTTCCCTGTCTACAAGGCTTTGCGGGATAACGCCTATGGCTAAGCCTTTACTGCCTAAAACAGCATCTGCAATAATGCCCATCAGGCCTACATTTCCACCACCATATACCAGTGCCACATCCTGCTCCGCCATTAACTTACCCAGTTTAGCAGCCGCGTGTGTATAAGCCAGGTTTGCACCCGCATTGGCACCGCAAAAAACACCTATACTTTTCATACTTACTTATTTGTTCAAAAACAGAAAAGGCTTTAGTTAAACCAAAGCCTTTCTTATTTTAACTATAAAATTGCTATGCCGGAATCTTTTTATACATGTTAATAAGAACCTCAGCTGCATAATCGATTTCCTCGGGGGTATTAAGTTTACTAAACGAAAACCTGACATTAGCCCGATCAGGATCAACGCCAAGTGCCTCCAGCACATGAGAGCCAGCGTTGGCTCCACTACTACAGGCACTTCCTCCAGAAACCGAAATCTTATTGATATCCAGGTTGAAGAGCAGCATTTCCGTCATGGATGAAGGTGGCAGAGAAACGCTCAGCACGGTATAAAGACTTTTATCCGCCACTGCAGACATTCCATTAAAAGAAACACCTTCCAGGCCGTCTCGCAGTTTATGGATCATTCTGTCTTTCAGGCTTTGTATATGCAAGCGATGCTCCTCCATATCACGGTAAGCAATTTCTAAGGCCTTAGCCAGACCAATAATGCCGTACACGTTCTCAGTGCCACCACGCATATTCCGCTCCTGGGCACCTCCCTGGATTAAAGGCTGAATTTTAACGCTTGCGTCGCTGTACAAGAATCCTACACCTTTCGGACCATGAAACTTATGTGCCGACCCAACTATAAAATTTGTATGCAGCTTCTGCAGATCATGCTTAAAATGCCCCATCGTTTGAACAGTATCAGAATGGAAAATAGCATGAAAGCTCTTGCAGATATCTCCGATGGCCTCTACATCATTTAACGTACCGATCTCGTTGTTGGCATGCATAATTGTCACCAACGTCTGAGAGTTTTGCGCCAGCAACTCTTTCAGGTGATCCAGATCCAACACACCACGCTCATCGTGGCGCAGGTAACTTACCTGTACCTCTCCACGCTTCTCCAGCATCTGTACAGTATGCAGCACTGCATGGTGTTCCAGCCTGGTTGTGATAATATGCTTCAGCCCTAAGGTTCGCACACTACATACAATAGCAGCGTTATCTGCTTCTGTACCTCCGGATGTAAAGAAGATCTCAGCGGGAGAAGTATTCAACAGATTGGCTACCGTTCTGCGTGCTTTTTCTATGGCAGCACGCACCTCGCGCCCATGCCCGTGTATAGAAGACGGGTTGCCGTAGTGTTCCAGCATATAAGGTGCCATCACTTCAAATACTTCCTTATCTAAAGGTGTAGTAGCAGCATTATCTAAATAAACACGCATCTTTTATCTTGATATATAATATAGTTCAACTAAAAAAGATCTTAAATAATTGCGCCAAGCGAAAAAAAGTACATCTTCTTCGCTTGGCGCAACAAATTTATCTTTTAAACCATCTGCAACAGCAACAATAAGCCATGAGCATCTTAATCAGGCAGAGATAATCTCTTTTATATCAGCAATAATTTTATTAGCCAGATGCTCTGCAGTTGCATTACTATCCGACTCGGCATAGATGCGGATAATAGGCTCTGTATTTGATTTGCGCAGGTGCACCCACTCCTTATCGAACTCGATTTTAACTCCATCTATGGTATTGATAGGCTGCTTGGCATAGCGCGCCTGCATCTGTGTAAGCACCTCATCCACGTTTACCTCCGGAGTAAGCTCAATCTTATTTTTGGAAATATAATAGTTCGGATAAGATGCCCTCAACCGCGTCATGCTCAGGCCGGATTTTGCCAGGTGCGACAGGAACAGTGCTATTCCCACTAATGCATCGCGTCCGTTGTGCAGTTCCGGGTAAATTATACCGCCATTACCTTCACCACCAATGATAGCGTTCTGCGCCTTCATCATGTTTACCACGTTCACCTCGCCTACAGCGGCTGCAAAATAATTCCCGCCGGCGCTTTCTGTTACATCGCGCAGAGCTCTTGTAGAGGAAAGGTTAGACACCGTATTACCTACCGCATTTTTTAACACATAGTCCGCAACAGCTACAAGTGTATACTCTTCACCGAACATGCTGCCATCTTCATTAACTAAAGCCAGGCGGTCAACATCCGGGTCTACCACAATACCTAAATCAAAGCGCCCTTTCTCTATCAGCTTAGAGATTTCACGAAGATTTTCCGGCAGTGGCTCCGGGTTATGCGCAAAGTTTCCATCTGGCTCGCAAAACAGCTTTTCAACCTGCTTCACGCCTAAAGCCTCCAGCAACATTGGCACCGCAATACCCCCGCTGGAGTTAACGCAATCTATAGCAACTTTAAAATTCTTAGCTTTTATAGCCTCTGCATCTACTAAAGGAAGTGCTAAAATTGCTTTAATATGTTTTTTAAGGGCTTTATCGTTCTGCGTGTACTTGCCTAAATTATTTACCTGGGCAAACTCAAAAGCTTCCTGTTCTGCCAATTCCAGTACCAGTTTTCCTTCTTCATCGGAAATAAACTCACCGTGCTGGTTGAGCAGCTTCAGCGCATTCCACTGCTTGGGGTTATGGCTGGCTGTCAGAATAATTCCGCCACCCGCTTTATGATCCGGAACTGCCATTTCCACGGTAGGCGTGGTAGACAATCCAAGATCAATCACATTTATACCTAAACCCTGCAGGGTAGCACATACTAATTTGTTGACCATGTCTCCGGACAAGCGGGCATCGCGACCAACAACAATGGTGTTGATATTTGTAGTCTGGAGTACCCATGTGCCGAAAGCAGCAGAGAACTTCACCACATCGATAGGCGTAAGTCCCTCTCCGGCACGACCACCAATAGTACCCCTGATTCCTGAAATTGATTTTATTAAAGCCACTTATTTATTTGTATTTAGAGAGACAAAAGTAGTTATTTTTACTTGTAGATATATAACATCTACTCTATTTTAAACGTGTAGGATACACACTATAGCCAGCCTGCATGGCAACAGTTTAGCCAAACAAAG